>CAZLVP010000003.1:0-166521 GCA_964563055.1 uncultured Thermoplasmatales archaeon | reverse complement strand
GAACGATGGGGAATGAGTGCGTTGGGTCCCTATCCTCCCAGGCGGACCTCATAGGCTTTGCGGTCGCTATCATACTTGCGGCATCACTGGCATTGCTATTATCCAGCACAGTGGATAAGGATGGACGGGGTGACCCTGACGATGTCACTGCTGAGGATATGAGGGCCATCTTATTCTGGAGCGGGTTCGATCCAGATCACGATGGTATCCTGATGCCCCCCACGAAAGGAGCCCATTTGAATGGAGAAAGCACAGGGACAGATAGGTATATGGTCGCCGTCCTATCGACGGAGGGGGCCTCCACCAGCTGTCTCTTCGCGAACGGAAGGTATATTGGGAACGCAACGGGTCTTGAAGCCTGCTCCCCGGTCCGGTCCGTAACCGTTCTCATATTGCTGAACGGTGATATCAGGCCAGGCACTCTTTCCGTCTTCAGAACGGAGGGGCGGGAATGAGGCGGGTCCTTTGTTGTGGGGGGATGGAGACCCATCTTTCCCTCATGCTCCTTGTCTCGGCATCTCTTCTGATAACAGCCTTCTCGATCTCAATCGGACAGAATGAAAGGAAAGACCAAGACCTCTTCGACCTGCGGACCTTCCAGGCCGGATGCATTTTATCCTGCGTTCGAATGTATGGGACGGATGAGGCAAGGGGGACCTTCGTTCAGCAGCTAACTGATGAAGAACTGCCCATTTGTATTATCTGGAACGGGACCGATGCGCTTATGATAGAAGGTTGTACGTTAGAGAAGCACTCCCCATTAGTGGAGGTGCTGGCTTGGACCCCGGACGGGCTAGGCTGTCTCGTTCTCATCGAACATCCAGATGAACAGACCATCGATATCAATGGTTCCGTGGTCGTCCAAAAAGCATCGATCGATGAAGAGAAGGTCTTGACGGTGGCCTTGCCGCTCTTCAGAGGTGGTGCATACTACAGGGGGGTCGCGTTCTGAGAAGGAGCGATATCTGTCGTGACCGTTGGGGGCGAGAGGCCTTCGCTTACCTTGCCATCCTCCTCTTGCTACTTACTGGGGCGTTCGCAGCTTATATCTACGGATTGAACAGGGAACATGATGCACGTTCAGCAGACCTTGAAAGGGTCTCAAGGACGAGGGCCGAGATGGACAGACTGATCCGTGACCTGCGTCCTTCCATCCTTGACCTACATGGTTCCTGTTTGAGGTCTGCTGAGGGATCGGTGCTCGGTAACGGAGGGCTCAGGCTCCACGGCCTGGTGGAATCGGAGATGAGCAGGGAACTGGGCGGTCTGCTCAGGGAAAGGCTCTATGACCTGAACATGACCGACCCATTGGTAAGGTGGTCGGCACAGAGGGTCATGGTCGACTCTAAGCCTATCATGGCGGACATGGAAGGAGAGGTCCCCGAGACCGGACCTCCCGGGGGCAACATAACGGAAAGCATAGAGGGCGGTCCCTCGTCCTACTCCCCAAAACCGGAATCACTGGGGGTGAACACCACAATATCCCTGGATATCATAGCATCGACCGTTGGGGGGGGTCTTATATTAAAGGACCATATTGAGGTCGTCACTGGAAGGCTTTCTCCTGTTGACCTGCTGCGGAGCAGAGGGGACCGGTTCGCTGACTCGTTGAGCACTGGAGAGCTTTCAAGGACCGTCTCATATACATTAGGGACCCTTGCACAGACGAAGACGCTGCTGGGACATGGCAGGGATGGGGCTACCCCTTCAGGAGAGGTCCCAGGTCCCATCCTCACCGATGAGGAGGTCGCTGCCTGCGTCGATCTCTCGGTAAGCCTGCTCGCAAGAGGGCATCTTGGATGCACCGTAAAGGGTCTGCTGAACAGGACGGAAGGGCTTTTCTCCAAAGCGCCCGGAGCTGGAGGGGATGTTCCGGACCTCCTTTCTCTGATATCCCTTTCCGAAACACCCATGGACCCCTCACTTGTTGCATTGTTCTCGGAAGGCCTCTTCTCGGACACCAATGCGCCATCGTTGGAAAGGATGGTGAGGCCGTTTCTGACCGCTGCCCTCGAAACGCTCGTGTTCCGGTTGCTGAACTTTACTGGTAGGGAGGACGAAATGCTCGAGATCGTCGGAGGGCTCTCTGCCCTAATGGACCTGGCCGTTGAGGGTTTCAACTCCGCGACAAAGACCCTCTTTGGGAAAGATCTCCTGGTCTCGTCCGATAGGGCGCTCGATTCGATCGTCATGGGGCTCCTGGAGGATGGAGGTCTTCCTATCCCGGAAGGAGGTTTCATGATGGCCCCCACATTTTCCGGGGGAACGGTATGGGAAGGTCTACCATTGGACGGATATCCCGTGCTGGTCCTTCCCACATTCTCAAGGGAGGTACAAGTGTACTTATCGACCCCGGATGACAGGGACCTCATCTACCTCTCGGCCAACGGGACCCAGCATTCCAAGGCAGAGTACTTCGATCAGGCGGACATTTTCCTGGGCTACATGTGTGACAAGTACAGTATAAGCCTCGATTTTACCGTCAATGGCCTAAGACCCACTTTCGAACCTTTCGACATACTGAACGACAACGAAACCAGGCTCGAGCTGATGGACTTCATAGGCCTCACATCATCCGAGGGGGATGGGGTGACCGAGGACGAGCTCATGGAGCTCGGTAGGAGGGCTGTGGAAGATGGCATAGGCTCCCTGCTAACTGTCCTGTCCGAGAACGGCGGTAGATTATGGAACGATGTTTGGACCGGATGGTCCATGGATACCCTTCCCCCGCTGGATCAAGAAGAGCAGCCCTTCTCCCTTGCGGCCATCCTGAGCATGGATGCCTTAGGGTCTTTGGTGGAGATACTATCGGAGGAAGTGCTCGGTTCCATGGCCCGACTTGATCTGTCAGGGGAGAGGATCGCTTACAGGTCCTCTTTGGGAAGAGGGCTTGCGGACCTGCTCTTTCAAGAATATGATAGACTTGTAGACAGAAGGGGTCAGGAGGACAGAGCGTATTCGAAGGCCCTACCTATCCTCCTATCCCACGGTTCGATCAGGTCCTGCTCTTATCTTCCTGATGCAAGGGATATCATCTATTGGCACAGCGACCAGATAACGTTCGGACCCACGAAGGATATCTCGGTGGTAGTGAATGATGATGGAAAGTTGCTCGAGCTGGGGATGACCATGAGTGAGGAGGGCCCCGGTTATGGGCCGCTCATTGAGGCACTGAAAGTGGCCGTTCGGGAGAGTTATGACACGGTCAAGGCGAGGGAGCTTGGAACAGGAGGCGATGGAAGGGAACAAGGTGTTGTCCGGGCGGCCCTTACAGGAACAGATAAAGGACCTGGGTCCAGGGGACCTTCAGTAACGTCATTGACACAAGACAGACTTGAAGGATGGATAGGGAGGTTATTGAACGGGAGCATAAGGTCGTTGGAAGAGTACTTCCTTGGAGGTCTTTCCATCTTCAAGGGAAGGGTCCTAGGACCTGCGGGGGCCAATTCATCCATGGCCCTTCCCAGGAACGAAGGTCTTTCCATCGGGGGGATATCTCTTAAGGCTGATATCATCAGAGAAAATGATTGGACCGCATCCGTCGAAGCTCTGGAGGGGGTCCGTTCTACCGACCCCGAGAACAAGGCACCGCCTTACAGGACCGATTATTCGGTCCGCTTTACCGCCAATTACCTTCTCTCGCTCATGGAAGCTGGTCGCGAAAGGAGAGATCATATCCTGGAGATGGTCCTGCCCGTTGACCTCGAACTATACTTCGAGATCTCATCCCCTTGGGTGATGGAGGGGGGGACCTATACCGGAACAGGTACTCTCCTTGACAAGGTGACCGATATCACAGGTGAGGTCGTCGGCCAAGCTTTGGACGTACTCCTCAATGGCTCGACCAACCTTCTCAGTGATACTTTAAGGTCCCTAAACGAGGTCCCTCCGATCATCAGGGACATCCTATCGGGCAAGGACCTGGATATGGCCGAGATGGCAAAGGTCCTGTCCAATGTGACCCTTGACCTTTCGAGGTCTCTAAGGGAGGTCGTCAAGGATGTCCTGAGCGAACTGATTGAGCTCGGCATTGAAGGGACCATCACGCTAGCACTTGATCTGCTCGGTATCGATAGGATCGAACTAGGTATGGACCTGGCAGGTGCAAGGATCGATCTTCTGTCCTACAGGAAGGCCTTGATGGGAGAGAACGGTACAATGCTTGGGGTCGTGTTCTCGGTCCCGTCCGTTGGGCTCAAGGGTGCCTTCCTGATAACAAGGGAGGGGGAAAATGTTCTGTTCCTTGGCAACGTGACATATGACAGGGGACCATTGTACATCAGGGTCCTTCTTGACCCTTTCATGTCGAGCTTGCCGCATATGGTCTCCATCGAAGGGGTCCTCAAGGCCCCAAGGGACATCAGGTTCTCGTTCGCCTGTCCGGCGTTGAAGGAGTACAGGTCACTCGAGGTCTCGTTGAAGGGCAGCTTAGGGGTCGAGATCATGGTCCCTATACCTATCCTAGGGATACAGGCTGTCATCGATGCTGGGTTAAGGGTCCGATACCTGAGACCCGATGAGTTGGCACCCCATCTCAACGAGGTCAGGTTCTATGGTCCGAACCTCACGTCCGTCGAGATCTACGATCCTAGGTTAATACCCTTACATGGATGCACGGTCGAGCTCCAGGACGGAGGAGGAAGCTTCATTTGTTCTTGGGAGATTAGAGGTGGACCGGCCATTTTCAAGGAGGTGCGATTGACCAGCGAGAACATGATAAGATGGCTCGGACCCGTCCCCTCCAGCGGAGCGCTACGGGTCGTTCTCAGGTCACCTTCCGGTGAACTGATGGACGATATCAAGACCGATGATGTCAGGTCCGGTTCTCTCTCAAGGGATAAGGACGGTTTCGGTGTCCTTCGGTGGACGGATGGCACTCCAGGGGCTTCCAATGGTGGAGACCTAACCATTACCCTCTCATCCCTCATTCTATCAATTGCCCTTGATTCCCTCAAGGAAGCGTACGATGAGGCGACCTCCCTCTATCCTCTCTCCTTCGAGATGGTGATCCATCTCGTGGAGAGGGCCATAGATCTGTTCATTGAAAGGCTCGTTGCGGTCATCAGGGAGCTCGTCATCGATGTCAGGCTGTTCATACATGTCGAGGTGGAAGACGCTTCAGGGTCCGGCGGGTTCGGGTTGGAACTGTCTTTCATCGCCCTAGGGGATGCTGTAGCGGACCTCCTTGAATGGTTGTACCTCAACATCAAAGCCTTATTGACGGACATCTTGTCCGGGTCCGGGTCTGGTAGCTATGTCGCTTTCCCCGTCCATATCCTGGAGGACTGCTTCGTGGAGCTGCTGGTCTTCTCACAGGTCGAGACCCCGGTCCCATTATCGAAGATGGCCACACCCGGAGTCGAGATACCCGATTCCCTGACCATGGGCATCGTTGGCGGTTTCAACATTGCCTTGCCTCTTAGATTATTGGGGACCAATGTCGGGTCGTGGTCCGTTTATGGCGGGGTATACATAATGGAGTGCCCGAGCTCCATCGTTTCCCTGTTCTACGACCTCGCATCAGTGGGAACCGTATCCGACCTGTGGCTCCTCAGGATATCAATCCGCGAGGGGGATTGAAGGACAGTCTTGTAAGGACTGTAAGGTTCCCGTCAGGCCGCATTAGCGTTTCCCTGCATATGAGGACATCCGAGCAAGGAGGGAGCTCATACTTCCCATTGGTCTCCACACTGGTCTCTGCAGGTAAAACGAAGGGGAACGATGAGGCCTCCCCATCGGGTCCCTCGCCACCACCCCCGTGGATTATGAGCAGCCGTTCTTTGACAAGGCCCCCGAAGGGAACATGTACCCTAACCTCATCACGACCGCCAGGGTAGGGGGATGGAGAGGAGGCTAGAAGATGGGAGAGTTCACCAAAGGCAGAATTTGCGGCATTTTTCGGGACATGAACATAGAGGGCTCCCAGGGACCCAACCGGACGTGATAGAATGAGCCTACATGGTGTCTCGGACCTGAATCCTCTTGCGGTATACTTTATGACATCCAACTGGGTGGAATTTATGGCAGCGGAATTAGCAGGGGGGCAGCATGGAACAAGAGAGGGGTCCTCCATGACGATCTCCCTCCCTCCGACCCATTTTAGGGCCAGAAGTCCTGGGAGCGCCTCCAAGAAATAGCTCTCGCCATCGAACCCCCCCGGGAGGAGGAGCGCATTGTCGACATCCTCACCTTCAACGCCGAACGAGACGACCAAACTGGAGCCCTCGGACGATGATAGGAGCATTTTAACTGCCTCCTTCAGCGCCCTTACAGAACCCCGGACCTCTTCATCATCGGCATTAGATGATATCTGGACTAGCTGCTGAGCGAAGATACCTGCAAGAAGGAATGCCGCGAAGATGAGCCCGGCACGGTATGCTATGTCCTTAAGGTCCATGAACGCACTCGGAGCATGAAATCACCTTCCGGGATTTGAAACCACCGTTATATTTATCGTGCATAAGAGAAAGGAATATATAATTACAAACCATTACAATGTAATGATACTATATGAACAACATCCAGGTCAGGCTCCCGGAGAGCGAGCTGAATGAGCTAGACGAGCTTTCGAACATACTCAGGACGTCAAGGTCGGAGGCAGCAAGGGCAGCCCTACACGAGGGTATGGTGAAGATAAAGTTGTCTTTGGGTGCAAAAAGGTATCTGGAGGGGGAGGTGTCATTGTCGGGTGCAGCGCATCTCGCAGGCGTTAGCGTACAAAAGATGGCCCTCGAGCTCTCAAGAATGGGGGTGGATATATTCCGCTACACCATCGAAGATGTCGAAAAGGATTCCGAATTTGTCAAGGATGTACTCGTCAAGGAAAGAAGGTGACCGGTCTGCGTACCTTCGTCGATTCATCCACTTTAATCGCTCTGCTCTCCATTGGAGAGCTTGAGCTCATAAGGAAGGTAATTGGCGGGGTCCACATCACAAAAGAGGTCAGGGACGAGGTATTGGCAGGAGAGGGGCCCGAGGTAGAGGTGTTCTTGAAGGCCATAAACGATTGGATCAAAGTCCATGAAAAACTTCAGACCCCTGGGATGGACCTCAGACCTGAGCTCGGTCTTGGGGAGATGTCGATGCTAACACTTCCTAAAGATGATATCCTTGTGCTCGACGACCTCCTGGCCAGGAGGGCAGCTATTATACGGGGAAGAAAGGTAATCGGGCTCCTGGGCATTATTCTTGCAGGGGTAAGGACCGGGATGTTGGGGAAGGAAGAGGCACTAGGCATCCTTGAAAAGCTCGCAAGGAGCGACTTTAGGATGTCCACCGCATTATATACAGGAACGAGGAGGGGGATAGAGGAGGTCTGAACGGTCCTACTAAGAAGCGATGATCAGGCCAAATGTTCGGAGAAATATTCATTGGCCTCACTATAGACCTCGAGAGAGCCTATATCGAACCACTTCCCAGGTCCCTTCCAGGCCAAAACCTTCCTCTTTCCTATCAAGTATCCTATGAAATGTCCCAGGGCATCCCTCTTCCCACCCTCCTCCAGATATCTGGTCACGAGCCCCATCGTATCGGACCTGAAGATATATAGGGCCGTGGCTGCCAGAGTGGTAGGTGGGTCCTTCGGTTTCTCTAGGAACTCCAGGATTGTCCCGTCATCGTTCATCTTCACAATACCATAAAGCCTTGCCCGCTCCTTATTACCAACATCATGGACCGCGACAAGGTCCAGACCACTTTCCATGAACGCTTTGAAAGGTTCCGAGAAATGGAACTCGAAGAGGTTGTCCCCGCCCACTATCATGGTATCTTCCTTGAGCCCCTTTTCCTTTATCAGATGGTCCAATCCTCCTATGGCACCTAGCTTCTGCTCCTCCGATGTGGACGGTTCTATGACAAGATCGATCCTTCCCTTTGGGTATGCTTCCAGGAAGGTCCTGAACTGATCGGAGAACGCTTCGTTTGTCGATATGTACATCCGCCCGATGCCATTGGTCCGGACGAGCCTGTCCAGGGTGTAGGATAGCATAGGTCTGCCGGCGATGGGGAGCAACTGTTTGGGCCTTTCCTTCGTCAGAGGCCACATCCTCTTGGCGAAACCCCCGGCCAGGATCACTGCATCCGTTCTCTCCACCTCCGGTTCCCCGCCCATTCCATCACTATCCTCTCCTGTTGAGAGGTTTGGACCGAACCGGGTCTCTTTGTCCTCACTATCCCGATGGCCGACTCACCAGTGTGGCCCTTCTCCGCAAGGTATAGCGCTATCATCGTCCCCGTTCGACCAAGACCGGCAGCACAGTGGAGCATGACCGGTCCTCCGAAATCATCTATGGCCCTTATGACCTGACGGACCTGTTCCTTGGTCGGGATCCCCATATCCAGTATAGGGATATGAAGGTAATTCACCTTGGACCTGTCCGGCCAATCAGCGGGCCATGGGTCCTCGGCCAGGTCTATGCAGAACCTGATCCCTTCCTTCAACCGTAGATACCTAAGGTAGTCTGGACCGGTCGGATAGACAGATGCCATCAGTTTACCCTCTTCTATCCAATCATAGGGCTGCAGGCCGTACCTGCCGAACTTTTGCAGCTGCTCCTCCCTTGAGAGGTCCTTCAATCCCCCCATTCCTCTACCTCCTCAAGTTCCTCAAGTCCCTCGAGGTCCTCCACCCCCTCCCCACCCCATGCCTCAATATCATCGGACTCCGAGGCCGGGGGTGGTTCGAAGGTCCTTTGTTCCGGCTCTTCCGTCATCGGGGGTGGAGGAGCTTCGTGTGCCGCTCCAAAGCCTGTTCCTTGCAATACATTGGTCGGGAAAGTGCCAACAATATTTACATCTTCCACCGGGCTCGGTCCATCAGTCCCTGACCTCTTCTTGTCCCCCTTCCTCTTGGAGGCCTTCTCGGGCCTGTAATATGACGGACCTAATCCCTCATCAAGGACATGCCCCTTGCCCTTCGGTCCGGCCTCTGGGACCTGGGTCGGGGCCTGTCTCACGGCAGCTCCACCGACCTTGATCCTCTCTGGTCTCTTAGGTGCGGAGATGGGCCTATGCACCTCAGCAGGGGCTTTCCTGCGTTTGAACACAAATAGAAGAACGACAACGACGATCACTGCAAGTAATAGTATGGCACCTATAATGAAAGGCCATATCTCGTTCTCCACCCTATCATCGTCCTTCCCTTTGTCCGATATTGACACTACCCATGAAAGGACAACTTGGTTCCCTGCAACGTCTGTAAGGACCAGTTCGACTGTATGAAGACCGGGTCCGAGCGGCCCAACCTCCATCTCCCCGGCCGTGAGGTCTGGGGCCTTTGGGTATGTCTCATTGTCCACCAGCACTACGGCGGTCATTCCTTCCTGTGACTCTTCAAGGACCCATGTTATCTTCGCCCTATGCTCCTTGACGACCGCATTCTCAAGGGCTTTGACGACCTTTGGGGGGACCCTATCAAGAGTGAATGTGATCGTCCTGAACAAGGTCCTGCCCGCTAGATCTATGACCGAAAGATTGATCTGATGAGGCCCATCGGTAAGCTCGAGCATGTAGAAGGTCGCATTGGCCGAGAGAGGGATATCGGTCCCATCTAAGCTTAAAATAATGGTCTTCATCCCAATGCTGTCGGATGCGCTCCATTGGACGATCCCCTTCCATTCCTTAAGATGGCCGCTCGGGGGGTTAAGGAAGGAGGCCGTCGGGCCGTTCAGGTCAACCATCAGGTCCGCAACTATGGTCTGGTTGTTCCCCGCCACATCCACACAGATCAGGGTGAATCTGTGAGGACCCTCCTCATCGAATACCAGGTCCCTGTACATGGCCTCTCCCAAATCCACTAGGTCCTCGCCATCAAGGGAGCAGGATGACCCCGATACCCCATGATCATCCTCTATTGTCCAGCGAAGGGTATGATAGCGTTCTTTGATAAGGTTCCCCTCGGGTAGGATAAGATCGACGACAGGGGGTTCAAGGTCGACCGTGAGGGTTATGTTCGCCCTTCCAACGTTACCGGCCTGGTCATAGGCCTCCAATCCTATATCGTGGACCCCTGCCCCCAATCTGACCGTTCGTGTCCTTTCCTGAATCCCCGATGCGAGCACGATACCATCGAGAGAGAGGGAATAGCTCTCCAATCCATAGGTCTCAAGTGCGTTCCATTCAAGGTCAACGACATCGGTATTGATGAACGACCCATCCTCATGACTGAGGAAACCCACATCTGGTGGGGTCCTATCCAATACGATACTGATCCTATCGGATATCTCGTTCTTGACAGGGTCAAGGGCCCTGATCGTCACATAATGGATTCCATCCTTTGTCAAAGAAATATCATGGTCAGTTGCACCCGGTGATAGAACGGTCGCAAGTTCGTTATCAACTGCCACAGTCAGGGATCCGATGACGAAGTCCGAAAGGTACTCCCATTCTACCTTATGGGTCGTTTCGGAGGTGGGGCCTTCCAGTAGAGGGGAGGTGATATGCAAAGAGGTATTGGCCTTGACCCAGAAGCTCATCTCCTTCTCCCTTGAATTTCCAGCTTTATCGGTGACCCTGACCTTGAACCTGTGATAGCCATCGCCGACCCTTATAGAATAAAGGTCCTTATCGGTCGTGTTCCAATCGCTATCGTCCAAGCGCACTTCTGTCCTGTTGATACCTGTCAGGTCAGAGGTATGCCATTTGAAATAAACGACCGGATTGGCTATCACCACCCCGTTGGAAGGATAAAGCAGGTCGAGAACTGGGGAGGTCTTATCAATGGCAAAGTTGACGGTCTCAATGAAAACATTTCCATAGGCATCCTGAAAGTTCAGGGACAGGTCATGGTAGCCTTCGCTCAGGGTCAGGTCGAAGGTTTGTGAGGGTTCCCTCTGTTCCAACGGACTGGAATCGAGCTTGGAGAACAATGATACGGGAACGAAACCTTCCGACAACGACCAATTGACAGTGAGGTCGCTTCTATCATAATAACCATCATCCTTAGGGGTCGTCACCCTCACCGGTGATCTCGCACTTGTGACGAACAAGCTAACCTCTTTCGTGGTCCGGAGTCTAGCTCTGTCAACGGCCCTAAGGTATAACCTATGGGACCCGGTGGTCAGTTTGAGCCCGAAAGCCCCCTCATAGCTCCTGTTGGTCCAAAGCCCATCATCGAGCTTTATCTGGACTGTTTCCATCCCGCTCAGATTATCATGGGACGTCCAGGACACATTGACATATCCCGCATCTATCACCCTATCCGTTGGCTCTATGAGACCCACCATAGGCCTTTCGAAATCGAAAAAACTGTTCGTAACAGGTGCTGGGTCCTTGCTGGAGCCCGCCCAGGTCGTAATCGGATAGGACTGGTCATCTACGAACCCATCGGAATTGTCATCGGGACCTGTCTTATCCAACCAGAAATTGCCCACTCCCTGATAGGACCATGAGTTGCCGCCATAGCCATCGAAGGCCTGTGAGGTCCCGATCGTGTATGATGTCCCTGTACCTCTGTTGAACTCGAAAAGGTTCCTGAAGATCCTGTTGGTCGTAGCGCCGGACCAATAGTTGTAGAAACTATAGGATGTGCAATTGGTGATCCTATTATGGTGCATGGTCATGTAGCTCATAAGTGCATAATTGGTCAACCATGCAATGTACAAACCCATGGACGATCCATCGATCCTATTGAACTCTATATTGAACGATCCGCCTTGATAGTAATAGTTGGCCACAGGGCCATAGGTATTGGGGTGTGCGATGTAAATACCGTACTTCCCTCCCTGAATTGTATTGTTGGCTATCTTTATCCTGTTTGAATCAAAGAAGTTCAGAAGGTCGTTTGCTGAACTTGAGGAACTGATGGTATTCCCCTGGAAATCCGAGGAATAACCCGAGTAGAGCTTCCAGCTCCTTGTTCGAATGGTGTTGTTCGAGATATCTGAATATCTGAAATAATCATGGGCCAGGTCCCTGAAGGTACCTGTGTTCCTTTTAAAAAAGAAGAAATATGAATAATATTCCGCAAAAATATCTTGGTTCGGAAGATTGAAAACGTTCCGATCGAATGTATTGTCATAACCGCCATAGAGCCTTATCCCATACCCTGTTCCTGAAGGATTGGTAAAATTGCACTGGACGAACACCAAACGGATAGGGCGGTCCAATTGGACCTGCGTTCCGCCTCCGATGACCGTAACGTTCTCAAAACGACCGTTCATAGCCTGATAATTGTTGTTGAAGTACAATGCCCTTGTAAGGATGGCTGGCGATGAGCTCGATGCATAGATAGTGACGTTCTTCACAAGGAAGAACGCGGTCGTGTTCCTAATTGCTATCGCCGCCCTTGTCGAGGAACTGCAGTCTATCAAATAGTTCGTGATCAGGTAAGGATTGCTTATTGTCCCTCCACCGGTCACCCGAGGGTGTGAGGCGAAGCCGCTATTGCCCTCTATCACTATCGGTTGGACCTGTGTCAAGGCACCTCTCACCTTGCCCACAGGGGCCTCTCCCGGGAGTACCATCGAAAAGGATGCAGATAGGAGTATGATGAGCACTAGAACGATGGTGTATCTCTTACTATGGCTAACCACCGCTTCTGGTTCTGTACCTGATGTCATTCGGAATACCTCTTAGGCCATACGCCGGACAACCATCGGCATGAGAAGATTTAAACCTTTCAGGTTAGATAGTCCTGTCCGTGCCGGAGCTGCAAGCAATTCCTCCTACTTCAACCAGTTCTCATGGAGGCAGGTCCATAAGCGTCTTTAGACCTGGTTGGAGGTTCCCTTCCGTCTCCGTAACAGGAGGCTCATGTTCCCTTATGTGCGATCACTGCTATGGCCGCTTCCTTGCCGGAATGGCCGATGTCTCGAACAAGGGTTCCTTGTTCGAGCTCGGTATGGAACTATGGAAAAAGGGTGGGACCGGGCTCCTCATATCTGGCGGATGCGACGATAAGGGTTCGGTGATCTTCAGTGATCATACCCTGCAAGAGGCCGGGAGATTGAAGGAGAATACCTCTCTCGTTCTGAACTTCCATACGGGCCTCCTTGACAAGGAGGGTGCGGACAGGATAGCCAGTACATCACCAGATATGGTCTCTCTCGATATTGTGGCAGACAGAGAGGTGGTCAAGGGCTTATTCCACCTGGATGCTGGGCCTAAGGATTACGAAAGGACCTACCGTCTTCTTGTTGATAGGGGTATAAAGGTGGTCCCTCACATCCTTGCAGGTTTGAGACCCTCTGTCCAGGAGCTGGAGGTGAGAGCTATCGACCTCATCGAGCCTTTTTCCCCGGAAGCTGCGGTCCTCATCTCCTTCATACCAACGAAGGGAACCCCTATGGGCAAGGCATACCCGGCCCCGAGGTCCCTCGTTCTGAGGACCGCAATTGAAATGAGGGAGAGATTGAGAGGGAGGCTCTACCTTGGTTGCATGAGACAGAAGGGGGACCCATCTCTTGAGATAGATGTCCTGGAACATGGTTTCGACGGGATAGTCCAACCATCGAAAGGGACCCTTCGCTGGATAAGGTCGAAAGGGTTCGGGACCATAGAGCTCGAGATGTGCTGCGCGGTCCCATGATCGGAAGGCATTTTTCGTTCTTTGATATTTTAAACAAGCATTTTAAGTAATCCTATGGGGATACTCCGAAAGGACAGGAACAGAATGAGAGACATTACCGGAACGGAGGTCGTGCCAATTGAGGACGTTCCCGCTCTATGACCCTAAGGTCTATTCCATGCTCTTGTTCCGGCTTCCCAAGGGAAGGGAGGCAGAGGTCCAAAGAGCGATAGTTTCTGAACTAACCTCCTTTGAGGGCAATAAATTGGATATATCCTTCAAGGGTGATTGGTGCATAATCGAATCCAACCGGGGCGCACAATCAACTGGCAAGGATGTGTCCGAGGTCTCCCCAGAGATGTTGAAGTACAGGTACGACGAGCTTATGGTCCTTAGACGCAAACTGTCCGAAAGGCTGAAGGTTCTGACCGGTGGTGTCAGGACATACAACTACACCCTCTTCACTTGCGGGAGCAAGGAAAGGGTCTGGCTTAAGACCTTCTCCGACGTTTCGTTCCTTTACAAGGATAAGATAGAGGAAGAGCAGGAAGTGCTCCAGACCAATATCGCCTATTTCAACAGGATACTCAACCGCCGAGGGGAGATAATCGTTAACAACCTCAGGCATAGTAAGGTGGGGACAACGCTTTACGTCCTGGCACCACCTCCTACCGGGTACGAACATGGTCTATTGCGAGATATGGTTATTGAGGTGAACCTTTCCGACCTTCGGACCAGCGGGGCCTATTCTGAGATGCCAATTTCTGTTTCCAATCCGACCCCATACGGTCAGGAGGGCCCACCGGAGAAGAGGCTCTATCAGATGAGGCAGAACTACCTCATCAACATATTGGCAGTGAGGTCGAGGCTCACTGAGCTTTTCCTTGCCCAGTCCCAGTTCCTGGAGATGAAGGAGACCGAGGTCAAGGCCATCTATCTGAACGGGAAGACCCAGAACGACCAGATATTCTCCCTTCAGAACAGGATCAACGAACAGATGAAATTGTATGTTCCCAAGGACGATACCGATGTAAAAAAGAAAACATTCCTGGAGAGGGAGACCTACAAGACAGAAAAGGAGCTCCTTACAAATGCGTCCATCCGGTTCTCGAACGTCTCGGAGGTCGAGCACCAGATAATGAGGATGTCATCACGGTTGAACTTCATGTCCGGGAAGGTACAGGACATTGCGAGGTCAATCCTGCTCGAGAATGAGGATACTGGCTTCAGCCCAGGTTCATCGTCCATAGGGGACCTCACACTAAAGGAGATCGAGGCTGAACAGATAGGGCTCACCGGACTCTTACAGGAGCTGTCACGGTCCAGGGATATTCTCTCATCGACCATAGACGTCCTGAGGACCTTCATAGACACCCGTCAGAGGGAGACCTCCGAGGATATGAGCCGTCTTATGAACGTGCTCTTCCTGATATTCGCCTGCATCGGTATCGCTGATGCTTTAGGTAACTTCGTCATACTTGCTGTCCAGTTCCTCTTCCTGCAGGATGACCCGACATGGGCAGAGGTCCTTAGCGCGACCTCTCTGGGCCTCTTCATCACTCTGTTCCCGATCCTGATAGCGATAATCGTTCTGGTCCTCTACTTCAGGAAGATGAGGTGAGATGGGCCTGTACTAGCTTTCTTTCACCTACCCCCACCCTTCTCTTTAAATCGAATGAGCAAATGGGTTAGCCCAGCCAGACCGGAGGTGGGGCCTTGCAGGTACCCTATGCCCAGAAGATGGCGGATAGCCAGAAGGAGATATCCATCTCGGACTTCTTCGCCAAGAACAGACAGATACTCGGTTTCGACAATCCTTCCAAAGCAGTGATCGTCGCCGTCAAGGAAGCGGTCGACAATTCCCTTGATGCTTGCGAGGAGGCAGGCATCCTCCCTACCATATCTATAGACCTCAGATCGGCGAACGGTGACGATAGGATCAGGATGACGGTCAGGGACAATGGTCCTGGTATAGTGAGGAAGCAGATCCCGAACGTCTTCGGAAGGTTGCTCTATGGTTCAAGGTTCCATGCCATCAAGCAGGCCAGAGGACAGCAGGGGATAGGTATCTCGGCAGTGGTACTCTATGGACAGCTTACGACTGGCCAACCAGCGACAATAGTTTCAAGGATCGGGGAGGAGTTCCCCGCCCACAAGTTGGATGTCATAATCAACACCAAGACCAACAGGCCCCAGGTCGTATCCGAGGAGACCGTCCTTTGGGACCAAATACATGGGACGGAGGTTTCGGTCGAGTTCCTGGCAAAGTACCAGAAGAACAAGAAGCAGAGCGTCAAGGAATACCTCAAGGCGACCGCCATAGTCAATCCCCACGTTGAGATAACCTTCAAGGAACCGGACGGCGAGGTCACAATATTCCATAGGGCCGTCGACACCCTACCCGCCCAACCTGTGGAATGTAGACCCCATCCGCACGGCATCGAACTGGGTGTTTTAAAGACCATGGCGGAATATACGGAGGCCAGAAAGCTCTCATCGTTCCTGACCAATGAGTTCTCCAGGGTATCACCTAGAGGGGCCAGGGAGATCCTGGTAAAGGCTGGGCTCAATGAGGATATGAACCCTCATAGGATGAACCTTGACCAGATGACCGCCCTCTACAATGCGGTTCAGGACATCAACTTCATGGCTCCTCCCACGGACTGTCTATCACCTATCGGGGACACGCTTATCCGTAAGGGGCTAAGGAAGGAGATAGATTCCAAGTTCGCCTTTACCGTTACTAGGGATCCAAGGGTCTTCAGGGGGACGCCGTTCCAAGTCGAGGCTGGGATAGTTTATGGTGGCGAACTCCCCACTCAGGAACCGGTGAAGATCCTTCGGTTCGGTAACAGGGTTCCCTTACTATACCAGCAGGGTGGATGTGCCATTACCAACGCAATAGAGGAGATAAACTGGAGGCCATACGGCCTTGAGCAGAGAGGGGGCAAGGGCATCCCTATAGGCCCCGCCGTGATACTGGTCCACATCGCATCCACCCACATCCCGTTCACTTCGGAGTCCAAGGAGGCTGTGGCCGAGGTGGAGGAGATCGAGGAGGAAGTGTCAAGAGCCCTCATGGAATGCGGCAGGAGGATCAAATCCCATATAAACAAAAGGACCAAGATCAAGAAGGTCTCCGAGAAGTACGAGATAATCAGGGACATCCTCCCGGAGATCGCAAAAAAGAGCGCTGAGATCACCAAACAACCTCTTCTGGCCCTTGATGGGGTCATTACAAAGATCATGAACGTTCATGTGATCGACAGCGGGGTGGTCTATAGAGAGATGGGAGAGGGCGAGGCAAAGCAGAAGATGACAGAGGTGACCATCAAGTTCCAGAACTACACTGAAAAGGAGAGGGTGTTCAAATTGATGGTCAAGGTCCCACAGGCATTGGTCCAGGGCGTCTATCCCGAGACCTACAAGATGAGGAACGGGTTCATAGAATGGGATGTGGGGCCAGTACTCCCAGCGAAGACCCAGCATCTCGGGTTCACGCTGATCGGGTTGGACAAGGACGACTACGAGGATGTGGAGGTCTTCTACTCCAAGCTCCCTGGAGAGGTAATAGGGGCCGACCCTGCTTAGAGGTGGTGTGATGAAAGCGAAGGTTTTCAAAGGGTCCAAGGTCGCAGGAGAGAGATTGAGGGACATAGCATCGGTCATCTACGACCAGCTCAGGAAGGAGAAGGTCCCCGAGCTCGAGGTCTCATCTAGGACAAAGAACAACATCGTCCTCTCTGACGAGCACAAGGTCTGGACCTATGGTGAGGACGTGGTGACCCGTTCGGCTAAGGAACTGGGGGGGGCCACGAACATCTTGAGAAGTCTCTATACTGTCGAGTTCATTGATTCCATGATCAAGGACGGGAAATCATCGACCTTGAGGGAAATGTACTACATCTCCGAGGGGTGGAAGAGGGCTAAGTTCCCGACCCAGGACGAATCGAACAAACTCGCTGAGGACCTCGAGATAATCACAAGGTGCATGAGGGAGGACTTCAAGCTCAGGCCTGAAGAGGATGGGGCCCGCGTCATAGGCGATATCACCATTGAGGAGCTCAACAGGAAGGGGGAGCTCAAGAAGATCAACTGCAAGGATGACGTCGGCGATTCTGGTTACGGGATCCCCTACAATGTCGAAGAGGAAAAGCTGAAGTTCAGATCCGTGAACGCTAAGTTCATACTGGCAATAGAGACCGGTGGTATGTTCGATAGGTTGGTGGAGAACGGTTTCGATGAGAGCCACAAGGCAGTGTTGGTCCACCTTAAGGGGCAGCCAGCAAGGTCCACGAGGAGGTTCATAAAGAGGCTCCATAACCAATCCAAGCTGCCTGTCATCGTCTTCACGGATGGTGATCCCTGGTCTTTCAGGATATTCGCCTCGGTTGCCTACGGTGCCATCAAGACGGCCTATATATCCGAATACCTGGCAACCCCTGCAGCACAGTTCCTAGGGATAACGCCGTCGGACATAGTCAACTACGAGCTGCCCTCGGACAAGCTCTCCGACCAGGATGTCGCAGCCCTAAAAGCGGAGCTGACGGACCCCAGGTTCGCCTCGGAAAGATGGGTGGAGGAGATCAAGCTCCAGTTGAAGCTAGGTAAGAAATCCGAGCAGCAAGCCCTGGCAAAGTACGGTCTGGATTATGTGACCGACACCTATTTACCGGAAAAGCTCACCGAGCTGAACGTAATATGAGGTTTTTTTTATTGGTATCCCCTTATGTCCAACATGACCCGACTGACCCTCATAGGACTCGGCATCTCCGACGAGAAGGGGGTCTCTCTATCAGGCATAGAGCGAATGAAAGAGCCGGGTGTCATCTTTGCCGAGCTTTTCACATCGGTCCTATCCGAAGGCTCCCTAAAGAGGCTTTCAGCCATCGTAGGGAAGGAGATTACGGTCCTATCAAGGGAAGAGGTAGAGGAGCAGGACCTTATCCTCTCGACGCTCGAGAGCGGTACCGATGTCTGCTTCCTCACGGCGGGAGACCCTCTGACCGCTACGACACATCAGGACCTAAGGTTACGGGCATTGAAGGCGGATCATACCGTTGACATCATCAACTCTGCTTCCATCTATGTTGCCGCCGCTGGTCTCGCCGGTCTGCAGCATTACAAGTTCGGCAGGACCACCACTTTACCCTATCCTGAAGGGGATTACCTCCCTACCTCACCCCTTGAGGTCATCACCGAGAACCTGGAACAGGGCTTCCACACACTGGTCCTCCTTGACATCCAGGCGCATCTAGGCAGATATATGACCGCTCCAGAAGGATGCAAGGTGCTCTTGATGATGGCCGGGAAGGCGGGGGGGGACCTGATCGGACCCTCCACCATGGTGGTAGCGGTCCTGAGGGCGGGGAGGGTAGATAGCAAAGTTGTCTATGGGCCCATATCGGTCCTGAAGGACATGGACCTTGGCCCACCACCCCACTGCCTCATCGTCCCTGGAAAGCTCCATTTCATGGAGGAGGAGATGCTTTCGCTCTTCAGGGTGGGTGAAGGAAGATGAGCTCCAAAGTTACCCACATTGAAGCCTATCAAAGGCTCCAAGCTATCCTCAAGGAACTGAACAGGGTTTGCATCGCTTATTCAGGGGGTGTGGATTCGAATCTCCTTCTCCATGCTGCGGTTAGGACCTTAGGACCCGTCAATGTGCTGGCAGCGACAGCGGTATCGGGGACCTACACCGCTTCAGAGCTGGACCATGCAAGGAAGGTCGCATCATCACTGGGAGTGGAGCATATCATCTTGAACACCAACGAGCTGGACGACCCCTTGTTCAGGTCCAACCCTCCGGACAGGTGCTACATCTGTAGAGGTACATTCCTGTCCAAGCTCGTTCCCATCGCCGTCGAGAAGGGGTTCCCCGTGGTCTGCGATGGATCGAACCTGGACGACCTCTCCGACCACAGGCCTGGAAGGAAAGCTGCTAAGGAAGCTGGGGTCCGCTCTCCCCTCATAGAGGCTGGCATGGACAAATCAATGGTAAGGTCGATCTCAAAGGAGCTGGGGATAGTAGGTTGGGACAGACCCTCGAGCCCCTGCCTTGCTAGCAGGGTCCCATATGGAGAGGAGATAACACTTGAAAAGCTGAGGGCCATAGAGCAGGGAGAATCGGCCCTTGCAGAGCTGGGGTTCAGGGGTGCTAGGCTCAGACATCATGGACATATTGTACGCATAGAGGTCGGACCGGAACACATAACAAAGGCATCGGACCCCAAGGTCAGAGAAAAGATAGTTTCAAAGATGAAAGAGCTGGGTTTCAAATATGTATGTTTGGACCTTGAAGGCTACAGGACGGGTAGTTTGAACGAGGCGTTAAATGGAAATGATGATGAGAAATGAACTATACCTTTCCTTCTGCTCTCAGCAGATCGATATAGGCAGAAACCTTCTTCTTCAGTTCCGGGTCAAGAAGGGCCACCTGGATGTTGGCCTTCAACCAATCCTCCACCGATCCTATATCGACCCTCAGTCCCTTGACGACGAGACCGTAAAGGCCTTTGGTCCCTATGTATCTCGCAAGCGAATCTGTCAGCTGGAGCTCACCGCCCACCCCGGTGGGGGACTCCCTTAACCATCCGAAGATGTCGCTGTCGAGAATGTACCTACCCATCACGGCCATCCTTGATGGCGCCTTGTCCATCTTCGGCTTCTCGACTATCCCTTTAAGCTTGAACAGACCGGGGGATATCTCCTTTCCCGGGTCCACTATCCCATAGCGTTCGACCCTGTCCAACGGGACCTCCTCGAGAGCTATCACGGGGGCTTTAACCTTCAGGTGCGCCTCGTAAAGCTGCCTGATAGCGGGGACCTCTGAGACAATGATGTCATCCCCCAAGAGCACTGCAAAGGTACCTGATCCTATGAAGCTCTCCGAGCAGAGCACCGCATCGCCAAGGCCCCTCTGCTCCTTCTGTCTGAGATAGAACAGGTCCGCAAGGCCTTCGATCCTCTCGAGCTCCTTCAATGCCTCTGTAGCCCCTTTCTTCTTGAGAAGGCTCTCCAGTTCCAGGTTCCTGTCGAAATGGTCCTCCATCACCTTCTTGTTCCTGTTCGTTATGATGAGGACCTTGTGAAAGCCACCCGAAGAGGCCTCCTCCACGACGTACTGGATGGCGGGCTTGTTAAGTACAGGCATCATCTCCTTAGGTTGCGCCTTGGAGATCGGAAGGAGCCTTGTCCCCAATCCTGCTGCGGGTATGACGGCCTTCAGAGAACCACCTCTATCTGGCAAGGGGTATGCAGATAAAATCCTTTTCACTCCAACGATGGAAGTGTGTTAAGACCGGGGCCACGGTCCTTTGCTCTTCTCAAAGACCCAACATCCATTCCCATGCAGACTGGACTCGAACACTGCTGGTAAGCGATACCATCGAACGTAACTATCATGTTACGTTCGATTCCATCGAACAAATAAGGCCATTATCGTTCGATGCTATCGAACATGTCCGTTAACGGACCTCATTACTCATCGGGGGACCCACGATCTCCCGCCACTATGCTGCCGTTGGCCGACAGGACCATTCTGGTCACCGGTACCACCCACCTCTCCTCAAGGAGGCCTGAAACCTCAATGGTTGCGTCCACGAAACATTCCTCGCTCTCCTCCGAAAGCTCCCTTATGTACTTGACCGCATCGAAACCTCCCTCGGTCTGCGGGACGACGGCTTTGAAACGGACAAGCGGTCCGAACAATTGCCTTATCGCAGAGATCAACCCATCTAAGTTGGTCCGGTCCTTGGCCGATACTCGCACCATGACCGATATCATTGCAAAAAGTGCGGGGTCAAGACCGTTCTGGACCAATGAAAGGAACTCATCCTCCAATCTGACCGAGGGCAGGTCAACTTTGTTCAGGACCAAAACGACCTTACCCTGAGTGTTTCCATTCCGGAGGACCTCAAGTGAGTCCGCAAGCTTCCTTACCAACATTCTTTCCGGGTCGGATGGGTCAACGACCAAAAGGACGACATCCGAAAGGAAGACCTCCTCGAGGGTCGACATGAACCCCTCGACAAGCCATGGGGGCAGGTCCCTGATGAACCCGACAGTGTCCGTGACCATACAGTTCTTGATCCCGCCCATTTTCCTGGTGGTCGTCCCAAGCGTCGTGAACACCATAGGGCTGACATCGACCGACTTCAATGGGTCGTCATCGGCCAGAAGAGCATTGAAAAGTGTGGATTTTCCCGCATTGGTATAACCCGCAATTGAAACGGTCCGGGCTCCCCGCCTCTTCCTCAAGGCCCTTTTCTGCCCCCTAGCCTTCCTTGCCAGTGCGAGCTCTTTCCTGATCCTTGCCATCCTCTTCCTTGCCATCTCGTAATAATAATCCACCATATACTCCCCGCCGCCCAGGAAACCCGGTCTCTCGGTGAGGGTTCCCTGATGGATGTACTCCTTGATGATGGGAAGTTGATGATGGAGGTCCGCAAGCTCCACTTGGAGCCTTGATTCAGGTGTGCTTGCCCTCTCTTTAAAGAGCTCTAAGATGACCCTTATCCTGTCCAGCACCACCAACCCTGAGGCCTTGGATATGGAATAGGCCTGTGGCGGGGATAGGTCCGCAGGAGTGAGCAGGTATTGGACACCCTCCGTCCCGGAGAGCTCGGACACCTTTCCGGAGCCGAAATAGAACTTGGGGTCGGGTCGGTCCTTGACCTGCCTCACCTCTTTGACCACCGTGTACCCTGCTGATGAGCAAAGCTCCCTCATCTCGGGGACCAGCTCATCGTCCCTTGATATCCACGCAAGGAGAGCAACCTTGGCCTCGGGTCCTGCGACCATCGCAGGTCAATCACCGTGGTCCTTATCCAACTATCCCTGGCAGCCAACGGTCTCATGAACTGAAAAAGGTTTTATAAGGGAACAAGGGAGTACATTCTTTTGGTCCGTGTCTAGTGGGAGTCCGTAATTTCGGGCTTTATCACTAAGGTGTGACGGTCAAGGATGGATATATATGAAGGTAGCTTCCGTACTTTCCATACTGTTCGTCGTTCTATTGGTCGTTCCCGCCACATCAGGGTCTGGAACGAATGGAACAGCTAATGATACCCTACCCACCAGGGATTCGAGGGCAGGACCTCAAATTAACTTCACCTACCTGAACCACGATGCGGCGAACTTCGGCTCCACCGCCTTCCGGGTCTGGGACGATGATCTGGTTATATTCGTGGAGGCCTTCCCCAACGAGACCGCATGTATCTGGGACCCGGAATCCATCAAGGAGGCGGACCTGATCCTCCAGGCGCCCCATGGTCACAGCTCCCACTATGACCCTGATGAGGTTGCATGCGTAGCAAGGAACACAGGCGCCTATGTCGCCGGTAACAATGCCTTCCATAACGACATGATATCCCGAGGGGTGGATTCCAACAAGGTGGTCGAGCTGAACCCTGCTATGGGCCAGAAGGTAACAAAGACCATATCCGACCTTAATGTGAAGATCACCTCCTTCGGCATGGAGCACACCTGGATGTCCGGCGTTCAGGACAACACCTTCCTTGTTGAGATGCCGTCAGGTATCAAATGGTACCATGGCACCTGCTCCTCGGGCACTACTACGGAGACATACATGGCCAATGCTCCCGAGCTCAAAGGACTAGATGTGATGGTCCTTGATTTCGATCTCATAAAACCTGCAATATATACCACCTACTACCCGGAGTTCGTTATCAAGGACCACGATTACCAGACGTTCCAAGCCACCGTTTTCAACAATAAGCAGCAGCTCGTGAACACCCTTTCGCACAACCAGACATTCCAATATACCAAGCCGGACCACCCTCCCGAGGTCATAGGTATGGAGTTCACCCCCTTCGAGGGGGATATGAACACGAACTTCACATTCGTTGCGACCTACAAGTACTGGTATGATAGGCCAGCCACCAGGGCCGAGCTGTTCCTTGACGGAACGGCCGTCCCATTGACCACAACAGCGACATCAGGTTACAGGACAGGGGTCCAATACACAAAGGTGATGAAGATGGCACCGGGCGATCGCCCCTATCATCTCGAGTTCGAGGTCGATGGTAGGACGGTCAGGGTCCCTACCTCAGGAGAGGTCATCTTCCATGTCAATCATATACCCGAGCTCATAGACCCCAAACATGACCCATCGGAAGGGGATACTGATTCGACCTACCGCTTCAGCGTGACCTACATGGACCCTGAGAACGCGACACCGGTGAGGTCCTATCTCTACATAGACGGGAGCAGCCATAACATGAAACCTGGGGGAATTCTAGACTATACAAAAGGTGTCGAGTTCTACTTTACGTCCAAGCTGACCATTGGGGACCATTATTACCATATGGTCTTCTCCGATGGCACAAGCGAAGTCAGGTATCCTGCAAAGGGTGAGACCACTTTCATAGTGGCAAGGGCGAACTATGCACCCATCCTATCCCAGGGCGGAGTGGACCTCCCCGAAGGGGCAAGAAAGGACACTTTCATGTTCTCCGTCAAGTACAAGGACAATCATGGTGACACTGCCGTTAAGAGGCTGGTCGTCATAGATGGGGACCCTTACAACATGACCATGATCGGTACGGACATCAAGAAGGGGGTCGAGTTCAGGTATTCGACACAGCTGGACCTTGGGAACCATACCTTCCACTTCGAGTTCAGCGACGGGAGGTTCGAGGTCAGATCTCCCGCGGAAGATGGGTCTGACTTCATTGGTCCTTCCGTAAAGAACCTGGTCCCTATTGCAGTGATCCATGGTCCAGCACCGAACTCAGAACTCTCTGACCTCGTCCCGGTCACATTCAACGCGAGCGGGACCTTCGACGATGATGGAGACCCTTTGACCATCGAATGGTGGTCCGACATCGATGGACGACTTGGGTACGGCATGGGTCTGACGATGCTCCTTTCGGCCGGTACACATACGATAACGCTCATGGTCGATGATGGTTTCGGTGGCAAGGCTACGACCAATATTTCCCTCGTGGTCGTACATTACGAAACGGTGCTGGTCCCGGAGCTTGCTATCACCCCTAAGGCACCCCAGGAGGGGGAGACCGTGAACGTCATGTTCAAACTGACCAATAAAGGTAATCTAAAGGGGGAGAATCTAACCCTCACAGTACAATTGGATGGGACCACGCTCAAGAACGAGTTCCTGGTCTCCCTCCTCCCGCTGGCCACTAAAAGTTTCACCACCTCGTTCACAGCAGCTTCAGGCGAACACCAGCTGGTCCTTAGGACAACTTCGATCGAGGACATCAAGTTGACCCTCGATGTTCCCGTCAGAGCTACTCCCGAGGCATCTGCTGGTCAGGACCTGACCGCCAAGGTAGGCGAGGTGCTGCGGTTCGATGCGTCCAGTTCGACCTCCGCGGGGCAGCTGACCTACTTCCACTGGGATTTCGATGACGGTTCTAACGCGACGGGCAGGATAGTCGACCATATCTACATGGGGGCAGGGACGTACAATGTCACTCTTCTGATCAGGGACGACCTTGGAAAGACTGCTATTGACCACCTCAAGGTGACCGTGGTTATGGAGGTGATAGAGGAGGAACCACCAAAGGTCAAAGAGGAGGGGGTAGGCCCCATTATCATCATTGCTGCACTCGTTGTTTTGGTACTGGTCATACTAGCCATTGTTGGGCTTCTATTGATAAAGAAGAAGAAAGAGGTCAGTTCCGCAGCTTTACCCACAGGACAGGTCCCCCCAGGAACGGTCCCAATGGACCATGATCGGACATCACAGCCCCCTGTGACCCAGGGCCAGGTCTCAGACATTGACTTCCTGTTCGCACCCAGACAACAATTGGCACCGGGACAGCATCCAGCAGCACCGCTGCCCGTCGGTCCAACTGCAACCCCAACACAAGGTCCGACCCCCCCTGTCGTGGTCTCAACGGAGACAGTCCAGGTATCCCAACCTATGAACATCCCTCCGCAGGATGGGGAAAGTGTACCAGTAGAGCCCCCCAAGGCTTGAAACCTCAAGGTAAAGAGAAAAAAAAAGATTGTAGGGGCCCTTGTCTCCCCCGAAAAATATTTCGAGGGCCCCTACAGAGTGCATCCCATTCTTAGATCCCATCTGTTCAGGTTCTTTCCCCAGATCACTGTTTGAGCATGTTCGAGTACTCGCCCTCCAATATATCCCTTGCCTTTTTATCGGCCCCCGCCTCTGAGAGCAGGGCGTGCCTCTCCTGGATGGCCGCTATATCAAGGAGGCTAAGACCATTGCGGACGAGCTCCCTTATACCGAGCTCTTTGTTGACGAAATGCTCGGAAGAGACAAGGATATCGACCGCGTTCAGCATAGTGTCGGGAAGTCTCACCAAGATCTTACCCTCATCTTCCATGGAGCTCTGGATGAGACGGTCTATGAGGGTCCGGACGGCGTCGGACCGGTTCTTGCATTCCCCGGCCTTCACAAGATAGTCCAGGGCCGATGCCTGTTCCGGTGTCAACCGGATGGTGATCTTGTCCGCTTTCTCCATATTAGCCTGCCTCTGCCCGACAACATACCATAATATGTCCGACAAATATTTAATATTGTCGGACAAAAATGGATTTATCTCTAACAGAAACCTCCAAAAAATGACAAGGGCCCTACGTCCCTCCTGTATTTACCAACGTAGGACCATCATACTTTTGCCTCACCCCCGGGAAAGATAAATAGGACCAAGGTGGAAATCGCCATCCGATGGAGGATATCGCCCAGAGGCTCATGAGGTGGAACAGGCTCCTGGCACCGGAAGCCCACAGGATGCTCTCCCAGGCACCTTCGCTCCTTTTGGACCTTGAAGAGGCACTGTCCAATGGTAGGTCGCTCCCCCCCATCATCGGTGTCCCCCAGCTCCTTGAGCTATCGGTTCAGCGGCTAGGAGAACATTCCATAAAATCAGAGCGAACGACCGCTCCATCCCGATACGTCCTAGACGACCATCCTACTCAAGTTCCTGAAACTGAACCAGATAGCTATGTTCCGGCCTTCAGGGTCGCTAATAAGGCCACCATTCCTACCTCTTCTGCAATACCTTTTCCTGCTATGGTCCCACGCTCTCCTCGGTCGTCCCAAACGAGCCAAAGACCTTCGGGACCTGGACCTATCAAAGGTCCAGAGATATCACCCTCACGTCCTTCAGTTAACGTTCCAGAGAGAGCATATGAGGATATCAGAGGGGCCTTCAGGCCCAGGGCACCCGCATCCGAGGAGGATGGCGATCTGAAGGTCCTTATGGACCCATCGCAAAGATTGGGCTCGCCAGGCAAGATAGATGATTTTAAGAACCTATTCATGGACAGGTACCGCTCCCTAAGAGAGCTAATCGTCAAACAGAACCCAGACCTGGTCCCAATCTCGGACATAGGGAGCATCTATGGATCGGAGGATGAGGTCATCTTCATAGGTATGGTCTCCGATTCGAGGACTACAAAGAACGGCCATCAGATGCTGGTCCTTGAGGATACTACCGGGTCCATAAGGGCGCTCCTTTCAAAGACCAAGGAGGTTTTCAAGACCCGTTTGGTCAATGATGAGGTGATATCGGTAACGGGCAGGTACAAGAGCGGTGACAGGCGGGGGGGTGGCATAGTCTTCGCTGACAGGGTCGTTAGGGTGGATGTCCCCCAGCTCCACAGGAGGCGGGTATCCACGACAAAGGGTCTCCTAGCTGCATTCACCTCCGATACCCATATTGGCTCAAGGATGTACCTTGCAGAGGACTGGGAGAGGATGATCTCCTGGCTGAGGGGGGAACGGGATGCGAACCTCCCAGCGGAGGTGGGACGGCGAGTGAAGTACCTTATCATTTCTGGGGACCTTGTCGACGGGATCGGGATCTATCCCGAACAGGAGAAGGACCTGAAGATAATGGACATATCAAAACAATACGAGGCTCTGGCAGGTTCTCTCTCCCGCCTCCCAGAGCATATTGAACTTGTACTACTACCGGGCAACCATGACGCCGTGAGGCTCGCTGAACCGCAGCCACCCATCCCCGAGGAGTACCAGGACCTGTTCTCGATCTCCAGGGTCCATTTCCTATCCAATCCGACCCATTTCTCTCTGTCGGGGGTCCATGTCTCAGCATACCATGGAAGATCGATAGACGACCTGGTCACCCTTTTCAAGGATGTTACCTACGAAAGCCCCATCCAGGGAATGAAGGAGATGCTCAGGATGAGGCATTTCTCACCATGCTATGGCATGAGGAACCAGCTCTCCCCCGAAGAGACAGACATGATGGTGATAGGTGAGGTCCCTGACATCCTCGTATCGGGACATGTTCACAGGTTCGAGATGGAGGTCTACAGGGGTGTCCAGATGGTCCAGGGCTCCACCTGGCAGTCACAGACCAAGTTCCAGAAGCTGATGAACTTCAAACCCCAACCGTCCAGGATGGGGATAGTGGACCTTGGGGATTCGGAAAGGGTCCACGGGTGGGCGCTCAACTGACCTCATTTCTTGCCCATCAACCGGACCATGATGGCCTTTTGGGCGTGCATCCTGTTCTCGGCCTCCTGGAAGACGACCGACCTCGGGGAGTCCATGACCTCATCGGTCACTTCCTGGCCCCTATGGGCCGGTAGGCAATGCATGAACACAGCATCTGGCTTGGCCAGTGAGAAGAGCTTCATATTGACCTGATAAGGAGCGAAGTCCCTGAGCCTTTTTTCCACCTCAGATTCGTCACCCATGGAGACCCAGGTATCGGTATAGACCACATCTGCCCCCTTTACGGCCTCTTTAGGGTCGGTCATGATATTAACATTCGCCCTGTGCCCCTTTCCGAGCTCGATCGCCTTCTTGACGATATCAGGGTCTGGTTCATACCCCTTGGGACATGCCGCTTTCACGTTCATTCCAAGGACTGGAGCTCCCAGAAGGAGCGAGTGGAGTACATTATTGCCGTCACCTACCCAGGCGAGCGTTCTGCCCCTAAGTGTGCCTTTGACCTCGGTCATGGTCATCAGGTCAGCAACGGCCTGACATGGATGCTCCATGTCGTCCAGGCCGTTCACCACGGGGACATCTGCATACTTAGCTAGTTCCATCATCATCTCGTTCTTGAAGGCCCTGTACATGAGGATGTCCACGAACCTCGAAAGGACCTTTGCGACGTCATGGACCGATTCCCTCTTCCCCACCTGGATCTCGCTCGGCGAGAGGTATAGAGAGGTCCCTCCGAGCTGGGAAAAACCAACCTCGAAGGATACCCTGGTCCTCAAACTTGGCTTTTCGAAGATCAGACCGAGCGTTTTCCCCTTGAAAGGGGTGAACTGGAGCCCATCTCTCACTTCCCCTTTCATGGTTATGGCAAGATCGATCAGTTCTTCTAGCTCATCAACGATATCCAACATGGAAACGAGGTCCCTTTTCAAGGTAGACCCTCCGTAGGTCGGGGCGAACGTATAAAAAGGTATTTTAAAAAGTTTTGCAGGGCCCGAAGGATACCTGACCAACAAGGTTTATTAACATAGAAAACCCTAATGGGTGTGTTGTATGGATCATCGCCCCATACAACTCGTAATACGAACAACGTTGCAGGGGAGTAGCTGTTTTAGGTGTATCACTCCAATATGCTGAACAATCCTCTCTTCCGAGACCCCTGCAACACTCTTTTCTCAGAAAGCATTATTCTGGGGTCCATCCTTTACCCAGACACTGTCAGATTTGGTCCATATGAACATAGATGAGCTCGCCAGGTCCGTTGTGTTGATCCTCGAAAGGTCTGGGTTCGATCAGGTCAGGATATCGGCCCTTCCCGGGACGGCTTTCGATCTGGTCGCCAGGAGGGACGACGTCCTTTTGCTGGTCAAGGTCGCCGAGAGAAAGGAGGACCTGACCCCTCAGATAGCCAGGGAGCTAAAGGTCCTCTCATCCATGCTCAAGGCCTCCCCGATCATAGTGATCGTTTCCGGACCGTCCATCCCCTTCCATGATGGGGTCCTCTATCTGAAGAACGGATTGCCCCTGATGACCCTGAACACACTTTTCGACCATCTGATAGAGCAGGTCCCTCCGATGGTCTATTACTCTAGCGGGGGCCACTATGTGAGCATTGACGGCGAGGTCATGAGGAAGAGGAGGGAGGAGCGCGGAATATCATTAGGAACGCTTTCCGAACATGTGAGGGTCACCCGTCGTGCGATCCAGATGTACGAGGAGGGAATGGGGGTGGATATGGAGACCGCCTTAAGGATCGAGGCCTTCCTGGAGACGGCCCTGATAAGGGCACTGGACCCTTTCAAGTACGACATGATCCTCCAGGATATCAGGGACTCTTTGGAACTGACCGAGGGGGTTCAAAAGGAGGTGCTGGAACATCTGGGGTCCATCGGAATGGAGGTCGTCCCCACGACGAAATGCCCATTCGATGCCCTTGCCAGGGCAAAGGAGGGAGTGCTCATTACCTCACTAGGCAAGGGACCCGGGGGCATGCACGAAAGGGCTAAGGTCCTCCATGATATCGGTTCAATCTCAAGGTCTGACCATATGATGGTAGTGGACGGTCCAGTAAGAAAACGAAGGATAGACGGGACACCCGTCCTCAACCTCAACGAGGTGAAGAGTACCGAGGACCCAAAACAGCTATTGAGGCTGGTCCGTGAGAAGTAGCTGAAATGATACTGGGAATATCACCGATATCCACAAATACGGAGTAATCAGATATATGCTGAGCATAATGGAGTGTCTTATGTTGAACCGAGTTCGTCTCACCCCCATTGTAATAGCCATGACCTTTCTCCTGCTTGTGGTCCCTCTAATGACCTCAGAGCAGTTATTGTTATTAGTCAATGGTCTGGATACGGTCCCAGGGAACATAAACATCAACGGTGATACAGCGCTGGCCGCATCATTGTACGTTAGGAGCGGGGCTGGGACTTCGAACAGCCCCTACATCATATCCGATTATGACATGGGACAATACCAGCTAAGGATAGACAATACCGCATCTGTGATCGTCATTAGGAACTTGACCTTCAGCTCCTCCACTTCGACGGCCCTATATTTCTCCGGGTCAAGGAACATGCTCCTGGAGAACATCTCCTGTACTGGTCGAGCGTCCTTCCTCTTTTCCACCGGTTGCAGGGACATTACCCTTTCAAAGGCCTATGTTTCGAACATCCAGGACGGGACCAACCTAGTGGATGTAAGGAATCCATTGAGGTTCACCATCAAGGGCAGCAATTTCACTAGGTCCTCGACCGGCACCACCCCCATTGTATCTTTCAATGACCAAGGGACGAACAAGGTCATCATGGACTCACGGTTCGATAATGTACCGGTGGACCTGCAGGGGGCGGGGACGACCGCCAAGGTCGAAAACTGCACCTTCATTGACGCAAGGCTCACTTTGCGCGGAGGGGATTCGGGGACCCTCGTGGCCGGGAACCTGTTCACATCTCCTTCGGGGACCGGTCTCTATATCCATACCTCATATAGGATATGGATAAAAAAGAACACATTCAAGGTCGGAGGGAACGGGATCTTCTTCTATCAGATGGTCATTCAATCCTCGAACGTGAATGGGGCCATAGAGAACAATACGTTCGAATCCTGCAACTATGGTATAAACACAGAGAACAACTGGAACATTTGCAGGTTATCGAAGTACGACATCAAGTACAACTATTTCGGGAACTGTACCAATTACGCGATCGACCTGAATTTCGGCCAGGACAGCCGAATATGGTCGAACATCTTCTACCACAACAAGGGAACACCTGATTCGGGCTCCTCCGCACAATGCGAACAGACCGTCTGGGGTTCCAATAACAACAGATGGACCGTCAACGGCCAGGGGAACTACTGGGCCAACCACAGGTCCCCGGATAATGATAATGATGGGTTCGTTGATGTCAACTACACGATACCTAACAACGGGATCGATTCAAGACCCTTTACCAATCCCTATCTCGATTCCGAAAGACCATATCTGGCCCTCCTCGAGCCCCTCAGCTCATCCCCCGAGAGGTCCTATACCGTCGTGAGATGGGCCGCCTCAGATAGTGTTTCTGGTATCAAGAAGGTCGAGTTCTCCCATGACGGTGCCCCGTTCAAGGATGTGACCGGTCTGAGCGGGACCAGCATATGGCTTGAAAAAGGTAACCATAAGCTACGTATCAAGGCCACTGACAGGGCCGGGCTCTATACCCTGCTCCAAAGGGACATCTCCCTCAAGGACACTTATAATGACCTCTTCATCGAGACCCCGGTGGAGGGGGCCTATCTGAAGGATCCTAACGTGGCCCTGGTATGGAGGACAAAGAGCTTCCTGGTCCCTGTAAATCAGTCGCTTGAACTAGACGGGGTGCTCTCCTACGAGGACCCTGCCCTAAGGAGCAGGGTCTTCCCTCTTGGGGAGGGGGCCCACAAGGTTGAACTCATTATCAAGGACCAGTATGGATTGGAAATGAAGAGGGTGGCCAACTTCACCGTTGATATCACAGAACCTGTCATAGAAATGATCACACCCAGCCCTGGCTCCACCCTGTCGTTGGAGTACATAACGTTCGCCTTCAATGTCACGGACAATATCGCCCTTGACGCCATAGATGTGAGCCTTGATGGAGGACCTGTGGTCCCTGTTCAGCAACCTGACAGACACAAGGTCAGCGTACAGGCCGGTGACCATACCCTTGAGATGTTGGCCTCGGATAGGGCGGGAAATATCAGATCGGTAACGTTCCCGTTCAGTGTAGGTATCCCCCCGGACCTTCTGATCGCCACACCCTTGAACGGAACGGTCACAGCAGATTCCACGGTCCCTCTGGAATGGACCTATAGCGGACCTTTCGAATATTCTAAGGTCCTGCTAAGGGTCGGACGGAGCGGGCTCTTCAAACCCACCCTTCCGTCGGGCAAGGTCATCGTTCCCCTCGATGATGAGGGGCCAGTAGAGCTCACAGTAAGACTTGAGGACGACCTCCAGAACTACGTCGAGAGGACCGCTGTGGTGATCAGGGATATCACTGACCCGAGGGTCACCATAACCCGCCCTTCAGAGGGCGAATACCAATCGACCCCCGTTGTTACACTTGGTTGGACCGCCTTCGACGGTTCGGTTTATGAAGACGACCTTCGCTTCCTCATCTCGATCGATAACGGGCCTTTGGTCGATGCGGGTCGGAACAGGACCTATGATGTTGTTCTCGGTGAGGGGGCTCACAAGGCAAAGGTGCAGGTGATCGACCCGGCCAATAACACGGGCGAGGATTCCATAACATTCTATGTGGACCGCACCCCTCCATTGGTAGATTTCACCGCACCGCTGAACGGGAGCTTCATCAAGGACCTCCAGGTCGATGTCAAATGGGACGCATCGGACAATATGCTCCTAAGGAACCTCTCCCTGTACCTTGATAATGTGTTCTATACCGAGGTGGTCGAAAGGTCCTTTCTGCCTCTCCCGGTCTCCTCCAACGGCAGACATACGCTCAGGCTCGTTGCAATGGACGGGGCTGGCCTCACGGCCGAAGCCTCCACAATATTCTTTGTGGACACACAGCCACCGGTCCTAGCTTGGACCGGGGATCCCCCAGGGATTAGCAGGTCTAGGACGATCTATCTATCCTGGTCCGTGGTGGAAAAGGTCGGATTGGCAGAGCTGAAGCTCGTAGCCGGGAACATTACGGTACCTTTATCACCAGGGGCCACCAACGCCACTGTGGTCCTTGATGAGGGCATATACAATACATTCTATCTCTCGGCGACGGACCTCGCGGGTATGGAGACGCGGCTCGCATCCCCTGTCAAAGTCATCATCGACATGACACCACCCTTGGTCACCATCGACACTACCCGATCGCAGGTGAAGGGTTTCAAGGCGGATGTTTACTGGCTCTCATCCGACAACCTGTCAGGACTGTCATCGACCCAGGTGTCTCTCGATGGCATAGTCTCTGTGACCGTTCAATCGGGCAATCTCCATACGTTCAACGATATCACACCCGGCGCCCACTCGATAACCGTAACTGTCAGGGACAGGGCCGGGAACGAGGCCGAGATGTCCTGGAACTTCACAGTCTCCCGGCAAGGTGGCAGTGGAGGGGAGGAAGATGGTGAGGGAGGTATTGGGTTGAACACCATCCTCCTCATTGCGGTCATCTGCGCCATTATGCTGACCGTGGTGTTCTTCATCGTCCTTAGATCAAAGAGGAGGAGGGAGGCCGAGAGGACCAAAGGGCAGGTGAGAACAGGTCCTACCAAGCTCACCCTATCTATCCCGGCCCCGGTCTCCCATCAGGGCCTCCCAGGCCATGGACCCGGCTCATTACCCCCAGCCCAGACAAGCCATCATAGGAGAACGGAGGAGACTGGCGATGGTTCGGGTTACATAAGGCCTACGAGACCGAAGAAGGATAAAAGAAAACAAAAGGGTACAGGTGGTCCTGATGAGGATGGGGACATCCTGGACGATAGGACCCCCTCGGTCCCGCTCGAAAGGTCACCGTCTGATACTGTTGCGCAGCCTGTACCTCCCGAAACGGACGCCGATCCTTTCCAGGTCCCTGGCATAAAGACCCCATTGGAAGCAGAAGCAACTGATGGGACCCACCTAAAGGGACCTTTCCCGAAGGTGGGGCAGACCGATAATGGACCGGGGGTGTCCGAGGTCGATGATGAGGATGTCGAGTCCCTGGACGAGGTTGATGAACTGGACGAAGTAGAGGAGGCGGACCAGGAAGATATCGAAGAATGGTCTACCTGAGCGGTATGGGGCCTATCGGAAAGTTTCAAATAACCATCCCATCTCCACTTGAACAAGGGGTCGCTATGACCGAGGGAGATCCAGACCTGAAGGTGCAACCTCCGTCCGTGAATACCAGACGGGTACCTTACCATAAGGTCGTCAGGGACTATTTTGTGATAACCTTAGGAGCCACCATCATGGCCTTGGGCCTAGTTTGGTTCCTTGGACCCTACAAGGTCTCGGCCGGTGGGGTGTCCGGTATATCCATCGTTCTTAGCAACACACTGGGGTTCCCGTTAGGTCTCACAATGCTCGTACTTAACATCCCCTTGTTCGTCGTCGGGATCATCGTTCTAGGGAAGAGGTTCGGGGTAAGGACGTTCTACGGCTTCACCGTGATGTCGGTCATGACCGACGTTATCAACGAGGGGGTCTATGGACATCTCCTTCCGGACAGGTACAATGCCTATCTCCTCTCAGATCCGACCTCGATCAATGTCCTGAAGGACCTGGACCCGCTGCTGGCGGCGATCTTCGGAGGTGTCCTCCTTGGGTTCGGCCTTGGCCTTGTCTTCAGGGCCCAGGGATCGACGGGAGGCTCCGACATCATTGCCCAGATCTCCGTCAAGTACAACTTCATGACCGCCGGGCAGACCTTCATCATCTTCGATTTCCTAGTGATCTCCCTGGGTGCCATAGTGTTCAACAATCTGGGTTATGCCATGATCGGGTTCGTCGCTCTGTTCGTCTCTTCCAAGACGGTCGATGTGGTGATCGAAGGTATAGGCAATACAAAGGGGCTTTACATCATCTCCGACAGATGGACCATCATCAGGGACCGGGTCCTGAAGGAGGTGGAGAGGGGGGTGACGATCATCCACGGGGAGGGCGGATATACCGGCAAGCCCAAGGAGATCCTGCTTGTCGTCGTTACGAGGAGGAACATATACAAGGTCCGTCAGATAGTCATAGACGAGGACCCGAAGGCGTTCATGATCATAACCGATATCCATGAGGCATATGGCCTGGGTTTCAAACCCCAGATGGAGGAACAGACACCGGTCTGAGCGCAGTCCCTCCAAGTGGGCCGGAACAGGGACCTCAGAGAACTGGCGGTACGCCCTGCATAAATAATATAACCGTCCACAAAGCTCAACGTTCGAGATGAGGCTCACTGTCAGAGAGGTCCCCTACGACCTCTATGCCGTCATTGTCCTTTCAACGCTCCTTGTGATATCCATCGTCCTATTTCCGGGCGTGACCGCCGTACGGGTCATACTGGGACTTCCCTTCATCCTGTTCTTTCCCGGTTATGTGCTCATATCGGCCCTTTACCCTGAAAGGAAACTGTTCTATGACCTAGATGGTAAGAGGTTCCCGGACGGAAGACCTGAGAAAGATGACGAAGGGGGACCTGACGATGCCGACGAAGAAGAGGATGAAGGGACCATGCAGGAGGGGAAGGTCGTAGGGAAAGGCCTTGACGGGCTCGAAAGGGTCGCCCTCTCCCTGGGTCTCTCCATCGCTGTCACACCGCTCATAGGTCTGGTCCTAAACTGGACCTACGACTGGGACCCGGAACGTCTAGGCATCAGATTGTGGCTCGTCCTGACCTCCATCTTCTTTTTCAATGTCATAGTCGCAGGGGTAGCTGTCTATAGGCGCAACAAAGCCCCATTGGAGGACCGGTTCGTCATCGTGCTCGACATCTCCTTCCCAAAGGAAAGTTCGCCCATGGACCGCGTCCTTACGATAGGGATCGTGGTCATGATGGTCCTCTCGGTCTCTTTGCTCGTTTACATCATCGTCGTGCCAAGGCAGGGGGAATCCTTCACCGAGTTCTATGTCCTGGGACCCTCTGGGAAAGCGGAGGGCTATCCATCCGATTTCGTTCAAGGAGAGGAGCAATCGGTAATCATAGGCATAGGGAATCATGAGCACGGGGACAGGAACTATACGATATTGCTGTCCATAGGACCTGACGCCCGGAACCGGACCGTTGCCTCGCTGGACGCTGTTGAGGTCTCCAAGCTGGACAGACCAGCCCTGGAGGTCTGGGTAAGGAAGGGTGGCACGCTGAAGGTCCCCTGCAACTTCACGGTGAACGATATCGGTCATCATAAACTTAGACTTCTTCTGTTCATGGACGGCAGAGAGCACAGGGACCTCAATATCTGGGTCAGGGTTCTCAAGACCGGATATCTGACGGTCCTGCCGCAAAGCGGCATTAAGGCGTTCCTCGCCGGGGAAGGGGGAGACCCGGCCCGGCTCAGCGGATTGCTCATAGATGGCGACCCCTTGATCGTGAGCATAGGCCTCACGAACCCTTTGACCGATGACCTTAAGGTGAACATATCCATGCATCTTGAAGACCCATACAAGACCATCCCCTTTCCTGTTTCGGGACCAGCACATCTCTCCCCCGGCAACGGGACCTTCCTTGAATTCGCTCTCGCCGGTGGCTCCAGCTTGTTGACGCCCGACCTAAGCCTTGACATACAGGATGGCAGCTGGATGGTAATGATTGATGTGAAGGTCGGTGGGGATATGCTGCATTTCTCCCACCCTCTTGTGGTAGGAGGCCTCCGATGAGGGTGCAGCTCACGGTCCTATCGAAGGCGGTCGCTGCCGGCGCCGTCCTTGTGTTCATCTTTGCATATCTCTTCCAGAGCATCTTGGTAGCCGCCGCAGGGTCAGCGGTCCTGCTCTACCTCGCCTACAGAAGGCTCGAGTTCGTTGCCCTGATAGGTAGGATGGAGCTAAAGGCTGAGAGAAGGATCATGGAAGGGGTCGTCCACAAAGGGTCACCTATGACCATCAGACTGGCCTTATCGGCCCTGGAGACGGTCCATATACATGTCAGGGACAGGGTCCCTCACCATTTTAGACAGGATAAGGGCGACCTCGCCCTGGAAGGGACTTTGGCACCAGACAGACCTCTGTCGGTCGTATATACTGCCGTTCCTGAAGATAGGGGCCGCTTCCATTTCCTCGGACTAGATGTCAGTATCACAGACCCCAGAGGGCTTTTCACGTGCAGGACCTCCATCGATCCCGGCACTGAGGTCTTCGTCAGGGCATCGAAAAAGGAGATCGCCATGGCCACATTGATGGCTAAGAGGAAGAGGTTCGAGATCACTGGTCCCGCCCACAGGAGGCATACTCGGACCTACAGGGCGGACTTCAGGACGGTAAGGGATTACATGGCCGGCGATCGGTTCAGGGACATCGACTGGAAAGCGGGCTCCAGGTTGACCAAGCTCATGACGAAGGAGTTCGAACAGGAGACGAACCTTCCGACGGTCCTCCTCATGGATGCTACATGGGGTATGAGAGAGCTCGTTGGCAAGGTTTCCAAGATAGACCATGCGGTCGCCCTGGGTCTCCAATTGGCCATGGTCCTGGACTCCTTCAACCATCCTGTGGGCATGATCTCCTTCGATGAGACCAGGGTCCTAAAGCACCTATCCCCAGGAAAACATGACCTGGAGACGGTCCTCTTATCCTTAAATGGGCTTCCCAATCCGGTCGAGACTGGGGGGTACCCCGGCTCTGGACCTGGAAAGACCCAGGTCCCGCTGGACCAGGGCAAGGGGATGCTGGACATTTTAGGTCCTTTCCTTGTGAAGGGCAAAAGGGCAAGCTACGGAAGGCTTTCGACCACGGGCATCTTCGAAGCGGTCCGCTGCCTGGAGCTCGAGGAGGAGTCAGGACTGCTAGTGGTGCTTATCTCCGATCTCGAGACGAACCAGCCCTCGATCCTGAAGGCTATCAAGCTCGCTGTCCACAAGAAGCACCGGGTCATCGTAATATCACCGTTCTCCTGGACCTACCACCTGATGGCTGGGAACCTAACAGAGGAGAGCCTTGAACATGCTTATATTGACCATGCGGCCAAACAGGCCCTCCTCGGCAGCTTGAGGGCTGCCGGGGTGCGTGTTATGGACATAGACCCTAAGGAAAGGGGAGAAAGGGTCGTAGAGAACCTGAGGAGGATGAGCAAGTGATAGGTTTGCTCCTTGTAACGCTCATCCTGATGCTGGCCATGCTCCTCAGTGGCATGAACATGCTGGGGGCCGTTCCGCTCGTCCTGGTCCCTGTCGCGGCCTTGGTACGATCGAGATGGCTGGGACTTATCGGACTCCTCGGTTTCTGCACCCTTTCGCTTGGCTCGGTCAAGGGGGTCGAGCTGGCCGACCTTCCCAGGTTCGGGGCGCTTACCGCATCCCTTGTTATCCCACCGGTCCTTCTGCTCGAGCTCATCCTTTCAGAAAGGACCTTGAGGACCGAGAAGGTATCGGTATGGCCGATCCTTGTGGTCTTGGGCCTCACTGTGGCCCTGGTCATCACGCTGATAGGCCTGACAAGGGTCCAAGGAATAGGGGTCTATCTGGGTTCTGACCCTACTTTGCAGGTGTTCGTCCTGATGTCCTTGTCCATCCTGTTCTCGGGCCCTATTTTGCTCGCAAGCGGGACCAAGGGGCATCCGGGGGCCGAAAAAGCGCTCCAGAACCCCGGGAACGGTCAGGCCATCAACAAAAACGAATAAGTAAGTGAAGGGTATTGGGGCCTCGCCGCAGTGCTAGCTATCCATCCATCCTTGGTTGGCTGGATGGTGCCCTAGCACCGATCCTAAGGTGAGTTCAGATGGCTCGTAGGGCAAGGTCCTCTAGGACGAGAAAGGAAGTGTCCGAAAGAACGGTCGCAAAGGATGCACCGGCTACGGACAGGACCGCAGAACAACAAGCGACAGCGCCGTCTTCGGAAGCTGCCAGAAAGACACCAGATGTCAAGAAGGAGCCCACCTTCCGGGATTGGTTCAAGGGGAACCGCTCGACCATTTTGATCCTCCTTGGGATATTCCTCCTGGCCTTTGCCCTCCGCTCCTACCTTTACTACGATGTCTCTTTCGATACATGGCCACCTCAGATCGTGGGTAACGACCCGTCATACCACCAGCGCGTCATCAACTATGTCCAGGAGGAGAAACAGCACCTGCGCATAGATGACCTTCTGAACTACCCGCTCTCCGGCGGCAATCCCAGACCTCCTCTGTTCGATTGGTCTATAGTCCTCTTCGGTTATCTGCTCGCCCCTCTCTTCGGTATGAACGTTGAGAACTCGACATGGTACGCCTTCCAGTTCGCCCCGGTGATGTGGGGGGCCCTATCTGTCATCCCTGTCTATCTGCTCGGTAAGCATACCTTCGGCCGGAGGGCTGGCCTCATGGCGGCGTTCTTCCTGGCCTTAACGGCATCACATATAGAGAGGTCAACACTAGGTTTCACAGACCACGACTCGATGGTGGTGTTCTTCGTTATCCTGACGTTCTACTTCCTGGCCAGGGCCTTCAAGGTCCAGAGGGATGAGAACTATATCGAGGACTGGCGGAAGCCCCAGAGCGTGGTCCTTGGGTTCAGGGACTTCCTTGGAGGGAACAAGCAGGCCGTCCTGTATGCCCTCATGGCCGGTCTGAGCATGACCGCCATTGCCCTAACATGGCAAGGCTATGCCTATGTACTGGCCATCATGTTGATATATTACATGGTCCAGCTCCTTATCCAGAGGTTCCGCAACGAGGACTCCCTGGGTACGTTCATGGTAATATTCATCTCGATGGCAACAGTGGTCCTGCTATCGCTCCCCTACTATCACTTCTTCTCGATATCCACCTGGAGCCAGGGTTTCTATATCCTGCTGGCCATGACCGCCCTGGGGGTCTTCATAGTCCCGACGAGGGACATTCCATGGCTCCTGGTCCTACCGACCTTATTGCTTTTTGGCGTGATATCGTTCCTTCTTCTCAGCTGGAGGTTCCCCGCGACAGCCGATATGCTGTTCACTGGCGGTGGTTATTTCATCAAATCCAAGTTGTACTCGACGATAGCGGAGGCCCAGGCCCCTGATATCTCCAGGATCGTTTTCATCTACGGTCCGGCAACGTTCTTCATGGCACTTGGAGGTGTGATATTGGCCGTTGTCAAGATACCCTCCAACCTAAGGAAGGACTACATGGTCATAGTGACCTGGACCCTGGTCGCCATATTCATGTCCCTCACTGCGATCAGGTTCAATTTCAATGCCACCCCGGCCTTTGCTCTCCTCGCCGGCTGGGTCCTCATAGAGCTCGTGGTCTGGATGAAAGCGGAAGGACTATCGATCGCATATTCCATTGTTGCCGTTATCATCATGTTCCTGGGGATTGGGGTCGTCGCAGAGGGTTGGGGGGGCTTCTTTGCCGAGAACTACATCCTCCTGACCGTAGGGCCGGTCATCCTGGGTTCCTTCGTCTATTTCGCATTGATGAAGTACAAGAAGCACAGGGATTATTTCCAGTTCAGGAAAGTGGTCGTGGCGGTCCTTGTGGGCTTCGTCGTCATGATGCCCAACGTGTTCCTTGCGGTGGATGCGGCCATACCCATCGAGAGCAAACGTGATTACGACCCTGACCTCAAATACCTCGGTTCCTTCGGATCTTCTCTCCATAGCGATTACTGGATGGACTCGTACACCTGGTTGTCCCAACAGGACCTTGTTGATATGGACGGGAACTACATCCAACCCGAGGATAGACCTGCGTTCATGAGCTGGTGGGACTATGGTTTCGACCAGCTCCTTTTGGGCGAGCACCCGACCGCAGCGGACAACTTCCAGAACGGCTATCAGTTCACTGGTTCCATGATAGCTAGCCAGAACGAGACCGAGGCCATATCCCTCATGACCGCAAGGCTCCTAGAGGGCGATTTCGTAAAAGGCGGCGGTAGGTTCACCAAGGCGGTCTGGAACGTAATGGTCGAGCATCTTGGTGGGGATAGGAACTCAACGACCAGCGCTTACGAACTTGAGCGGATCTACCGCGATCCGTCCAAGTACACCTCCAAGGTCGAGAAGAACCCCGACCTCTATGGTGTCTATACGGACATAACGCCAGCCAATGCAAAGTACGCGGCGGCAAGGGGCGTTCTGCTGAAATTGGGAGAGGATGGCAACGTGGACCTCTATCATCATGTCAGAACGGTCACGGGAAAGTCCTTGCGGTACTTCGCCGTGGACTATAGGCTCTTCCCGTTCAGTTCGAGCAATACGGGCATATTCTACGCCCCCATCAAACTGGCGGACAGGGTGACGGAGGATTACCTCGAGAACAAGGTCTATGCCCAGGAGAACTCGAGAGGGTCCAATGAGAAACCTGAATGGACCGATTACCCTGACAATCCCATAACCATGGAAAAGGCCAGGTCTGAGTCAGAGCGCCTTGGATACAAGTTCAGGATTTCCAAATACGACATGTTCTACACCGAGAAGTTCTACAACTCCCTTTTCTACAGGACCTACATAGGCCAGAGCCCCAAGGACCTTGGTAAGACGAACGATGGGAAATCGGTACCCGGCATGTTCGGCGATATTCAGAACATCCCGCCTATGCAGGCCTGGAACATGACCCACTTCAAATTGGTCTATAGGACTATGTACTATTCAGTGAAGGACGAAGCTAACTCAAGCTTCCCTGACGATTACGTCCCAATGAACTCAAAGGCGGCCATAGAGATTTACCAAAAGGATGGAGGGGACCTTAAGTCCGGCCTTGGTCAGGGTGTTTTCTACATCAAATACTATGACGGTCTTCAAGTGAGCGGTCGTGTTAGGACGGAGCGAGGGGTGGCCGTTCCAGGGGTCCGCGTCACTGTCCTTGATGACAATGGCATCCCACATGGGAGCATGATCACCGGGAAGAACGGAGATTACGAACTGATAGCCCCACCGGGAGAGGTCACCATTGTCGTCAGCACAGGGGACCTGGCCAACGAATACGATCACCTCTACCAGTTCCAGGTGGACCAATCGACCGGGCAGCCTGCGAACCCCCTTAACATCACACAGCTCCAAGTGTCAGATGAACAGGCCATGAGGCTCGTCGATGACGGGAAGAAGGAGCTCGATCTGATAATCTCTGGCAAGACAGTGTCGGGGAAGGTCTATTGGGACATGAACAGTGACAGTTCCTTCACGGAGGCCGATGATGACCTGGTCACCAGGGGCAACATCACCTTTGCACTTTCTGGGTCATCGTCCATTAGGTATGGGCCATACGAGCTCAATGATGAGGGCACGTACAGCATCGAGGACCTTGTCCCCGGTCGTTACAACATTGAGTTCACGATCGGCGGCAGGACCGAGGTGCTCATATCCGACTTCGTCGTCGACCCTAAGGAGTCCGGTGCGAGGGACATAAAGCTCGAGAACACCATCGTCGATGGCCATGCCACCTACTTTGACGGCACTCCGTTCGTCAACAATACCCTGGTCCTGAAAGGCCAGGACGGGTCGGAACGGTTTGTCATCATTGACGCGGTCGGAAATTATTCCGAACCTAAGATATTTCCAGGAATATACACGCTAAAGCTCGATGACGATGGTTTTTACCATGAACCGGTGACCTTCGAGATAGGTCAGAGCGACAAACTTGCCTTCGATCTGACCATCTATCCTAGGGCCGACCTTGATGTCACAGCAAAGCTGGGTACAACGAGCAGGACCGCCTCTGGGGCCGTGATGAGGTTGACGGAGAGGGGCAATGTCACTGTCAGGTCCTATGTTCTGGACCAGAAGGGACGCGCCTCGATATCCGTTCCAGCCGGACAGTACGATATCCATATCTATTCCATGGAGCGGGGCACATACATGTCCTACATCGGTCCAGTCCTTCTAGAACATAAGGACCATGCGAAGGTCGAAGCAAGGCTCACCCCATCCGTTAGGGTCAATGGAAGCCTGACTAGGGTCATCAATTCGGCGTTCAACGATACGCTTATACGGTTCACAAGGACCTCAGATGGTCAGGAGGCCTACGCCTTCACTGCCTCGAACGGTATCTATTCCATCCTCCTTCCGAAGGCCCAGTACAGGGTGATGGTCAATAACAGGACCTCCGGGAACAATACCTATATCCAGATCCAGGACCTGGACCTCAGGTTCACCGATAACGATGTGACCTTGAACATCTGGACACCTCAAGCGATCAATGTCAAGGGGATGGTGTACTGGGACAAGGACCAAAACTCCAAGTTCACGCCAACGGGGGGAAAGGAATCGACCCAGGACGGCGGGACCGTCCAGCTGGCAGAGGACAATGAGCTCTCCGGAGTTGAGATAATCTTTGTATACAGTAACGGGACATTGAAGGCCACCTCGGACGATGAGGGGGCCTTTTCCGTGTACCTCCCCCCAGGTCAGTTCGAGATGAAGGTCGGTCTGGATGGGTTCGAGCCCTTCAACAGACAGCTTCCTGTTACAGGTTCGGTCTCTGAGCAGAACTACGGTATCAACAATACCGACGCCATGATGAGGGTTCTCCCAAGGGATGTTATCTTAAATGTATCATCCAGGTATTACGGCAAGGACGGTATTACCTACCAGCCAGTGAATGGACTGGAGCTCGAGCTAACAGCACTTGACCCGCACAGGGGAGGAGAGAGCTTGGTCCTTGTACCGGCCGAGGACGGGACAATTGACCAGGACCTGGTCCCGGGTCTTTATGACGCAAGGCTCGTCGGGGAACTGACCATCAAAGGTCTGGTGCACGATTACGAGCTAGGGTCGCAATTGACCATAGAACCAGGTTCCTCTTTGAGGACCGTTGACCTTGATGTCAAGCATAATGTGGACCTGACCGGTCAGTTCTATTTCATAGAGAACGACCTCTTGAGGTACCCTGCAGAGATGACCGTGAACTTCAACGCCATTAAAGGGGAGAGGGTCACAATCGCCTCTGTCAAAACGGACTTCAACGGACAGTTCGAGGTCACCATCCCATCGGGGGATTTCATACTCGAGGCCCATGAGGACCGCCCTGGGACACATTACATGCACATAGGCATCATCAGCGCGTCCGATAGGTCGGGGCCGGAAAGGATACAGATGGTCCAGGGCTTCCCGTTGGATGGAAAGCTGAAACCCGATTTCAGGAACATAGAGGATAGCGAGGTCTTCATTGAATGGAACGGTCTTTGGACATCGACCGGATTGGGCTCGGACGGGTCGTTCTCCATATTCCTGCTCAATGGGCCTTATCAGGTCACTTACACCTTTGAGACCGAGGGGTCGGGTATAGGCGGTGGCGCCCCTGTCCTCTTCCGTCATTCCAGTGACTTAGTTATGAAAGGACCCCTTTTCGGGGCCACTTTCGATCTTGAGACCTATGTAGAGGTTTCCGGGGCGGTCTATTACGATGTGAACGGCGATAGGACCGTCGACACTCAGGAACGCCTCTATGGAACGAACATAACGTTCACACCGATCGAAGGGGACCAAGACCCAGTTACCGTGACTTCGAACGTGATCGGTGATTACAAGGCCCTAGTTCCGCTTGCAGAACTTCGGATCTCGGTCGACCTCAACGGTTTCAAGACGAGCCCGAGGGCGGACATGGAGCTCCTGGACCTGCCCGGCGGTGACGTACCGCTGAGAGATGTTCCCGTCGTACCCAAGGACGTTCGTGTCGAGGCGCTATTTTACGAGGACACGGATGGCGACGGTTCCTCTGACCCCAAAGAGACCAGACAGGTGGGGATGGAGGTCCTCTTGGTGGATGGGACAGGAAAGGAGTTCGAAGCAGTAACGGATGAGGGCGGGCTCTTGGTCATAGACCTTCCTCCGGGGAACTATATCGTGAAGGGAATGCGTTACCTCGCTGGCAAACCCGCAAGCGGTTTCCTGGGTGAGCTGGACGTTAACCTGGGCGACGACCTGACAGGTCTTGAATGGGCGGCTGTAAAGGCACGGAGGTTCACTGGGACCGTCTTCTATAAGGACACAAATGGCCAGACGGTCCAGACGTTACCGGCGACCGGCACAATAGAGTTCAGGACAGATGATGGTGGCCTGGTGGAAGCATCCCATAACGGAATGACCTTCTCGGTGGACCTGCCCTATTATACCTACTCTGCGACGACCCAGACCACTACGAAGGAATTCAGGATGTCTATGACCTATTCCCTCACCAAGAGGATAACGGTCAACGACACCACCACCATAGAGGAGTTCTCCATGGAGCTCAAGAAGGTCAAGGACCACACCTTCTCATTGAACTTGGTCAACGAAGCACAGAATGTGATAGAGATGGGAGCGGGAGAGACCCTAAGGCTCATCTACAATATCAGGAACACCGGGAACGAACCAATAACAGTGGACATAAGCGTCGAGGAGAAACCAGAGGGTTGGACCGTGGACCTTCCCTTGGGAACCGGGATTGAACTTGCCATAGGGGATTCCCTTGAAAGGCAGGTCAATATCAGCTCACCCAAGTCCCCCGACAGCCTGAACAATATCAAGATCACGGGAAAGTCCACACAGAACACACAGAACACGTTCCAGGTCCAGGTCAAGACCGCTCCAAGCTACAAGTTCGATATGCTCTTCGACTCCCCGACCGTCTTCGGTGTGGGATACAATGAGGAAAGGGTCATCAATCTGACCGTTCAGAACCTAGGAACGGGGGAGGATATCGTGCTGCTCAAGGTCTCACCGGACATAGGCTCCATCACCGGATGGACCGTCCGCTGGGAGGGCGAGGAGGAGTTCCCAACGAACGGTCTTAACGTCTCTTTAACCCCCCTGGGTCTGAGAAGGTTCGCTATCACCGTGGAGACACCGTTCGGAGGTAACGACTCTGCCTACAACGAGCGGCTCACCCTGACCTTCCAGGGCAAGAACAGGCTCGGCGACACCGTGACGAAGAGCATAACGCTCAGAACGACAAGAGCCAATCTTATAGTACCATCGGGGTTCCTGAAGCTCACCAACAGGAGATTGACAGACCAGGTCCTTGGCAAGACCATAGAGGCGAACATATCCGTTATGTCCCTCAACAGGGATGCCAGCAATGTGAAGGTGGCCCTGAGGGTGGATAACAAACTCGTTGGCAACGGGACGATCCTGTACATCCCCCAGAACGGTATAGCCTCGACCAAGGTCCAGTTCGATGTTGCGGGGCTCAACATCTCGGAGGATGATTTCCATACCTTCGAGGTCTTCATAGACCCGGATGATACGGTCAGGGAGACCGATGACTTCGACAATCTTGGCGTTTGGTACAATATCGTTATAGGAAAGACCCCTGAGGACCAGGTCGAGATAAACTGGAAGATAATCATATTCATCGTATTGGTCGTACTCGGCACCCTTGGTGTCCTTGCCTACAGACAGAGAACGAACCCGATCTAAGGAACTGAACACTCGCTTCCTGAGCGTTCGGCATTGCTTTAAGTGGGAAATCCCTGGATAATTTCAAATCCATCCTATCATTCCCTATCCTTACAGGCATTAATGCTGGGTAAAGAGCTGGCTGAGATGATACCCTACCATACTATCCCTCTCAAGGAAGTGGTTGCGGACCTGGGTTCCGGAAAAGACGGATTGAAAGAGGATAGGGCAGGGCGCAGATTGAGGATAGAGGGGCCCAACATCCTATCCACTAAGAAAAGGGAGAACCACCTTGTCAGGTTCCTGAAGCAGTTTAAAAGCTCCTTGATAATCATTCTCTTCATAACAGCAATAATCTGCCTTTTCATAGAGGACCATCAGACCGACGGTATAGTGATATTCCTCGTCATCTTCTTGAACGCCATAATGGGCTTCGTACAGGAGTTCCGTGCCGATAAAGCTGTCCACGCTTTGAAACGCCTCACAGCAGTGGAGGCAACGGTGATAAGGGATGGCAGGAAAAGGTCTATCCTGGCCGCAGACCTGGTAACTGGTGATGTGATAGTTCTATCCCCTGGAATGAAAGTACCTGCCGACTGCAGACTTATGGGGACCGGTAGCCTTGAGGTAGATGAATCGATCCTAACTGGAGAATCCCTTCCAGCTGTAAAGATGGAGGGTGATCTGGAAAGGGACGTTCCGATCCCAGAGAGAACGAACATGGCCTACATGGGAACGACCGTGATGGGAGGCGAGGGGAATGCGATCATCGTCGCCACTGGTATGGGAACCGAGATCGGAAAGATAACCAAATTGGTCCTTGAGGAGAACAAGGGAGAGACACCACTTACAAAACAGCTCGATAAGCTGGGGAAGTTCCTCGCGATAGTGGCCTTGGTCATTGGGTCCCTTCTATTCCTCATATCCTGGTACGATCATGGTCTGAGATTGGACCTGGACGATATGCTCACACCCTTGCTCATTGGGATATCCGTGATGGTGGCAGTGATCCCCGAAGGTCTCCCGGTGGTGGTGGCCCTTACCTTGACCATAGGGATGCAGTTCATGGCAAAGAAGAACGCCATTATCAGAAAACTGACCGGTGTAGAGACCCTGGGATGCACCTCGGTGATCTGTACGGACAAGACGGGGACCCTCACAAAGAACGAGATGACCGCTAGGAAGGTCTTCATGGGTAATAGGGTCTTCACTCTGACCGGGGAAGGATATGGTTCCAAAGGACACATCTTGGAAAAGGGCAGAAGGGTAGGCCCTTCGATCGATAAGGACCTTGAGCTATTGCTCTCCATGGCCATGTTGTGCAACGATGCGAAACCCTTACAGGGTAAGGACGACCTGATCGGATTACCGACCGATAAAGCCCTCCATTTCGCTGCACAGAAGGCCGGGCTCGATATCAACGACCTAAAGGAACTGTTCCCCCAGATCGAGAAGATACCTTTCACATCTGAGAGGAAGCTCATGATCACCTTCCATCAGACACCGGACGGTCAGGAGGTATTGGTGGTCATCAAAGGTGCTCCAGAGATAATACTGGACCTCTGTGCTAAAGAACTTATCAATGGTAATGAGCTACCACTTGATGCAAAGAAAAAGGAACGGGTCCAGAGGATCAATATTGAGATGGGGCTAAAGACTTACAGGAACATCGCTATCGCTTTTTCGAAGATCAGGCCCGAGGAGCTCAAGGTACCTACAAAGGAGGACCAGATGGATATCAGAGGATACCTCCAAAGGGCCATAATGTTCACCTATGCAGGAACGGTATCTCTATGGGACCCACCCCGACCTGAGGTCGCCCATGCGATCAAGCTCTGTAGGTCTGCCGGGATCAAGGTAGTGATGATAACTGGGGACCATGAAGCGACCGCCCTGGCCATCGCACAGAAGATAGGTATCCTCAATGAGGGGGATAGGGCCTTGAGGGGAAAGGAACTCAATAATATGGATGATAGGAAGTTCCAATCCATAGTAGAGGATGTCACGGTCTACAGCAGGACCATGCCCCACGACAAGATGAGGATAGTGGAGGCCCTGAAGAAGAGCGGGCACGTGGTCGCTATGACCGGGGACGGAGTGAATGACGCTCCAGCCCTGGCAAAGGCAGATATCGGGATAGCGATGGGCATCACGGGATCGGATGTGGCAAAGGATGCATCCACCATGATACTTACCGATGACAATTTCGCCACCATCGTCTCCGCCGTGGAGGAAGGGAGAAAGACCTATTCCAATATCAGGAGGTTCATCAGGTACCAGATCTCCACAAATGTTGGGGCCATACTACTGTTGGTCATGTCGATCCTCGTAGGCCTCCCCCTGCCTCTGATGCCGGTTCAGCTCTTATGGATCAACATTCTCATCGATGGACCTCCAGCCATCGCCCTTGGCCTCGAACCGGTCTCATTCGGTGTGATGAGGCAACCTCCAAGACCTAAGGATGAGAGGGTGCTGAAAAGAGAGACGATCCTTACGATAATCGCCCTAGGTATCGTAATGGCCATTGGGACCTTGACCCTTTTCTACTGGGGATTGAGGGAGCATGGGGACTCGGAAAGGGGATGGATGGCTGCAAGGACCATAGCGTTCACAGGTTTCGTCATGTTCCAGCTGTTCAATGTACTCAATTGCAAATCAGAGACCGAGTCGCTGATCTCGCCCAGATCTCTCAAGAACAGGTTCATCCTGATCGCAATAGGGGCTTGCATCGCGCTCCAGATGGTGCTCCTTTATGTTCCGGTAATGCAGGACCTTTTCAATACCGTGCCATTAGGTATGAAGGACTGGGCCGTCATACTTGCGGTCTCGGTCTGGATACTATTGGTCGAAGAGGTTCTTAAGAGCACGAGAAGGAGGTCCTTGTTCTCGGGACTCCATTGGAGGAAGGCTGTAAAGGACCTCTGACCTTAACTGGGTCCTCAGCGTCCGAAAGGACCATCAGTAAGGTATAATGCTCAATCGACAACATCGAACTGCTGGTGGTCCATCGGTACCTCCGGTGGAGGCTGCCTGGTAAGTTCGAACCCGAACCTCTCGGTCTGTCCTACCAGGCTCATTATCCCTATGTTGAAATTGCCGAGGATTATATCCGCACCCTCCTTACCCGGGATCAGTGTGACCACCAACCAGCCGGCGGCCTTGAACTTGGACCTTATGGCCGTCACCGTCGGGACGGTGGACTGACCTTCGGTCATGCCTTGAAGGGCACTTCCCAGTTCCTTGTGGACCATAAGCTCCTTTATCTTCGTCTCCAGGTCCCCCGACTCCTCCAGAAGTGAGAACACCCATGGGACCTTCCCCTTCAGCACTCCACCATAGACCAAGCCCCTCCCACCCATTCCGCCACTGTAGGCCTTGCTCATGGAAACGTTCATCGAGATGTTCAATGTCCTTCTGAACACCTCCGGCAGTTCCTTGAAGACCTTCTCAAGGGCAAGGTAGTCCTTCAGGTCCTCGTATCCCAGGGAGAGCGTGGTGAATTGCTCCATCACAACATCCTCGTGGAAGCCCCTAGACCCCCAGAACGATTCGGTCCCCCTGTCCTCAAGGGTGACGTTCTTCCAACCTCTGTAATAGAGAAGGGAGGAGATGATGCCCTTGACCTGTCTGGAGATCTGCCTTGGTATGGAGACACAGAGCCTGGGGCCCTTGTCCATATCGAACCTTTCCCGTGCCTGTTTGAGCTTTTCGAGCCTCTTTTCCTCAACGCTTATCCTCGCCTCCAGCTGTTCGAGCTGTTTCCCGTAGAACTCTATCCTCTTCCAGTGCCTATCGTTCTGTTTACCCTTGGTCTTGAAGAGCTCCATCATCTTCTCCCTGTTCCCTTTCATATCGATGGGCATCGATCCGAGGAGCTTAGATAACATCTCCTTATCACGGGATATGGCCTTGGTCGTGCGATCGATGGAATCCGTGATGTTGAAGAAGACCCTGTTGTAAAACCCATCGATCTCCTTACTTACGGTCTCACAGAACAAAAGAACGTTCCTTGCACCGGTGAGCTGGGTCATGAGGAGACCCATGTAACCTTCAAGGGTCGGCTCTTCCCCGAAAAACCTCTCGATAATCTCTCTTCGCCTCTCATCGGAACCTAGTTGGAGGGAGGCCGATATGGATATTAGGATCAGGTTCCTCTCCTCCTCTGGATCGGGTATCCATCTCTTGATGGGTATGTCCGTTACGAAGTTGAGGTGCCATAGATTGTCGCATACGGAGGATAGCAGGAGGAGCGCCCTCGTCATCGGTTCCTGATGCCATGGTCCCCCAGAGAGGTATTCAAGGTAGGACGACCGGCCTCCTGAAAGGACATAAGCGAGGTAGGCACAGAGGCCTGTGGATGTCGATGGGTAGAGGTAATCATCTTCGGGGGGGCTGAGCAATACCAAATTGGGATGGACCACCTTCATGTCCCTTTCTGCATGGTGATGGTCTATCCTGAAGACGTTGGCCCTGTCCTCGGTTGTCTCTATATCTATGAAGACATAGACCATCTCATCGCTCATGGATATCTTCGGGAGCTCGCTGTACTCTATTGGATAGGCGTTGACCTCTAGGCCCTGGACCCTACCACCGAGCATCGACCTCAGGATCAGGGCACCATTGAGACCGTCCATATCATTATGGAAATATATCCCAAGTGACCTCTTGGCCGTGACCATTGACACAATATTGTCCAGGAAAACCTGCACTTCCTCCTGGCCTATGTCCAAGGCCTTGATCCCGTAGGTCAACCTCTCAGGTGACCTGATGGATTCGAGGAACCCCTTCCGGGCCTGTGCCAAGGAGGGTCTCTTGGACCCTGATCTCTCAAGAAGCCTGACATTTGTGGATTCATGCTTGGGAGCCTTATCGATAGGTCTCTCAGAGGGGGTCTCAATTTCCATAGGAGCTGTTGCTCCGGAGGTCGTTCTCGGGACCTTGGTAGCAGGTGGTTCCCTATCCTCCTGGAACGATTCCAACCGAGGGATAGGTCCCTCTGGTTTTGTTGCCTTCCCCTTCTTGGAGCGGCCCCTGGACCTTTTCTTGCTCATGTGATCGTCCGTCCCCTGATGGAGATGCTGGTACCCCGGTACCATAGGACCGTTACCGGTCTTGAGGCCTCACCTCTTCTTCCCGGATGGACCGGGTCTGGCCGGACCCACCTTTGGTCCATTTTTACCTATACCCCAATCCTCTTCCGCCTCCTCATCGTCCAAGCCTTCAGGGTCCAGGGTCGGACCCTCATCGGACGTTCCCGGGACCGGGGGTATAGCACCCTTCAGCTCCTTGTCACCCTCTGGAGGCCTTTGACCCTCGGACCCCAAGAAGCTCTCATCATATGCCCTCTTCCCGGGCCCTTTGTCCTCCGCACCCTCTTTGACCCCGCTCATGACATCGTCCACCACACTGCTCTCCTTCGACATGGATTCGAGCTGCTCCTGGGTGGGTTCCGACCCATAGAGGTCCCTATAGATCTTCCTCTGCTCGGCATAAGGGTCCTCCTTGGCCTTTGACCTCCTGATCACCTGGATACCAAAGGCCGCTATGGCCAATATCAGGATGGCGGCCAATGCAAGGAAGACACCGACAAGGAGGTTCGGATGGATGGGCCTGAGGAAGGGGAGGAGGTCGGTTATCAGCTTGTAGAGCGTGTCCGTGATCTCGTTACCGGTCCCTTCCGGAGGTCTGTCGGTGACCTTGACCGTGATATTAAGTTCCTCCAGGTCGGTCAGACCGTCCTCAGAGGTCACAGTGACATGGACCTGGTAGTTCTTCTTTGGAGCATCCCCGTCCGGGAAGATGGTGATCAGGACCTTTGTCGATGCTGGAATGGTCAGGTTCTTCTGGGACGACAGAAGGTAACTGGCCTTTTTCTGATTGGTCTTGGACAGGTATGCCCATCTCTGCTCGACGAGCTCGCCCCTGATCTGGACCGTGACATTATCGCTGAACGTGGCCATATTTGTCAGTTGGATGGTGATGGCACTGCCCTTTCCGCGGACCGCCTTGACACTTGCCGGATGGTCCTCGACAAGTTCGTAATCGTTCACCTTGAGGGTGGTCTGTGTCACTCTGGAGAAATTGCCATTGTTCTCGGCCATGAACTGGACGGAATAGACCCCTATCCCTAGGTCCATCTCAGATGCATTGAACTGCGGATCGTCCCCGGCCTCCGTCCAGTCCAGGATATCACCCCTCCAATCGGAGGACCCAATCCGTAGGAGGTAGGAAACGTTCATCTCAAGTTCGCTAGGGCTCATCCCCCATTCTAGCCTGAACGAGCCTGGGTCCCTTGTACGATAAGGTCCGGACGGAGGAACCTCCTCCGGCGGAGGGACCCCGGAATCCAGTATCCGGAAATCATGGGTGTGAAGGTCATAACCTCCCTTGTGGTCCGTGACGTTGACGATGATCCTGTAGAACCCAGGGGTCTCAAAGGCATTGTCATCAGAGACATCATAGAACGTCCGCTCGCCTACCTCTATCCACTTTGTCAACGGTAGGTCTCCCCTCATCAGCATGACCCTGTAATAGAGGACATCGCCCTCTTCATCGAACGCATCGTCCCAGTATATATGCGGAGTCCTGGAATAGATCGCCTTTGGATAGACAGAACCTATGAAGGCAGGAGGATAGTTGGCCGGGACCCTAACATGGACCTTGAACTCATTGGTAACTGTTTCCTGGCCCAGATTGTCCGTTGCCTTCCATCTGATATAGTTATAGACACCGTTGTTCTCGAAATCTAAGTGCACATAGCTCCTGAAGGTGTCCTTGATCGGTATTATCCCCTCAGGTACCTTCCATTCCTGGGACGGGGTGGTCGTTGTCCTGTAGTTGTACCTGATGGTAGAGGCATTGACCCCGCTCGAAAGCAGGTTGGTCGTGCCGGGGATATGATCGACCCAGTCTATCGAACAGTTGACCCGCTCATAGAGCTGGAGCTTGTTGGGTCTGACATTCGTATGCTCAGGTGGGAGGCTATCGACCCAGACATTGATCGGTGGGGAAAGGCCGGGTCCGTTGTTGACCCTATCCTTGGCCTCGAAGATGATGAAGTTCTCGATCCCCTGTTCCAGTTTCACATCGGCCAAGGCCTCGTATGTGTTGTTGTCCAATTTCGAGAACGACTTGACCAGGACGCCCGCTTCCATGTTCTCAAGGCCCTGGACCGACCTTCTGACCTTGATGGTCTGAGGGTTCACGTGTCCTCCCTGACGGTCCTCCACCCTCACTGTGCAGCGGACCGTTTCCTTGGTCACCCAGGTGAAGGGCTGGGGGTAGGTCACAGTAAGTTCAGGAGGTTCTCCGTCGATATATGGGCCTGGCAGTACTGGCGATATGTAAGGATCAGGGTCCCTCTCCTCGACAACCTCTATGGAATAATAGACGTTGCCCTTGACCGGGATGACGACCTTTGCTTCGTATCTTACACCGTCGATGTTGTCGAAATCCCCTGGGAACCTCTTTTCAAGGACCAGAGGGGTAGAAAGGACCGGGTCCGTTCCCGCACTATCATTGAAGATGTGGAGGCGGGGATAGCCCGTGACCGGGACGTCATTATCCTCGTCCGAATAGTTGCAGTAGAACAGGAACGGGGAGCTTGTCGACCCTATGTTCCTGTTGAAGGTGAAATTGCCCACGAAGCCCATATCCATGAACATGGGGCGGTGGTTGGGACCCGTCAGGTCCCCGCTGTGCCTTGAAAAATAAGCGTCCTTGCTGTAGGTATATTCCTCCCTACCGTCCGACCAGGCACAGATGGCCCTTCCGGCAAGATCATAGGCAATGACAGGTAGCTCCTGGACCGAGATGTCGTTCCAGTACCTATCAGTGTCATCGACCCTAAGTATCTCGGCCCATGATGATCCTCCGTTCGAAGAATTTAGGAAGAATATCTCGCCCTCGTCCTTGGTCTCAACTGAGGGGACCCTCCTCTGCCATGCCACCGATACTACCCCGTTCCCCCTTGCGGCAGTCACAGGATACCAGTCATCGACGTTCTCCGGGGCCACGGTCAACCTCTTGTTCTGGGAGATGGTCGCCCCCTTGTCCGTGCTCTTTGCGAACCATATCTCATCGGAACCTGTCCTTTTGTCCCTCCAGGTGATATACAGGTTCCCAACATCATCGACCGCAGGTGAGGGCCACTGCCTGGAGTTCGTTTGTTCAAGGTCGTCCGATACGGCCTTCTCCGGTAGGAAAGTAGCCCCACCATCATGTGAAATGGCAATGTAAGGCCTGTACTGGCTGTCCTCCCTGTTATCGTGCCAGGTCACATAGACATCGTTGCCTTGCATTGCGCACCCGACCCATTCATGCTGCCTGACATGGGGGCTGTCCGTATTGATCCGCTTCATTGTGGACCAGGTCACACCGCCGTTATCTGAATACGCCGACCAGATGTTCCAGTAGGAGCCGGAGACGTTCCTATCCAACCATGTGACGAATATCCTACCTGCGTCGTTAATGGCTATATCCGGCCTGGATCCATGCATTATTGGCTCATCCTTCACACCGTCTATCCTTATGCTCCTTGAGAAGTTCTCCCCATCGGTGGACCAAGCTATCCTTATCTGCTGGGTGAAGGTCTTGTCCCTCCAGTCTGCCCAAACAGCATACAGTGTATTGTTGGACGCCACGGCAAGGCGGGGAAAGCTCTGTTTGGAGTCATCATTGGATGTGTTCCCGTCGCGAAGGACGTCATCGATCCTGAACGATCTCGACCAGGTGACGCCACCGTCGTCCGAGTGCACCAGCCAGATGGTGGATATTATATCGCCAAGATAGGTCTGGTAGGACATGTAGATCCGTCCGTTCCCATCGACGGCCAGGTCCCGGGGGACCTGATTGTAGTTCCTCTGGTCCCCAACGGCAAGAACGTTCGATGCGAAAATAGGCCTCCCTGCCGAGACCAGCACAGACACATGGGGCAGTATAGGTACAACTAAAAGCATTACCAATATTAGGGCCGACCATCTGGTGATCCTCATTCGGAGAGCCTCCTGGCATACCCCATGACTGAACCTGCGGGAGACTTCAAAAGCGATGCAACTATAAATACAGTACCATCTGGACAATAGGTTTTTTTAAAAAAAAGGGGGGGTCCATTGGAACCCCCCCTATTGTTTTTGATGACCTCAATATGCTACGTACGGATATCCTGTGAACCCGTCGAAGGACTCCTCTACGTGTATGTTCTCGGTGGTGTCAATGATCATGTCCATGACCACATAGCCTGCCATGACACCCTCGGGCACCATGAAGTGGAACCCTACGGTGTAGAAGGTCATGGTGGACCAGTAATACCATTCCACCGTACCCTGGGCATGAAGTGCGTTGGGGTCCGGATAGTTCGATATGTTTATAAAAGGCACCATGAGACCGGAATGGCCCTTGCCCGTCACCGGGTCCTTGTAAGGATCGTCAGGTCCCGGCCATGGACCGTAACCACCTATCACATAATCGACCGGATTGAAGTAGTCCAGATGCATCTCGGCAGGGATCTTGTTCTGGTTCAGATCATCTAGCCCGAGCGAAAAGACCGGGTACTGCGATTCCCTAGGATTGTATATCCAGGGATTGGTCATGGACCTGTCGGCGATCCTGGGGATGCCATCCCCATCGATATCATCGTCCACATCGTAACTGACATTATCCGAGACTATCTCTCCCCATTGATCGGACTTCACATCAATGGAACCATTGTGGAAGGTAATTGAGACGTTGAGATAGCTGTACCAACCCTTGAGGAAGAACTCCGCTCCGGGATGGCCTCTCTCAATGCCTACTATGATCTCGAGGTACATAGGTATCCCCTTGTTCATGGTGGAATCAATTATCCTGTAGGGGAAGCCATAGTAGTCATGAAGGAACTGCCCTGTATTGCGGTCAAAATATACGAACGTCGGAGCGAACTGTGCCGATATCGGGAACTGAGTGCCAGGTCCGAAGCCTGGATAGTACCACTCTATGGAGCCTCCCGACTGCGGGAATCCGACCCTGTTAAGGGCAATGGCGGTGTCCAGCCTATCATCGGGTATGGATGGCCTAGGGTCCCAGTTGTCCTCCATCCTGTCAGAGTCGGTATCATCGTTCGATGGGTCCAGGTCGTACATGTTCCACCTGAACCTCTTGGGGTCCGTCGTTGCCGGTCCCCTCTCCTGCCATCCCAGGCAGTCCTCCAGTGTCGTATAACCGCTATAGTCCGGGAGCGCATCGTCATAAAAGCCGTACTGGTCGGTATGATAGAAATACTGTGCCGTCTCCTCTGCTGAAAGTTCGAGTTGCCCGTAGAAGAAGTCCCAGTTGAAGTACCATAGCAACCAGGGGTTCATATTGAAAAGACCCACATTGTAACCGACCTCCTTGGGGTTGGGCCAGTACTCACCGTATTCGTAGGCCCTGTCGAACCAGTAGGTCCACCAAGAGTACCTGCCCTCGGTCCACTTTGAGAAACCTGAGGAGGGGTTCCCGAGGTCATGAGCCCTGTTCCACCTGTCAGGGATCCATTTCCCGTTGCCGGTCTCATTGGTGACCTGGTGGTAGTTGTACTCGGACCTTGAGTTCTTGTTTATGGGGCCCGGGCCGTAGAGCTGAATCTCCTTATCGTCGGATATCTCATCGTTATCTGTATCGTTCGAGTTGGGGCTTATCCTGAACCTGTAGGCGACCCTGTGCGTTATGAACGGGTCCCAACCGCCGCCTCCTCTGTTCTGTGGAGTGAACCAGGCCCATATCCAGAGGACAATATCCTGCTCCTCTATGTTGAGCAGACCGTCCCCATCGTTGTCCTCCCAGGGGTCGGGAAGACCGTCATTGTCGCTGTCCACCAGGTGTCCGTCGGTGGAGTCCCCGGAGCCCATCTCTACACCGTCTATGAGCATGTCATTGTCGGTGTCCCAATCGTTGGGATCGAGCCCGGCGCTGATCTCCGCGGAGTCTATCAAACCATCCCCGTCTGTATCGGGGTTGTTGAAATCTGTCCCAAGGGCCATCTCCTGCATATCGGTGAGGCCATCTCCGTCATCATCGGCATTGCCATCCCCGTCGCCGTCCCCATCCCCACCTACAGCGGGCCCATTGCCCTCTCCGCCGGAATTGGCGCCACCGTTGCCGGAGCCGCTCGTCCCGTCATTGGAGAAGTCCCATGGGAAGGAATCGTCAGGGTCGAGTATGCTGTCACCATCGGTGTCAGGGTTGTTGGGGTCGGTCGGGTAATAGACCGGCTGCCCCGTCTCCCTGTCCACTCCCGCATACCTGAAGAACTCTGCATAGTTGGTATAGGGGTTGGGAACGTCAGGTATCCTGAACTGGGCATACTCCTCTCCGCCGAAGTAATCGAAATCGGCATCGGCGTCCGAGGGGTCATTGGGGTTCAGGAAGTTATCGACCTCCCAACCGTCCGGCAGGGCGTCCCCGTCCGTGTCCGCGTTGTTCGGATCGGACTGGGCCACGAACTCATCGAGGTTGGTAAGACCATCGCCATCAGGGTCAAGGTCCCAGTCGTTCCCGGAAAGGGGGTTCAATCCGTAGGCGATCCCCGCTATCGCGGAAATGGCCATTATCATCACGAAAACGAAAGCGATAGTTCGCTTCGAGGTCATAGTCTCCATTTGTTACCACCTTCTTGCGTCCAAGCATCAAACACCAGTGGGATTTTATTAACCTTTCGTCTTCATGTGCATGTTCCTTCTGCACACTCCCGGTCCGATGCTGAACCTGCTTGGTGAACCAGCCGACCTGATATACTAGTAATTATATAAATGGTTAACCCCTGTGAAAAACCCCTGTGAAACGGTCTGAGTTCAATCCCTCTTTCGGTACAGGACCGGGACATCTTCATAGGGGTTGATATCCCTGTAAAGCTCCTCGAGCCCAGGTCCCTCCTCTATCGTTAGGACCTTCGACCCATGCTCGAAGAAAGCCCTTTTAATATCCCTGAGAAGGACAGGACGCTTCAACCTCAGGTCCATCCAGACCTTCTTTATCATTAAAGTGGCACCTCCATAGGACGGACCGACACCCACGTTCCCGTCCTTTCGACGACCATAGGTGGAGCGAACTATGTTCACCGTCGAAAGGCACCTGGTCCCCTTCATCACCAGGAAGCCCTGGCGTCTGGACAGGAGAGCTCTTACATCCCCTGCAAGGACCCTTGCCATCCTGTCCCTTGGGGAGATGAGGGTCAGCTCGGTCCCCTCCAGCTGTCCTGAGGTGGGAGGACCAGGGGGGGCCTCGAACGCTTCGGGAACACCATGGACAAGGACCGGGCCGCTATCGTAGTAGAGCTTCCTTGTGAGCGGCCCTCTGGACAGCTCGTTCAACATGGTCCTGACCTTGCACGGGTCGTCGAGCGAGGGGGAATATTCAAGGAGGTCCCCCATCGTGAAAAGGCCTAATGCTACAGCACATCGGATGAGCCATTTCCTCTGCCTGAGCCCTTTCGGTTCGTTCGGGTCCCTGCGTCTGTGCGCCCTCCCGAACCTGGAATCATCGAAAGGGAACTGATGGCCACCCCAAGCGTCCTGAACGGCCAGGCCGCTCTTGACCAGCTCAGTTACCTCATCACCTACATCGGAGGCCTTGAGGATGTCCGATGAGGCCTTTCTGCTCACGGCCAGCAATCGTTCGACCAGCTTCCTGGAGGCCTTATCGAGCGACGCCAGGGTGCCAGGTGAGGGTGGAGGGGCCCTGATCGCTTCTTCCTCGAAGGCCCAGACCGGATTGGGCTGGTCGAGCAAGACCTTAAACAGTCCCAATCCCCTCGCAAGGTCCCTGATCTCCGGTAGCGACTCCATCTGTTCGGAGAGCTCTACCGGTGCAGGGATATCGGACCATAGTGGCTCCCCCTTCAATATCCTACCTAGGCCATCCCATAATGCCTTCTGTCTGGACGAGAAGGCATCTCTGTTGAGGCCACGGCCCCTTGGATACCTCGAGGTACCCAATCTGCTCAGGAGCTCCCAACGGTCCGATATTCCACCCAAGAGCTCGAGGACCTCCACCGGATGGCGCTTCCTCTTCTCCGGAAGAAGGCCCTGCCTTGAGAGCATCTCCCACAGGACACGTTCCCGGTCCAATCCCCGGCCCTCCTCGCATCCCAAGATGAGAACTGGCCCTTTTTCGGTCTGGACCGGGGAGAACCCGCCCTCCATCAATGGCGTCAATAATCTCGGTGTCGTATCTCCTGCTGGGACCCCCATTAGGCCGTCTATACAGAACACCTCATAGCTGAGGTTTTCATAGAGCCTTACAGCATCCATTATCAATTTACCGGCAGAACCCACCAGGGAATAGTCCCTGATCGAAAGCTCTCGGAAGAGCACCAGGTCCCTCCTTTCTGAGACCCTTGCCTGGATGGGGGAAGCCCCTTCCGGCAGGATCCCTTCCAGGAGTGCTGGTAGGGTGTCCCTGACATGTTCCCTCTCCAGTTCCTCCATTGCATTCCCGGTGATGACCAGCGATGGGTCCTTGGATGTCATGACCGTAGGTTCCCCATCTGTCCCTTTCCAGGTTTTAGGTCCCTTATCGATAGGGGCGAGCCATGATCTAATATGGATATCCCCGGTCCGCCCTTCGATCGAAAGGTCCATAGGACCAGGGGGTCCTTGGAGGGCCTGAATGGTCCCATCCTCCAAACCCCTGGAAATGCCCTTAGGCGTTTGACCTTCACCCCAGTTGAACATGTGTGCAAGCTCGGTCATGGTCATTGGGCCCAGACATGAGAGGACCTTCAGTATGGCCTTCAGCTGCTCTGCTTCAAAGCGGTCATCGCTCCTTTTAATTGGTAGCCCTGGCACCAATCCGTCCGGCGCCCCAAGATGGTACCTCGCCTCTGCTGGGAACCGGACCAGGCTGTTCGATAGCGCGAGGACCTCCAAGAGCCGGGCCAGTTCTGGACCTTTGACCATTGCAGCTGCCCCAACCTCAGCTCTGCTCAACGGACGTCCTTCCAACAGAAGAAGGGTCAGGGCTTTGGGAACCTCGGGCGGTTGGGGGGAAAGGACCTGGAAGGCCCAGGCCCATTCGGGATGTGCCATTCTATCCTTCCCGCAGGTCCTGACAGGGACCAGTCTACCACCCTTCATGGCCGAGCGTAACTGGTTCAGGTCAGAACCCCTGGCCCTCCTGATGATGTCCAGGGGATGGGTGAAGAAGGGAACACCCCTCAGGACCCTCTCCAATCCACCATGGACCTCGAGCCTTGACCTCCTCTCGATGGAGGTCTGTGCTGACTGCAGGTAGATCGGCCCTGCAGAGGATGATAGTTCCCCTCCGATCATCGCAACTGCCGTTCCAGGCGCATTTCCATGGTCCGATCGGTGCTCTCCCGCAGGTCCGTCCACAAGTAGGGCACCCTGCTCGCCTTCAAACGCCCTAACCTTCCAATTCCTCATAATGGACGCACCAAGGAAGCTCAATGTCGATGAGGGAGGCAGCATCTCGAACCTTATGCGGCCATCCACCACTCCAGAACGAATACCTTCGAGCCTTTGCAGGTCTGTCCCTTCTGACATCGACTCCTTCAAGGCCTCCTCCGCAATGAGCTTCAATCCATGAACGGGCCCTGTTGCCTTCAAAACCCCTTTTCCACCCCTTTTTTCAGAGCGGACCGTCGACAGGAGCCTGTCCATTGTGGACCTTCGATACATCACCCCTGTATCACGGCCCCTGAACCTAGACAGGACAAGGAGCGACCGCCCTGCACATGAGGCGAACCTTGACCTGAACATGGATGATGATAGGACCAGTTCTCCAGCAAGGTCCTTGAAACGACCTTCAGGCATCGAGAGCACGAGGTCCTCTTCCTCAAGGACAAGAGGGGACGAAATGGCAAGACCATCATCGCTCGCAATATGGTCCATAGCTGCGCCGAACCTGCGCCTTAGGCCGTAGGAAATGACCCTGCCCAGCAGGTCGGTCGAACGTTTCCCCAATGGAAGATGGACCACGTGAGCTGTCCGGCCGCCCGGAAGCGGTACCCTCTCAACGGGAATGTTATGTTCGGATGGTCTGATACCGGAAGCGGACAGGGCCTGGAAGCTGTCCTTTAGAAGATCGATGGTGGGACCGTCCATGCTCCAGCTGAAAGGTCCGGACGAGCCGGACGGTCTCTGCGGGGGCCTCGCATGCATGGCATAGATCTCCCGGGTCACGACCACTGGTCTGGCCGGGGCCTCACCGGTCCAAATAGGTGTTGTTGGGAGCGAACCAGGGTCCTCCCTGACCAGGACCCTGCTGCCGGAGAATCCGGTGACCCTGAAGCTCTTGGAAGCGAGCATGATGACGTCCCTCTCGAACAATGACTCAGCAAAATCCCTTGATAGCTCGCCCACCACATGCCCCTTCGGGACGTCCATGACCTTGTAGTTCGTCTCCCTTGGTATGGTCCCACAGTTCAGATAGAATGCCTGTTTGGTATCCTTGTTGGGACGAAGAAGTCCTGTTGTGCCATCTATCCTGAGACGAGGAGAGGGCTGTTTCGGTCCTGGTAGTCTTTCGGTAAGAAGTGATATGACGGCCTTAAGTGACGCACCCTTAAGGCCTCGGAACTGGAACGTCCTTCTTGCCAGGTTCATGATCCTCTTTGGATCGAGACCGTCATCACCGATGGCCGCCCCCACTATGAACTGCGCAAGAACGTCCGGAGGTCCCATGGGTGGGGTAAGCCTCTCAATATCCCCGCCTGATGCGGCCCTGAGCACCGCCATCGATTCGATCAGGTCCACCCTTGAGCTGGTAAGTATGGCCCCGCGAGAGGTCCTATTGAGACCATGTCCTGACCTCCCGAACCTCTGGATGAGCTTAGTGGGGCTCCGGGGCGAGGCTACCTGGACCACCAGCCCGACCGAACCGATATCAACACCTAGTTCCAGTGATGTGGAGGAGATGATTGCTTTGAGCTTCCCAGTCTTCAATCCCTCCTCCGCCCCTCTTCTGACGTCCGGGCCAAGGGACCCATGGTGCGCCGTGATACCCTCTAAACCTCTCTGTGTGAGAGAAAAAGACATCTCCTCGGCACCTTTCCTGGTGTTCTGGAAGACGACCACCGGGCCTGCCTCCCCCTTTATGTAACGGCTGACCTCACCTATCACTGCCTCTTTTACCGCATCTTCAGTACGGTCGTCCATGGAGATGGTCCGGACCTCTATCTCCATCTCCTTCCTCTGGGGCTCCTTCACCACATTGACTGGCCTAGGACGGCCGTTCCTATCGAACCCACCTAGGAACGCTGCGGCAGTCCTCTCAGGCCTGACCGTGGCAGAAAGCCCTATACGGACAGGCTCAGGCCTCCCCCTCACATGGAGCTGATCGTTCAACAACTCCAGGGAAAGAGAGAGCAGTGCCCCCCTCTTGCTCGCGGCCAGGTCGTGGAGCTCGTCAAGGACGACACAGGAGACATCCATGAGGGTCTCCCTTGCTCCGGAGCAAAGCATCAAAAGGAGGTTCTCAGGGGTGATCACCAGGATGTCCGGGGGATGGGTCAACAGCCTCCTTCGTTCGGATTGAGGGACATCCCCTGTTCTGATGCCTATATCGAGGGGGGCCTCCTCGGGTCCATCCGCTCTCTTACTACTGTGCCTCTTCCTGATGGACCTCCCGGGAAAAGGGCCTATACCCTTCGAAATGTCCCCGATGTTCCTCACAAGGTCCGCTCCAAGCGCCCTCATAGGGGATATGTAAACAACGGATATCGACCTCCGACCCCATCTGCCGCTCACAAGGTTGCTAATGGCCGGGAGCACAGCAGCAAGGGTCTTGCCGGAACCCGTAGGGGATATTATCAGGGTGTTCCTGCCCTCAAGGATAGAGCTCCAAGCCTTGGACTGCAGGAGCGTGGGCTCCCCGACCGACCTATTGAACCATTCCAATACCCGTTCGTTTAGCTGAAGAGGTAAGGTTGTGTCCTCCTTCACGAGATCAACGCAGCGTTCATTATCGTTCATTGATGGGCCTTCAAGGTCGTAAGTGGAGAGCATCTCCCGGGGTGGATTTAACCGTTTTCCCCGCGAACACTATAATAGAGGCGCCTCATTTCTCGGTAGTCAGGAGAAAAGGGATGTCATCCGATAGAGAACGGAAGAAGGGACCTATTGACAATGGCAGGGGCTACCTAGTCAATCTGGTGACCTTGCTGCTGGTCGGAGCCCTCCTTGCAGGGAACCTGCTAGCTCTCGGTCTATCTTTCCCTTCTGTCCTCGGTAACGCCGGGAGGACCTATAAAGCATCCACATCGGGAGAGATGGTGCTACCGTTCTACCCGGACGGCTCGACCTCCTGTTCACTGCAAGCACCATCATCCGTTATTGAAGGTTCACCTTTCAACGTCACCCTGACGTTCGGGAGCGGTTCCAGGCCCCATCCCCCGCAATACATTGTCCTGAGCTCCGAGCTGGGCGACCTTTGGTATAGGCTATGGGATTCTTGGACCGCTGACGGTTCGTGGAGTGGTTGGACCAGGGTACCCGGACTGGAAGGTGGGTTCAATTGGACCGTCGAGGCCTGGAGCGGTCGTGAGATCGGTCATTCCTCCAAATTATCGACCTTTGCGAGCGTTGAGGTAATCAAGGGAAGGATATCGTTCCTCCTCCCCCTGACGGACGAGAACCTCTCACTATCCCATACCTCTATGTTCAGGGAGGTCAGTAGGATGGTCGGGGGCAGAGGCAAAATGATATATACACTTCATGAAAGGGGTGGGAGGTCCTTCACTTTGGACTACGATACTCTGTCCTATGTTCCAACCAGCCTGTGGACCGAGTTCGACATCGAATGCACGTTTACCCATCCCACCACATCCCCACTTACCCGAAAGTATCAGAAGGGATTCTTAGTAGGAACAGGATGGAGCCCTAACCATGATGCTGACAAGGTCTCCATGGTGCTTGAGACCGTACTCGACCACAAGGATTCTCTATATGACCTTGAAAAGGGTGCCTCCATTAACAACACCCAAGGCAATGTTACAATGATGGCCGAGACCTACTACCATATTTCGTTCACAATCCCATTGGACGTAACGGAAAACAGCTGGTTCCCGCTCCCTGACCTGACCATGAAAATAGAGGGTAAGAAATATCCGCTCTCCCCCACGCCCCAAAGGAAGGTTTGGAAAGGGATAATGGTCACACCGGATGACTACGGGAGCGATGGGAGGACCGATCTTATCGTTGAATACGACACTATAGGGACCAACTCGATAGAGCTTCTCCGTTACAGGACTTACCTTACTGATAATCCGACCCCGGACCTCTCCCTCAGCCCGGACCCGTTCTCTGACCGATACAGGGATGGTCTGGACCCTATGGAGCTGACGTTAAAGGGAGAATGGGAGCTGGTCAACTGGAGGTTGTTCAGGGATGTCCCCCAACTGGAATTGAACGATCGCGACCTTGAGCTAACAGAGGTCACGGATGGTTTCGAATACAATACGACGATAGTTACCACCCATCAAGGGACCCTCGGGGAAAGGACAATCAGGGTCCGATCGGCGACCTACTTCGAACCTTCAGAGACCATCCTTCTTGTGTTGAGATTGAAAGGCCCTGTCCTGATCGTCTGGTTCCTTGTTATCTCTACGGCCATTGTCATATCTTGCGCCTATCTGTTCGGAAGAGGGTTGCGACCGCTATTGAAAGGAGGGGCGAAGGACCTCGAACGCAAGATCAGGGACCTCCTCAGAGACAGGGACAATGACCTTATAGCGACCTCAAGGACATATATCGGTGCTCTTTTCTTCTCACTCTCTGTTGTGGTCCTCTTCAATCTTATGGAACAACCCACACCGGTCCCTGACCTGCTATCCGAAAAGGTCCCTATCTGGATACGGATGGTGACCCTAGCCAATGCCTCGGTCTGGGAAGAGATCATAACCAGGGTCCTCATGATCGGTGCTCCGCTCTCGGTCTTGGCATTGATGAAACAAGGGAAAGGTCCTGCACTAAAAGCCCTCATAGGGGGGCATGGGGGGGTCTCAGTCCCGGCAGCGGTCCTGATATTCATCTCTGCCGCCCTTTTCGGACTTGCCCATATCGGGTGGGGTATCTGGAAGATAGCCCCCACCTTCATCATGGGGCTCCTCTTCGGTTATCTCTATGTCAAGATAGGGCTTCACGCATCGATAGCATTGCATTTCCTATTCGATTACAGCTCTTTCCTTGCAGAGCTCACAGGACAGCAGGGGCCATATCTCTGGACGTTATTGTTCTTCTTTTCGCTGTTCGCTGGGGGGGTCCTCCTTGCGGACCTCCTTACCAAGATCGCCTCCTGGATGGAGGACAGACCCCATACTGGTACAGGTCCCGTCAGGGTCCCAACTTATGCCTTCCTGGCCGCTCATAGTGCGCTCGCTCTCCTCTTTGGAGCGATCCTGATCATTGACACCGGGATGGCTGTTCTTGGTGTGCTCATGGTCATGGTCCCCATATTGGACGGGATCGCATTCATCGTTCAACGCAAGACAGGCGGTCCGGTGCCAAAGATGCTTGTCTATGCGGCCTCACTGATAACGTTGCCAGCAGCGCCGCTTGGTATGGCATGGGTCATAGGAAAGGATCAATGAGCACGATCGACCGGATAGCTGGGGAAACTTCCCTTAAGATGCAGTTTCGAGAGTCCGACGTATATCCTGGCGTTCTCGCTTGCCATCACCTCGTAAGAGGGGTCGTTCTTTACGACCTTGCCAGGTATTCCGAGCACCATGCTGTTGGGGGGGACCTTGGTCCCCGGAGTGAGGACCGCCCCCGCTCCGATGATGCTACCCCTCCCGACAACACAACCGTTCAAGATTGTCGAATGGATGCCTATTATGCACTTGTCCTCTATCACACATCCATGCACCACGGCCGAGTGACCAATGGTGACATCGTTGCCGATGGAAGTGACAAGCCCTGTATCGGCATGGATGACAACGCAGTCCTGAACGCTCGTCCTCTCCCCTATCCTGATGGATTCCTCATCACCACGTATGACCGCATTGGGCCAAATCGAAGAGTCCCGACCGACCTCCACATCGCCGCAGATGAACGCGGAACTATGCACATAGCAGTCACTTGATATCCTTGGTATCATTCCGGTCTTGGTCATAGATCATCGCTCCCTTGGTCCTTTCAGGTAAGGCCCAGCACCTGAATCCCGGGGATTTCCCGAATCGGCCATTAATATAAAAACAATTATATATCTCTGACCGAGTAACACCAACAGAAGGTTAAAAAATAGGTAATTACGGATTATTTACGCTAAATAAAGCTGACCAAGGGGATGCGTTCACGATGGCGGAAGGGAAGAAGGAAAGAATTTCTGGGGATGGCGGTCCATCCGAGAAAGTCCCGACCGAGAACGTCACGGGGAAAGATGTTCGATCGGACGAAACAGATAAGGGTAAATTCCCTAACAAGATTTCTGAAAGCCCTAATAACAGACCTAGAACGCTACAGGTCCCCCCCGGTCCGGCAGGGACCACAACAGAACAGATCATAGTACCTTCTTCCGTGAACGGTAAGGTCACCGAGGTCGAACAGGACGAGTCAGCAGTTACGGAGGATAATGACAAAGGGGCCCAACACCAGAGGTCCTCACCTGTCAAGAGGTTCGGAGACACGCTGAGGTCGATCCTTTCCAAGCCCGATAGGGAGGTCCACATCAAGAAGATCGCAAAGATAAGCGACGATTCCAAGAAGGACCTGGAAGAAGGGGTCGAGCTCATGGAGACCCTGGAACTGGGTGATAAGAACGTCAGTGTCGAGATCTATCTCAATCCCGTAACGAACGAATACATCTACCACCCTATCGAGCCAAGGCTCGGTCCAAGACAGAAGAAGATACTGGAGTTCATCAGGGAGACCCTTTCCAGTTCTCTGAACTACGACAAGATGGCAATGGAGGTCCTCGTTGAGAAAGAGAGGTTCCTAAAGAAAGAGCTCGATATCATCCTCAGGGATTATAGGTCTGTGATCGGAGATGTGACGACAGAGCTCATGGAACCTATCAGATATCATGTCTGGAGGGAGTATATAGGATATGGCAAGATCCAATGCCTGATGAAGGACCAGGGGGTCGAGGATATATCCTGTGATGGTACGGGTATCCCTGTCTTCGTATACCACCGGAACTTCGGGTCCATCCGGACCACCATCAAGTTCGAATCGGACGAGGAGCTCGAGGGGTTCGTAGTGTCCCTCGCCCAGAGGGCAGGTAAGACGATATCCGTTGCACATCCTATCCTTGACTCGACACTTCCAGAAGGCCACAGGTTGAACGCGACCTTCGGCAGGGAGGTGACAACGAGAGGTTCCTCATTCACCATCAGGAAGTTCAAGGAGGACCCGCTCACCATCACGGACCTGGTCAAGTTTGGGACGATATCACCACAGATGGCCGCCCACCTTTGGCTTGCGGTCCAGTATGGGGACTCTATGATATTCGCAGGCGGTACGGCATCGGGCAAGACCGCAACGATGAACGCCACATCGATCTTCATCCCCACCTCAGCGAAGATAATCTCGATAGAGGACACTAGGGAGGTCAACCTGCCTCATCAGAACTGGATAGCAGGCCTTACCAGGGGTTCGGCGGAAGGGGGACGCGAGACCGATATCGATATGTACCAGCTTCTTAGGGCTGCATTGAGGCAACGCCCAGAATACGTCCTTGTGGGTGAGGTCAGGGGCAAGGAGACCATGACCATGTTCCAGGCCATGGCCACAGGCCACATCACATATTCAACCATGCATGCTGATTCCGTAAAATCCATCGTCTATCGTCTCGAGAACCCACCCATCTCCATCCCCAGGGTCCTGATACAAGCCCTCAACCTGGTCGCCATCCACAACCAGCTAAGGGTCAAGGGTATGAGGGTCAGGAGGATCACCGAGCTCGTCGAGATAGTCGGTATCGAGCCTACGAGCCTTGAGATCATCACCAACAGGGTCTACAGGTGGGAAGGGAACGGGGACCATTTCGTATTCGGTGGCCACTCTAACCTTTATGAGAAGATCATGGATATGGAGGATATGACAAGGGACGAGGTCATCCATGAGCTCAACAGGAGGGCCGAGGTCATAGAGTGGATGCTCAAGAACGAAGTGAGGAAGTTCACCGACGTGAGCAAGATGATCGTTGAATATTATGAGGACTCTGACAAGCTCATTAAGCTCATCAGGGAGAACAGGGAGATTGATATCAAGAAGGGACTGCGGCTCTTCGATAACGCTCCTATCGAAAAGCTTCCTAGCGCATCGAAGGAAGCTCTTCCCCCATATAGTGGTAGTAGCGCGAGCCAACAACCACCCATAGGACAGGCCCCTCAGAATGCAGGAGGTGGATGAGATGACCCTGACACCCTACTTCAAGGCTAGCATGAAGATAGGACCTTTGACAAAGCTTGGGAAAAAGCTCGCCGATAACGATCCCGATATCGAGAGCATCATGGAGAGGGCCAATTACAACCTCAGGGGCGAGGTCTATTACACCGGGATGTTGGTCTCGGTCGTATTGGCCATCATCGGGGGGCTCATTGTCGCCACCATTCTGAACCTGACCATTCTGGAGAGCCTTGGCCTCCCATTACCGATAAAGCTCGTAATCTGGATCGCGGTCCCGCCTCTGGTAGGTATGTTCACCTACGCGATCTTCATGGGCCTTCCCAGGAACGCCGTCTCGGAAAGGAAGAAAAGCATAGAGAACAACCTGTCCTATGCCACTAACTATATGGCCGCCATGTCGTCGGCCGATGTTACCCCAACTGCCATCTTCCGCGGATTGGCCGAACAGGAGATATACGGCGAGGTCAGAACGGAGGCGGAGAAGATCGCAAGGGACATAGACTTCTTCGGCAGGGATATCATTAAGGTCCTGCAAAAGGCCATCGCCAGAAGCCCCTCGGAGCGGTTCCAGGATTTCCTTCAGGGTATTATCACGACCTCGAACTCCGGAGGCTCCCTCAAGGTCTATTTCATGGCCAAATCCGAGCAGTTCATGAAGGAGAACCGCCTGAAACAGGAGAGGGACATGCAGACCCTGGGTGTCATGGCAGAGAGCTTCGTTACAGTCGTCGTCGCCGCTCCCCTCTTCCTGATAATCATGATGTCGACGATGGCCATGATGGGGCAGCAGGGCGGGGATACACTGCTCATGGCAACCATCTTCGGGCTCATACCTGTGGCCCAGATCGTATTTGCTGTTCTTATCGGTGATACGGGGGCGGATTGATGGTAGCCAAGGATAGCCCCAAGGTCGGGCGCAAGCAGCTCCAAGGCCAGAAGAAAGGCGGCCGGACAGTGAAGACCATCAAAGTGGCCAAGGACCCGGAGGAGAGGAAGAAATACATCGTCTATACCATTTCGATCGTCCTAGCATTGTTCTTCTTAATGCTGAGCCTGATGAACATGCCTTTCCTACCTGTCTCAAATGTTAAGGACGAGTACAAGGACACCTACGACAGCTTGGGTCCGGACAAGCAGAGGCTCTCCATGAAGGAAGGGTTCAATCCGATAAACCTGACCTTCAATACGACGGGATTCTGGGTGAAGAGCGAGGTGAGGATAGAATGGCACTCCTTCCTGCTCCTATCGTTCATCAGCGGGGTTGGCCCGATATCATTCTATGAGGTCCGCAAGAGGAGGAAGGTCGACAAGATAGAGGAAAGACTATCGGACTTCCTTAGGGACATATCGGAGTCCATGAGGGCTGGCCAGACGCTTCATGAAGCGATCAAGACATCTGCCGGCGGTGAGTACGGGTATCTTACCCCCGAGATCAAGAAGATGGCCATCCAGGTATCGTGGGGCGTATCCGCCTCAAAGGCGCTCGAAATGTTCGCTGAGAGGGTCCATACACCTCTCGTGAAGAGAGCGGTGACCCTGATAAATGAGGCGGCAAGCGCAGGCGGGAACGTATCGAACGTCATAGACGCTGCCGCCAAGGATACCAGGGAGATACAGATAATGAAGAGGACCAGGGCCACTGAGATGTCAATGTACACCTATGTGATAGCCATATCTTTCATGGTCTTCCTTGTCGTCATAGCGGTCATGTTCGCAACCTTCATGCCGAGGATGGAGGAGCTCTCCAAGAGCTATCAGACCGGTGATTCCTCCTCTTCTGCTCAGGCCCCAGGTGGTTTTGACCCGACCATAGTGGATTTCGGGGTGATGAAGCTCCTTCTATTTGCCGCTGCGGCGATACAGGCCATTGGGGACGGTGTGGTCGGAGGTATCATGTCATCAGGAAGGATCTCCAACGGTCTTTTCCTATCGACAATGTTCGCAATCGTCACACTGCTGGCATTCGACCTGGTACTGCTCTGAGATCGGTCCACGATCCTGTCCGGTCAATTGACGGTCCGACCTGCAGGCCCATAAAAAGGTTTTATAGCCTTCATTCTCTTATTGGGGACCGGAAACGGAGAGCTGCACTATGAAGGTAACAACAAGGTCTGATAGGATACCCATGGTCCTGATCTCCTTCGGCTCCATCATGGTCATGGCCTCTTCGTTCGACTTTACCATCAGGAACGGATCCTTCCTCTTCATTGCGGGATGGTCCATGACCCTTTTCGGGTTCGTTCTATGGGCGGTCCCAGCCATAAACTCATATATCAAACGGAAGCAGCGGTCCAGGATACGCATGGAAAGGTCCACAAGGGAAGGCCATCCGACAATCAGGAGGTCATCGCCCCCACGGAGGTATGACCATGGTTGATACCGATGGAGATGACATAAGCGTTGTGAAGGCCTTCAGGAACGCCCTCAGGAAGGCCTGGGAGGATGGGAGGATCTCCTACGATGAGAGGAACGTCATCACCCAGTTCTCGGACGGCCTGCCCATATCCCCTGAGAAGGTCTCCGAGCTGGAGGCAAGGGAATACCTGCGATATAGGTGGAGGGAGTACGAGACCACACCGTACGACCAACAGCTGGCCCTTATCGATAAGGCTCTCACCATCGACCATGAGAACGATTTTCTCTGGATGAAGAAGGGCTCCCTGCAGTACCTCATGGGAGATGTGGAGGGGGGCTTGGGGTCTTTAGAAAGGTCCCTAGAGCTCGACCCTCATTCGGACGAGGCATGGTTCTGGAAGGGGATAGCCTACACTACCCATGGGGACACTGAAGCTGCCATGGACTGCTTCGAAAGGGCATTGGAGGCAGAACCGGACCAGACCCTCTCATGGGTCATGCTTTCAAGGCTCGAGAGGAAAAAAGGTAACCTTGAAAAGTCCAGAGCATGCGCGACAAGGGCCGTCGAATCCTTCCCCGAGCACCCTATCGGTTTCATTGAGAGGGCCCTTACGCACCTCTCGATGGCAAGACCAGAGGATGCAAAGGACGATGTATCGATGGCGCTCGAGAGGGACCCAAATAACGGGATGGCGCTCAAGGTCAAGGCCAGGATAGAGGAAAGTGTCGAGGTGCGGTCCGTGAATATGGTGGACACCCCTCCACCTCAGGTCACTAAGGTCGATAGGAAAGAAGGGAAGAAAAAGCCAAAGGTCAAGGTAGAGGAAAGGTCCGATGATGTTGAGGTCGAACCTCCTCGACAAGCTGTCGACATGCCCGAAAGGACCGCACCAGGTCCCGGTGATCAACCTAAGCTTGAAGATGATGTCCGACAGATGGATTCGGAACTCGGTCCAGATAGGACCGCGATCGATAGTATTGATGTTCCCAGACCTGTCAAGCAGAAGGATGGCTCCTCTTACCTTGACGATGACATGTTTGAAGACGGCCCTCCGAAGACCTCCACTGCCCCTCAGGCACCTCCCGCCGAGGGACCGGGGGATGAAGGGGTCGATGGGGCGAACGGTGAAGAGGAGGGCGTGGAGGAGATGGAGGAGGAACCTGTGGAGATAGTTTACAAAGTGATCCCGTGCCCTAAGTGCGGCTCAGGGGTCCCCATCACGACAGAGGAAAGGCCTGTCGTCGTTGTCTGCTCCTCATGCGGGGCAAAGGGAAGGATCATGAAATGATACAGGGACCGAATGGAAAAGAACCTGTTGGAACGATGGATGGAGGGTTATGACCATGATGTACTGTACGAAATGCGGATCGAACCTCAAGGGATCGGGCAAACTTTGCCCTGTCTGCGGCTACGAGATCAACAAGATGAGGACGGACCTTCTGACCCCCAGACAGGTGAGGCAGCCTAGAACAGAGGAACGTGCATGGGCACCACCCATCCCGGACCAAAGGCGTGATAGTGAGCAGCTAGAAAGGAGGAAGGCCGCTAAAGAGCCAATGAGATGGGGTGGCACAGCGGACGAGAGGAAGGTCGAGAGCACTGAGTTCGTTTCCCCGTTCGAAACATTGGGTAAGGAAAGGCCAAAGGTCATCCTTGTCGAGGGGGATGGGGAGAAGGAGGAGGGTGAGGTGGAGGACCCAAGGTTCGTAACGGGGTGCTCTGTCTGCGGCGGCAGACCGGTGAACAGGTGCTTCTTCACGCAGGCCCCTCTCTGCCAAAGACACACTGTAAGGATGCAGATCTTCGTCAGGACGCAGCCGTTCGGAGAGATCGTACCTGCATCCCCGAGCATGGCATCCGCCAAGGTCGGGAGGAACCCCACCCCTGCCGAGGCGCAGGAAGCAGGTATGTTCTTCAGCATCAAACCTTATCACGAATGGAAAAGGGTGGGCTAAGGGCCGACCATGGTCCTTCACCGTGATCATTGACCTTACCGATCGACCAAGGAGGCGAGTGCGAAGATGCCTGAGTACTATCTCGACATTGGAACGACGGGTCTAGACCCGAGAACGGATACCATAGTCACGATCTCATATCAGAGGCTTGGCATGTTGACTGGAAGGGAGGAGAGCGCCCTCAATATCCTCACGACATGGGAAAGCTCCGAGAAGGAGGTCCTCGAGCTCTTCCTGCCCATCTTCAACGGTTTCGGACCCTTCTCGTTCGTGGCGATAGGCGTCAACGTTCCGTTCATCTATTCCTTCCTGGTCGAGAGGGCCAGGAGGAACGGTCTGGAGGCACCGGACCCCTTGTATCTGCTGGGGTCCAAACCCTTCCTTGACCTGAAACCCCTGCTCGTGATGATGAACAGGGGCAGCTTCAAGGGCGCATCCCTTGACAGTTTCGTGAACATCAAGATACCCAGCGAATCGGTCCCTCAGCTGTACCGTGATGGAAGGTACGGTGAGGTCCTTGAACATGTGAGGGAGAAGGCCTCCGAGCTTCTGAGGCTCTACAGACATCTTAAGGAGAGGATGCCCGAACTGTCATCGATCGAACGTGCCACGGACAAAGGGACCTGAAGACCTAATTCGAAGACACGATCGGTCGCAAGGCAGAAGAGCGGTGAAGGGACCTTTTGAATGCTATCGATGTAGCTTGTTATCCTTGTTGAAAAGGACCGAAATTCCGATAGAATAATTTATCCTCTTCGACATACGGTCGGCCAAGGGGCGTGCAGGGCAGCAATGTGCCTATGGCCTTCCGGTCGATAGCAATGAAGATAGGCATCCTCTACAACATCGTCGAGAGCACCGATTACGGGAAGGACATAGACATAATGCCCGACAGCGAGATCGGTGATCCCGTTCAGAGCATCCTCTCGGTCTTAAAGGACGATAATGAGGTCATACCCATCCGTGTGAGCCGTAACGCCATCCAGACGCTGCGAAGAAGGAGCTTCGACCTCATCTTCAACCTCTGTGAGGGGCTGGAGGAGGATTCCAAGAAAGAACCATGGATACCCGGTTTCCTTGACCTGTTGGAGATCCCCTATACCGGGTCCGATTCCTTCACCCTCGGACTGTGCATGAACAAGATACGGACAAAGCACATGCTCGTGGCGAACGATATCCCGACACCTAAGTACCAGAAGTTCGTGAGAAAGAAGCAATCGACCGACCCCGAACTGAACTATCCCCTTTTCGTCAAACCTGCGATGGAGGACGGGAGCCTTGGGATATCCATGGACTCTCTTGTGAACAACAGGGCCGAGCTCGAGGTGATGGTCGAAAGGATCCTCAAGAACTTCCATCAGCCCGCCCTCGTCGAGGAGTTCATAGACGGAAGGGAACTGAACGTCTCCATAATCGGGAACGGGAACAAGCTAGAGGTCCTGCCCATCTCGGAGATAACCTTCGATTTCGAAAAGGGACAGCCGAACATAGTTAGCTACCAGGCGAAGTGGTGCGAGGGTACGGATGTCTATAATCGGACCACAGGGGTGTGCCCTGCGGACCTGCCACCTGATATCGAACGAAGGGTGAAGAAGGCGGCGCTCGATGCCTACAAGGCAACTGGTTGCAGGGACTATGCAAGGGTCGATATTCGCCTGAGGGACGGTGTCCCCTACGTTCTTGAGGTGAACCCCAATCCCTGGATCTATCTGGATGGCGGGTTCGTAAGGAGCGCCAACGCGGCGGGATACCCCTACAAGCAGATCATAGAACGGATCGTTCAGGAGGCCTTGAAGCGCTACAGGATCGACCCTATGAAGACCTCCAGGGCCACGGACGAGGCCTACATGACGGATAATCTCATCCTCAAACCTGTGAAGTACGAGAACCTTGACCTCATATCGAAATGGTACAACGAGCTAGAGGTGAACAAGGGGGAGAACGGGTTCGATGTCCACAGCTACTCCGAGGACAATCTCATAGACAAGTATTTCATATCCGGCCATGACGATTTCGATCTGTTGATGCTCGAACGTTCCGATGGAAGGGAGATAGGGGTCTGCTCCCTGGAGAACATCAATCCTTTGAACAAGAGCGCGGAGATATCCTTCCTGATAGGGGACAAGGATAGCCAGGGCAAGGGTTACGGCAAGGAATCGGCCGAGCTCCTGTTGGGCATAGCCTTCGACAGGATGAAGCTGGAGAACCTCATCACATACGTTACCGCGACAAAGGACCAGACCAAGCGGGTACTGGAACTTACAGGCTTCAGGAAGGCGGGGATCCTTCGTGAGTACCAGCCGGTCGATGGCGGGAAGGCGGACGTCATAATCTATCAGATGAGCAGAAGGGAGTACCGGCAGAGGGTGAGCAATTCGCTCTTGAGGGATTTTATCAATATCGAGAACGGCGTCCCATCGGCAGGTACGACCCAGCGATGAACCCTTACAACAATGAACCTGATCCACCTACTACTGAACCGTCAGCGACCCCAGAAATCGTCCTGACACTTCTTTCAAATAATCTCTAAATTACCCCATTCTCTTCTTTTGAAATTAGCTGTAATAAAATACTTACCTTCTCATGAACGTTCATTTATCAGGATTAGTAACGCCAATCAAGGGTTCGAACCCTGAGTGCGCCAGTTTTTAACAAAAAAATGGCGGGCACGAAGGGATTCGAACCCTTGGCATTTAGCTTAGGAGGCTAACGCATTATCCAGGCTATACTACGTGCCCACTGCATTACCTATGTGGTCCCAGTGGGTTGAAATCCTTTTAAGATATCAATCTTGCGTTCTGGAACAGGACCTACCATCCGAGCCTCTCGAGCTTCCTATCCTCTTTGGTCCCCTTCTTGAACTGCCTGTAATGCTCCCTGCAGAGGTGGACGTTCCCCCTCTCCCCCTTCACTTCTAGGCCTGCCTTCGAAGCCTTCTTCGCATTCACCGAGCGTTCGGCCTTCGACTGACATCTCTCGACATCGCAGGTCCTCTCTAAAGGAGCCTCTTTTCCTGGTGGCATGATCGGACCCCTAGTAGCGGTACTCTCCCACTCCCAGCTCAGAGGTGTTCTTTATCGGAAGGTCCTGGGGGAAGTGGCGGAGTATAACGATATCGCCAAGGGCCATGATCCACCTGTAGGGTATCATGATGCTGGCCCCATCCTCCACTATCTTCTCATTGGTCTGTTCGATGATCAAGTTCGAGATCTCGCTCATCTCGGAATCTATCTCGAGATTGGTTATACCCCCGATCTCCACTCCCCACGGTGTATAAACCCTCAGGTCCAGCAATGATGTAAGCTCTTCCAGCATATATCGACCTTCCCGTTATATGACCTCATCTTGAGTATATTATAAAAGGATTTTGAAGCGAACATGACAAGAAAATGCCCCTTCAGGCCCCCTTCACATCGTTGTAGATGTCCAGGTGCTCCTTGTCCTCTATCTCAAGGAGCCTCTTTAAAAGAAGTATCAGGTTCTGCTCGTCCCTGCTTATCTTCCCATCCTTCATGGACTCCCTTATGACGGACCCGTATATGTCCTTGTAGTTGCGGTCCCTCTTCTCCGGGGTCATTATACCCTCACCTTTGAGGAGCTGCATCTCCATCCTCAGCTTCATGGCCTGGTCCTTGTTCAGACCTAGCGATCTCTCCAGTTCATCGAGGATGTCCTGCTCGTCCTGGGTTATCCGGCCGTCCCTGACCGCGACCTCGAGGACCTTCCTGTAGATCTCGGACCTGTTGAGCTCCCTCCCCTGCGCCTTACCGCCCCCGAGTATCTCCTCCTGCAGGTTCCTATGATCGAGCTCGGTTATCCCAAGGGAGTCCCTTAGCTCTTTGAGCAGCTGGGATTCCTCCTTGGTCAGTATGGAATCCTCCCAGGCCTTCACGAGGGCCTTCCGGTAGACCTCCTTCGCACCATCGACCTTACCCTCCTTTGACGGTCTCTTGGTCTCCTTCTCGACCGTCTGCTTTGCGGAGGCTGTCGGGGAATACACATTCCCGTCCTGGAAGTCCTGAAGGAGCTGGAGCGGGGTCCTTCCGACCTGATAGGTGAAGCAGAGCTCTGAGAATGTCGTCTCGGTCTCGTTACCGGACTCGTCCTTGATTATGACAGGCTTCTTTGCCAAGGATTCCCATATCCTCCTGGCCAGTGCCTTGCCTTCAAAGGTCAGGAAATAGACCTTCTTCCTCTGCTTGGCACCCCTGACATGTGAGACCTTGGTCTCGACAAGGTTGTCGGACATGAGCTTCTTGACCGCTCTGGGGATGTGCTTCCTCTCTATGGCCACCCCTTTGGCTATCCCTGCCTGGGTCGTACCCTCGGGCGATTCGAAATCCTCCTCGAAGGGTATGAAATCCATAAGGTGGAGGAGTACCCTTTCATCGACTGTCATTGAGATCTTCTTGAGCATGTGTCGTCGAAAATGAACCCTTTACTTCTATTATAAAATTATCATCATCAAAGCGTCAGATGGACCCTTAAAGGTGGGTTCAGGACCTTTTCCCCTCGGCATCCATCATCATAGCCCTCTTCCTGCCGTCGGCCCTGAGTATCATGGCCTGCCTCTCTTTCTCTGCAGCTATCCTATCCTCTATCGCGGCCTTGATAGGTCCTACGGGCTCAAGCTCCTTTATCTCAGCCCGGACTATCTCCACCCCAAGGGTTTCGCCCTCTGAGGATAGCCTTTCCTTCAACTGCTTGCCGATAGTGGGAATGTTCCGTAGGATGTCATCCAGATCATGTTCCAGTACAAGTTTCCTCATGGTGACGTGGGAGATCTGGGATAGGGTGGACCTGTATTTCTCCACCTTGAGAAGGCTGTTGTCCGGCCTTACCATACGGTACTGGATGAATGCCTCGACAACTACAGGTGACATGTCCCGGGTCATGAGCTCGGTCCTCCCTATGTCCAGTACCTGGGCCCGTGTGTCCGCTCTGTATATCCTTGACACGAATGGAGCGACCAGATGTAGGCCTGGTCCCAACGTCCTTTTATATCTTCCGAGCCTCATATAGACCCCGGACTCGTACTGCTGGATGATCACCACGGAGCTCAGTAACGTCCAGAAGAAGAGGACAAGGGCCAATGCGACTATGGCCGCCACCAATGCTATCTCCACCGGGCCCATGCTCTGACACCGACCTTGACTGACGGTACAACGGTCAGGGGATATAATTAATGTTACAGTAGATTTCCGACTGGAGCCCCTAAGGACCCTCTGATGGTCAGACCATTGACAAACATGCCTAATATGGAAATCCTTAAAAAGTAGCCCTATAATAGCCCCCAAGCCCGGGACAGGGGCCAGCATGCTCCCGTTCTCCCCCGCAGGCAAAAAGATGGACATTGTGTGATAGGGATGACCGAATACCTCGAGGAACTGGAGGAGCGCAGGAACAAGCTCAATGCCGATGCCGACGCGCATAGGAAGAAGCGTGACAGGCTGAACCAGGAGACGAAGCGCTTCGCTGAGACCAGGGACAGGCACAATGCCCAAGTAAAGAAGCTCCTGCAGGAGGCATCCCGGTTCAGAGAGAGGCGTGACGAGTTCAATTCAAAGGTCCAGCAGGAGAAGGCCAACAGGGACCTCCTTACCAAGGTATTCGCCGAGGAGAAGGCAAAGCTCGACAAGCTCAAGAAATCCAGGACCAGCTCTGCGGAGGAGGAGAGGAACCTTGCCCGGCTGAAAAGGGAGGTCAAGGACCTTGAGTTCAAGCAACAGACATCGGTCCTTGAGGCCGACAAGGAAAGGGACCTTGTAGAGAGGATATCCAAGATCAAGTCCCAGATAGACAAGAAGGAGAAGGAGTTCGAGGCCAACGAGGAGATGAGGGAGATCATCCAGAAGGTCCGCGATGCAAAGAAGAAGATGGACGATTCCCACCATATGGTCAACGAATATGCGGACCTGGCCCAGAAGGAACATGACCAGATGATAGAGCGGTTCAGCGAATCGGACAAGGTCCGTAAGGAGGCCGATGCCGGTCAGGAGAGCTTCGTCGCCTCAAAGGTGAAGGCCGACGAGGAGCACTGGAAGCACATAGAGCTCATACATCTGGTCCACGACCTCGATAGGCTCATAATAGCCCTCAGACAGAGAAAGAGGGCACAGGAGAAAAAGGTCCAGAAGACGGCCACGCCTTCGACCCAAACAACGGCCCAACCCTCACCGGTCTCGGCAAAGCTCGAGGCCGAGAAGATCTATGAGAAGTTCATGAGGGGAGAGAAGCTCTCGACCGAGGACCTGATGCTCCTCCAGAAGTACGGCCTACTTTGAGCCCTTCCCCTCTCCCATCGAGTACCTGAAGGCCACAATGAGCTCCATCTCGACGCCCCAGACCTTGAGAATCGAGTCGGAAAGGCTGATCGATCGGTCGCTTATAGCTTTCACATCCGATCTGAAGTCGCCATGAGAGAACCCGCCGACCAGACAAAGGACATCACTTCTTCCTTCGACCAGACCAGGTAGGTCTCTGAAAAGTTCGTAGGCCCCTTTTTTCTCCCCTTCCTGATCGAGAAGGACGATCGTGAGGTCCCTTCCGGCCGACCGTGCACTGTCCTTGACAGATGAAATGCTTTTCTCAAGGTCCATGCCAGGTGTGAGCGATAGGAGGGGGTCCTCCTTGCTTGGAACGGCACCTGATGCGAAAAGCTCCTCGAACAGGCCCATGTACCGGTTAAGGTTCTTGGGGAGCCTGGTGTTCGGGGCCACACCTATGAGCTCATCGTTCCTGGTATGGACGTAGATCCTCAGCCCGCCCTCAAGGTTGAGCAGTGAATCTAGCCCCAGGAGCAGGAACTGATGGACGATGTCCGGCCTACCCCTCCTCATAGCCTCTTCCCTGCTTCCCAGAGCATTGTGATGGAGATTGGAATCGAGCAGTACCTGAGAGGGTCTCTTACCCCTCTTTCTGGCGTTGGATGCCACGGAGGGATGGGACCATAGTTCCTTGGGGACCATCTCTAGTTCGGAATCGACGAGCATCAGATGGAGCCTTGGCCCACCCTTGCCTCCATTCGCATCAACGGACATTGCACTGGGCCTCCCGGCCTTCCTTGAGAAGGTCCAGGACCTCGTATAGGTCGGTGACGACGAAATCAGCGGCATGGGCCCACTGGTCACAGCTCTCCTGTGTCGTAAGAAGGATGGTCTTGACCCCGGCCGCCCTTCCGGCCTGCATGTCAAATAGGTAATCACCTACAAAGGCCATCTGATAAGGTTCGATCTTGAAGTGACCCAGAACCATGTTGAGCGGTTCGGGCGAGGGTTTGGGCGCCGAGTGCTCCCTGGATATGACCATATCGACCTCCAGGTCCAAATTGGAAAGGGTCCGTTTGCTCGCCTTTTCCGAGTTCCTGGTGATGACCACGACACGGATGTCCCTGGACCTGCAATGTTCCAATAGCTCCTGGGCGCCTTCCATTATCTCGGCCTTCTCTGCAGCTTCCATCTCCCGATCCTCGACGGCCCTGAGGAGCTTGTCGCCCTGTGGCTTTGGTAGAGAGGAGATGTATGAAAGGATGTCCCTCTCTGGGATGCCGAGCTCCTTTCGTATTGTCCTGAAATCCAGTTTGATCTTGACTAATGTCCCATCAAGGTCGAAACCCATCACCTTAACGTGCTTCATCGTTCCACCACCTTCCAGGAAGACCGAAGAGCGGTCAGATCCTTTGATCTCAGGGCGATCCTGGCCGGTCACTATCGCCATTGACAGCCAGCCTACTTAACCCTTCCCCCTCTTCATCCGTCATGTGGGCTCGGGATCCCATCCAGTGATGTCCAATACCCTGATCTGGACCTCCTCGTTCCCCCCCCATCTGTTGATCTCTGGACATCCACAAACGCTTATGGTGGAACCGGGGAATAGACTTCCAGCCCGTTCTCCGGAATTGAACCATATGCAATTTATCCGCCCGTCACCACCCAAAAGATCGAACTTGAGGTGCTTACCCTCACCCACCGCGTGGACCCTGGGTCCTACCGATGCATCCCTTATGGAAACCGATGGGGAAGGGTTCCCTATTCCTGTGGGCCGCATCATCTCCAACGAAAGTATGGACCGTACATCGAGCTCCACTGGCATCAGGTCAAGGTCGATATCTATGACCGGTGGGGGAATGCCTATAGGATATCTCTCCGAGATGAAGGCATCAAGACCGTCATGGAACAAAGCGATGGATGCGGCCCCCAATGTCACTCCGGCCGCCCTATCGTGACCACCCCACTTGTCGAGCAAACCTTTGCAGCGTTCCAGGGCTGCGAGCATGTCGAAGCCCGATGGGGCCCTTGCGGACCCTCGCGCCGTTCCCCCATCTATGGTCAGTACGACAGAGGGCTTTCCGGTCTCCTCCAACATCCTGCTCGCCGCTATACCCAGGACCCCGGGGTTCCACCCCTCCTTTGCCACGATGATGGACGGTCTATCGACCGCACCTGTCGTCCTGGCCATCTCCAGCGCCTCCCCCATCACCCTGGCCGCTATTGTCTGCCTCCGAAAGTTCAACGAGCTAAGCTCCCTAGCGAACACTTCGGCATCCACCCTGTCCTCTATCAGTAAGAGCTCCAGGGCCATTTCCGGGTTCCCGAGCCTCCCTGCCGCATTGAGCCTTGGGGCAAGGCGATGGGAAACATCGACGGACGAAATGCCCTTGACCGGGTCCAGACCGGTCTCCCTCATGAGGGCTAGGATCCCGGGGGAACCTGTGGAGGAAAGGACCTGGAGGCCTTCCTTTACAAGAGGGCGGTTCTCGTCCGTTAGAGGGACGAGATCGGCTATGGTCCCCAATGCCACCAGGTGAAGCAGGTCCTTGATGTCCCCGGAAATGGCATCCCTCAGTCTGAGGGCTTGGACCAGTTTGAACGCTACCCCGACACCGGAAAGCCCTGTGAACGGATATCCTGAGCCCTTGACCTTGGGGTTAAGGATAGAAAGCGCCCTGGGGAGCTCTGCCCCCATCTCATGGTGGTCGGTAACTATCACGTCCATACCCAGCGTGCGAGCGAGGTCGACGGCCTCCATTGCCTGTACACCACAGTCGACCGATATGAGCAGGGTCGCCCCGCCTCGGGACATGTCCCTCACAGAATCCTCGGATATCCCATAACCCTCGTCGTACCTTGATGGCAGTTTGTAGACCATCCTCTCTCTGTTCATCCTACGGCCAAGGGCGGTCAGCATGAGGGCGGTTGCGGTTATGCCATCGGTATCGTAATCCCCATGGATGCCCAGGACCTCATTTCCCTCCATAGCCTCCGTGACCCTTTTGACGGCAGCATCCATACCATCCATCAGGAACGGGTCGTGCAGCTGCCGAAGGTCCGGGTGTAGGTACCCATGGACCGATGCGGCATCCCGCATCCCCCTAGCTACTAGCAATCGGGATACAAGGAGAGGGATCTCGAGCTCCCTCGATATCCTGTCCGCCAGGTCAATGTCCTCTCGGGCGTACCTCCATTGCCTTTTTAGGGATTTCATCACCTTTTCTCCATCGGTTACACCCGGACATGAGCTGAACATATAAGGAGCGTAGAGGGAGATAGGTGAAACAATCTCAATCACGGACCGGTCGGGCGCGGGAACCCAGAACGAACCTGAACCTAAGGAAGACAGGCCCCTTGACATCTACCTTCCTTGACCTGCTTAGGATGTAGTTCTGGGCCTTCGAGCTCAGATGCATGTTGATGTCCTCGAGCCTCCGGACCATCTCGAAGCTCTTTGATGTACTTCCCCTGGAGAGAGACCGCTCCACTTTCCATCCAGCATAGTTTGCGAACGCCTTGAGATAGGTCTTCCCGGTCCTGTACCCCCCCTCTGACCTGACCTTTTTGGATAGGGTCGGGGGGATGCCCATGATATTACCCTCCTTGACCCAGACCTGATCGAAGGCACCTGGCCCGAAGAGCCCCATACCTGCCTTGGCCTCCTCTATCAAGAGCTCCGCCTTAATCGCTCCACTACCTTCAGGGACCGCGGACCCTTCCGGGACCAGGTTCTCCCTATCCCCATTGGTGATCAGGTGCCCTTTCCAAACGACCAGAGGTCCAGCCTCTTCCTTTCCTCTCATTTCCTTGAGCGCCCTCTCTATGGACCTGGCAATATCCCGCCCGGTCGGGGTCAGGGGCCTGTGGGTATACTTGATGGAGGAGGAGAGCTCCGAATCCGAGATGTTCCAGGAAGAGAAGAACTGTGGATAGAAGAGCTCCCTGATATCAGGGTATCCCTTTTGCTGCATCAGTATACGTTCGATACCCAGGTCGGCAAGGAACAGGTTCGCGTTCACGTTCATGCTGTTCAGAACGTCTGAGGATATCATCCCGCATGTCCCTATCTCCAGACCGTTAACGAAGACCTCGTACTCCGTCCCCTTATCGAAGAACGGATACGAATAGGTCTTCTCTATGAAGGAAGTGTTCTCTATCTTTATCGACGAGAGCAGCCTTTTAAGGACAGTGATCCCCTTCTCTATGGTGAACCCCTTATCGAAAACGGCCAAGGAAAGTACGTTGTAGGTCCTCATGTGGGTCTTGTCCTGAACGGGCTCCCTTCTGAACATAGTACCGACCGTGAATAACCTGATGGGTAGGGCCTTCTCATCGTAAACGGCCTCGATCGTGGACAGCCAAGATAGGGGCATGAACGCGCGGAGGGTCAATCCCGTTGCCTGTAGACCGCTCGATGAGAGCTCGGGGACCATGTTCATGAGCTCCAATGCATCCTCAAGGGATAGGCCCAGGTCGTGTTTGAGCGATACAAGAAGGTCCTCTCCGCTTATGGTCCCGTCTATATCGTCCAGATTGTTCCAGAGCTGGGCTAGGTCCACATTGGGGAACCTCCTTGCTATCTGGACCTCGACCTCCCTGGTCGGGGCCATGGGGACCATTCTGCTTGTGTAAAGGTAGAACAAGGCATCCCTGAAAGTGATATGGAGCTTGCCCAGAAGGTCCTTCACATCCTTTCCCTCTATGAAATGTGAGGTAAGAAGCTCATCGAACCCGTTCTCGAGCATAAGGTGCCGGACCGAGGCCACTCCTTCGGAGATCGGGTGCGGGGTCCCTTTGCCCGAGAAATAGACCACAATATCCTCAAGGTTGGCACCCTTCTTGACATCAGGGCCTTTGGTCCCAGAGGGGTCACTTTCAATATCTGGTATGGAAGTCATCGTCCCAACCCTCCTGGACCCGAATTCGCCCTTTTTGACGTCATCGAAATGGCCAGTTCACCGGCGGTCCTGTCCAATATCCCCCTGACGACATCCTGTTTCCTCTTGAGCTGTATCATCCCCGAGGGGTATGTGAGACCTTCTATGATGGAGAAGAGCTCCTTCATAGACCCGTACATGGAGATGGCCTTATCGAGCTCATCACGGAGAAGACGGTTCAGTACGACCCGCCTCATCTCCCCCAATGCATCGCAAAGCCCGAGGGCATATGCCCTCTCTGGTATCCCGACCTCTGACGGCATTGGAAGCTCCTTCCCCTCAAGGACCCTGGATAGTACCAGGGCCTCCGCCACCTCCGTCAGAGGATCCTCCAGGATCCCAGCTTCCAATATCTCGTGCCTGTTGAGCATATCGAGTAGGGGTTTGGCGGGCTTTAAAAGCAATTGCTCATCACAAGGTCGTTCCGTCCGGACCATAAGCGATATGGCATGCCTGCATTCGCGGACCACTGCCCTTGAACTGCCTATGGCGACCTCACGCCTCGTCTCCTCCATGTCGAGAGAGGTTTCGAGAGCGGTCCTTATCTCCTCAGGCCTTGCCATGGGACTTCGAGCACCTTCGTGATATTTAATCATAGCCCGATGGGAAGGAGGGCCTTTCGGTGGGGTCAGACCTCACTCCTGGCTCCGCATCAGCTCAACGGGGGAGGAGCCTATCCTTGTCCTTGCCGCAAGGTAGGTGGAGACAAGACAGAGCCCTATACTGACCAGGAAGGATACGACAAGGAGCTGGGGAGGGATCGCAGGTGCCACGAAAAAGAAGGTCGTATCCCCTCTCTCAAGGAGGTAAACGGATAGGTTCAGGATGAACGGCATCCCAAGGAACAAGGCACTTATCCAAGAGACCAATCCTATGAACCCCCCCTCTGCAAGGAAGAGCTTTGTGACCTCCCAGCTGGAGAGACCGAGCGCTCTGAGGATACCAATCTCCCTCCTTCTCTCCCTGACGGAGACGGCCATGGTATTGTAGATTATGAAGAAGGAGACGGCACAGACAAGGACCGTGGTGAAGAGCAGAAGCTCGACCAGGGCCTGTCGTGACCCATCGGACATTTCGTTGTCTATCCTCAGGTCCCGGAAGAGGTCCGTCGACGTCGGGACCCTGCCTTCAAGTATACCCTCCCTCTCGGAATCCGGGTCGACCTGGGAGGTGAGGCCAAAGAAAAGGGAGAGCGTCAGTATCAGAAATCCCATAGTCAAGGTCAATGTTACCATGACGGTCATGGTCCTCATCTTGTTGTGCCTCATATGCGAGAGGCCATATGTGGCGGTCGTGAAGGTCTTTGGCGCTTGGGTCACCTGCCATCACTCCTTTGCCGCACCCTTGTATTGTGATGAGGCAAGGTGGACAGTCCCGGACCTGGTGGAGGTCTTACCGCCCGATAACCGGCCGTCCCTCATGCGCAGCATCGACCGGGCTTTGCCGGCTACCATCCTGTCATGAGTCGCCAGTACCAGCGTCTTACCCTCATCGTTGAGCTGCCTGAAAAGCGAGACTATCTCCCTTGCTGTTTCGGAGTCTATGTTGCCAGTGGGCTCATCTGCAAGTATCAGCGGGGGGTCGTTCATCAGCGCCCTTGCTATCGCCACCCTTTGCTTCTCCCCGCCCGATAGCTCGGATGGGAGGTGGTCCAACCTCCGTGAGAGGCCCATCCTGTCAAGGAGGTCCTCTGCCCTCCCTCGCTTCTGGTCCCTCTCGAACATCACTGGGACCAATACGTTCTCGTAGGCAGTGAGTGAAGGTATCAGGTTGTAGAACTGGAATATGAACCCCACGTTCCTCTTTCTGAAAGAGGCCCTCTGCATCTCGTTCAATCTTGACAGGTCGAGGTTCCCAACAATGACCTTCCCGCTGTCTGGGACATCGAGGCCACCTATCATGTTCAATAGCGTTGTCTTCCCGGCACCGGATGGACCCATCAAGGCGCACATGTCCCCTCTATCGATGGTGATCGTTAGATGGTCCAAGGCATTGACGGACTGGCCTCCCACTTTGTACCCCTTCGAGACATCCTCGATGACTATGAACGGCTCACGGGGCATCCCTTAACACCTCCAGAGGTGACCTGGTCAGGACTGAGACCAGGGATGGGGCAGCGCCGAAAGCTGCGGCCAGGGTCCCAACGACCATTACAAAGAGGAACGTCCCAAGGTTGAACGATAGCGGGACCCCAATGTCCGGGCCCAAAGGGAGCCTCGGGTCGTCCCCCATCAATGAAAGGGACGCAAGGACCAATAAAGGTCCCATGACCAGACCCGAGATCATGACCAGGACCAAAGGGGATATCAGGAGCATTAGGACCTGATGGAACCGGGTCCCTATGGCCCTGAGCGTCGAAAGCTCGAACCTCCTCTCCAGGATGTCCATGGAGGATGCATTGGCCGTTGATAGGGCCATCAATGATGCACAGAGGAAGAGCATGAAGGAGCTCCAGACACCTATTACCCCCTTCACTTCGAACAGCTCCTTGTCCTCGTCACTTGGCACCCCGACATCGTCCTTGAAATGGTCGTCCAATCCCTCATCCACGGCCAGGAATATAGTTAGGACCGTAGACATAATGGCCAGTGACATGAACGTCAGAAGGTTCCTTCCCCGCTCTCCCCAGACCTGACGCCAGATGTACCTGATCGGCCCGAACCTATGATGGCGGGCCCGGACCGTTGATGAGCTCCTCCCCCTCCCGATATCTGGCTTGGTCGGTGCTGTCATCCTTAATGCTCCTCAAGGGAAACTTATGAGCGTGTCCCTCTCTGCAACCTGGACACCGCCCTTTCCAATGCGAAGAGGCCTTAACTGCTCGTCAAAATCCGTCCCTCTCATCTTCTCTATCTCCACTGCCCGGACCCTACTGCCCCGTACCATGGAGCTATGGAGCCTTATCACCCCTCGTGAGAGATAGGTCTCCATAGGATGGTCGCCGCCCTCCAGCTCGGAGATGAGAAGGGACGTTATCTGGTCTATGCCACCACCCTGCTCTTTTCGCTCGGAAAGCAGCTTCATCAGGGAAAGGACCGCCCTCCTGGCCGAGAGAGGGTCCTTTTCGAGGACCTTGATAGAGGTGGTAGAATCTAGGACGACCCTCTCCGGGGAAATCCTAGCTAGTTGCCTTGGGAGTTCGTTCTCTAGATAGACCGAGAACGAAGATTCCCCCTTGTGGGCCATATCCTCCGGTGATAGGTCCATTATCTTGATTCCGGGATCGAACAGCCCAATGGCCTCCATGTTGGCCCTTATCTCGTAGTACGGCTCGTCCAATGTTATATAAAGCGCTGTCTCACCGTTCCTATTCCCTTCTAGCAGGAACTGCCAGGCCAATATGGACTTCCCGGAGCCAGGGCCTCCAATGACCGTATAAGGCCTTCCCGCTATGAGCCCTCCCTTGAGCATCGTATCGAGCCCTGGGATCCCGGTGGATATCCTTCTCATATCGGTCATGACGGCATCACGCCTCCTTTCCCGGACTGTGCTCGAAGATGCCAAGTTATCGATTAAACCCTTTCGGTGAGGTCCGTGAAGGCACCTTCGATGTAACGGTTTATATGGACCTCTCCGTTAAAAGGTGCCGACCGGAGGGTGGTCACAACTGCCTCACCCAGGCCTTGAAGTCAAGGACAGGATGGCCGTGCTGGCCGTCCTTACGATGGTTGTCTATTCGACCAGCTTCTGGGCACTGGTAGTGGCTCTAGAGGACATCCCACCCTTGACACTTGGCCTCTTAAGGTCCTTTCTGGCCTTCCTTTTCATATTGGGCCTGTTCTTTACATTGGCCATATTTAAGGGCGACAATAGGTTCCTCAGGCCGAGATATCTTCTGTTCGCAGGGTTGAAGAAGAGGAGGTTCGCCCTTCTATTTTTTGGAACAGCGGTCTTCGGTACTGTCCTACCGAACATCTTCCAGAACATAGGCATGACCATGATGGACCCGTCTTCGACCTCCAGCCTTGCATCGCTCCTGCAAAGCGTATCCCCGGTGTTCACCATTACACTTTCATGGGTGATACTGAGGGAAAGGCTCACGACCTGGAAGGTCGTTGGGCTGGCGATAGCCATCCCGGCCACTGCATTTCTGACGACCTACGACCAGAGCGGGTTCGACCTTGGTTCGGACGAGACCGTTGGTGCATTGCTGAACCTGCTCACTGCCCTCTGTTACTCGTTCTCTGGGCTCTTCCTAAAAAAGGCCTTGAACGAAGGGGCCGAACCGATCTCGATCATTGCATTGAACGGGTCCCTGGGAACTCTCCTTCTCTTGCCTATTGCGGTCATATTCTGGGCCGTGGGGGCCGAGGACCCGCTACTTGCTTTCGATGCAGGCCTTCCTGCTTTACTATCCCTAATCTATCTCTCCGTCTGTATCTATGCTGCAACCTCTATCGTCTGGTACAGGGTCATTCGCAGCGATGAGCTTTCCAGGATCACCTTCTATGTGTTCCTGCTCCCGGTCTTCTCCTATATCTTCGGGTACATCATGCTGGGAGACAGGCTTTCTTTGGTCCAGACGATCTCAGGGCTTGTCCTCCTCTTCGCAGTCTATCTAGCCCAGCTACGGGGAAACCCTTTTAGGAGGAAGGGCGCTTCACAAGGTCATGAAGGATAGGTCCAGACGCTTTTTATGTAGTGAAATGGTGTCCATTGCCACGGTGTCGCTCTCGCTCCTCCTCATGGTCATACCCTCATATCTGAGCGGACCTGGACCTGACACCAGGCGACCTGACCCTGTCCTTGATATTGCCAATGGGATCGATGCACCGGTCTATGAGGCGTCCGATTCCTGGAACTACACGACCGAGTTCGAGGTCGACATCATGGGATTCCCGATCCCGTTCTCGGGGTGGCTTGAAATGAACGTCGTCCAGGTCATCCTGGACCCATTTCTTGACATGGCCCCGGTCTACATCACGAATGTGACCGGTAATATCTCAGGACATCTTTACATCCCGTTCATATTGGACCTTGACATCTATATCGAGCTCAAAGGATATACCTGGAGCAAGGTGCAGGACCTATCCCTATACAGGACCGTCCTCAACGCGTCAATAAGCGGGTCCATTCCATCACTGAACGGTGATTACCCTTTCGGGTACGAGTTCTCCCCGCCCCTTGAGGAGTTTGATTTTCCTTTGGTCCAGGGAGATATTTGGTGGACCAATGTCACCGCCGCATTGCCCTTCGGTGCATCGGGGGACCTCCTGTCCATGAACAGGACCAACTCGCTGGGGGCCTTGGAACTGATGACCGTTCCGGCAGGGACCTTCTCGGTGCTTCCAATAAGCATCGATGGAAAGAGGTCGCTCTTCTACAACTCAACAGTAGGGAACACCGTCAAGAGGTCATACGAGCTCGACCTTGACGGCACGGTCCTGGTCATCCCTCTGGAACTGAAGAGGTACACCAGGCATTCGGCCATGGTCGGACTGAGCCTTAAGGTCACTTCCCCCCAACCGGTCAGAGCAGGGTCCACTTTCACTGTGTCCGGTAGGACCAGCATCAGCAACACGGTGGTAACGGTCCTCTTCCCGGACGGGAACGTTTCTACCATTGTCCCGCTGCTGCTCGGCGACAGGGATTTCGATGTGACGTTGTTCGCACCATACTATCCTGACGATACATTGACACGAGTTGACCATGGGTCTTTCGGGGTCCTTGCCGTAGTGGGGCTTCTTGATGCGATAGCCGTCGCTACGGTCACGACCTGGGCGACCGATGCTGAATTGGACGGTACATCGTTAAAGATATCCCATACCGGCAATGGGAGCATCGACGATACCTTCACTGCCCGGGCCTTTGTGAGGAATCCCTCCAATTACGCTGTCAAGGAACTCAGGGTCAAAATGGTCCTGGACGAGTTGGGGTTGGTCCTTTTGGACCGGTCCGACCTGACCGTGCCAGCTGGAGAGGTCCTTGAACTTTCTATAGATTTCATGGTCGACCTACCCGGGACCTACAACCTCTCCCTTATTGTAGACCCTGAGGACGAAATACCAGAGATCAACGAGAGCAACGATCAGGTCAGGAAGGGGTTCCAGGTCCTGGAGAGGTCTCTTCTTATATGGACCGTGGACCCTCCTCAGGGCGATCTACAGCTGGCCGAGGGCAGTTGGAAGGTCCTCTCTGCCTCTGCAATGAGAGATGGGAGGTCACTAAAGGGGAACTGGACCCTGGATGGTAGGACCATCTCTCTATCTGATAGTCTCAACTTCACGACCGACCATACTGGGGACCGCTCATCACGGACCGAACCCTATGTCCTGACCTACGCTTTGAACGAAGGTCAGACCTTCGATGGAGAGATGAGCTCGGTAGGATGGAACATCACCGTATTTGATGTCAACAGACCGCCTGAGCTCTTGAACGTCACACCCCTGTCGGAGGAGATCTGGCTGTCAGAAGGTGCCGTTCAATATTTCTCGGTGGAAGCTCTCGATCCAGACGACGATATCTTGGATTACGGATGGGAGTTGAACGGCCTTGACCTTCCTGTCCATGGTCCGGCATATGTCCTCTCCCCGGACTACCTTGGTCCAAACTCCTCGATAGGTTCCCCTTTCCGTCTGGTCCTGAACGTTTCTGATGGTAAGGGGCACGATGGAACCACCTTCATGAACTGGACAGTTCATGTGAACGATACCGACAGACCTTTCGTCCGCTCTTTTGATCCGGCCCCAGGGAACCTAACGGTGGCCTATGATGTTGGAGTTACTCTCTCTTTCAATGCCACCGACCTGGACGGGACACCTGTTCGATCGACCTGGACATATCTGGGACGTGCACAGTTCAATAAGACCTATCTCTCCTTCGGACCTGCTCAACTTGGGCTATCCGGTGGGGAGACCGTTCAGGTCATGCTCGAGATAGCTTCGGGGGCTCATATGACTAAGGTCAAATGGAACATTACGGTCCTTGAGAGGCCACCTCCGCCCCAGGTCCCGCCCATTAAAGGGGTTTTCATTGTCTCTCCGACAGAGCGTCAGTTATTTTTGAAGGGAGAGAACATCACGCTGAAGGCGGAAACGAACGATACCAGAGAACTGGACTATGTATGGATGGTCGATGGGGAAAACTACAGAGGAAAGGAGGTTGTCCTTTTGGACCTCGATATCGGGACCTACACGGCCATTCTCCGGGCATCTCTACCAGATTACCCATCGGTCCGAGTGACACTGGTAGTGAACTTCACAGTGGTGATCGAGGATAGTCCCCTACCGGGTGACGGTCCAGACGGCCGATCGTACCTTTGGCTTCTCCTGCTGCTGCCCCTAATCATAGTTACCGTCATACCATTGGTCCTGCTCCTTGTTAGGAAAAAGGACCCAGTTATGGACTGGGAAGAATGAACATGCTCTGATGCTCATCTCTCAGGTCCCAGCTCCCTGGCGGTCACCCTTTCGTCCTCCGACCCCTTCCTGACCGACCTCTTTTTCCAGACCATATAGATAACGAAGGACAGCGCCGCTCCAAGGGCCAGTATAATCCCTATGAGCAGGAGGGTGTTCGTCAATGAAGATGGTCCGGACCCACCATCACCATTACCAGGGGTGTCGGGTATGTCAGATATCACGAAATCAAGTCTCTTTTCCCCGGGAAGGTAGCCTTCCATCTCAGCCCTCACCTGGATGAAAGCGTTGGTGTCAGATGCCACCTCATCCGGTTTGTATTCGAGCGTGAACTGACCCTTGGATACCTTCTTCTTCTCCACCTCACCTCCGGAACGCTCGACGGTAATGTCCTCCACATCAAGGTCCTGGGTCCCGGACCTTACCCTGACGCTGAAGGTCGTCTTCTCGCCCTCGTTCAGCTTGTAAAGTATGGGCAGTATCGAGACCTGGATCCTAGGCGTTGTCTCAGATACAATATCGAAGAGCAGCTCTTGATAGATGGTATGATAGCCGTTCTTGGAGGCCGAGATATTGAGCTCCTCGGCCACATCGTCGATGATGCTCGGGGCGGTATATGTGAATGTATACCCGCCCAATGCCAATGGTTCAACATCGGTCACCGATCCTAGTTCAGGGACGGCTACCACCCTTGCCCCATCGAGCGGTATATCGTCTGCCGCAGAGTATAGGTTGACGGTGAAATCCACATCCATACCGGAACCAATGGACGTCGGTCTGGGGGCCAGTTCCATCCTCATACTCTCCTTGGGCCCGACAACCGTCGTGTTCCTTGTCAATGAGCCGTATATATTGCATGTTGCCATGGCCTCTATAAGGTCACCGTCCTGGCCGGTGACAGGGTACTCGTAGGTGAACATGGACCTGTCAGGCTGGGTCTGGTAGGTGAAGGTCTCCTGTGCTATCCCGTTCTTGAAGAGCTCAACTGTCTCCACGTAGTGGTTCGAGGTCGTCGGTGAATTATGGGTTATGGTCACGGAGAGGACCTGGGAGGCGAAATCATACTCAAGGACCATATCGGACGGCGGATGACCGAACGAACCTGATGGGTTCTGAAGCAGGGCAAGTAGGAGGAGAGATAGCGTGATGACCAGGGTCCGCCCAGGTCCCTTACATGTTCCATTCGTCCTTACCAATGGACCTACCCCCTATGCGATCGATTACGCACCTTAGGCAGTATGTATGATGGGCATTGGGCGCTGATAAAGCTTTTGAAGGCCTCAATCCCTGCACCTACCAAATTTTAATATCTTGGCCTCGATTAGGTATCCTTAGGGTGAGATATATGGTCGAGAACAAGGTCAAGGTAGCCATAAACGGGTACGGGTCCATTGGAAAGAGGGTGGCCGACGCTGTCTCGAGGCAGGACGATATGGAGATCGTCGGCGTGACGAAGACAAGGCCGACCTATGAGGCTAGGACAGCTTTGGCCAAGGGTTACGACCTCTATATCGCAATACCTGAGAACATGCCGCTCTTTCAGCAGGCCGGTATCGATGTGAAGGGAACATTGGACGACCTTCTGGTAAAGGCCGATATCGTCATCGACTGCACACCGGGCAAGAAGGGCATTGAGAACCTGGACAGGTATAAGAAGGCGAATGTCAAGGCGATCTTCCAGGGGGGGGAAAAGCATGACAAGGTCGGAAGGTCCTTCAACGCCCTATCGAACTACAAGGACAATATTGGGGCACAGTTCGTTCGGGTGGTGAGCTGCAATACAACGGGGCTTGCCAGGACCATATTCCCTCTTGTGAGGGACATAGGTGTGTCAAAGGTCTATGCTACCATGATAAGAAGGGCCGTTGACCCCAACGATTCCAAGAAAGGGCCCGTAAATGCCATCGTCCCTGAGCTCAAGGTCCCTTCCCATCATGGCCCGGACCTCAAGACGGTCATACCTGGGATAGACATAGATTCCATGGCCGTCGTCGTTCCAACGACGCTCATGCATCTCCATTCCATTATCGTCAAGCTATCCAGGCCCTCCACCTCCGATGAGGTGAAGGGGCTTTGGAGGAACACCCCAAGAGTTCGTTTCGTGAAAGGGGCTGAAGGTATCGAATCGACTGCTCAGATCATGGAGCTTTCAAAGGACCTCAACAGGGACCGGGCGGACCTGAACGAGATAATCGTCTGGGAGGACGGGGTCCAGGTCACCGGTGACACACTCTATTATTTCCAGGCCATCCACCAGGAGTCGGACGTCATTCCAGAGAACATCGACTGCATCAGGGCAATGTGCGGTCTCATGGATGACAACCTTGGGTCCATCCGAAAGACCGACTATGCGCTAGGCCTCACATGAATAATTGTGGGCCAGGACACTTGATTTATTCCTTTTTTCCGCTTTAATCTAGTTATGATTAAATAGTCATCTTTTCATTATGATGTGGTTCCCAGCCTAAGAACCTATGGGAACGGGATGATGCAAAGATGGAACAGGGGGTTCGACCAGCAGGTGGCCACCCTACCAAAGGACAGGGTAGTCTAACGGGGGCAGGTTACGGGGATAACGGCCAGGGTGCCTCTCAACAGCAAAGGATCGTGAAGAGACCGAGCGGTGAAAAGCCCCGAAAGGCCCAGCTCGGGGGGAAAAGGCTCGATGAGTTCCTTGGAGGGGGTCTCCCCTTCCGTTCGTGCTCGGTCGTGCAGGGACCCGCGTTCATTGGCAAGGATATCCTTCTGGCCCAGTTCATATCCGAAGGGATAAAGTACGGTTCCCCTGCCATAGTCGTCCTTACCAATAACACGACATCCAATTTCAGAAAAAGGGCAGTGGAATTGGACCTCAAGCTCGAGGACAGGGAGAGGGCAGGTCTCCTGACATATGTCGACTGCCACTCGAAGACAGTTGGGCTGATGGGGAAGAACCCCTATGCCGTCTATCTCAACGGTGTCAATGACCTGAGCACAGTCATTGCTGCCATAGAGAGGCTCCAAGCAGGTTATGCTAAGAAATACTTCTATCACAGGATCCTTTTCGATTCCCTGTCGTCCATACTCCGGGCGCACGGGCTCAACAATACCATAGATTTCATCAATTCGGTCTCTACCAAGACCAAGGCCTACAACGGTATCGTCATGTTCGATCTGGCAGGGGGTATCCACAAACCCGAGGAGATAAACGCCATAGAGCACTCCATGGACGGGTCCTTCAGCCTGAAAGAGGACAACGACAAGCACCTTCTCTTGGTCAAAGGCCTGCCTGACCTGCGTGGGAACCAGTGGGTGGAGTACACCTTCGATGAGAAGGGCATAGATATCAAGGGCGCTTACACATATGGCTACATAAAGTGAGACCATCCATCTTTCGATCTCTGGAGGTGGACCTTGACGCATGGACATTCCGTTCCGATAGCTGATTTCTGGAGGGAGCGGTCCGATCTCAAGATTATAATGGAAGGGATGGCCGACCGGGAGATGAAGAGGTTCCTCTCGCTGGATTCCCATGTATACGGTGATGGGGCGCTTCCAGGAGGGACGAAGGAGCTCCTTGGGCTTGTCGCTTCGACCGTTCTGAGGTGCGATGACTGCATCCGCTACCATCTGGTCCAGTGCAAGAAGGACGGGATAACGGACGCTCAGTTGGTCGAGGCATTGGACATAGCACTTATCGTAGGCGGTTCAATTACCATCCCAAATGTCAGAAGGGCACTCGCCGACTGGAGGACCCTTGGTGATGGGCATTCATTCCTCGAAGGGGCCTGTCCCCTCAACAAGGACGTCCCTGTTCCTTCTCATGAACAGGTAGGCCCCCATAAGGATGAGCGCGAAAGATGAAATCGCTATTATTCCGATGAACAGCAATGCAGGCCCATTTAGGACCCCATTCTCGTCCCTAACATCATAGGTGAACGTCGATGCAGGGACCAGTGAATCGTTGGGTCCGTCCTCCGTCAGGGATAGGTGATAGGTCACTTGCTCCCCATCCTTGAAGGGGAGGTCCTTCATTGTTATCCTGTATTGCCCACTTCCCTGCGGATTTTCCTCCATAAGATAGGAGGCCTTCCCTCCGTTCTCACCCTTGAGGACCACCCAGATCATCTGACCTGGGTCACCCGTCACAATTATGGTCATTACCCTTCCGCCATCGCTCCGTTCGTGTCCGACCTCGGTGACCTTTATCCTCTTTATGCCTGGACCGGTCCCGTTCTTGATCCTTACCAGCAGTTCCCTGGGATCGGAGACCGCATTGTGCGGGTCCTTTAACCATACCAGGACCGTGAACTCTCCCATGGTCATTTCGGATGGGACCGTTATCCTGAGTGTCATACCCTTGACCGCTACCAGTTCCGAATCCGTCCAGGGCTGGAGAGCCTCTACCGGGTCGTCAGGGTCTTCTATCGTATAGTCCGTCCCCTGCAGATCGACCTCCGCTGAGCCGCCCCTGATCACCATGACCGTCCAGGGCGATGGAACTATGAAATGCGGTGGGTCATTGACGGGTTGGACCTCGAGATGGAGCTCCAGCTCGGTCCTCCCTCCCCCACCGTCATCTATGGCCAGAGTAATGTTGGAACTTCCGAACGCATCGTTAAGAGGGGTGATCCTAAGTGTCGAGTTCGACAGGATGGTAGCGGAACCGACCGGGTATGTCAAATTGACGACCGACCAGAAGAGCCGGTCGCTGTCAGGGTCGTAAGGTTCCAAGGTGCCCAGGTCAAGATGGTAGATATGGTCCTCGAGCAGGACCGCATTTGGCGGTCCCAAGGCCCTTGGAGGGTCGTTCACCGAGATGACCCGGAGCTCAAAGGAGCTCTTTACCAACACAGACCCGTCGCTCACTGACAGCTCAATGACCATGGTCCCATGCCAGTCCATCGCAGGGAGTATCGTCATAATGGTCCCATCGAAGTTGATGGAAGCGTTCTTCGGATCGCTCGAAGTTGCTACCTTATAGAGGGGGTCCCCGGGATCGGCCTCCGCCACCCAGTTCGCAATATCTCGCATGACCGGTGTGTCCTCTTGGGTCTCAATGTATGGGGGGCAGTTGATGATAGGTGGGTCGTTCACCGGGAGGAATAGCACGGTCAGGTTCTTCTCCAAGGACAGACCCTCGCTGTCAATGATGACCATATGGAGGTATGTGGTCCCCGACCAGTCCGGGACCTCCGTATATATCGTCAAGTAGGGCGAGACCGAGAGGTTGACGGTGACCACAAGGAAAGGTGAGGACCTGACCGACAATGTTAATCCCTCCAATGGGTCCTGGTCGTCATGGATGTATTCTTTCATATCGAAGTACCTGTATTCATCCTCCCCTAAAATGAGGAGCTTTTCGAAGGCCATATCGAGAGCGGGTGGGTCGTTCACCTGCTCGACCGTGACCTGGAGCATTGTCCAAACAGTAAGACCACCCCAATCCCTGGCCATTAGCCTGAGCTGCCTGGTCCCGGACTTGTTATCGGCCGAGGTCAGGACCAGGTTTCCGCCGGCTATCCTAGCGGAAAGAACGGTGCCGTTGGAACGGTCGGTGTACGCGCTTCCGTTCCAGATGGTGTATCCCAATCTGTCCCAGGGGTCCGGATCGAAGAAGGTCCTGGACAGTTCGTAGGTATGCTCTCCGAAATCCTCATCGAGGTCTATGGTCCTGTTGTTCCTGTCATATTGAGGGGGCTTGTTGTTGACCCAGGCGGCGAACCCCTCCTTCCTGACCCCGTTCCTAAAAAAGAGCCCTGTCGAATCGGTCGGAACAAGGTCAGTGAGCCATGCCCAACCAAGGAGCTCGAGGTCAAGACCCTGGTCGATGGTAAGCCTGGTGGTCATGTTCCTGATGTATGCCGCCTGCCCCTTCTCGCCACCAAATGGCCCTTCCGATGGCCAGCCAAGCTCCGAGAACCCGATGGGCATTTCTTCTATGTGGTCGAACACGCTGGAATAGTAATCGTCAGGTAGATCTGCGACCTCGTCCACGCCTGCCAGCGAGAACGGATAGCTCGTGAGGACGAGGAGGTCGAGCTTCGAGGAGTTGAACAGTGAGAGGATGGATAGGTTCGCCTCCCTGTTCTCTGAAACGATCTCCCTAGAGAAAGTGCAGTAGACCTTGGTCCTTGGTGAGAGCGATTTGATATCGTCATATATGGACTCGTAAAGGCTGACATAGTTCAGGAACGACCTGTCATCGCCCTCTTCAGCACCATTGACCTCGAACCATCGGTTGACCTCGTTGCCTATGGACATGTACATGGGCCTTGAAGCGTTCAGGATGTTCATGGCAGAATCGTGATAGGCCTTCCTCCAGAGGGGCGAGGCCAGCGTGGAACCGGTAAGACCCGGCGGCTCCACCAAGGAAAGTCCTGCCCCGTAGAAGTTCATGTTGATGACGGGGAACATCCCGTTGCCCCTTATCAGTCCGTCAACGAAAACATCCCCCCATGCCCCGTTCAGTTCTGCGGCCATATCATAGAAGGGGGTAGGCTTCCCCCAGACCGGGACGAACTGGGAATGCTCGGATGCATTGGCATAAGCACCCTCGAAGCTCTCATTGTCGAAAGGGACCGGGAGGGTGCCTTTGTAGTAACCATAGGGGGGGAGTTCAACATCATCGAGAGGCTCCATAGAGAGGAAAGGGCGGCTGCTGTCAATGCTCGGGACGATGATGAGGGCCGCTGACAGCATCAACAATACCATCACCGGAGCGGAGATGGAGGCTCCATTCATACCCGTCAACATCTACCTCCCATTTTTCTGCCCCGCTATAAATGTTGGGCCTGAGCGATATGACTATGCTTCCTCAAAAGGCATCAGAAACCGTTTTATCATGGCATTGGATTGGCGGGTCCCATGGGCCTAGCAGTGCTGACCGATTTTGATGGAACGATATCCGTCACGGATGCTTCCTACGAGGTCCTCGATAGGTTCGGGGACCTCAGATGGAAGGACATCGAGATGGAGGCTCTTGAGGGAAGGATGTCCATTAAAGAGGCATTGCTCAGACAGGCAGCCATGGTCAAGGTCTCCAAAGAGGAGATGGCCTCCTTCCTGATAGGTAAGGTCCAATTGAGGGAAGGCTTCAGGGAGTTCGCTCTCTGGTGCAGGGATAATGGGGTCCATCTTGAGATCTGCTCCGATGGGTTCGGGACCACCCTGGAGGTCCTTCTCGCCCAATGGGGGCTAGACTGGGTCCCTTGGACCTCGAACAGGACCGAACCCCGGTCAGAAGGTATGGTCATAGAGTTCCCTTATTGGAGAGAGGGATGCCCCATCAACGGCAATTGTAAATGTTCACACCTGGAGAGGCTGAAGCATGAGCATGGTGATGTGATCTTCGTAGGGGATGGGACGACGGACCTCTGCGTTGCAAGGAAGGCGGACCTGGTCCTTGCCAGGGATAAGCTACATGTTATCCTGACAAAGGAGGGTAAGGAGCACATCCGCTGGTTCGATTGGTCCGATGTGAGAGCTGCTGTGGAAAGGTCATCTGTTGCGTTCCCTTGACGGGAAGGGCTGTGTGTTCGATAGTTCGAACCCGAGATGCTTTCCTTTCAAGGGCAGGACCACCTTCTTTCCCTCAAGGGCCGAGATATGGGCAGCCTGCATCACCTCAACGGTAAGGCGGCCCTCTTCCAATGATACGGCGACCTGCTTCCCCTCGTTCAGGACATCAATGACGTTCTGAAGGACCTTGTCGTGATTGGACATGGAACCCTGATAACCACCCTTGTATGTGTTAGGTGGACCTCCAGGAGGGAGGTCCGGTCTGGGTACGCCTTCGACGTTCCATTCCACCAGTTCGTTGAGGTATTTGCCTCCCACCTTAACGGTTCCATTGGTCCCCAGGACCGTTATGGAGCCTTCAAGGTTCGAATGGTAGGTGGAGGTAGTATAGTTCATGACCGCAAGCCCACCACCTTCGAGCTCTATCCTGACGGACCCGGTGTCCTCTGTCTCAGTGTACTCATGGGAGAGGTTCGCCATGTAGGACTCCACGGAAAGAGGTTTGCCACCTAGCCAAAGGAGCAGGTCTATGAAATGTGAGCTCTGGGTGAAGAGGGCGCCTCCATCAAGGGCAAGGGTACCCCTCCAAGGCTCCTCTTCGTAGTACCCCCTCCGCCTGTTCCAGAAGACGTTCGATGATATGAAAAGGACCTTTCCGATGCTCCCGTCCTCAACCACCTTCCTTAGGGCAGCGACAGGGGGATTGTAGCGGTTCTGCTTGACGAGAAAGTATCTCTTATCGGTCTTCTTTTGGACCTTGAGGACCTCATCGGCATCCTTGAGCGAGAGGGCCATGGGCTTCTCGGAGATTGCATGTTTGCCCGCCTTCATGGCCTTGACCGACATAGCAGCATGTAGCCCGGAGGGGGTACAGATGTCGACGACGTCCACTTCGGGGTCAGCAAGGACCTCTTGGTAGTCCGTAAGGGCCTTACATCCAGCTTTGGCCGCGCCTTCCTCTGCCCTCTCTTTCTTGATGTCGCAGATGGAGATCAGCTCAGCGCCCGGTAACTGCCCGAGGAAGTGAACATGTCTCGACCCTATGTTGCCATAACCAACGACCGAAAATCGGACCTTGCCCATTTCTGCACCGAGACGACATCACAGGAGGATTACTTAAAACCAACCTGGTCATGGAAGGGACCGGAGAATGATCGGAAACACCGGTTCAACTGACCTCGTCCTCGTCCTTCTTAGGCCTTCCGAAGATTATCCCCTTGGGCTTCTCCTCTGGCTCGAGCCTTCTGGTCCTCAAACCATCTGAGCCGTATCCAGGTCTGATCTCGTCCCCATCCCTGTTCGCTGAGGACGATATCATGTTGTATGACCTCTTGGCCGGGTCCACTGGTCTGAACTTGGGAGGAGCGCTCGCCGCATCGAGCTTCATCTGCTTCACCGAGTAACCGCAAGCTGGACAGTAAGTGGTCGAACCCCTCATATCCGAACCGCACTTGGAACAGTACATCATCTCAGGACACCTGCCTTTTTTCAACCATATGATGGGACGGGAATCGTTTTTTTAACTATTAAAGCATAGAGTTGGAAATGACCTTTTTCCGCCTCATTTTGCTGCCTTTAAGCATGTTCTGTATAGGTCCAGGAGCTTTGTGGCCTCCACGGCCACCGACAGCTCCTCCATCACTCCCTTCCTGCTGTTCCCTCCCATCTTCCTCAGGGCATCCCTGTCAGAAAGCATCCTTGATATGGCATCCTTTACAGCTTCAGAGGATGGCTTGACGAACATGCCGTTGTCCCATTTTATGAGGTCCTTCATGTTGGGAACATCATAGAGCAGGAGCGGTAGGGCGCAGCCCATCGCCTCTCTGATAGTTATCGAAGCCTTTCCCCAAAGCCCTATATCGGAGGCGCTGTAAAGTGCAGAGAGTGCCTCCTGGTCCTTGAACCCCATGAAGATGATGCGACCATCGGATATGGCCTTCAATCTCTCGATATATGCCTTATCCCCCCTTCCCACTACCAGGAGCTTTATGTCCTTCATCCCCGTGAGCTTCACAGCCTCTATGAAATGCTCGAGCTTCTTCTCCCTTTCGACACGGCCAGCTGTTATCAGGAGAGGCCCCCCCCCTACACCCAGTTCCTTCCGGACCCTCTCCCTTGATCCCTCATCCCTTCTGAACTTCCTGTGGTCTATCCCCAGCTCTATGAGCTCGCAGTCCTTGACCCCGTAGAAGCCCTTGAGGAACCCCACTGTCTCCTGGCAAATGGCGACCAACCCGTCCGCCTTCTTCAAGGACCTTCGGGCATGGGGGGCCCTGAGCAGTCTGTACTCCTTGTCAAGGAGCCAGTTCCTGATTGTTTTTGTCTGATCATAGGTCGTTGAATATGAATGCTCGTCCACTACCAGGGCGAACCCGAGCTCTTCCTTGACCGAGGCCGCTTTCCTTGTGCCCCATTGCCATAGCCCGTGGGCGTGGACCACATCAGGCTTGATATCCCTCAAGGTCCGAACGACGCCCTCGTAGGATATGAGGTCGAAGAGGACCTCGTAGCGGGTCTTGCCCCTGTGGACGGTGAACCCCTCCATCTCCTGAGCTCCCAGGGGCCTCTTCCTGTCCTTGTACGAGGACCCTATATCGGCGAGCATCCGGGATGCGTCCTTGAAAGGGAATATCCTGTCGGATGTTATCACATGGACCTCATGTCCCATAGCCGCCTGCTCCCTTGCGCTGTAGTACTCCTCATAGCCGAACTCCGGCTGGAAGTAGGATACCACATGCGCTATCCTCAATCGTTCACCTCTTCTGCTTGAAGAACGCTTTGACGGAGGATATCACCGCTCCATGCTCCTCTTCCGTCATCAGAGGATGCATGGGAAGGGACACTATCTCGTCAACTATCCTCTCCGTAACTGGCAATCTCGGGGCCTTCTTGATATATGGCATCCTGTGGACGGGAATGGGATAATGGATGCCCGTCGAGATGCCGTCCTTTTTAAGATGCTCCATCAATGCCTTCCTACCGGACGCTGCCGTCCTCACGACATAGAGATAATAGACATGCCGGGCCCACTCCTTCTCCACGGGCAGTACAAGGTCCCCGACGCCTTCCAGCTCATTATTGTAGATAGCCGCAAGCTCCCTCCTCCTCTCTATCCATCCCTCCATGTGCTTCAATTGGACCTTCCCTATTGCGGCCAGAAGCTCCGGGAGCCTCATATTGAAACCGGCTATGGTCGATCTGTACTTGCTTTCTGGGTCCGACGGGTACCTGCCGTGGTCCTTGAGGGCCTGGAGGAGCTCGCAAAGCTCCTCGTCACCGCAGGTTATCATCCCCCCCTCCCCGGCGACGGTTATGATCTTTGAGGGGAAGAAGGAATAGCATGTCATGTCCCCCAGCTTCCCGATGTCCACCCCCCTGTACTTCGCCCCGTGGGACTGGGCAGCGTCCCCTATCACCGGGATGTCCAGTTCCTCCCCGAGCTCGAGGATGGGGGCCATCTCTGCAGGATGTCCGTAGATATGGACAGGAACGATGGCAGCCGTCCTCTTCGTTACGGCCTTCCTGACCTTCTCCGGGTCCATGGTGTAGGTCTCGGGGTCTATGTCCACGAACTTGGGCCTCGCACCGTAGTGCCAGAAACCGTTTATGGTCGCCACGAAGGTGTGGGACGGAACGATGACCTCGTCCCCCCTTCCTATCTCCAGCGCCTTGAAGGCGAGCATCAGTGCCGTGGACCCGGACGAGCAGCTCACCGCACGGACATCGCCTATGGTCCGAGCGAACTCGCTCTCGAACTCCGATGCCCTGGGCCCCTTGACATAATGACCGCTCTCTATCGTCTCCAGGGCCGCCTGCCTGATCTCATCGTCAACGAACATCCTGTTCAATTGGACCGTCATGTGAACCATTCCTCCCTTATGTCCTTCACATCTATGAACATGACCCCTGCCCGAAGGGCGGCCTCCCTGTCCCTCTCGGAATTGCCGACAAAAACAGTCCTGTCCGGACCTACACCCCTTACCTTCATGGCCCTTAACAGACCCTCTGGGTCCGGTTTCGACCTTTCTGTCCTGTCAACGGTCACAACGGGATAGAAGCCCCAGGACGAGACAAGACCTTCGACCGTATAGGAGGTGTTCAGGCTGAAGATGGAGCACATCCGGTCCCTGGAAAGCCTCCATCTTGCTGCGAGGGTGCCGGGGAAGAGCCGATTGGCCTTCTTGAGGTCCTTTCCCTCGTACTCCCTCTGGACCAGCAACATCCTTTCTTTGGCCCTCTCCCTGCCCCTGCACCATTCGTATGCCTCGACCAGGTCCCTGAAGGGGCCAACATGCCTGCTCTCGTAAGCTATCATGGCCATCTCGTTCAATAGCCCCTTCCAATCCACCTCAAGGTCAAATAGGGTCCCATCCAGGTCGAAAATGACCAGGGAGCTCTCCTTCAATGCCCTTTCGACCGGACCGAAAGGACACATCGGAGCTCACCCCATCTCTAGCCTTTTGGGGGGCTCTCCCTCATCGAACCTAGCTCCGCACTTCCTGCAGAGAAGTGCCTTCCCATCACCATCGAGGGGCACACCGCAGGTGCAGGACCATCCAAGCCTCCTTGCGGGGTTCCCTGCCACGACCTCCCTTTCTAAAACGTCCCTTGTCACCACCGATCCTGCCCCTACCAATGAGAACGGCCCGACCTTGATCCCCGGAAGGACCGTCGAGTTCGCGCCTATCCTGGCCCCTTGGCAGATCCTGGGTCCCCTTAGCTCCTCTTTGGTGTAGGGGGTGTTCGGGAACCTTGCATTGGTCAGGACTACGCCTGGCCCAAGCCAGCATCCGTCCTCAAGGACGCTGAACTCCGGAACGAACACCTGTGAATGGACCCTCACACCGTTGCCAATTGTAACATGATGCTCCACTACCGATAGGGTCCCTATCGAAACATCGTCCCCTATCTCGTTCGTCTCCCTGATGTTCGCCTTGTTGCCCGTTTGGAAGTTCCGACCTATCCTGTTGCCGGAATAGATGACAGTATGGGACCTGATCATGGCCCCTTCGCCAATAATTGTGACTGGGTAGGGGTCATCCCCTCTGACAGGGGCGCCCAGGATGACATTGTCTTCCACAGTCCCTCCCTTCCCGAGCTCAACGTTCTTATTGATCCTGGCATTCTTCGATATCATGGGTGCCACCTGACCTTGTCCTGGACCCAAATCGAAATGGGCCTAGATATACTTCTCCATCAGCAGGGCTACCTTATCAGGGTCATGGTGGTCCAAGGCATAGCGCCTGGACAGCTCCCCTATCTTAGGTAGGTCAGCCCTCTTGTCCCATAGCTCGATGAGGACCTTCGCCAGAGAGGATGGTTTGGAGGGTACTATCGGTATGTCCGTAGGGTAGAGGGACCTCTCTATGTTACATATCACCGGGAGGGCCCGTATCATGGCCTCTACGGATACCACTCCGTGGATATCATAGTCATCAGACATCCAATCGATGCAGATGTGGGCTTTGTTGAGCCTCTCCATCGCCTCGTCCAGTTGGACGTCCTCTATCACATCAAGCTCGAGCAAGGCTCCCTCAGAGCAGGCTTCTTTCACACCCTTAATAACGTTCTCTGTTCCCTTGACCCTGCGGACCGAGGGCAGATGGGCTATCCTCAGAGGCCCATCCCCTTCTAGCTCGCCCGAACGCCCTTTCCAATCTACCGGGGTCACTCCCTCAACGAGAACGGGATTGGGGATATGGACCAGCTGCCTCCCTCTGACATTGCCTGAGAAACGCTTCAGGTCAGGCGTGGATATGAATAGCCTTTCCGCCAGGGAATGGAAGAGCGTCTGTTTGCCCTCCCTGAGCTCCGACCCGTGGTAGTGGCAGAAGAAACGCTTGCCTGCCAACCTATAAGGCCAAAGTCCCAGGCCCGAGATGCCTATACCGCCATGAACATGGACGATATCATAGTATGGCGCCCTGGCCAGGAGCTCGGCGAACAACCAAGGTACGCTCTCAGCCCCTATGTCCGGAGGCCTCTGCTTGGGGTTGGGGACCGAAAGCAGGTCGGACCTGTGCCCGAGCTTCCTCTGGGCCCTGGACAGGAGATGACCTACGGATGCCTGATTGTTGACATGCAGGACCCTCATCGTCCCAAGGGATGGGCGAAAGCCCCACATAATCCTATTGATAGGAGTATGGGGGTCTGGCGATAAATAGGGGTAGTGCTATCCACATCCGATGAAGCATGGGAGATATCTGATAAGGGGCGATATCCTCTTTCCCGAAGGGACCGTGGAAGGCTCCATCACAATCATGGACGGGGCAATAGCCAATGTGTCCCTGGAGGAGCTTGAGGACCCAATGGAGGGATTTACCCTGGTCGAGGGGCTCATTGCCCCTGGCCTCATCGACATGCACTCCCATCTTGGTGACCATGATGCCAGAGGTGACCTGCCAGTATCTCTGAAGGATGCCTTCTTCCCGGGAGGTTCCAAGCACAGGTTCCTAGACCGCCTTGACGAAGGTTCGCTCATATGGTCCATCAGAGGGGCTATTGAGGAGGTCTCCCCCGGTGTGGATACGGTCATCGATTTCAGAGAGGGTGGAGCAAGGGGAATGAACGCCCTACTTGCGGCCTCCAGGGGCTCCTCGACAAGGGTCCTGGGATTCGGTAGGCCAGCTCCAGATGAGGAGATCGGATCGCTCATTGATCTGGCCCAGGGCCTGGGCATGCCTTCTCTCGAGAGCTGCAGTGAAGACCTAAGGCATGCTGCAAAAGATCGAGGGATACCGTTCTCCCTCCATGCCTCCGAGCTCTACAGAGAGGATGTGGAGGCCATACTTGACCTGGACCCTGAACTGGTCGTCCATATGGTATCCGGGACCAGGAACGATTGGAGGGCCCTCTCGGATGCCAACCTCCCGGTCGTCGTCTGTCCCAGGGCATCCCTAGCATTCGGCCTCCATATGGACCTAAAAGGCATGCTCGACGAGGGATTGGCACTTGTATTGGGCACCGACAATGCAATGACCGTGAGACAGGATATGTTCAGGGAGATGGAGTGTGCCTGGTCGCTCCTCCATAGAGCTGGGATCTCCGGGACCGATGCCTCCAAAATGGTCCTTGATATGGCCACAGGGAGGACCCTCATCGGGACACGGTTCAAAAGCATGGTCGAAGGTTTCGGGGAATGGGGCAGCAGTGAATGGCTATCGAGGGGGACGCGTGCTTCCCTAACGGTGTTAAAGAGACCTAGGAAGGGGTGCAGGTCCGACCCCTGGTCCTGGATGGTCCGGTTCTCCAGCCAGGACCTGGTCCTGTGGTGATGGTCTATCACCGTGATATCCCCTCAAAAGCCTTTAATATAATGGCTATATTTCCCCCACATCCCCCGGTGGAATACAAATGAACGTATCAGAGATAATGGTCAGAAAACCGATATTTGTCGAACTACCTTCCACCAGGGAGGATGTGCTTTCCGTTCTTATTAAGAACAAGAGGACCGGAATGCCGGTAATTGATGGTGATGGAAAGGTCCTTGGGACGATAACAAGGAAGGATATCTTCCAGAACCCAGGAGAGCAGCAGGTCGCCGTCATCATGAACTGGGACACCCCTACCGTATCTGCTTCGACCCCTGTCGAAAAGGCAGCTAAGATCATGTTCGAGGAGAACCAGAGGAGGATACCGGTCGTTAAGAAGGGAAAGCTTGTCGGCCTGCTCACCCCTACCGACCTTTTGAAGGTCATAGAGAAGAACAAGGTCGAGAAACCTGTTGAGGAATACCTGCGTTCCCAACCCACCTATATCTACTCAGGGACCCCGGCCAATGTCGCAGCGCAGATGATGAACCTTTCAAAGGTCTATGCAATGCCAGTGCTTGACAAGGAGGGCAAGCTTTGCGGCCTGATCACCGACAGGGACCTGTTCGACCTGAAGTACCTCGGAGAGGGAATAAGCCTCACGACATTAGGCATATCCGAGGATGAGGACGCCTGGACCTGGGAGGGCCTGAGGAACGTTATGAACCTCTACTATCAGGAGGCAAAGGTCCAGCTTCCCTCGGAACCCATTTCCAAGTTCATGACCAAGGAACTATCGACCCTTTATAGAAGGACCCCTGCCCACGAGGGGGCAAGGGTCATGAGGGCCAACGATTTCGACCAGGTGCCTATCGTGGACAAGGATGACAACATTATCAACATGCTCTATGATATGGACCTATTAAGGGCCCTCATCGATTGATCTGGAGCGAGGGGCTGAGGTCCCTATGACGGTCGTTCAAAGAAAAGGTCAGGACCTTCTCAATGGCCTCACGACGAGGACCATAGGGAGGTGTCTGGAGGTCTTCGACACACTACCCTCCACAAATGGTCTGGCCATTGAACTGGCCTCTAAAGGATGCAAGGAAGGTACTGTTGTAATTGCACAGACCCAGACCGAAGGGATAGGCAGGAGGGGGCGGTCGTTCTCCTCTCCTATTGGAGGTCTCTATCTATCTGTGGTCCTGAGGCCCAGGATACCTCCATCTCTGATCTCTCCTCTCCCTCTTGTTTTCGGACTATCCGCTGCCAAGGCCATAAGATGCACAGCGATGGTCGATGCTCTTGTCAAATGGCCTAACGATGTCCTTGTGAACGGAAGGAAGGTATGCGGTATCTTGTCCCATTCCACTTCTTCCAAGGGTAGATTGGAGAGCGTTATTACAGGGATCGGGATGAACGTCAATTCCAGGACTTCGGACCTTCCAAAGGAACTGTCCTCTTCTGCGACCACCCTGCTGGATGAGACTGGACATGAGATAAATATAAACGACCTACTGAGGAACCTCATGTACTTCATGGACCTCCATTATTCTATGTTCCTTGAACAGCAGACCGAGGCTCTTCTGAACGATTGGTCCGAAAGGTCCTCAACCTTGAAACGAAGGGTCAGGATAGATATCGGAACGGGGACCATAGAGGGAACGGCGTTAGGAGTGGACAGAACGGGAGCTCTGCTAGTTAGGACCGACGATGGGATCTCTATCGTTCCAACCGGGGATTGCATTCATCTTGAATGAGCATCCTTAAGGTCTCGAATTGAGACTGGATGACCAAGGACCTGGTCGATCATGATCGGTCTCACTGGGTCGGTGGTGGCAGGTAGGTCTGGTCCGGCCCTACTGGTGGTTGGGCCTCGGGGACCTGGCCGACGACCGGTTCCGGTGCTGCCATCGGTTGTGGTTCTGATGCCGGTGGGGCCTGGAAGGGAACAGCATCCATAGCGGGGGCAGCAGCCCCTTCAGTAGGCATTGTCGCGGCCGGTAGGGCCTGGAGCCCAGAGCCGTCCGGAGCGGAAGGCAGGGCGGGACCTGTGGCACCGGCCATAGCGACCCCTCCAAGAAGGACCTGGAGCTTCTCCTGGGCCGCAAGGGCATCCTGCTGCTGCTTGGCGACGAGCTCTTCATGCTCCTTCTCCTGTTTATCGGCGACCTCTGCGAGTGGCTCCTTCCTAGTGAAGATGAACACGAGAAGGGCGATGACAAGTAGGGCCACCAGGACGAGGATGAGGATCATCCCGTACTCCTGAAGGAATGGTTTATCGGTTTCTGTTTCTGAAATTCTTATATCTTCTGTAATCACCGTTATCGTCATCTTTTTCTCGGCCACAGCGGTCAGGCCTAACGAATCCCTAGCCCTTACCTTGATAGTATAGGGCCCGGAATTGAGGAACTGATGCTCAACGATCGTTCCCTGGTCCTTGATCCATATCTCCTGCTGGTTCGTATCGAGCTCGCCGAAGGACCAATCGTAATAGATCCTCTCCTTGGAGTTGGGTATGTGAAGGTCAGGATCGTCCGCTTCTTCGATAGTGAACGAGAGGGGAGTGTCCTCGTCGGTCTCCGCGGTATCCCCCTCAGGAAGCTTGAAGGTCGGCTTGGACGGGGCTTCGTTGATGTTCTCGACTATCAGGTGGACGAGCGCACTTGTGCTCGCTTCATTATTATCGGTAACGGTGATATTGAAGATATGTTCGCCTACCAATGGGTTCGTAAGGAAGACCTTGAATGCGCCGGTCGAGGTCTGGAACTGGAGGTCCTCGGCCTTCACGATATCGTTCCCTACAACATCCCTGAAGTCGGTGGAGAAGGTGAACTCATCACCATATATCTCATCCGCATCGAAAGCGGATAGGGCTATGACGGCCCATGACCCCTGCTGGAACTGGACCGTTACCGGTATCCCTGGACGAACCGGTTTGTCGTTGAGGAGGGTAATGATAGGGGCATCGTTGGTCCCCTTCACCGTGATATTTATCCTGAGCTTGGCCAGACCCTCGCTCGAGTGCTTCCCGTCCATCGCCTCGACCAATATGTAATCCGTCCCGACCCAATCGGGGAGGGGCGTTAAGGTTAGGTTGTTGGATACGGGCTCTATCTCGGCCAATACGTGCCTCTGGAAGAACACGCTGTAGGTAAGGTCGTCCATGTCCTGGTCGGAGAAGAACTCGTCCAACGAGACCAGGTTCAAGGCGATCTCGTCCTCGTTTATGGTCAGGTCAACGCTTCCCTTGAGGAGCTTGGGCGCGAAGTTCAGGACAAGTACCTCCATACTTACCTCCTGACCGTACTCTATCCCGTCGAAGGCCTTCACACGGACCCTTATGCGGTCCCCCTCATTGGTCTTGTTCGAATGGAGCATGAAGGCATCTATCCCCGAGCTCAGAAGGACCCAAGAACCGCTGCGGAAGACCTCCCATTCTACTAGGTAGCTAATATCATCGATCGGGTCAACATCCACGTCCGTGGCATTGACCTTCACAAGCACCACTATATTGTCCCTGGTCGAGACAGGGGACATCTCGAAGGCCAGGATCGGGGTGGTTGGCTTTGTATTGATGGTCCTGAAGCTGAAGACCCGGGTATCATTAAGTCCCCAGGGGTCATAGGTCTTGACCTCTACAAAATACTCCTTGTTGTACCTGAGGTTCTTGGTAAAAGTGAACTGCGGGGCCCTCGTTACAGCGTCTATCACTACACGGTTAGATGAATAGAGCTCATCCTGATAGACGTTCACCATGTAATTGATGATGTCCTGGTTCCAGTCGGTGGATGCGTTCCATTTTAGTGTTGGCCTGTTATAGTGCGTCTCGTCCGGCGAGTATTCCCAGGGCTCGGAGAAGGCCGGGGCTTTGTTGACTGAGAGGTTGACCTCCAAGAAGACATCCTGGTCAAGGATCCCAGGACCCCCCCAGTAAGGTATGTAACCGGGCTTTGAAACGGTAATATTGACCGGGTTGTAGACGGTGGTCTGGGACCCGCGGATATAATATTCAAGGACATCACCGTAAGCGCCTCCGTCGAAGCCTGTCTTCTTGCTCATTAGCAGCTCACCATTGGCCCCATAGACGATCAGGTTCGCGTTTGAGATGGGGAATAGCGTCTGGTTGTCGTGTGCGTTGATGGCTACGTTCCAGAAGTGCCAGAGCTCGGACCTTGAGTCAAGGACCTGGACCTTGGTGGTCGGTGATCCGACCGAATAGGCCCTGCACTGTGATTCGATATCGAGCCTGAAGTCCCTGGTGTTCCCGCTCATCTGGCAGTCCTTGATGGTGAGGTTAGCGTTGTTGTTCAAGGATATCGCTGCAGTGGAAGCACCGCTCATGACCACATCCGTAACATCCGCAACCTCACCACCGGATATCGAGATCCCAATGTTATCGTTCGTGAACGAGCCACCGTTGATCATGAACCCGGATACATCGTCCAGGAATATGCCCGACTGTGCGTTCCTTATGAATGTCTCCATTCTCAGGTCGATGGCATCCGCTTTGACATGGACCCCCACCTTGTTGTTGTCGTAGGTGTTCCCGGAAATGCTCGAAGGTGCTCCATCCGACATGATCTCCAAACCTATGTCGTTCCTGCGTATCCAGTTGGCGACGATCGATGGTTGGGCGTTCTGGACCTTCACACCGAACGGTGTCGTGCCGTTTATTTCGTTGTCCTGGACAATTGTCGTCGTCCCGTTCAACAAGAGGACATTTCCTTTGAGGTTCCGGGCTATATCGCAGGACTTGATGCTCCCTGCGGTCATCTTGTACTCAACACCATATCCCTTGTTGTCGAAGATGGAGCAACCTATCAGGTCCACAACATTGGTCTGGTCGTAAATATAAACGCCGTTCATGTTGTTATTTGCGATCTCGACGTTCATGAGCGTTGCGGTCGTGGGGGTAAGGTTCGCCGAGACTCCGTGCATGCCGTTACCGTTCGCCGAACCTCCCCTCATGTACACGATCTGCATACTGGAGGCGTCATGGGCGAGCTCAAGGCCCCATCTTCGGTTGTTGTCCAAATGGCAGTCTATGAGATTGACCGTCCCCGTCCTCCTTGCAGAATAACCATCCCTGTTACCGCTGAATGTGGTATTGGTTATGGTCATTGTCCCGCCGACTATCGGGTCGTAGGTGAAACCGAACTCGCGCTTGGTGTTCAGGAACTTGCATTGGTCAATGACACCACTGGCACCGTAGAAGTACTGAGCACCTCTGTAGCCGCTGCCAATGATGGTCGTGTTGGTTACCTTCGGCTGTGCTCCGGACCCGCCAGCTGCGATCCCCCAACCGGAGGTGTTCGATACGACGCAATTGTCCATAGTGAAATCGAAACCGCCCGCTGTATTCGAGCCGGATGGATCGCTGATCGTTGAAACACCTGCGTTCATGTTGTTGTAGATGTAGCAGTTGTAGATGTAAATGTCATCAGAATAGCACTGGATGCCTCCGTCGAAGTTCCCCAATGAGTTGCCCCCGTCCCCCCACATATAGCTGAAGTCGGAGTTGGTGAGATTGGCCTTTCCGAATATCTGGAAATGCCAGCAGGTCCCCCACCAGCGGTTCCAGGCGATTATCCCGGGCTTATCGACCACAGTCGTCTGGTCCTTGGCGGTGAAGTTGCTCTCGTCCACGTAGAGTGCACCGCTAGAATAGACATATATGCCCAGGTCCCCGTTCTCATAACCCTCATCATATCCACCGAAATGGAGCGTTGTGCGGTTAATGTACAGCGTCCCATAGACGTAGATGCTGCCGTACATGTTCCAGTCCTGGTCCTCTATGTGGTCCTCATCCCCGGAGTATACGTAATAATCTCCGTAGTAATCATCTGCCAGGGGTTTGGGGTCTCCCTCTCCCTGTGTCTCTGCCCCTATTCCGGTCAGGAACGGCAGGAACGATGCTCCCATCAGGATCACGACCAACAGCGCTACAAGTGACACCTTTCTGTTCATATGCCCCACCTGAATTCTATCCCTATTAGGAGATCTGGCCAGAGGATACGGGACCCTGCTGACCACGAATGGACCTCTGAAGTATCACCGTTTTAAGATATTTAGTTTTCCATGGTCAGAGGATTGCTGGACCCCCGGAACGAACAGGCCAGCTCACACTTCCAGTTCGCCCACGGTCCTCTCCACAGCTTCCCTTATGGTCCCGTTCCGGATCAGGTCGGCAACGGCCTTGATATCCGGGTGCAACGGACGGTCGTCCTCCAGGAATGGCACTTTCTGCCTTATCACCTCGTAAGCGGCCATGGTACCGACCCCTGGTCTCTGCGGCTTCCTGAAATCAAGGGCCTGGGCGGCCGTGAGCATCTCAATGGCAAGGACCCCGACGGTGTTCTTACAGACCTCCTTCAGATGCCTGATGGCAACGGGTCCCATTGATACATGGTCCTCTTGGTCGGCCGAAACGGAGATGGAATCGACGGATGCGGGATGTGACAGGACCTTGTTCTCCGAAACTAGCACTGCCGCCGTATATTGGGCAACCATCTGGCCGGAGTTCATTCCGGCTCCATTGACAAGGAAAGGCGGCAATCCGGAGAGGACCGGGTTCAGCAATCTGTTTATATGCCTCTCGGAGAGGTCGCATAGCTCTGACATCCCTATCTTAAGTACATCGGCCGCGATGCCTACTGGTTGGCCGTGAAAATTTCCCGCTCCAACAAAGTCGTCCTGGTCTGGGAAGAAAATTGGGTTGTCCACTACCGAGTTCAGCTCTGTCTCTATGACGCCCCGAGCATAGTGCCATAGGTCGAGTGTGGGGCCGATTATCTGAGGTGTGCACCTCATCGAATAACCGTCCTGGACCTTACCGGATGGTCTTGCAAGTATTTCGGACCCATCCAGCAATCTCCTCAAGTTGCTAGCAACGGAGATCTGGCCTTTGTGCGGTCTGGCCAGATGGACCCTCTCATCGAACGGCTTCAAGACCGTCCTTAGGGCGTCCAGGGACATGGCCGAGGCGATCATGGCATCCTTTATCAGGGAACGTGACCTCTCAAGGACCAGGCACATCTGACCGACCATCACCTGGGTCCCGTTTATAAGGGCCAGACCTTCTTTGAAGGTAGGGACAACGGGCTCGAGCCCGGCCCTCTGCATCGCTTCCTTCCCATGCAGGACCTCTCCGTTGAACCTTGCCCTGCCATCCCCTATGACGACCTCGGCGATCTGGGACAGCGGGCTAAGGTCCCCAGAACAGCCGACAGAGCCCTTCTCATAGACTATGGGCACCACCCCCCTGTTCACCATTTCCAGGTACGTTCTGACCGTGGAGAGCCTGATCCCAGTATGACCCTTTGCCCATACATTTGCCCTTGAGGCCATAGCGGCCTTGACCTCATCCTCGGGCAGGTCGTCCCCGAAGGAAGCGCTGTGGGAGTAAATTATCCGTTTCTGGAGCTCTAGCCCCTGCTCAGGGGTGAGCATTACTGAAGCCAGCTCACCTATACCGGTCGTCACCCCGTAGATCTTCTCTCCCCTTGCGACCAAGGCCGATATCATATCCTGGCATCTCTCAACCCGTTGCTTCGCCTGTTCCGTCAGCTCCACCTTCTCCCCGCCCTTGGCGACCCTGGCAATATCCTCGAACGTTACTGTCTCACCGTCAAGCTTCACGGTCATTGTACCATCTCCAGGAGATACTTCTGGGCCGCCGAAAGGACGTATTGACGATAAATCTATCTATGACCCCGTTCCTGTTTGTTGTCCGGGACCGCCCCCTAATACCAAACCGTTAAGTAATCATCATCCCTGTGGGGTTCAGGGGTGCCAGAAATGGACGGAACACAGCTTGGGAACACACCGCCCAAATATTCGTTCGGAAAGGTCATCTCCACTCTAGGGAGCAAGGGACTAATGGGCGCCCTCGACGATCCAGAGCATGGCCCCCATGTCCACCTGACACTGCTCCTTATGACGATACTTACCGTCACAGGTCTAATAATCATCGGGACCCTCCTCTTCATGTAATCGGTCCGCAATAAGGGTCCACCATGGGTCATAAATGGTAATAGTGCCCATTTGAAGAGAGGAAAATGATTAATAAGCCGGTCGGTCATATTGATTCGGAGGCGGTAAACACGGCGGAACTGTTCCCGAAATGCCCTAAGTGCGATAAGGGCAATCTGGTCCCATTCTCCAGAGGCCAGGACATATTCGAGATCTGGAAATGCACCAATTGCGCATATACCATTAATAAAAGATGATGGATCGAATGAGGGCCTTATGCCATTATCGGACGGTTTCAGAGAGGTCCGATCTTTATTGCTATATCACCTTAGGTAGACCTGGGAATCCCTACCGGCCCTCTTGACGATGACGATCCCTTTCCTCTTGAGGGAGTTGATGTGATAATTGGCAACCTGCCTTGTGATATCAAGTGACCTGGCGACCATCGATTGCGAGATACCCGGATTATCCAGGACAACGTCCTTGATCTTCTCCTCGAGGTCCTTGGGTACGACCCCGTTGGCCGGGAAGAACTTTCGGAATATTCCCATCTTCTTGGACTTTATAAGGCCTTCTTTCTCCAACTTTATCAAATGGTGTGACAAAGTGCCGTTCTTGATCCCCAATAGCATCCTAATATCGGAAAAGCTGGCACCTGGGTAGGCCACAATGGTCCGGTAGATCAAAGCCCTGTTGCGGTTCTCCATTATGTCCTCGATGGTGACTATCCGTTTGTAACCCATTGTTCCACCAAAGGAAAAATGGGCCTGCGCCGATTTATAATAGGTCCCTAAATGCGTACGATCAGCCCTTTGAAGGCTTCTTTCTATTTCGGATATATAGGACCGCTACTAGTACTCCCGCGGCCAAAGCGACTATCAGCAATAACAACCATAACATGGACCGTTCCTTTCCAGGTGGAGGTGTTTCCTCTATAGGATGCATCCTGTTCATATGGAACGCCGTTCCGGAGAGGGATATTGTACCCCCCATGTATCCTCCCGAGGGGGTCCCCTCCTCCCAGATGGATACCATGGAGGTCGGTAAAGGGGGTGTGACCGAAATGATGCCTCCTTCTTGCATGTCCATCCTGAGGGCGACACCAAGGGAATACTCTATCCTCAGCTCCATGAACTCCCTGTCGATGATGGGCCTTATGATCCTGAACCCGCGACCATAGACCCCTATCACCCAAAAACCACCGGTGTTGGACCCGTCCACGGGAAGGACCGCCTCCTTAGTACCTGAGGTCCTTGACCCAAGGAACGGTTCTTCGTAATCGAAGGTCCCGTCATCGTTCATATCCACCACGAAGGTGAGCTCTCCGACCGACCTATCGACAATGTTCACGGGGTCGTAGGAGAGGACTATGGTCATCTCGGTCGCTCCCCCAGGGACCCAAACCCGCCTTGATTGGTTCTGGACCAAAAGAGGTCCCTCATCGTCCTGGGCATATCTGGCGAACTCACCGGTCCATGTTGTCTGAAGGGTGTCGGTGGATAGATTATGGAACGCAGGTCCGAACACCTCGTTCTGGTAATAGACCTCTATCGCATCCTTGACGCTCCACTGGTTGGCCGGGGGGTAGGCTGTGCGTAGGTGCTGCAGTGTGAGGGCAACCCCAACGCACTTTTCGGCATCCACAAGGCCATAACCCTGGGCCCAGTCCATCTTCCTCCCGTCCCAACCGACCTCGGTGGGACCCATGTCCTCGGGCTCCGGGACCCCATTATCGGTGCTCTCGTCGCTCAGCGGAACGCCGTCGGGTGGGATGTAGAACGCGGTCTGCTCCATTATCCACTCTACCTCGTGTATCCTGTTGAAGGTGTTCCCGTACCAACCTTCTGGGTCGTCCCCGCTGTAGTCCTCGAACCTCCCGGATATCCTCAGGGATGGTGCAGCCTGGAACATGAGGGCGGCAAGTCCGGATATGTGTGGGGTTGCCATCGATGTTCCAGATATTGCCAGGTAGTATGGGTTGGGATTTCCTCTCAGTTTGGAGATGGCAGATATCTGTGTGGCCCTGGCATGGGCTGACCAGATCCTCACCCCAGGAGCGGATATATCAGGATAGGTCTGGTTCTTCCCCTTCTCGCCACGTGACGAGAAATATGCCACTCCCGAACCGTCCCTTTCCGTCGCTGCGACACCGATGTTGGAAGGTATTAGACCAGTGGGAGAGGCAGTAAGTGTCTCTCCGGTATGATACCCGCTTCCGGCATTGCCCATTGCGAAGACAACAAGCACGTTGTTCTCGTAGGTGAGCTTCTGACATATGATGGACGTCGCATCCTCCGGGTCATATTCAGCCGCCCCACCGCCCCACGAGTTCGAGACCACCTTGATATTGTATGGGTTGGGGGGTTTTGAGTTCATATAGACCCATTCGAGGCCCTGGAGCGTATTTGTCAGGGTGATACCGACATCGCCCACACAAAGTCCGATCAGCTTAGCCGCCGGGGCGACGCCGGCCCTGGCTCCCGCCGAGGCGTCCCCGTTGCCAGCTATGGTCCCTGCGCAATGGGTCCCGTGTCCGTAGCTCGTATCGGAGTTCTCGAGCTCGTACCATGGGCCACCGGGTATGTCGGACTTGATGTTGATTATGGTCTTCTCGCCGTAGTCCAGGTCCGGGTGACCAGCATCGATGCCGGTATCGACGACCGCAACGGTCACACCTTCACCGTCTATTCTGGGGAATGTCATCCTTGCTCCCTCGAGCCACGAGTTCCATGTGACCGTGGCATTTATGGTCAGGAGGGACTGTTCCATCAGCAGCTCGAGGTCACCGTCGAACTCTATCCATTCGACCCTGGGAGCCCTTGAGAGCACGGATATCTGTTCTGGCGTCCCCTTAAAAAGAGCTGCTGGAAGGACCTGCATAGAACAGATGTGGTCCATTCCCAGACCTTCAGCGGACCTGATATCGTCCACAATAGGCCAGTCGGTAAACCGGACCAATACTCTCATTTCCCCCTCTCCCTCCTCCATGACCTTTTTGAGATATGGGTCCAGATGCTCCCGGGCCTCCAAGGCCGTTCGGACATTGAGAGGTACTAAAGATGACGTACCGTATGCGATGAACAGGAGGGGGGCAGTGACAATGAACGCTGCTATCAAGTGGAACGCTGCCCTGGCAGCAGGGGTGGATCTCAAGAGAGGGCCTCCAGTACTGCGATGGATGGTACGACCATATATGCCTTTTGGGTTCGACAGTGCCGTCGATGCCTGAGGGGATCATTCTTCCCATGAACCGGACTTATCCTTCTTCCTCAAAGCAAGGAAGAGGACCAGAACTATGATGACCAGTAGTAGAACGATGCCTATAACGATGCAGAGGGGCAGAATGTATCTGCCGATCCCATCCTCATCGTCATCATCATCGTCGTCATCGTCATCATCATCCCCTATTGAGGTCTGCTTGGGCGTCCTGAACTTGCCTCCGAGCTCAGGGGCCAGGTCAGGGCCGTTGGCCATATCGGAAAAGTGATAGGCATATTCCATATCCCAGGTCAGGGCTGTTGCGGGAATTATAGATGCATAGGTGCCTGGACCGGTCTCGTTGAGCCTGTAAGAACCGATCCCTGTCAATACAACGAAGACCTCCTGGCCCGCCCTGCCGGTGGCGTTTATGTAGGTGGTCCTGTCAGACCCAACGACGACGGTCTTACCGTCAAGGCTCCAGGCCCCCTGTTCAGCGCCTGTTGTGAAGTTCCAGACAAGGTCCTCCCCGCCCCAGAGCCAGTTGCCCGCTGAGGATACAAGATATCTGTCCACTTTCACATGATAGGTCGTATTTGTAGCAAAAGGTTCATGGTCGATCATTACGGACAGACCCTCAAGGTCCCAGTTGAGGACCGTTCCAGTAAGTTCGGGCGATATCTCGATTAAGGCCGGGAAATCCTCCTTGTCAATGGCCTCGGAGAATGCTAGCCTTATGGGTTCGTCAAGTAGGACGTCGTCTCCTAGCGGTCCGAAGTGTGTGATGTTGAAATATCCTGCGGCCGGGAGCAGATAGTAGGATAATCCTATGTCCACTATCGTCACGACCATGGAGATATCGAGCAACTTGGGTGTGCTTGGTAGGTAACCAGTCCTCACCGAAGGTTCTCCCAGCGCATTGCCGGGTGGGGTCGCATTGATAGTATACCCAACCCCATAGGGTATGTCCTCGATCTCATATTGGCCCATCACCCCTGTCACAGCGGAAATTATCGGGCTACCCAAAGCGTCGTTGAGCCACACGGTCGCTCCCTCTATGCCATCCGTTAACGGACCACCGTCCCCGGTGACCCTGCCACTGAGCGTCCCCGAGGTCCGATTGAAGAGCACGAGCTTGATGTCAACCTTGTTCCAACCTGTCAATGTGATGACGCCCGAAGTCGCGCTGAGATAGCTGTCAGACCCGGAAAAGTCGATCCTGTAGGTCCCTTTCTCTATCATGAAGGAGAAGTGGCCGCTAGTATCCGTAGTGATGTTCTCCAAAAGGGTGCCCTCTTCCGTCCCGGGATGGAAAAGGGATAGCTGGACACCGGAGAGGGGGGTTCCCTCAGCATCCTCGACGGTCCCGTTCAGATATGAGTAAGGGACCAATCTGAGGACAAGGTCGGTCAATCCGCTCTCGTTGACGACCACGGTGGTCTCGCCGTGCAAGGTCTCGTTCCCGAACAGAATCCTGTACTCGGCGGGATGGAGGTCGAAGAAGAACTTACCATCGGTCCCTGTGTAGTTCTCAAGGAAGATATTCTCGGGATGGTCCGTTTCGAATAGTAATACCATCCCTTGTTCGGGAGCCCTATCCTCATTGACCAGTGTTCCTTGCAAGGTCGTCGTGGGTTCAGGTATCGGATCGAGCAGAATGTCCTTCTGCACCGGGGCGCGTGTACCAAGGTCCACTTCCTCTTCAAATTCGAAATACCCTTCGGACCAACATTGAAGGATGACGGTCTCCCTACCGTAAGCCCTGTAGAACCCTGTGTGGTCGGAATGATGGTATGAATAGAGCAGACTGATACCGTCATTGTTACCCCATAAGACCTTCTCCATCCAGGGATATAAAGGACCCATCTGACGGGTAGGCCCTTCATCTTGGTGGAAGGAACCCGCATTAACGGACCTGAACCTGAGAGGTCTCATGGTCGAGGAATCAAGTACATGGCCTTCAATGGCGGTGAGGGGTCTTGTTGGATACATTGTCAGAGAGCCTAGGTACCCACCGCCGGGAGACAGCAGAAGCTCCCGTTCCCCTGCCCACTGTGCCTGCCCGTACCAATAATCAGGACTGCCCAGAGAGAATATCTGATAGGTCGACGGTTGGGCATTGAACGTGACCCTGCCAGATCTGTCAGATGTCGCCGCGAACTCGATCCCAAGTTGGTCGGAAACGATCCTGAAATAGACCGAAGGTAGAGGCAAGCCCTGGGGATCCAAGATGTCCAAGGTATATCTGTAAGCAGGTTCCGGATAGGTCCTCCTATCGAGCTCCACCGTTAGTTCGGTCTTCGATCCTTCTGTAATGGTGACGTTCCTCATTATGGCTGTCCCGAGAGGATGGGTCACCTTTATCGTTGGGTATTTCGTGGCATCGGCGGAACCGTTCGCAAAACCATTGTAAGCGGACATGCCCGATATGGAATACGAACTGCTTTCCTCGTCCCATGTGTATCCATAGAAATTGGCTCCAGGGAGGGGGACACCTGTTACCTTGTCCTTGAAGAAAAAGGAATATTCTCCCTGTGGGACATAATAAGGGTCACCTTCCTGGAGAGTGATGTTCAGCTCGACAGGCGATGATGCCGGGCCTGCAGGTATAGTGAACTCATTTTCATGGAAATCCCAATACCAGGCCCTTACCTTTACGTCCTTGTTCGGGGGAATACCGAAGAACAACCATCCTTCGGGTGTGGCCTGGCCGTCAAGGCTCAATGATGTCCTCTGGTCGCCTTCATAAACGGTATCATAATAGTTAACCAGGCAGTATCCGACGGGTCTGCCGGCAGACGACCAGGTCCTCAGTTTGACTGGTCTGAGCTCAGATTGGACATCGAGCTTGATATCCATATCAAGCGGGGTCGAATTTACGAGGATGTAGCTCTCCAGATCATAGCTGACGTTCCAATACGGGTCCTCAGGTCCGTTCCAGACCAGACCATATTCCCCGGGGAACAACGATCCCTCGTACCTACCCTCGACGCTGTCATATGAGAAGGTCCTGTGAACGTATTCAAGGTCGGTCCCTATTGGATTCCCTCTTGCATAAGCTGAAAGACCCTCCATAGGTTCCAGGGTCGTTGCATTTAGGAGCCTGAAGGTGAACGGCACCGTTGCCACAAGCTCCGGTCTGATATAGAGGTCGAAAAGGTTCTCTGCCTTTTCAGGGTCAGGGAAGACCGTTATTGATGCGGGGTCGTAACCCGGGGCAGGTTCTACCACGGAAAGAACGTATCCATATGTCGAATTGGGTGCTTTCAATGAGTATGTGCCTGAACCGTCCGTATAGACCGATTCTTCAACTCTCCTTCCCATGGAATCTATTCCAAATATCTGGACCTTGACGCTGGATGCAACCTCTCCTGAGTCCAGCTTCCGGACCGTCCCTTTAAAGATATTGATGTAAGGGAGGTGCTCGGGCAGCATCAGGTCATAGAAGATCCTTTCGTTTGGGGCAATGATCCTTTGAAGCGCCAAATAATGGTCTTTGCTAGCATCGTGGAGGACTATACTGCATGGCCCCCAGTTGTAATAGCTAACGTTCATAAGTGATTGACCAGAAGAGTTCGTTAGACCGGTCTGAGGTACACCCGATGTCGAATACAGAGATTGTATCTCTATCACGATATTGCCCGCTGGCGAACCGTTGGGATAGGTGACATTGAAATGGACCTTTGCCTGGTCCCTTACAGGGTCCACCCTTGTTCCCGGACCGATGTCAGCCCCCGCAATTAAGGCGGATAGTGGTAAAGCGAGCGCTATCACCGCTAAGATGACACTTATTACCCTTCCTTTGTCCTTCAATTGAATACCCCTATCCATCAATACCGCTTTGGTCTATAAGATTTTTGTAAAGGTATTTGCTTACTAACACGCAAGGTATCTTTCAATATGTAATTTTTTCAAAATAAACCATAAATATCACATAGACCATGGATTTGACCGATGACAGGAGGGAACCTGGACCGGCTCATTTCCGCCTCGGAGGTCGAGAGATGGTCCTACTGTCCCCTTTCTTGGAAACTTTCTAGAGAGATCGAGGCCCCTCCGAGCCCCGCCCTTTCAGCGGGTATAGTGCATCATAATGAGATTGGCAGGAAGGCCGATGACATCCAGAGGAAACAGGTCGGAGCTAAGGACCTCTCGGCGATAACCTGGAGCTACATTGTGTTCTCGTGCTTCCTCATTTTCATGGGAGGCTCGCTCCTCCTCCTTGTACGGGTCGGTTTCATGGAGGCGGACCTCTGGAGGCTCGTTGTACTTCTAGCATCGGTCGTACTGGTAGGTGCTTCGATAACCTTCTATTTCTTCAAGAGCGTGGCGGGAAGGAGGGAGGGAAGGGAGAAGGTAAGGGCCCTGGTCGTGGATTTCGAGGATAGAAGGAAGAGGCCAAGGAGCATTCCCGTCCTGCTCTATCTATATGGGGTCCTCCTCCTTGTGAACGGTGTCATACTCCTGCGCCCATTAGGCCTCGAACCGAGGGATGCCTCCGTTGTTCTGACCATTTCGCTCCTGGTCCTTTACATTCTGCTCTTGTTCACTGTAGTGACCTCCCTCTGGTCCAAGCAGCCTATAATGATGTGGGTAAGGTCCAGATTGGTCGTAGTAATGGTTCTGATGCTTTTACTCTCGCTCTCTGCTCTGTTCATGTTCCTCTATGAGAGCTTCGACAGGGAGGGGGTATTCCCCTTCATCCTTCTGGGCCTCTCACTCGTGTGGTTCATACTTGCGGTCTTCTATGACCTTTGGCTGAGAAGGAAGCTCCAGGAAAAGCAGGGGAAGCTCCTTGGTGGGCGTGAGGACCTTCCTGTGGCCACTCTATCACTTTTGGCATCTCTCTTCACCGGTTCCCTCTTCGTCCTTGGGGCCGAGGATATTGAAAATTATACCATCTTCTCTGCCCTCGTAGCTCTGGTCTGGATAGGGGGGGCTGCCTATTTCTTCTTCAAGGCCAGCAGCGAGAGGAAGTCCGCCAAGGAGGAGATGGAGAGTTTGGAGCTCCCTCCCAAGGCCGAGATCGTTACAGTGGACCGCCTGGACGGGAAGAGGGGTAGAGCACTCTCCTCCAAAAGGCACTTCCTCGTTGGGACGCCCGACCTCATTATCGAAGAGGAGGGACTTAAGATACCGGTCGAGGTCAAAACGGGTAGGGTCCCGCCCAAACCCCATTTCAGCCATATAATGCAGCTGGGGGCATATCTCATCCTGACCGATGTCAGATTCGATCAGAGGACACCCTATGGCTACATCGATTACATCCCTAACGATGGGAAGAGGGCAAGGGAGAAGGTCGAATGGGACATGATGACCAAAGCACTGGTCCTATCGAAGGTCTCGGAGATAAGGGAGGCCGAAAGGATGGGAGAGGCCCATAGGAACCACAATCGGGAAGGGAAGTGCCTTTACTGCTCTAGGAGGAGCGGCTGTCCCGAGAGGCTGGTCTGAAGACCCCTGATTATTCAACGGTTAATGTTTAATATCATCAATAAACCTTCTCGGTCAAATTGGGGTGTAAGAATGTCTGAAATGAGATTAAAAGACAGAACAGGTCCATTGATATCGGTCTTCATCTTGCTCGCTTCTCTGGTCCTTGGGGCCGTCATAATCCCTGCAGGGGTCTTCGCACATGCACCGACCTCAGTGAGCGCAAGTTACGATTTCTCCAAGCAGGAGCTCACCGTTTCCGTCGGACATTCGGTCTCAGACAACACCACCCATTATGTCTATCAGATGAAGATATTCAGGAACAGCGTTCTGAACCGGACAGTAGTCTATTCCGACCAGCCGACGAACAATGCGTTCTCCTACAAATACTCGATATCGGCAAAGGACGGCGATTACCTCAATGTCACCGCCTCCTGCAACCAGGGCGGGAGCACAAGCGCGACGCTCCAGGTCAAGGAACCCAAGAAACCGCTATCTATCGTTCATTCGCCTAGACCTGCCTTCGTTGATGAAGGCTCCGTTACGGGGTTCCACCTGAACATCACAAGTACCGGGTCACCAGTAGGAGGATTGACGGTGAAGGTCTTGGCGAACCTTGGGACCGTTACAGCTCCCCAGGTGGTCTCAAAGGGCAATTTCACTTTCGATCTGACCGCTCCTGCAATATCCTCGCAAACGAGTCTGAGGATCAATGTATCGGCCGAAGGGACCGGCTACCAGAAGACATATCGGAACATAGACCTGAAGGTCAACGATACCACGCCACCATCCCCCGGCCAGATAGTGGTTTTCATACAGCCCATGATAACAGAGCTCGACGAGGAGTCCGTTCAGAGCTTCACAATCCTCCTAAAGGAAGGTGGGAAATTCATTACGGGGGTTGACCTGAACATCTCCTCTGACAAGGGTTTCGTAACGGGCCTGAGGGTCAAGCCCGATGGGAACCATTCGTTCAATTTCACAGCACCTCATGTCGATTCCGATACGTCCGTTGTCCTTCGGATAAGGGCGGAGAAGACCGGTTTGATGACGGGCTATCTTAACTATACCCTTGGGATAATCAACATCCCTGAAGGTCCTCAACCATCGCTCGATGGTGTTGTCGAACCGGGTGAGTACTCACACAACCAAGTGCTCGAGGACGACGTGTTCGAACTTCATTGGAAGGTCACCGATGACCACCTACACATAGCAATGAAAGGGAGAACGGACGGTTGGGTCTCATTGGGGTTCGAACCTACGGTCGGGATGAAGGATGCTGATATGCTCTTCGGATGGGTCTCATACGAGGGGATCAAGGTTTTCGACCTTTATTCCACCGGGGAGACCGGACCCCACCCGCCGGACGAGAGTCTTGGGGGCACCAATGATATCATAGAGTTCGGGGCCTCCGAGAACGGTGGATGGACCACTGTGGAGGTCATAAGGATGCTCGATACTGGTGACCAGTATGACTTCGTCATCCCCTTGACCGGGACCGTTGACGTGATATGGGCCATCGGTTCGGCCGACGGTCTGGACCAGCCTCACTCAGAGAGGGACTCGGCCGTTTGGGACCTGGGGTCCGAGCCGACCGACCCCAGACTGGTGGAGGATGGTGTTGTCTCAGCAGAGGAGTATGGGAACAGCTCCAGCTTCGGTGCAGGTAAGTTCACTTTGCATTGGAAAGTGGATGGCGAAGAAATTAGGATGGCCATGGCCGGCCAGACGGTAGGGTGGGTGTCCATAGGCTTCGAACCATCAACTGGCATGATGGACGCCGATATGGTGTTCGGATGGGTCTCCCTTTCCGACCCGTCCATCGTGGATGCTTATTCCACGGGCATCTACGGCCCTCACCCACCTGATTCTGAACTCGGTGGGACCGATGATATTAGGACCTACGGTGGCAGGGAGATACCTGGACTTACCGTAATGGAGTTCACAAGAAAGCTGGATACCGGTGACAGCTTCGATAAGGCCATCCCGCGGAACGGGACACTGAAATTCATCTGGGCCATAGGCTTTGATGATTCTTTCACCTCTCAGCATGCCTCAAGGGGCTCAGGGACCATAGAATTGAGGGTGGATGAGAACGAGACCGAACCACCTGAGAACGAGACCGACCCCAGGGAACTACTTGACGGCGTTATAGAATCTGGAGAATACACCTACAACACCAGCTTCATGGAGGGCAAGCTCAGGGCCCATTGGAGCTTAGATAACGGGACGCTCAGGATCGCTCTCGACGGGGAAACGACCGGTTGGGTGGCCATAGGCTTCGAACCTTCCGTCGGGATGTCCGATGCGGACATGCTATTCGGCTGGGTTGAGGATGGGAACGCCTCTGTGATGGATGCATATTCGACAGGTATCAACGGACCACACCCGGCAGATACCGTGTTGGGAGGCTCCGACGACATCCTTCTGTTCGGAGGGAATGAGACCAGTGGAAGGACTGTCGTGGAGATCGTCCGGAACCTGACGACCACGGACTCCCATGATTTTTCGTTCCCGACCGAGGGGAACGTCACCGTCATCTGGGCCTTAGGGGTAGAGGATGACCCTATGTCCCTACACTCCTTCAGGGGAGGAGGGGTCCTCAGTATGTGGACGGGTCCAGTGGAACCCCCGGCCGACCCGAGGTGGACGCTTGACGGTGTCATAACGGCTGGAGAATACTCCTTCAACGCTTCCTTCAGTAGCGGGGATATGATGGTCCTCTGGAGCGTTAAGGACGGCAAGCTCCAGCTAGCGATGTCCGCCAAGGCCACGGGGTGGGTCTCCATAGGGTTCAAGCCGATCGTCGCGATGAAGGATGCGGACATGCTATTCGGAGCTGTAAAAGTGAAGGACCTCCTCATGATGGATGCATATTCGACCGGCGAGTTCGGCCCCCATCCAGCCGATACTGTCCTTGGAGGCACGGACGACCTGCTCGCCTACGGTGGTAATGAGTCGAATGGTTGGACAACGGTCGAGCTGATAAGGGAGCTGAACACCAGCGATCCATATGACGCCGTTCTATCCGTCAATGAGACGGTCCCTATCATCTGGGCATTCTCTTCGCAGGACGACCTCACCTCACAGCATTCAGCCAGGGGCTCCGGGACCATCAAGCTGGGGCAGAGCACCGTCATTGACGACCCCAAACCGACGTTGGACGGGCTCATCGGGGCATCCGAATATACTAACAATCTCGAGCTTGACGATGGGAACTACATCCTTCATTGGTCGTTCTCCGGGAACCTATTGAAGATGGGGATGCAGGCCAGGACTGCCGGATGGGTCGCAGTGGGGTTCGATCCTACGAACAAGATGAAGGATGCGGACATGGTGATAGGTTTCGTTGATGCCCAGGGCAAAGTCCACATCGTAGATGCTTTCTCAACAGGAGAGACCGGACCACACCCACCGGATGCATCTTTAGGCGGGACCCATGACATCCTTGAGTTCGGAGGCTCGGAAAAGGACGGATGGACGACAATAGAGTTCACGAGGAACAGGACCGCATCGGACCTTCGTGACAGGACCGTCAAGGACGATGGCACCACCCGCATCATCTGGGCTTACGGACCCAGCGATGACCTCACTGCTGGACACGGGTCCGTCAGAAGAGGTTCCTCACCTCTTAAGGTCGAAGGCGAAAAGAACGACGATGATACCGGATTCCCGGTCCTACTTGTAGTTGTTATCGCAATCCTCCTGCTGTTGGTCCTGGGGATCGTCGCTTTCATACTCCTTCGCAAAGGTAAGACCTCCGATAGTGAGGCATTACCGGAAGGTCTAGCTCCATCTGTGTCAGATGAGGATGCCCCAGTAGATGGGCAAACGGCCGAAGGGACACTAGAGGAATGAACACCTGTAACTGGAGCGGACTTGGACATGATGCGATGGCCCATGTCCGTATCTTGAGCCGAAGCTGATCGACCCTGTTATTTTTATTGCTTCAAGGTATCCTGTTGCGCCGGCCAGGCCTCTTCTTGTGGACGTTCGCGCCCACAGATGGCCTCACTTTCTCGGCACCCTTACCCTTGTTCAGAAGGCCCCTGCGCCTCTTACCAGCGGCCGTAAGGCCTCTGAAGACGCGCCTTGTATGCTGCCTTCCCTGGACCCAGTTGAGCTTGGGATCGTTCATAATGGCAGGGTGGTGGGGGTCTATGAGGATTATCTCATAGAACCTGTGCTTGCCGTCCTCGCCAACGAAGTAGGAATTGAGGACCTCCATGTTCGGATAGCGCTTTGCTACCCTCTCCTCGGCTATCCTCTGGAGGTTCTTGTTGACCCTCATCCTGATTATACCCCTTCTCCTTGCCCTCCGCCCCTTCCGGATGGCACGCTTTCTGAAGCTGCCTGTCCTTACTTTGGCACGGATGATGGCAAAACCCTGCTTGGCCTTGTAACCGAGCATCCTGGCGCGGTCGAGCCTGAGGGGCCTGAGGACACGAACGAAGCTCTCCTCCTGCCTCCATTCGATGAGCCTCTGGCGGTTGATCTCCTTCACTTCACCATCGTAAGGCCTCTTCCAGGCCTCACCTATGTAGTTATAGACGCTCTTGGACATTCCCTGTCACTTCCTTGGGATTCACCCCATGAAGGGGCACATCTCCCGGTCTTCCGACGCACGGACGGACTTTGGGCCCTGATTGTGCGGGAGAGGGTCCAAGATGGAGCGGCTATTTATTATTAACTGAATAGTTTCGGCCCTCTTTCGCTTACCTCTCTCCCCTAACGGTTTTTTTTTATAATCACAATTGGTAGGAGGGGCGGTGAGAAACATGGATGAAGTATCTATGATCGAGGTAGGGTCGATGAATGTCGTGGGGACCAGAAGGAGAGGGGCGTACCAGGATGTTGGGAAGATGTTACCGGAGCTTTTCACGCACGTGATGTCTAACGGTTTGAAAATGGCTGGGCCTCCCATCTACCTCTGCCACGAGCTGTCCATGGATGAGGTGGAGAGGGCGATGAAGGAGAACAACGCTGACCTTGAAGTGGTCATTCCGATCGCTGGTAAAGTGGTAGGGAAGGGGGACCTCAAGGTATACAAGATACCTGGAGGAGGGATGGCCAAGATCGTTCACAAGGGACCCTACGACAAGGTTGGGGATACCTACGGCAAGCTCTTCGAATGGTTAAGCGGGAACGGAAAGATGCCCCTCGGACCATTCAGGGAGATCCATCTCAACGACCCGACCAAGGTGTCACCGGAAGAGATATTGACCGAGATCAACGTTCCTATCTGAACGGGAACAGATACCGGATGTGGATATGATGACCGAGGACCTGATCGCTTTCTGCGGCCTCTATTGCGGGGACTGCCATGGGTTCAAAGGGTGCGTGGCCGACCTCTCCAGGGACCTGAGAAAGGAGCTGAGGGAAAGCAATTACAGAGAGTTCGCCTTGTTCGCATCGGAGAAGGGGTTCAACAAGGCTTTGAAGGACTATGATACATGCTACGAGGTCCTCGGTGCCATGGTCAAGTTCAGGTGCAAAAAGGGATGTCGGAACGGCGGGGGACCTCCGTTCTGCAAGATGAGGAAGTGCTGCCAGGCCAAAGGCATCGAGGGTTGTTGGGAGTGCTCCGAGTTCGAGGGATGCAAGAAGCTCGACTTCCTCAGGCCTGTCCATGGGGATGCGCATATCAAGAACCTTAGAGCCCTGAAGAAGAAGGGGAAGGAATCTTTCGTTGGAGGTAGGAGAGATTGGTGAGGGGACCATTCAATCCTTTTTATTTTCATTGGGATCGTACTCATCTATAATGCCATCCCCGTCAGAGTCACTGGATTGATACATGACCATGAGATCGGGTCCATTATTGTAAATTATATCTGACAGGCCATCACCATCAACGTCGTTGATGGACCTAACCTGTTGGTTCAATTGTAACGTTAGGTCCAGGTGCATCTTTCGGACATTGTCGAAGGTTCCGTTACTTGTTTGGAAATGGATCTCATCACCCCTTAGAATGTCCTTCCTCCCATCTTTATCAAGGTCTGCGATGGTCGACCTCGAAGGTCCTGAAAAATGGTCACCGATTAATTCCGTGACCAGTTCATCTCCGAACCGGAACATTCGATTGCCATAAAACAGTTCGGACCTACCATCATCGTCGATGTCCGCAAGCATAGGATATCCATATCCTGGATTACCTAGGTCCAATACATCGCAGAACGAGCCTTTCGGACCTTGCAAGAACACTATTTCGCTCACTATGATATCGGGGAGCCCGTCCCCGTTGAGATCGCCTACCTCAAGGAACCCGTCCGAACCATTGATAATGGTCCTCCTATCGGTCCCATATCCATGGACAGCATTCCCATACAGCACTATAATTGTGTCATTGAATCCATAATTTGCATGAACATTATCTTTGACCATGGGATGCCCACTTAAGACAATCAGGTCCATATTTTTATCCAGATCGATATCTGCCGCTCTCAGGTCGAACGGTTGGCCATAGGGTTCGTCGAAAGGTGGAGGCAACCATTGAGAGATATTATCAGCAATGAAGAAAGGATCAGTATCGAACGAGCCATCACCCCTTCCCTTCAGGATATGGACCTCAAGAGAGTTCCAATATACAACAGCAAGGTCGATATGATCATCCCCTGTCAGTTCGGCAGCTTCCAACCATTTCGGGTTGCTGCCTGTAGCCCTAACGAAACTCGGCCTCTCGAACCCCCCAGTCTTTCCAAGGAAGACAACGATAGTATTGTTCGAAGACGGAGCCTCAGCACCCATCCAGCCGTCAAAGAACTTGAATGTACATAGGATCATGTCCATCCTACCATCTTTGTTAAGATCGGAGGATACCATGCATTCCGCCCAATTGCCGTTCCATTCTTTAATATCAAACAGTGTGGTCCCTACATTGGCGGGGCAGAACATTCCGTTCCTCCTGCAGAAAGGGTCTAATGAGATATCCATGGGATCGGAAACCACACGGTTTTGCTTTTCCCCGACCCAATCCTCCGATACGAAGTAGATGCTCTTTGGACGATGGAGGATAGGGACACCATATATCCGGTACTTGACCGTCATGTTCTCGGATGGACCGATGTGCATATCATCATCACCAATCTCGCTTGAGATCCTAAAGACGCCCTTGAATCCATAGATCATACCGTTCATGGTCACCAATTTCAAGGAATCCTCACGTATAGCAATTGTGTATTTGCATCTGTTAGTTATCGTCATGTTGAGGTTAAGGGAATATCCCTCCTCCCGATATTCAAGAATCTCCCCATCATTAAGGACCATCGTGATACTATTTCCCTTGAGGAGGTGGGTCTTGTCATTCATATGGAACGCATAATACAATAACGAGATGATGACCATCAAAATGATCGGACCAATGACCACTATCTCAAGGGTCCTTCCTCTGAGGCTTAGGAACTTTCCATCACCATCCATCCCATAGACATTGTCCTCGTCATTATAATAACCTACCCACCATGGAATCTACCGATCCTGAGATAACTTAGATATCCTTCATTTGGCCTTTGGTCGTCCATGGCCTTTGCGAACATCTTAGGCAGGCTGTCCTCCTATTTCATAACCCTGGCCGATAGATACCGGGAGTCCGAGAGGAGGAAGAGGCTCAAAGGCCTGGGGCTCAACGGGGAAAGGATAACAGGGTCCGTTGTACTTCGGAATCCGGAGAATATCAGCATTGGGCCCAACACCTACATGAACTCAGGGCAGGTCTTCGCAGGAAAGAGAGCAAAGGTCAGGATAGGGGATTGGTGCGCAATTGGCTACAATGTCCATATAAAAGCAGAGAGCCACGACCCAAGAAGGCCAACAGGCCCCAACAGAGCTCCGGGGGATGGGGCGATAGAGAAGGACATAATCATCGGGGACAATGTCTGGATAGGTGACAATGTCTTCATCAAAGAAGGAATCACGATAGGCAGCGATTCCATCATCGGTGCGAACAGTGTCGTGGTCAAGGATGTCCCCGATGGTTCTACAGTAGGTGGGAATCCAGCGAGACCGCTCAAATGAACTGCATTGCCTATGATGACCGTACTATCGCAGGCCCCTTCGCAAAGCAATTAATACAATAACACCTGAAAGCTACATATTAATAGGTGTTCGGATGCTCGAGAAGCTGGACCTCGACAGGACCGTCAAACAGTCCGAATTCAATGAGGAACTTGAGCAACTGGAGCTTGTGATCGGTGTGCTCCAAAGGAACACCAAGGAGCTCAAGATCCCCGTCATGATCGTTTTTGAGGGTTGGGACACGGCAGGGAAGGCGACCACCATAAACAGCCTGCTGATGGCCATGGACCCAAGGGGCTACACGGTCCACCCGATCGCCCCGCCAACTGAGGAAGAGAATGCAAGACCCTTCCTTTGGAGGTTCTGGCTCAAGACACCTGAAAAGGGACGGTTCGCGATCTTCGATAAAAGCTGGTATGGTAGGGTCTCCGAGGACCGGGTCAATGAGGTTGTTAAAAAAGCGCTCTGGACCAAGGCATATGACGACATCAACTGCTTCGAGAGGCAGCTCTACGATGATGGGAACGTCATCATCAAGTTCTTCCTCCACATCTCCAAAGAGGAACAGGGTAAGAGGCTCAAGAAGATGCAGAACGAACCTGCGAGCCCCTGGAGATACCTGCCCCTGCACCTCTATCACCATAAGCAGTACGATAAGTACCTTGGGTCATACGAGGACATGCTGAAGAGGACAAATAAGCCCTGGGCCCCTTGGACAGTGGTCCCCTCACACGACCCATTGTTAGCCACATTGACAGTACTGAGGACGGTCAAGAACGCTCTCGAGAGAAGGAGGAGCGAGTTGCTCGACCCCCTCTTCCACAGAAAACCATCGGTCCCGGAGAACGGGGAGAGGAAGGAGAACGTGCCCCCCATCCTCTCCGAGATCGACCTTACAAAGGATATCAACAGGTCAGAATACGATAAACAGCTCTTTAAGCTCCAGAAGCGCCTGAGGGAGCTCAATGCAGAGGTCTTCAGGGACAAAGTCCCTGTAGTGGTGGTCTATTCAGGGTGGGATGCGGCCGGAAAGGGCGGTAACATAAAGAGGTTCGTAGAGAAGCTCGACCCGCGAGGTTACAAGGTTATACCTATCACCGTCCCCACCCAGGAGGAGAAATACCACCATTATCTTTGGAGGTTCTGGAGGGAGCTGCCACCTGCCGGAAGGATAGCTGTCTTCGACAGGTCATGGTATGGCAGGGTGATGGTCGAAAGGATAGAGGGCTACTGCACCGAGACGGAATGGAGGCGCGCCTACAGGGAGATAAACGAGATGGAGGAGCAGTGGGTCGATAACGGCACGGTCCTTGTCAAGTTCTTCCTTCACATAGACAAGGAGACGCAGATGGCACGGTTCAACGAGAGGATGAACAACCCCTATAAGAACTGGAAGATAACCGATGAGGACTTCAGGAACAGGGCAAAGTGGGACCAGTACTATCAGGCCATAGAGGAGATGCTCCACAGGACCGACACCGAACACGCCCCATGGACAGTGCTTGAGTCGAATTCCAAGCTCTACTCAAGGATCAAGGCTTTGAGGACGGTCGTGGAATCTATTGAGAACAGGAAGCATTGATCAGCAGCCAACGAGCGGCAACCACTCCACCTTGAGCTTCCTTTCGAAGACACTCTCGAAAAGGTCCTTCTTTTTAGAGAGGCTCAGGGCCTCTTCAGTGCTGTCGCCCGCAACCTGGCATTTGATGACGATGAGGTTGGGGCCGGACATCAATTCCACATGCTTGACGATGGAACGATGGGAAGCATCCAATGCATCGGCCACCCTGAGAAGGGCCGAGAGCTTCAATACCTTGCTCTTCTCCCGTGGACCCAAGCCATGGAAAACGTAGTGGTCCTTCTTTGGTAAGGAGTTATGGTACCTGACGATATTTGCCACTACAGACCTTTCTTCGGATGTGAAGGGAAGCGACCTATCGTTCAGGACCATGTCCATGGACCGTTTGTGATGGCCCTGCCCTGGCAAGGTCCAGCCGATATCATGGAGGAGGGCCGCACAGGCCAGTAACAACCTTTCCTCCTCTCCCATGCCGTGGACCGGCAAGAGCTTATCGAAAAATGAGAACGATAGGTCGAGGACGCTCTCGGTATGCCTGTCAGGTCCAATGTACGATTGGGACGATTCCCGGACCATATCGTACCTTGACAGCGCCCCCATCTCCTTGAACATAGATGCCTCTTCGATGAGGTGATCGATAGACCTACCCGCAAGGAACTGCTGGGCAAAGAGCTCGGGGAGCCCCTTTTTCCTAGTTGCTTCAGTGGTCGCCGCAACGTCGTAGGGGACACGGACCAGCTCAATGTTGAACGGCTTGAGATCAACGATAGCGTAAGAGGCCCTGGGGTCGCCATCCATGGGCCTACCGACGCTCCCTGGATTGAGGTAGGTCCTTCCTCCGAGCTCCCACAGGATGGGTTTGTGGGTATGGCCTGATATCAGGACCTCGGCCGGGACCTCTCGGAGGTACTTACTTATCAGTTCACTGTCGATGTCCGGGTCAAGCTTCTCTTCGTCCGATCCTGGGCTTCCGTGGACTAATAGGAATCGTCTATCCCCTATCGTCAGTCCCATCTCCTTCCCAAGCGAGCGAAGGTACTTGATGGAGGTCTTGGAAAGGGCGCTCTTTGTGAAGCGTTTTGACACACTTCCTGTTTCCTTCAGACCCTTCCACCTGGTCGAATCGGTCGATAGGACCTCACCGTCGTAGTTGCCCGCAATGGAAAGGACATCACCTTCCATGAACGCCCCAATGACCTCCTCCGGTTGGGGGCCAAGCCCAACGATATCACCTGCGGATACCCATAACTTGACACCTTTGGCCTTAGGGTCTGACATCACGGCCTTCAAGGCCTCATAATTGCCGTGGACATCCGATATCACACCTATAACGTTGTACGTTGGCGATGGTAGGTAAAGTGTGTCTTTGAACCTATCCTTCAAAGTTCTAAGGACGAGCCTCATCGTCCTTCCAGACCAGAAGCTGACCAGCTCGTCATAGAGGGTATGCCTCCTGGCTCTGATGAACGAATCGAACCTGTCCAGGTCTGCCCTTGTCCGGTCCTCCGGACCAACGTTCAAGGCCAGCGAGGCCTTGTAGGAGGGGACCAGTTCCGACCAGACATCGCAGTCGTGCATCTCTCCCAGCAGGTCCTGCAGTTTTTTGAAGGCCCCGATGGCCCGCTTTAGCCTGCCTCTGAATAGGGGGGCGAAGATCTCAAGGGTATAACGCAGCTTCTTTGCGGCTATCCTCATGCGGTGATGTTCTGTTACCGCATCTTCCATGAGGACGCAGGGTTCACATGCCAGCAGGCCCTCAAGTCTCTTCTTTATGCTCCTTTGGGCCGTCAACCTCAATGATATTGATCTGTAATAGTGACCCTTAATAACCCCCTTCGATCCGACCTGAGAGATAGCTTCCTTGAGGCCTTCTAGCGTTCCTGATGCTGAAAAAGCTCCCAATGCCCCTGAAACGCCCTGGTGGAGGGAGGACCTGTATGCCCTGCGCTCCTCTAGCATTGAAATTACCCCTTGCTCCATCGAGCGGCCTTCCTCGCCCGAGAGCAGGTCCTCCAGGAAAAGGATCTGGACATCCGCATCCCTGGCTAGGCCAAGCGAAGTCGTCAGGGCCCCCAACGATACCTTCCACTGTTCGAACCCCTCTTTTGGAAAACACCTTTTAAAGACGGGGAGGTCCGCCCTCAGCCTCCTCGATGTCACCCTGAGCTGGTGAACGTCCTCAGGGTCCTCGTTCAAAAGAGCCCCCTGGATCCTAGTTGAAAGGGCCTCGATATGGGCCAATATCACGATCGAACCGAACGAGCAGGTCCGTGGGATCCGCCCTGCAAGCATCGGGTCAGCTGAGGTCATGCCACGCCCCACGGTGCTCTATGAGCCATTTCTGGGAATTGAATGGCTCCTCTCCCTTCCCTGGCCGCACCCTCTCCCAGGTCCCATCGGCCTTCAGAAGCCTCGACTTCACATTGTCCTTGAGATGGACCTTGAGCATGTGTTCTATTATGTTCCGCCTGAGCTTTGGGTCTTTTACCCGCAGTAGGACCTCAACCCTCCTGTAGAGGTTCCTCGGCATGAGGTCAGAACTACCTATCAGAACGACATCGTCCCCATTGTTCCGGAAATGGTAGATCCTTGCATGCTCCAGGAACCTCCCTATGATCGAGGTCTCCCGTATGTTCTCGCTTATTCCCTTCAGTCCTGGCCTTAAAGCGCACAAGGCCCTCACGTTGAGGTCCACATGGACCCCTGCCGCAGAGGCTTTGTAAAGAGCACGGACCATGGAAGCATCCAGCAGTCCGTTGAGCTTAAGACCGATGTATCCAGTTCCGCCACCCTTCTGGACGGATATCTCGTTCTCGATCATCCCAGATATCTCTTCCTTGAGGTTCATGGGGGATAGGAGCAGGTGCTTGTAGTCCTTCTTCTTGGAATACCCCGTAAGCAGGTTGAAGACATCGGTGAGCTCCATCCCGATCTCCGGATCGGAGGTCAGATAACCTATGTCCCCATAGATCTTCGAGGTGACCGCATTGAAGTTACCGGTGCTTATGTAGGAATACCTAGTGATCTCGTCGCCCTCTTTGCGGATGATTATGATGATCTTACAATGGACCTTCAGGTCCTCAAGCCCATAAACGACATGGACCCCTGCCTCTTCGAGCGCCTTGGCCCAGGTCATGTTGTTCTCCTCGTCGAACTTGGCCTTCAGCTCGACAATGGCAGAGACCGCTTTGTCGTTCTGCCTTGCAGTGAGGAGCGCCTCTATGATGGGTGAATCCTTGTCTATACGGTACATGGTCGTCTTTATGGCCAGGACTCCCTTGTCCTCGGCTGCCTGCCTCAGTAGGTTCACTATCACGTTGAAGCTATCGTAGGGGTAATAGAAGACATAATCCCTCTTGGAGATGGCAGAGAAGAGGTTCCTCTCCTCCGAGAGCTCGACAGGTAAGTGCGGAATGAACTGTTCGTCCTTGAGGTCCGGCCTGCCCAGTTTGAGGAGCTGCCACATGTCGATCAGGCCTAGCGGTCCCACGAACTTGTAAACATAATCGTTCGTTAGCCCCAGGTTCTTGGCGAAAAGGTCCTTGACCTTGTCCGGCATTGAATCGTCCATCTCCAGCCTGACAGGCCTTCCCACCCTCCTGGACTCTATGCCCTCCTCGAGGGCTGTCAGTAGGTCGCTCGCCTGGTCCTTCGATATCTCTATCTCCGCATCCCTGGTTGTCCTGAAGGGAAAGGTCGCAGCGACCTTGAGCCCCGGGAAGAGCATATCGATGTAAGAGGAGAGAATATCCTCGAGCAGGACAAGGTCCAGTTCTTTGGCCTGTTTCACCTGGTTCAATCCGCAGATCTTCTTGCCGTCGGAAGGAACGGAGAAGAACCGTGGATAGATGTTGTTGGGTACTTTGACCCTTGCAAATCGCTCGCCGTTCTCGGGGTCCTCAATGACAACGGCAAGGTTGAGGCTCAGATTGGAGATGAACGGGAACGGATGGGAGAAGTCCATTGCTAGAGGGGTCAGGGTTGGGTAAATATGCTCCCTGAAATACTTCTCTATCTCCTTCCTCTGGTCCTTGTTCAGTTCAGAGACCTTCTTTATATGGATCCCATTAAGGTCCAGCTCCTTAACGAGCTCGTTCCAGCATTCCGAATACCTCTTGAGGAGCGGTTTGACCTCCTTCCTGACCATTTTTATCTGGTCCGCAGGCGCTATCCCATCTACCGGGAGGTTCAGGGCACCCTCCTCCACCTGCCTCTTGACACCGGACACCCTGACCATGAAGAACTCGTCGAGGTTGGACCCGCATATCGCAAGGAACTTGATCCGTTCCAGCACCGGGTGCGTTGGGTCTATGGCCTCTTCGAATATCCTTTCATTAAGCTTGAGCCATGAATATTCACGGTTTATGAACAGTTCTGGGGTGTCCAGGACAGGTACTTTTTCCGTCTGACCCGATGGGTCTTTTACCCCTTCCTTTCCACTGGAAGACCTTCTTTTTTCCGATCTTGGCCCGTTACCTGAGCCTTTGCCTGGCACTGATAATACCCCCTGCTCTTTTCCCTCTCGCGACACCTGAAGCTGGGCTCTAGGTGGAGGGAGGAATTTCCCATAGATTGGTTTTCAATTTAAACTTGTCTATATAGAATTATATAAACTATGTTCAAGACCGTATAGAAGATGTTCTACAGGAGCTAATTGATGGCTCGGGTCAAGGCAGGCCCATGAACGAATCGATATCGTCGGCTAGCATGGTCCTGTTCGTCCGTATCTGGTTCCCCAAGGTATCAAAGGGTCGGTCGCCGTAATCATGACCGGGATACATTGTTAGATGGTTTGGGAGGTCCTTTATCCTCTGGATGCTGTGAAAGAGTGCCATTATGTCCCCTCCCGGTAGGTCCGCCCTACCGCAGTCGCCAATGAAAAGGGTGTCGCCAGTGAAAAGGGCCCGATCGTTCTCGTCCATTATACAGATGGAACCGGGTGTGTGACCGGGGGTCTCGATGAACCTCAATCTTATAGTACCGATAGCAAGCTCGTCATCGTCCTTGAGGGTCCCATCAATTGGACCTTTCATGAACGGGGCGTCCTTGGTCCCGATCAAAGAACGTGCACCTGTAAGCTCTTTGAGCTCCCCGACCCTCATTGTATGGTCAAAGTGATGATGTGTGGAGATGATGACCTTGAGCTTCAGTCCATTGGTATCCATGAGCTTGGTCGCTGGTCCCATATCCATACCGACATCTATCAGGGCCGCATCTTTCGAAATGGGGCACCAGATGAGGTAGGAGAAATTGTCACCACCGACCCTGACCTGTTCGACGACCAAACGAACTGACCTCCTTGGACCACCGGACCTTCGACTTGGAGATGTTCGGTCACCTCTTAATAATTCCTCTAACAGGCTCAAACGGGACTGCGAAATGTCCCTGCATTAATATCCGAAGAGAACGATAAGCGGAACGGAGGCACGGACTTGGTGGGCATGCAGCGCTACCATATGTTCAAAGAAGAGAAAGAGGTCAAGGACCCCTCGGTGATAGATGGTCTGCTGGGACGATGTCGATGGATGAGCATCGCCCTCACTGGTCCGGAAGGCCCTTATATTATCACATTGAGCTACGGCTACGACCGGGAAAGGAACGCTCTCTTCTTCCATACTGCAAGGACCGGCCTCAAGCTGGAGCTCCTCAGGAAAGACCCCAGAGCATGCGGGACCATTATCGAGGACCTTGGTTACCTGCATGGAAGATGCAGCCATGCTTACAGGTCGCTGGTCGTCTTTGGCAAAATATCGTTCGTTGAGGGGACGGATGAGATCGACCATGCTTTCAATGTGCTTTTGGAACATCAGGAACGCGAACCTGTTAAGATGAAAAGAGAGTTCCTTGGCAGCGAAGGTGCTGCCCGTTCAGCACAGATCCTGAGGTTCGACATTGAGAGCATGAGATGCAAACAAGGGGGCGTACCGTCTGCTTAGGTCAGATGTCATCTTTTTAACGACCTCCTTGACCATGTTGTTCCTGTTATTGCCCTATTCTGCTAATGTTTCGGGTACCGATGAGGACGAGGAAATGTTCCCATGGCAGGATGGTAGTGCTGTCCTTGTGGGAGCCTACATGGGTGGGTTCAGTAACATCTCGGAAGGTGTGGCCTCCGCCAAGGATGGGCAGACGGTTTACATCGCCCCGGGACTTTACAGAGAGAACGTCCTGGTCAATAAGAGCGTGCGCCTTGTCGGATTGTTCGATCGTTACATTGGTATAGATGGAATGAGGGGGAACTTCTCGGTAAGGGTGATAGCCGACGGTGCGTCGCTCGAGGACATAGTTGTCCTGAACGCCTCGAGCGGGATCGAGGTCATTTCATGCAATGATGTGGAGATCACTGGGTGCAAGGCGTTCTACTGCAACATAGGGCTGTCTCTCGCAAACTGCTCACGAACACGGGTGGATGGTAGCATGTTCAAAAGGAACGGAGGAGCGGGGATGCACCTCGCGGACACCATGGACGTTCGAGTCAATTCCACGGAATCGAGCGAGAACGGTTACGGGTTCGCAATGTACTATGCTCCCTATACCACCTTCGAGAACTGCACCGCTAACTTCAATTCAAAGGCGGGTTTCCACCTTTACTGGCTCTCTTTCGGGACCCGCATTCTGAACGCATCATGCACTTTAAATGACATAGGGGTCCATGTCCTGGACGTGGATGATGTCACAATAAAGGGATGCAACCTCAAGTACAATGTCCATTGCGGCATTCACGTGATGAGCCGGGACAGCCGCATCGAGTACTGCAAGATCACAACAGTAGAGGGCGACGGTATTTTAATTGAGAACTCCGAACGGGTCATTATTGTGAACAATTCCGTTCGATCTTGCGAGATTGGTATCATCCTGGCGACATCTAATAATATTTCATTGAGCAACAATACCCTCAGGGACAATAGGATCGGTATCAAGCTGTCAAGGGGGTCCCATGGGAACACGATAAGGATGAACGATATTCTGAAGAGCTATTCTATTGATGTATCGGCCATAACCTGCGGACAGAACGAATGGTCCTACAATTACTGGCCCGACAGTATGTTCAATGATGAGGATGGAGATGGTTTATTCGATAATGACTATCAAATAGTAGGGGACCCACCGGACAGGGACCGATCACCTAGGGCCTTCCCATTAAAAAATAATAGGGTTGTACCGCGAATTCTCTGGAGTGGTGAGCCAACCGAGAACAGGACGATATACTTGGATGGTTCGCATTCGTGGCCTCCTTCCGAGATCGTGAGGTACAATTGGACAGTATCCGGGTGCGGTATCTATATCTCATCAAATTCATCGGTGGTCACGGTATATCCCGCAGGTTCCGGGAACCTCTCCATAGGGCTAAGGGTATGGACCTATTCATCTAATGATGAATATTATCAGGTCATACACATCAAGAAAGAGGCCCATCAATATGAAGCGCGAGAAATTGGGGTGTTCAGAACTGTTTTCATCGTTCTAGTTGTGTCCGTTTCCGTTATAATGATAGCATCATTGAACATATACCGAAGGCTCAGACGCCCTCTCCCACCTGTTCCCCGTTTGTCACGTTGACCTGGAGCTCATCCTTGATGACCTCTCCAAGCCTCTTGATGCCTTCCCTAATGTCCTCGTTGGAGGAATAAGAGAAGTTCAACCTCATGGAGTTCGCTTGACTGGCGTCCGGATAGAACGCATCACCTACGACATAGGCCACCTTCTTGGCGACGGCCTTTTTGAACATGGCCCTGGTATTGATGCTCTTGGGAAGCGTCACCCAGAAGAACATCCCCCCGTTCGGGATGGTGTACTTGGCCTCCTGCGGGAAGTGCTCCTTGATGGCCGAAAGCATCACATCCCTCTTCTCCCTGTACAAGGCGATTATCTCCTTGACCTGCTTGTCCAGGTATCCTCCTGAGATATATTCATAGGCAACGTATTGGGAGAATACATTGGTGCAAAGGTCGGTACATTGTTTTGCGAGAACGAACTTGTTGATTATCTCGGGGGATGCGACGACCCAACCGAGCCTGAACCCGGGGGCAAGGATCTTCGAGAACGTGCTCAGGTAGATCACCCTCCCCTTCTTATCCAGCGATTTCATGGTCGGAACGCCTTTACCTTCGAATATCAGCTCTCCGTACGGATCGTCCTCAATGATCAGCATGTCGTATTCCGATGCCACCTCAAGCAGCTGTTTCCTTGATTCGAGGGTCATCGTTCCACCGGAGGGGTTCTGGAAGGTGGGTACCGTGTATATGAACTTCGGATAGATACCAGTCCTGTTCAATCTCTGTATGTTCCTTCGAAGGGTCTCGATATCGAAGCCTTCATCGGCCATTGGAATGGCTTCGCATTTGGCCTCGTACGCATGAAAAGCTTGAATGGCGCCCAGATAGGTCGGGGCGGAGGAGATGTAGGTATCGCCAGGGTCAAGGAAGGTCATAGCTATGAACGCTAGGCCTTGCTGGGCCCCGCTGGTTATCAGAATGTCGTGGAGCTCGCAGTCCACACCCTTCTTTGCCTTCATCCTCTGGGCAATGGCATCTCTCAGGGGGTTAAGCCCCTCTGTCGTCCCGTACTGAAGGGCGCTCAGGGAATGTTCCTTCAGGACCTTACCTATGCATTCCTTGATTATCTCAACGGGGAACGCTTCTGGATTAGGGAGCCCACCAGCAAGGGATATCATGCCGGGCGACTGGGTCAGTTTCAGGAGCTCGCGGATCTCCGAGGCCTTCATTATCGTTGCCCTGCGAGAGAGCAATCTCTCAAGGTTGACCACCATGGGAGCACCGACTTTAGTAAACACCCGAGACTAATAAAAGTTGGGGTCTCTACAATATACCCGGTTCATTTACCGAAAAGTCCTTTTATTATGACCGTTCCATAGCTCCCTTTTGATATCTGGAACGAGACCTTTAACTTGTATCTCTCCTTATTGGGGCCAATGTTCAATTCATCGGGCAAAGGCTCTGAGAGGAGCAGGTCCTCTGTCCTAAGGATCACGTTCCTCCTGTAGGACCTGGGATGGTCCCCTGCAACGTCAAATGCCCTTATACTATCGAGCGATACTCCCTCGTTCCCAAGGACCTTTGAAACGACCTCCTCTTCCTCGCTGTTCAGGTCCACATCCCTACCAAGGACTGGGAGGTCCATTGGCAGCTCAGAGAGGTCCTTTTTTACTAGCCCCTTCAAGAACAAAAGAGTACCAAGTGAATACCTGACCTCAACTAAGTGTTCCAAATCCCACCGGGACCTAAGGAGCTCCTTGACGCATTCGTTCCATAGATGGCTCTGGTAAGCGGATATGAAGAGCTCCCTTATGTTCCTGGCTATGAAAAGGTATGCTTCCTCCCAGGAGCCTGTCCTAAGGTAGGTTTCAACGGGAATTTGCAGGTGTCTGCTCCTTATCTCGGCCTTGGACAGGTCATCCCAGTTCGCCAGTATGGACCTTTTATCCTCCTTGACCTCCCGCTTCTCCTTTTTGTCGTAATGGGTGAGGAATATCCTCATCGCTCTCTCGAACTCCCCGGCCATCAGGTGCTTTGCGATGAACTCCCCGTGGGGAACGCTCCCGAACCTCTGGGAATCGAAATAGTTGGGGATACCACGCTCTCTTATGGGTCCAGACCTCTCTATGGCCTTTTTGGCCTCGTCCTTCGTCAGGTCCCTGACATTTATCATGAACCTGTTCCCGTTCAGCTGTCCAGGCCTGATGGGCGCATCAATGTACCCTTTGTGCTCGAGGTCGAAGCTCTTCTCGTGGACCGTCTTTATATGATACTCTGCGGGGACCGATATGAGCTGCCTGGTTATTGCGTGCCTGTCCTTGAGACCTGCATATCCGAACTCCTTGAAGGGGATGTTGTTGGCCTTTGCAAGATATGAGATGAGCGAGAACGTCTCCAGCCCCCTCTTCTCCATCATAAAGACCTTGTAAGGCCCCTTATCTGGTCGTACGTCCACAGAGTGGACCTCCTCGACCATGAAATCCTCTGGTAACTGTCTGAGCTTCAAATGACCATGCCTCCAGGGTTGAGCGGACGGGGTCTTTTTATCCTCGGACCCGAACCTCTAATCTGGCCTCTTGCTTTGGCAGACGGTCCGAGCAGCCATCGGTAAAGCGGGACGAAACGGACCGTTCTCCCGTCCATCACCTCTTCCGTCTCCAGGTCCCAGGTGATGACCTCAAGGTCCTTGCAGCCAAACCTTTCACCTGCAAGGAGCAGTGACCTAACCTCCCTGTCCCTTAAACCATCCACGGAGTCCGCATAGGTCACCTGGATGAGACGCTTTACCTCATTACCTACCTTGATCATGAAATCCACCTCGTTCTGATTATGGTCCTTCCAGTAATGGACCTCCGTCCTTGGATCATCGACCTTCCGCCTCATCAGCTCCACGGCAACGATGTTTTCCATCCGCCTTCCCATGTTCTTCGATGCATCAATGGATACCGCATCAATGATCCCGGGGTCGGTGCAGTAGATCTTCTTTGGGGCCTTCAGTCTGTTCTTGAGCCGGGAATCGAACCTCTCCAACTTGAAGATGAGGAACGCTTCCTCGAGGAGCTTTAGCCAGTTGGAAACAGTTGAGACCTGACCTAATCCGAGCGACTTTTTAAGTCCCCTGTATGTGAACTCGCTCGAATAGTTTGAGACCATGAACCGGGCCAATTGCTTCAGCTCCTCGAATTTCCTAACATTTCCCCTTGTCATCACATCCTTGCTCACTATATTGTCAAAGATCACCGGCAGGACCCGATTACCAAGATGATGGACCTCCGGTAGGCCTCCCTTGAAAATATAGGTCTCCAGCTCCTTGACGACATTGACCTTTTCTCCGGTGGTCATGACCTCCGGGGCCTTGACCTTCATCATGTCAAGGTGTTCCCGAAAAGAGAAAGGAAAAAGGGTGAATACCAGATGACGCCCGGTCAGCTTTGTTGCCAGTTCGCCTGACAGCATTCCTGAACTGCTGCCGGTGACCAACACCCTTTTGGTCCTTCTGAGCCTATTTACGAACAGCTCCCAACCAGGGACGTTCTGGACCTCATCAAGGACCAATAACTTGGGGTTTCCATAGAGGCTGTAGAACGCTTCTAGGACATCGTTGAGGTCCTTCGGGCCCAACCCATACAACCGCTCGTCGTCGAAGTTAAGATATCCGAAGTTCTCATCTTTGGCCAGTTGGTAGGAGAATATCGATTTTCCACACCTTCGAATTCCTATTAACGCCAGGACGTTGGGATGTGACAACATGGACCTGGCCTCGGTCAGCCTTTCCCGCTCTATGATATGTTGTTCGTTCATGATGGTGTCAAGTTCCTCCCTCTGCTCCTTGACAACATATCTCAGGTCCATGTACATACATCAGCGGACCTTGTATTAAAGTGTATCAGTATAATAATACACTTTTAGTAAATGTGTATGGTTATAACCATACAGTTTCATTTATCAACCATTCATAAACACACCGATCGACCGATAGGGATGGCTCCTGCCAACCTTTAAATCCGTTCATTCTCTGCATCTCCAGACTTGCCCGGAAAAGGATGTGTCTCCGCAAAGACGCGGGATGGAGGAGGGACCAGGTTCGCAGGGTTCATCTTCGCCCTATTGGCCTTTGTTACCTGGGGCTTTCTTCCCGTTTACTGGAAGCTCCTCCACGACGTATCCCCTTTCGAGATCCTTGCACACAGGATAGCATGGTCGTTCGTCTTCGTCATGCTGGTTCTGCTCTATAGGAAGAACTGGGACATAAGAAAGCTGTTCTCCCGGAAGAGGGATGTCCTCCTGCTATTGACGACAGGTACGCTTGTGGGTCTGAACTGGCTCATCTATATCATGGCAGTGAACTCGGAGAGGATGCTCGAAGCGAGCATGGGCTATTACATCAATCCGCTCCTGTCCATCTTCCTGGGGATGGTCGTCCTCAAAGAGAGATTGAACAAGCTCCAGCTCGCAGCGTTCGCCATAGCCGTTGTTGGGGTCCTCTACATAACGATAGATTACGGCAAGCTCCCATGGATCGCCTTGTCCCTTGCGACACTGTTCGCGGTCTATGGCCTGCTAAAGAAGATGACCAAGTACGATCCCATGCAGGCCTTGGGAGTGGAGACCCTACTATTGGTCCCCTTTGCACTCGGTTTCATGATGTTCCAAGGAACCTCAGGGAACGGTTCGTTCATCACGGGAGGTATGGTCACCACCCTCCTCCTTGTCTTTGCAGGCGTTGTAACGACACTGCCCCTATACTGGTTCGCGGAGGGTGCAAGGAGGATAGACCTATCGAGCGTCGGCTTCATGCAGTATATAGCCCCCTCTATGATGCTCCTCCTCGGGGTCTTCATCTATGGGGAAGATTTCACGACCACGCATCTCATCAGCTTCGGTCTGATATGGACGGCTTTGGCACTGTACTCGATAACATTGATCAAAGAGGTCAAGAAGAGGTCTTGACCTAAATCCTCCCAGTAATATTTCGTTAAACTTAGAAATACAAAATAGATCGGTGGATAAGACCCGAACGATGACAATATAAAAACACTTAAATAACGAAGGTAATACACATTTTTCCTCTTAAGTGCGGAAAGAGGAAAATTGAAGGTGAAAAAACAATGAATTTAAAAATAACCCTTGGTGATTTAAATATATAACTCAAAAATCAGACTGATTATTTCCATATATGGGGGGGAATGTGAAGGGTGCAACACAACAATTTAACAAAAGAATTAAAAAACCTGTTCACAAGTTAATCCGACGAGGATGATATCGATTGTCTATAGAACCATGATATTGCTATTGCCTTAAAACTTTATAAGCTAAACAATAACGCTGACTACTTGTAGGTTGTCGGTCTTCCAATATCTGATGGGTTCTCAATTTCCGTAGAGGGACTGTATCCCGGCGATGTCACCATCATAGAGATTGCGCTTCTGGGTTTCTCCATTTGAGGCATATCCGTACATCGTTTCCAATGAGTCGGCGGAGTTATAGAGGTCAGCGAGACCAAGGCCGTGTCCGATCTCATGAGTAGCGATGTTCTGCAGGTCCATAACCGATGAATCACTGGTCGCATCTCCCCAGATGAAATCGGTATTGAATAGGATATCGAACTCAAGGATTTCCCGACTATTAGGAGGACCGCCGAAGTATCCCCAGGTGATGGTTATTGCGATGACATTACTATTGGAATAATCCTCAAAGACCATCTCGTTCTTGCCGTCCCGGGTAGTATCGTCCCACGTTGCAGTTGTAGATGCAGAATAACTACCGAAGAGGGTGGTACTTGTGTAATCGTCCCATTCGGTAGCTCCTGCCCATATGGCGCTTTGAACAAAGGATGCTGTCAATTGAGAGTTGTCGGCGTCGATGACGAAGTCGATCGGGGTATCCTTCCAGATGATACCCTTACCGAATGTCTCATAGGTACCTTCGTCGCTGGGTTTGTCTGGTTTACCGTTGCCTGGTGTGCCTGAGGGTTTGGTTGGTGAGGTATTGTAAAGGACATGGATCCTCTTCTCAACCTCGGGTTCCTTATCGTCCTGATCAGCTGAAGCAATACCCGCTCCTTGGGTGATCAACAGACTAGCTAATACGACTATCGAAAATAGTGCAAGGGTTTTTATTCCCATTGAATCACCTCGTCAAAGGATTTGACGCAAAGTAATAGTTAAGAAGGTATTAGAATGTTTGCTATTACAGATTTACATCATTATACACTATTTTATAACAAACTTCTCTTTTGTTTAATTATTTTTTAATGGTATTCAACAGTAAATTTGACACCTTACAAGAGGATTGTTGAATAATTTCCTATTTGTATTGTTCCGGTTACGGCTAGAGTCTGCACCACTTTTTCTCACCATCCGATCGTTACCTTCGTTTCAGTTTCTTGACCCTCCTGATAGTTCAGGTATTACTTAATGGATAGATGAAATTTCCCTCCCTGGAGGTAATGTTAAATCGGATAATCAATTTGTTAATCAAGGGTGAGCCAAAGGCGAAAACGCAGCGTCCCCAAGCGACTAACGGCAGCGAAGAGTCAAGAGGAATCGTTAGACCCTATTCGCGGTATCCTCTACCACGTATGAAAATCTCAATCAACTTTACAACCTTTCCATCAATATAATAAATTACTCTATATTCTCCTATTCTTATTCGATATTTCTGTGGATTCGTATCATTCAATTGTTTGATATCCGCATTTGATCTCGGAGTATAGGGATCTGATTCTAGCTCTTTTAATCCTTTTTTGATCCTATTGTGTAATTTATTTGGAATACCATTGAACAGTTTTTGAAATGTCCTTGAAGCAAGTACCTGGAACATTATAATGCATCCAGGGGTATGAACTCATCTTCTTCTAAAATTTTATTCCATCTATTATCGAGTTTCTTCCATGCGGATCTTTGAATGAGTTTTTTCAAGATATCGTCGTAACTTTCCCCTTTTTCGCCTAGAAGTCGAAGCATCTCTTTAGTTTCAGAGGATACCGCAATAGTTGTTGTCATTATATCGCCTATAACCATTATAGCTTTTATATTACTTATAACTTATCATAGATTCCACTTGATTTCGACTAACTTTGATTATGTAAAATCTCTATTAGTATTAATTTCATATTTGCCATTAGCGGTTAGTTCAGGAACCACTTTTTTTCACCATCCGTCAGTTGTCCTTCGCTCTTGTTTTTTAAGTCCTCCTATGATTATAATTTTTTACCTCACGTTTTCTTCACCTCAGTAATCTCTTCATATCCTTCCTTAGATAAATGAGCTCATTATAGATCTCTATAAGATAGAAAAGCATTGCTGCAACGATACCGAAGAACAGGGGGAACACCGTCCAGACCAGTCGGTCCCTCTTTAGTCTCTTGGCCTCAACATTCAACCAAATTGCGATGACCAAGTTACCAAGGACCGTTAGGATGAAGATCCCTATGGAAATGAGAAATTGATTCATATTGAAATCAGCTAGGCCATCTGAACCAAATAGGTTTATTATCAAAGGATATACCAAAAAACCGACAATGGAGTTCAAGATCATGAACACAACAAGGAGTCCAACGACCAATCCTATCTTTTTATCGATATCATACTTCCTGCGGGTATCCTTCCATCCTACCGTATCCAACGACCTCCTTGGATTATTCACCATATCAACCACCTCCTTCATTTTTTTATCCTTCTATGAAGCTTTATACAGTGTCCTTTGATCGGGTGATCATTAGTTCCCAGTTCCACAATACCAGTTTGCAGTATTGGAAGGATTTAATTATTGACCAGCCCATTCCAACAGGGATAGAACATGGTGAGGAAACACATGATCATCAAGAGCATTACCCTTTTTCTATTCATCACCGTGGTCCTTATCTCCATCCTGATCGTCGGATTCTTAATGGTCCGAGACGCATCGAACCACATGTATGTAATAGACATCGACCGAAGCTCGTCCGATGAGAACGGGACAGTCATGATCATTGCAGCTGAGAACATAGATTACTCTACTATATTCAACATCTCTTCAAGGGAAGAGGACAATTCGTTCTTATTAAAACCAGCCGAAGAAAGGGCGAACTTCATCTCCACTGAGAACATAGGCCATTATTCCGACCATATCAAAGAACTGAGGAAGAACCACACCTTCGGTCGATACAGATTGGTATATACCGCCTCCTCAACGCGGATGGATAAAGTCGAACTGAAGCTGATATCTATGAAAGAGAACTATGGCAACGGTACAGGACTGTATGTTGGAGATAGATCTATCAAATTGTTAGAGAGCATGCGGACCAATATTATCTTTTGGAACGGGTCCGGGCTCAACGACATAAAGGCTACCGACCCATATTATCAGGATGTATCTTTCATGATCACATACACCAACTGCTCCTTCATAGAGATGTGGATGGACTACGATGCCAAGCCCAAACCGGATGAGGGAGGTGGCTTTGAAATGAAGCAATACGTTGTTCTGGACGAGAGCGGGAATCTCCTTTTCATGTACAATTGGAGGATAGATACCGGTGTACTGGAGGATTGGATTGGAGCACCCTGGTGACATTACCCTAAAAAAGCCCTTGCTAGCTCCTAACCCTCAAATACCGATCTGATGTTCCGACCTTGTGTCGGCCATACCCCTTGTTGTTCTGGCCCTGGTCCTTGCTGCAATAGCCATAAGGAAGATAGGGGCTGTGAAGCTCCAGATATGGCTGATAATGGGTGTGGGGGCCCTTCTGGTCCTTGTTACCCTCCAGATATCGCCCCTTAACGCTTTGAAGGCAATAGACATCGACGTGATGCTCTTCCTTGCCTGCATGTTCATTGTCGGCTCAGCACTTGAAGAGAGCGGACTTCTGGACCAGCTCTTCACTAGGGCCTTTGCAAGGGCTAAAAGCCTTGATGCCCTCATCATACTGGTCATCTTTGTGATGGGGTTCTGTTCCGCCCTTCTCCTCAATGACACCATGGCCATCATGGGCACCCCCGTGGTCCTGACGCTCGCATTGAGGAACCGTCTCAACAAGAAGATGATGCTCCTGGCCCTTGCTTTCTCCATCACCATAGGAAGCGTGTTCTCGCCCATAGGCAATCCGCAGAACCTTCTCATAGCGCTCGACCCGACCGTTGAAGCCCCCTTCGTCGATTTCTTCAAATGGCTCTTCGTCCCGACCATCATCAACCTTCTCATCGCCTATGCTTTGATCAGGTCCTTCTTTAGAAAAGAGTTCGATGGTAGAAAGATCGCCCCGGCAAGGGTCAAGGTCAAGGACGAGAAGCTCGCGGACCTGTGCAGACTGTCCCTATCAATGGTGCTCATAATGATACTCATCAAGGTGGTCCTCGTGACATTGGACCTCGGGTTCGATATTAGGCTCACCTATATTGCAGTTGCAGGTGCCCTTCCTCTGCTCCTCCTCAGCAGGAGGAGGTTCGAAATAGTGAGGAAGATGGACTGGAGGACCCTGGTCTTCTTCGCCTCCATGTTCGTCCTGATGAGAGCCGTTTGGGACACAGGATATTTCCAGGACATGATAGATGGCAGCGGTCTTCCGCTCCTATCCATACCTGTGATATTGAGCGCGGGAGTTATCATAAGCCAGTTCGTCTCGAACGTGCCACTGGTTGCCCTCTACCTCCCGGTCATGTCGGAAGCGGGGGCGGGTACCCCTGAGCTGATGGCCTTGGCCGCAGGCTCGACAATTGCAGGGAACATGTTCATCCTTGGTGCAGCAAGCAATGTCATAATCATCCAGAACGCCGAGCAGAGGGACGGAACGACCCTCACCTTCTGGGACTTCGCAAAGATAGGCGTCCCGCTGACAATTGTAAACACGCTCGTTTACTGGGTTTTTTTTGTGCTGTTCCTTTGAGAGAGGGCAGGACAAAGATTATGAAGAGAACCATGGTTGCCAGTCCCAATGGACCTGATACTAGTTCTCGGCATCGCTGCCGCTTTCTGCACAACTGCTGCCTTCCTGCCTCAGGCGTTGAAGACCATCAGGACCAAGCATACCAAGGACATCTCATTGGGCATGTACCTGCTCATGGTCACAGGGCTCTCGCTGTGGCTCGCTTACGGTATCTTCAAGGGGGACCTGCCAATAATCATAGCCAATTCGGTAACGGTGGTCCTTGCCGGTCTCATACTCTTCATGAAGATGAGGAACGGATGAGCTCGATCGACGTTCCATTGCCCCTTGAGAACAACATATAAATACTATTATACACTTTACACTATTGTGGACCATACACTATTAACCACCCCCGGCTCACCACAACATAGGTGGTGGTCCATTGACCCGTCCCCATGGAGGTCAAGAACATGAAACCTAACCCGATCTCTTTCCTATTGGTCAGCATGGTACTCGGGACCATGGTCCTAGCTCTTGCAGGGATAACGCTCATGTCGATCAAGATAGAGATGGTGAGCGAGTACTCTAGCTCGACCATCTCTGCAGATGGTGTTCGGTCGGTGAACGTAAAGAGCATAGTCGGGAGCATTACCATTACCGGTGAGGAACGGAGCGATATACTCGTCAAAACAGAGGTCGAGACCATATTCGGTAAGCGTGTCCTTGATAGAGTGGTTATCGATATTACATCAGGCCCAGAGGTCAATATAATGGTAAAGAGCAGCATAGATATCCCCATCTTCAATGTCCATATGGAGGTCTGGATGCCCTCGGACATCCCCTTAGGGACAGTTCAGATGGACCACGGGAACATCAAGGTCACGGGCATGTACTCCCTAGAAAGATGCAGGATGGACAATGGGCTCATTGACATAAGGTCCGTAAGGTCCATAGGGAACCTTAGTCTCAACAACGGGGATATTGAGGTCAGGTCGGCCAATACCATCCGTGGAGCGACCATGGACAACGGCAATATGTTCGTTCAAATGGTGAACATATCATCGACCGGGGCAAGTTTCCATATCGACAATGGGGACATCATCATAGAGGTCCCCAATACCCTGCCTGCGGACTTCGACCTTGAGGTTGCCAACGGACACTTAGGCATAGAGGGATTGGGACCGGTCTACGATACCAAGGGGTCCAATACCCTCAGAGGCGCCCTCAATGGAGGTGGGCCTGACCTCAAGGCCGACATCACCATCGGCAACGTGCTCCTCAGGTCCTATAAGCTGGAGGGAGATCAATGATCCAATTGAAAGTTAACCTTACTTCTAAGGTCCCGAAGAACACCTCGAAAGGGTCCGATGACCGCGACCCAAAGTTCGAGAAGGACCTCCTGACCGGTCTGATATCTCTCATACTCCTATCGATCTGTGCGTCCTCCAAGGTCCCTCTCTATGGCTACCAGATAGCAAGGAAGATGGAGGCCGAGGACCTGGCGGGACCGAGATTGAAGCAGGGGACCATCTATCCCGTTCTCAGGGCACTTGAGAAGAACGGTTTCCTTAAGAGCCAGATCAAGGCATCCGCATCCGGACCTCCGAGGAAGTACTATCTAATAACGGAGAAGGGAAGGAAGAAGCTCGATATCTGGCAGAGGACATGGTGGAGGACCAGGGACTTCGTGGACATCATGATGGGGGCAGGTCAAGATGAGTGACAAGACCCTGATCAAGGATTACCTGAGGGACCTGTCAAGGGAATTGGGGGATGTCGATCAAGCCCTCAAGGTCGAGGCACTTGACGATGCCGAGGAGTTCCTCGAGGAGATGGCTGGGGAGCACCTTGGTTCTGGCACTGCTAGGGACAGGGAGCAGGCGCTCAAGAAGGCCATCCGGGCCTATGGGTCGCCCAGGACCGTCGCACGAGAATATCTGCGCAGGTCGACCGAGGAAGAACGGCATCCTACCGAAAAGATGGATGGCCCGTTAATGGGGGTGCTGGGCGTATACATTCACAAGGAGACCTATCTGGGGCTCCTCTATCTATTACTGATGTTCCCTCTGGGGACCTTGCTGTTCTCTTATATCCTACTGGGCCTATCTGTGGGCATAGGGATGGCGATAACGATAATTGGGATCCCGATCCTTGTCTTCTTCCTTATATCGACATACGGGATATCATACGCACTAGGTAGGTTCACCGAGCTGATGCTCGGGACCAGGATGCCCAGGAAGAAGAGGAAGATGTACCTTGTAGGGAAGAACTGGACCAGGCTCAAGACCATGCTCAAGGACTTGAGGCTCTATTCCTCGCTCCTGTTCCTTTTCCTCCTTTTCCCATTGGGGCTCGTATACTTCACTGTCCTGGTAACCCTTTTTACCGTATCCATATCGCTGATCGCCGTTCCTTTTTGGCTGTTGATATTAGGGTCCGCAGACCTCAGCATCTTCGTGGGCTCGACCTTCGCACAGGCGGCCATCTATACCCTTTCTTTCCTGACGGGCGTTACGCTCCTCACCTGGACGTTGCATCTTTCCAACTTCCTTTGGTACCTCCATGGGAAGCTTGCCAGGAGCATGCTCCTAAAGGTATGAGCCCTGTCGGCCATCCTCAGGGACACATTCCCAACAAAAGATACTTATAGTATTGTGCACTATACACTACTGTAAACTGTGCAATATTGCATGGTTCACGATATAAGCCGCTGTGCAATAGCAGGTGAACGACATGACGCAGATAGAGATAAAGGGCCTTGACAAAGTGTACACCACTGGAAAGATGGACTTTCATGCATTGAAGGGTGTGGACCTTTCCATAGAGGAGGGCGAGATGGTCGCCATAGTAGGACCATCGGGATCGGGCAAATCCACTATCCTGAACATGATCACCGGGATAGACAGACCGACCACCGGGTCCGTCCTCATCGATGGTAACAGCATCGAGAGGATGAAGGAGGACAAGCTCGCGAGATGGAGGGGGGAGAACATAGGGATCGTCTTTCAGTTCTTCCAGCTCTTCCCCACTCTGACCGCCCTTGAGAACGTCATGCTTCCCATGGACCTCGCAAGGAAGGGGTCGATCAAGGATAGGAAGAAGAAGGCCATGATGAACCTCGAACTTGTCGGCCTCGGGGACAAGCTGCACAATCTCCCATCAGAGCTCTCGGGGGGGGAACAGCAAAGGGTCGCGATCGCCCGAGCGTTGGCCAACGACCCAAAGATACTCATAGGTGACGAACCCACAGGCAACCTGGATTCAAAGACGGAGGACAGGATCTTCCAGCTCTTCCAGAAACTGAACAGGGAGGGGAAGACCATCATCTATGTGACCCACTCGAAGGAACTGGCGGCCAAAGCAAAGAGAAGGATAACCATCAGGGACGGGAGGATAGCCTCCTGAACAACAGGAACGCTATTGAACTTTGGAGATGATCCCCATGGTAAGCTCCCTTCTCAGCAAATCACTTGGCGACCTTAGGAAGAGGAAGTCCAGGACGTTCTTCACAGTCCTGACCATAGTTCTAGGGGTGGCCGCCATAGGCATGTTCGCCGTGGTCCCTTTGATGAACGCCAACATGTTCCATCAGCTCGACAGGTGCAACATGCACGATTCGATGTACGAGGTCAAGGACCTGGAACTGACCACGGGCGATTTCTCGAACCTTTCCAATATCGAGAACGTGAACGATGTCGAGGGAAAGTACATCTTCTTCACGAGGATGTACATAGGGGAAAGACGGGCAGATGCGTTGGTCATCGGTGTGGAGGACTTCACGGACCAGCAGGTGGACAGGATCATTAGGACGAAGGGTTCCTATCCTGGCCAATACGAGGCATTGACAGATGATTCGAACGGCCGGGTGAAGCTCCTCAGTGGTGGTTCCGGGGACACTATCCGTCTGTACGATTCGAACGGCGTCGTAAGGTCGGTGAACATCACCGGCAACGGTTACAATAACGATTACTCGCAATACCCGGCCTGGGGTACCGTCGTCCTCTACATGGGCATAGACACCGTTAGGGACCTTGCCAACGGAACGGGCTACATCCTGCTCAGCTTCGATATGGAGAAGGCCAGCGAAAAGGACCTGCAGAGGTCCACGGTCGACATCGAGAGATACCTCAGGGAGAACACCAACTTCACGGCCTTCCAGAGCCTCCCATCATACAACATCGAGGGCGATTACCCGGGCAAGGATAATTTCTCGGACATGGCCCAGTTCTTCTACGTCCTCACATTCATGACGATGGGCTGCTCTCTTTTCCTCATTTCCAACACCATGCACACGATGATAACGGAACAGAGGAAGGAGATATGCCAGATGAAGGCCGTCGGGGCCACAAGGCTCCAGATAGTCAGGACATATCTGACCACCGCAGCTATCCTCGGGACGATAGGTTCCATCGGCGGGACCGTCCTGGGCATCTTCATTTCCTACGGGATGGTCCGGTTCCTATCCACTAGCTTCTACGGTGTCGTACCAACCTTTGCCATCCACGTCCAGACCATCCTGATATCCCTCCTGGCCGGGGTAGTAGCGACGGTCCTAGCGAGCCTCCCTGCACTTTACCAGGGGATCAATGTCCCGGTAAGGGAGGGCATGGAGAGCACTGGCATCTCGGCCAACTTTGGCTCTTCGTTCATCGATAGGGCCCTACTAAGGAACAGGCTCGTCCCAAGGACCATGCAGATGGGTTTCAGGAACATCTCGAGGAAGAAGGGAAGGTCCATTTCAACGATGGTCCAGATAATGCTCGCTGTTGGCATGTTCCTGGGCATAGCGACCGTAGGATACTCGCTCACCGAGACCGTCAGGACCGAGTTCGCCAATTTCACCTACGACATCCAAGCGATGGGCGCCGGCGAGGGTGCCAAGGCGATCACCCAAGACATGGTCTATGACGTCCGCTCCATCGAGGGTGTCGCATCCGCCGAACCAGTGATCTGGACCTGGTGCCAGGTGGAAGAGGAACAGGTCCTGATAATGGGATACGAACAGGACACCAAGGCCTTCGATATCGACAGGACGCTGGTCGAAGGACGCTGGTTCACACCGGAAGAGGAGTCATCCGGTGCGAATGTGATCGTCATATCAAAGGTCCTGTCGGGCATCTATGACAAGGAGGTCGGTGACACGCTGGATGTCCTTACTCCGCTGGGTGTCAACAGTTTCTTGGTGATAGGGGTCCAGAAGACCCAGATGATGAACGGGAACAACATGTTCATGCCCATACCTACGATACAGCAGGTCACCGGCGACACCTCCATAACCGGCTTTGCCGTGGTCACGACCAGCAAGGACCATGCTCTCATCGATAGGGTGGCAGCAGAGATAGAGGACCTTATGCTCGCGAAGGGTTACGTCGTCACATCAGGTATCTTCTATGTGATAGAGGAGCAGAACATCCGCGCCAATGCCGATATCACCAACCTCATGCTAGCCGTGGGTACCCTGATAATCCTCATAACCTCCATAGGGCTGATGTCCACCCTGACCATGAACGTGATAGAGAGGACAAGGGAGATCGGTATGCTCCGATGCATAGGTTCAAGATCATGGGACATACGGAAGGTGTTCGGGTCAGAAGGTATGACCCTATCGGTGATAGGGGCACTGCTGGGGATACCCCTTGGATGGGGCGTAGGCCTGTTCATAACCTGGATGATCAAGAGGATACTACACTTCCAGCTCTACTTCGAGGTCCCGGTCTACTATATGGTCTTCGCCTTCGTCATAACCGTCGTCCTCACCCTCGTTGTTATCCAGCTGCCTTTGCGGAAGGCTGTGAGGCTCAGACCTGGCGATGCCATCAGGTACGGGTGATATCTCCCCAAGGTCCATCTCCTCCGAACACCGTTAAATCGGAGTTCGTCAATCCCAAAGGCATGGGGAACGACGGAAAGGACCTGTCGGAGGGGGTCATCTGAGACCGAGTGACCTTCTCATACCCTGGGAGTTCAGGGACCCCGTCACAAGGAGATGGCTCCTATCCCCCGGGGTGTTCCTGGTCCTTATATCGTGCACGCTTGTCATTCTCTTATGGGTGCTCCAAGGGCCGGAATCGTTCTCATACCCATGGAAAGTGGCTGCTAAGTTCTGCGCTTTCAATGCCATCGTACTTCTGTCCATCAATTTCATGCTCTCTGTAAGGGCCAGATGGTTGGAGTCAATGTTCGGGGGACTTGACAGACAGTACATAGTCCACCGCCTCACAGGAAGGGCATCTGTCCTCTTCATGGTTCTCCACCCGCTCTTCCTCCTGGTCCACAGGTCATTCTCCCTCGAGACCCTCAAGGTGTTCCTCGTTCCGGGTCTGGAGTGGTCGGTCTCTTTGGGGACCATCTCGTTCATTGTCGCGTGCCTTCTCATATCCATCACTCTGCTCATCAGGCTGCCCTACCACATCTGGTTCATCACCCACAGGTTCATGATAGTCGTCCTCATCCTTGCATTTGTCCATACCGTGCTCGCAGGTTCCGATGTCAAAGCCCATCCAGTTATGATGGGGGTCCTGTCGTTCTTCTTCGCCGCAGGGGTTATCTCCAACTTCTATATGGCCGTCCTATACAGACCGTTGAACGCTCAATCCATGAAAGTCAAGGGCGCAAAGACCTTCTCGGACATAATAGAGCTGATCATCGATAGACCCAAGGGATTCGACCTCGAACCGGGCCAGTTCGTCTTCGTCCAGTTCCCCGATGTCAACAGAATGGAATTCTTTCCATTCTCGATATCCTCTGATAGGTACGATGACCACCTACGGCTCTCCATCAGGGCATCCGGGGATACGACCAAGAAGCTCTCGGGCAGCGTAAGCCGGGGAGCTAAGGTCCGTTTGATAGGTCCCTACGGGAAGTTCGGGAAGAGATACATCTCCCATGATCGGGACATGGTCTGGGTGGCGGGAGGGATCGGTATAACGCCCTTCCTCAGCATGGCCATGAACGAAACGGTCCACCCTACCGACAGGAACATAGACCTGATCTATGTCATGAGGACGTTGAAGGATGCCCACTATGACCATGAGCTCATGAGGGAATCCACCCGTAACAGGCATTTCAGGTACAGGCACTGGCTTTCAGATACCAGTGGAAGGATCACGGCGGAGAGGATCTCCAGACTACTAGGTCAGGGTGACGACCTTAGAGAGAGGGTCGTAATGCTCTGCGGCCCCCCTGCCATGATGGAGGACCTATCAAGACAGTTCAGAAAGCTGGGGGTCCCTCCGAAGAACATCATCTACGAAGACTTCAACCTTTTGGGGCATTGAACTTGGGCAATACTTATTTCAACCTCTGTTCTTCAGGGCTACATGGGCAGCAGCTGGGACATCAAAGAGAGAAAGCTCCTTGGGAAGCTGTCGCATCCCTGGAATGTTCAGGAATGGCTCGATTCCATTGAATACGACCCCGATCCGGAGAGCAGGTCCCCACGGTTCGTAATGAAGGAGAGGAGAGCCCACTGCTTCGAAGGAGCATTGTTCGCTGCTGCTTGCCTACGGGAGATGGGGCACCCTCCTCTGCTCGTGGACCTCCGGGCCGAGAACGATGACGACCATGTGATAGCCGTCTTCAAGAAGGATGGGCTCTGGGGCTCCGTGGCTAAGTCCAATTTCACTTCGCTCAGGTTCAGGGAACCGGTCTATCGGAGCCTCAGGGAGCTTGTCATGTCCTATTTCGATTTCTATTTCAACACCATCAGGGAGAAGTCCCTCCGCTCCTATTCGAGACCACTCGACCTGACAAGGTTCGACGACAGGGATTGGATGTTCACCGAGGGGTCGCTTGAATACATAGGGGACGAACTGGACAGGATTGTCCATTATCCATTGATATCCAAAGGAATGGTCAAGAAGCTCTCACTGGCGAGCCAGTCAATGCTGGAGGCGGGTCTCCTCGGATCCAAACCCGAAGGGCTTTACAAACCAAGGAATAATGAATAATGGCAGACCTTGTATCAGATGAAGTTTTTGAATAAGTTAAACTATTAATAGTTCGATGCTCATATCGTTCAACGGTAATATTATGGATACAGCAATCGTTTCCTCAAAATATCAGGTTGTCATTCCAGCTTCGGTCAGGGCTGAGGTCCAACTGATGGCAGGGTCAAGAGTTGTGGTCCTTCAGAAGGATGGTATAATCCATATAATACCTGTAGAGAATAAAAAGAGGATGAGAGGACGGTATAGGGGAACGGGTCTTACCTCGGAGGGCATCAGAGATGAACAAGACCGGTACTGATCAACGATATGTGATAGATTCCTGTGGCTGGATAGAATTTTTCCTGGATTCTCATAAAGGTGCCCAGTACGCTGACCTGATCGAGAAGGAGGAGGATTTGACCATCTTCTGTCCAACGATCGTTCTTTATGAGGTGTACAAACGGATAAAATCGATAGCGGGGGAGGAAGAGGCATTAAAAGCGATAGTGTTCATCAGATCGATATCCGAGATCGTACCAATGACGGATACGATAGCGCTCTCTGCTGCGGACCTTAGCCTCTCAGAAGGTCTTCACATGGCCGATTCCCTGATCTATGCATCAACCCTAACCTCTAAGGCTATTTTGATAACCGGTGATAACGGTCTGAAAGGAAAGAAAGATGTCCTCTTCATTGAGTGATGACAGACACGATCACATCCTCGAAGAGACATGTATTTTCAGCAGTCCATCATGCTCAAGAAGGCTTCCTATCATTTTTCTTTGGGCCCTCCTCAGGGTCTTCATGTACGATGATGCAGAGACACCGCTCTCCCTGGCAAGCTCGTTAATGGTCGCTCCCCGCTCATCATCGAAGTATCCCGCCTCGAAAGCACCCTTGAGGAACCCGTACTGCCTCGGTGTCAGGTCTTCAAGGGGTCCGGTCACCGATGGATCGTAATCCCGGATGGAGAGGACCTCCGGATTCACATTGAAGCCTTTTATCACCTCCATCAACTTGGCTATGTTCTCCATATAGCCGATGAACCCAATGATCGTCCTGTCAGGTCTGAGGGTGATGGGCCAATGAATGAAGACGCGGAGCTCTTCCATCAATTTCCTCAGGAGCTCGAAGTACCACGGGTCCTCCCTCCCCAATATCATGTACATCCTTCCGTCCTTGACGACCCCCATGTCGATCACCTGTTCGATCAAGGTGCTATTGTTCAGCCAGGTCAGGTCCGGCACGGTCTTCCAGTTGATGACCGCAAGGATCGCAGTCTTTTCTGGCATCAGCGCAATGGGAGAAAGAACGGTGACCCTTTCTACAGGTTTGAAGAATTCAAGATAGCCGAGCTCGCGGAGGTCCTGGGGCCGCCAGCATGCGACCATATGTTTCATCCTTTTCTCATGCATGGTGTCTAATCCAATATATAAAGTTGTATAATATATTAACCATTTTAAATATTGACCTATTCCACTATATTCTATGACATGACAGACATAGTAAGGGCAAGATGCGATGTTGTCGTGATAGGGGCCGGACCGGCAGGATGTGCAGCGGCTTTGAAAGCGTCGATGGAGGGGCGTTCGGTCACCCTGATAGAGAAAAGGACTTGGGATGAAATGCAGGATCTGGAGCGGACCAGTTTCGAAGCCCTCCAGAACCTGACCCAAAGAGAGGATGCCCTAGAGATGCTGTCAAGGATGGGGTTCGACCTGGAACCTGCCTATCCATACAAGGGTGGTATCGTCCATGGTCCCTTCGGGAACACCTTCTCCTTCGCTCTCGGGAGACTTCACGGTCATTTCATGAGGAGGCATGGAAAGGGATCCCTGGAGGAACAGATGCTCAGGAGGGTCGAGAGACAAGGTGTCGAGGTCCTCTACGGGGCCACATTGAGGAAGGCCAGACCCGATGGGTTCGCTGTCATTAGGACTGAAAAAGGCCGTCACTTTCTAAAGGCCAATGTCCTGATAGGTGCGGATGGCAGGAGCACATCAGCTGGATCGGGCATCACCGACCCCCTTCAAAAAGAGGACATCGCTATTGGGGTAGGCCATCATTATCATGGCGACCATGGTTTCGAACCGGGTATGGCCGAGTGCTGGCTGGGTAGCAGGACCTGCCCAGGTGAATATGCATATGTGCTACCCTCTAAGCATGAGGTCACCGTTGTCACGACCTTCCGTCCTCACCTGGCCCCCTTGAACGTAAGGCCCAGTGATTTCCTTCAGAGGTTCCTATCCCTCAAAGAGGTCAAAGAGAGGCTTGAAGGCACCGAAAAGATGAGCAATGTGCTTGGTAGCATACCAGTGAAGGCCGGGGGAACCCTTGGTAAGGGGAAGGTCCTCCTTGCTGGTGAGGCGGCCAGGACGACCGACCCGATGCTGGGGTTCGGGATGAAGAACGCCATCATTTCCGGCCATCTTGCAGGTCTCTCATCGAACACTGACGACCCTCTTTTCCAGTATGGGTACCTGATGAGGTCTTTCATGACCAAGGACCTCCGTAGAAGGATGGTCTTGAGGCAGAGGATGCTCGATGCCATCAGCGACGATGCACTGGAAGGTCTAGTTGGCACACTGTCCTCGATCTCAGGTACGTTCGACCCGGACCTCTTCGACCGACCAGGCAACGCCATGAGGGTAGTGGGGGCGTTCCTCCGCTCGCTTCCATTAGGCCGTGATACCGTCAATGCTGTCAGGTACCTAATCCCGTTCGCACTGGCCAATTATTCCATGTTGAACCCCGCTCCGGCCCTACCCGTCCATGGCTTGGGCAAAGGGGAAATAAACCGTTCCCGTTCCTTGGGGGAGAGATCATGGGAAACATCAGGGACTGGCTACAGCTCTTCCGCTCCCATACGAGCCCCTTAGAGATGACCATCACCACCGCCGGGGCCGCTCTGGCCGTCGGGGGCATCTTCGATCCGAAGGTCCTCATGTTCCTCATCTTCGGCTGGCTCTATCATAATGCGGGTTACGGCCACAACTCTGCGGAGGACTTCATCCAGGGTTACGATAGGGACGATCCCAACAAGGCCCACCACCCTCTTCAAAGGGGGGCCATAGACCCAAGGACCGCTAGGGGCGTCACCGTTTCTATGGTCGTTCTCGGCCTGGTCTTCGGGGCTGTGATATCAAGGTTCGATATATGGGCAATGGGGGTCTTGCTCCTTATGACCTCCATGGGCTTTGCTTACAACTTCTTCAATAAGAGGACGAAGCTAAAGTTCATACCCATAGCCATCGCACATGCCCTGCTCTTCCCGTTCTCCTACCTTGGTGCAGGAGGCACCTTACCATTGACCCCCCTGAAGGATGCGCTTGATGGTGCCGGGGGGATCGCTATTACCGTAACTCTTCTCATCATCGTTCAAATACTCTATCAGATCTTGATAGAGGGCGACCTCAAGGACATAGAGATGTCGGAAGCGTCCATGCTGCGCTCCCTAGGGGTCAGGATAGAGAATGGTGAGCTTGTATCCCCCATTGTTCCAAGGGCGGTCTCGGTCTCATTGAAGCTCACCAGCTGCGTCCTTCTCTTCGTCATTTACTATCTTTCCGGGGGGGACTTTTTGGGTTACGGCATAATCGGGCTCTTTTCCATTTCCCTCCTATTCATGGACCATGCCCTGATGGGAAGCAAACGCTATGACCATTCCGCATCTCTTCGTTCCATGGCCCTTATGGAGGTGCTCTCCACATTCGCTATGATTGCAGCGGTATCCCCTGCTGCTGGAGGCTGGGGAGCGGCTTTCATCATAATGGCCTTCAACATCCTTTATTTCGTCCTCATGAACCGCTTCCTCTGGGGGACGTTCATTAAGCCGAAAGTATGATATTATCGAAAAAGTGCAGGGTTTGATATGAAATATTTTAGACCCATAGTCGATGAGATTTTTTTAAATTTCGATTAGTGGTCGAAATCTATTTAAAGAGCCGCTCCCCTTTAGGTCCATGGATGAGGTCCTGGAGTCGTTCAACCCATGGTGGACCGGTGATTACAGGACGGATACTATCCCACGGGACAGATATCTGGAGATGATGCTACCGACCATTGAGGACAAGGACATAGCGCTTGTGTTCGGAATGAGGCGGGTCGGCAAGACCGTGATCATGCAACAGATAATTGAGAGATTACTAAAGCTGACATCCTCAGAGAACGTACTTTACGTTTCGCTCGAACATCCTGCTTTCCAAGACATGACAATCCTCGATATCATAAGGGAGCATAGGAGGATGCATTCCCTTCCAAGGGACCGTAAGCTCTATGTCTTTCTGGACGAGGTCCATTTGAAAGCTGGTTTCGAAAGGGACCTGAAGGTCCTTTACGATATGGAGAGGATCAAGGTATTTGCGACAGGGTCCTCTTCCGTCATGCTCAGGGAGAGGGGTTCCCTGCTTACGGGAAGGTGTAGGTTCTTCAACGTCCTTCCTCTGGATTTCAGCGAATACCTTCAATTCAAAGGTATCAAGGTCAAGGGTTCGGAATCCTACCTTTACGAGAAGGCCCTTGAGGACCACATGCAGCAGGGAGGGATACCAGAGAATGTGCTTCGTGGGGGACCCCAGCATTACCTTCTCGACATGGTCGATGGGATAATCACAAAGGACATCATTTCAAGATATGCTCTGAAGAGACCGGACCAGATAATGAGATTATTGCTGCTCCTCTCAGAAAGATGTGGCAAATTGATGACCTTCAGCAAATTGGCCAGGGTCCTTGATATCACGGTGGATACGGTCAAGGCATATATCCAATACCTTGAGGAGACCTATCTGGTCAAGACCATTCTGAGATATTCCCCCTCCCTGAACGAGAGGATATATTCTCCTAGAAAGGTCTATTTCAATGACACGGGCATTCGGACAATGCTCACTGGATTCAAAGATATCGGGTCATTTGCCGAGAACTTGGTTTATCTTAGACTTGCTAAAGAGGGAGATGTGACCTACTACCATGAGGGGAGTTCAGAGATAGATTTTATCTTAGAGGGCTCGGCCTTTGAAGTGAAATATAAAAAGAATGTCCCGGAGGATGAATTGCGGGCTTTGAAAGTCTCCGATTTTAAAAGAAAGGTTCTGATCTCCCTGAAGGACCAGAGATATGATGACATTTCGGACATGTCCTTGCTTGATATGCTGCTAGGAAGGATCGACCCAATAGAAAGAATGACCAGATAACCCCATGGTCAATGCTTCCCTACCTTATTAGAGGGGCAGGGTTTCTATAAGCCCCCTTACAACTTGGGCGTCAGTGATATGACCATCAAATTAATCTAATACTCCCTTCATGGGCCTTTAGGTCCGCCAGATGTCTTTCGAAGGGCTCCTCTCGATCAATGGTCCGAACGGAGAGCTCATGCTTTCAACGGCAGGGGACATATTAAGGAGCCTGGACGTTTGGGACCTGGTCTTCCTCATGCCCTCCCTTCTCCTCATGGGCATAATGTTCACGGAGAGGGGGAAGTATTCACAGCTCATCCGCGGTCTTGGGACCGTTCTCTTTGCTTGTTTCTGGTTCACCCAGGTCCTATTCTTCCTCGAGGATGACCACTGGGACCCGGTGAACTCCATCATGTCCATGCTCGGAGGTGTCTTCTTCCTCTTCATCTCGGTCCACTTCGTCCTTGACCATATTTGGGAGGAGAGGACCAGATCCCTTGAATGGCTCCTCAGGGTCTCTTTGCTGACCGGGGGCTCCTACTTCGTTTTCGAACACATCCCCATCACCCAAGGGATCAGCATTTACGTTGTGGCCTGGCTGACCTATCTCACCCTTCGCCTCTTTGGGAATAGCGTTTCCATAGAGGCAGGGATACCCCTGGAAGTGGACCATGGATTGCTGATAATGCCTGCTGACCCTCATACAGTGCCCATTTCGATTGTTTTCGCCTGCACGGCCGCCCTGTCCATACTGCTCTTCTCCTATGCGGCCTTGGTAACAAAGATGAACCGGGCGGAATGGGAACCATGGGCAATGAAGGAGATGAAGAGATTGAAGGGACGGGGCTCGTTCCTTGCCAGGTCAAAGGTCCACGGATTGAGGAACCTCCTCAGTATGACCGATGCCCAGAGGAAGACGAGGGCGGTCCTGATCGTTGTCTTCCTGATCTTCTTCACCAACATCTTCAGGAACGTTGGTGTAATAGCGATGGTCTATGATGGCCATATGTCGTTCGATCTGGCCCACGGGTTCTATGCTAAGGTCCTCTCCCTGGTGATGATGCTATTCCTTACATGGGTCCTCTTCGAGCACCTCCCCGAGCTCCAGGAGGACCTGATGGGATTGGTGGACCTGACCAAGAGGGTCAAGAAGGGGATGATAGTGAACGGCAGGCTGGACCTAAGGTACGTGGCAGCTCCTGTGAAAGAAGAGGAATGAATAGTAAGTTTACCCCAGAAGACCCGGGACCTTTGAAGCTTTTTTGCCGACCTCAACTTCGAGCTTATGGAACATGGTCTGGACAGATACACCCTGAACGGTCCTGGCCCCTCTCTTATGTGCTTCCTTCCCCATGACCCGAAGGGTCCTGTTCCCTCCGAGGAATGCTAAGGGGAACGACTGAGAGGTGAAGGGCATGAAAACCTTGCCAGATATCCCCTTCATCTCCCTTATGGCCTTCATTGCGACCGGTGTCGGTGAGAAACCCCACACTGGACCACCCAACAGGACAGCGTCATAACCCGAGCAGTCAGGGAGGTTTGTGAGCTTGAACTCCTTGGGGTCCTTTCCCTTTCCATCAAGGGTGGGATAGGTCTGGAGTTTGACCAGAGAGACCTCATGGCCTTTGGAACTCAAAAGTTCCTTCATCTTCTCAGCGAACTTGAGCGTGTTGCCGGTCACGGAATGGACCATTATCATTACCTTCATGGTGGGTACCCCCCTATGGAGCCTGAAAGCTATTGTTCATATTTTAATCTCGTCCATATGCGTTCCTTATCTGCTTCCTATGAGAAGATCGATATGCGGACCATAGTTCATGAATGACCCTTCACATTTTATTATTATAACAGCTCCTACCACTCGTCATCGAACCTGTAGTTCTCCACCCCTTTGCCCTCGACGAGCGCTCTCATCTCAAAAGGTGTCAGGAGGGTGACCCCCTCGCCCTGATAGAGCTCCTGGTCATCAAGGGCTATCCTAGGACATGCGGTGGACACCGCCGCTTTGAACCCCATGGAGCGGACCTTCATAGGTGTCATATCGCTCATGGATACCTTGACCGAGCGTATCCCTTTCGCTGCAAGTAGGTCCTTGATCGAATCCGAGAGCGTGAGCCTCCTTTGGCCCGGTTTTGTCCCAATTACGATACAGACAGTACCCCCTCTGTCCATCTCCTCCCTCACCTTCTGCATGGAACCCCATCTCCTTCGCAGGAACGCCTCAAGCTCGGAGGAGGAGAATAGAGTGCAGTTCCCTGATGTTGGGTCTATAGCGACCGTCCGCTTCCCTGTGGCCATCACTATCCCGAGAGGATGGAACCTCCCCGTCCCAAGGAAGATCACAGAGTCCACAGGTCCTTCGAGCGACCTCAGGGTCCCGAAGGAGCAGCCGAGGACCTGACCCGCCTCTGCTTCCCTTCCCGCGGGTTTTCCTATGACCACCTCGAGCCCTCTCCCCTTCAGCTCATTCTTGAGCAATGCAAGGGCGGTGATATGCTGGACAGTGGATGCAAGGGCTATCCTTTTCCCCAAGCCTAAAGGCAGTGCCTTCTCCACACCTCTCTTGATCATCTCTGGATCATGCCTCATATCGGCCCTGAAGAGGTGGACCGGCACTGACATGGACATGTCAAGTGATGATATGGGCATATGCCCGAGCTGGACCACGGCCTCAACCCCTACGAGAGGGGCGGTCTCGCCTGCGTGGTCGCATGCACCGAAGCAGCTCTCCCCGTCCAATAGGACCTCTGTTCCGGACCCCTGGGACAATCTATCGGCAATGGCTGGGGCCTTCATCCGGAGACCGTCCGGTACCTGAAGGATGACCTTTCTATAACATCTCTCCTTTATGACCGATATCATTCCATCGATATCTATGTTGAACGATCCCCATTCCTCTATCGGTGACATGTCTGAGCGTATCAGATAGGAGCGTATATTACTTATGATATAGACAGCAGTTGGAAGAGCTAAAAAAAAATAAGGTTAGACAGGTGGTGGACAGCGATCCCAAGTTCCCACACGCGCGAGCAATGCAGTACAGTAGGGAACGCGAACGGGCTTAACTACCGGGTTCGGAAAGAGACCGGGTGAACCCCGCTGCTATGACCGTCCAACCACCTGTCCGGATCTTGAGTATGTTCTCGTTCACATGCGTTGCCGTCAAACGGTTGAGCCGGCAGTCGTGGATGCGGTTCGGACAGTTAGTGGTGGCGGGCTGAACACCTCGGCGAACCTTGGTGCGTACACCCCCACTCTATCAAACCGATCTTCTATCGGCGTCCTTAAGGTCTCTCTTTTCGGGGGAGGCTTCAAGCTTAGATGCTTTCAGCTTTTATCCTCTACGGCGTGGCTGCCCAGCAGTGCTCTACCGAACAACTGGTAGACTAGTGGCCGCGATCCTCCGTTCCTCTCGTACTAAAGGGACCTGCCCCTCAGAGACCAATGCACTTCCAAAAGATAGCAACACACCTGTCTCGCGACGGTGTAAACCCATCTCACGATCCCTTTTAATGGGCGAACAACCCCACCCTTGGCAGCTGCTGCACCACC
>CAZLVP010000002.1:32156-167057 GCA_964563055.1 uncultured Thermoplasmatales archaeon | reverse complement strand
AGATGGGTCATGACCACGGCCGGAGCGGCTCCCAGAGCGGTGCAGGTTTCCAGAGATATCCCCCTCTCCGTCAGGTCCATGTGGAGCCTCCCCATCCCCTTTACCTCTTCCGGGAGCCCTCTGGGCCCAAGACCGAAGACAAGAAGTACCGACCGGCCGGACCGCAGCAGTTCCGCTACGTCCCTTGGAGCCACCTTCCTGCCGTCAAATGGCTTCCTTGTGGCTATTACAACCTCACCAAGCTGGGGTGGGAACCCTCCTTTAGGGTAGGGGAAATGATTGAACCTCCCCCCCTGAGCGAGCTTCACTATCCAATCCCCTCCCTGTCCTATGGAGGTGGTCGTCACGAGCCAATCGGCCACCTCTTGGGGGGTTCGGAGCTCCTTGTCGAAAGGGAAACCGAAGACGGCCAGATTGCAATCGAAGGCCGCAGCAACTGGAGCGGCACGTGCAAGGTCCCTTCTGTGGGCCTCGGCGAACCTCACTGGGTCCAATGAGTTGTAAAGCCCCAATGTCATTCTTCCGGTCGTCCCAATGACCCCCTGAACGCCACATAGATCTCATTGGAGCTCCTCATGGAAGACCGGGGTTTTATCTCCTCCACCCTCCTGAACCTGTCGGAGAACCCCTCTTTGAGCTCCATAAGCTCATCTCCTCTGAACATCTTGACCACGCATGAGCCCCCTTTTCTCAGAACTGCCACCGAGAGCTTAAGTACTGCCCAGTTCAGGGCGAGAGCTCTGCCAAGGTCAAGGTTCCTGTTCCCGGAAAGGTGGGGCGCGGCATCCGAGAGGACGCAATCGTACTCTTTGGAGAACTTCTTGACCTCTTCCAGGGTAGAGCCGCTCTCAATATCCCCCATTACGAACTCCACTCCATTGACGCCAGAGAGGGGGACCAGGTCCACGGCCACGACAAGTCCTTTCTCGCCCACGACCTCAAGGATGAACTGGCTCCAGCCGCCTGGAGCGGCCCCGAGGTCAAGGACCCTTGAGCCTTTGGAGAACAAGGACAGCCTCTCGTTAAGCTCTATCAACTTGTAGGTGGCCCTGGAATTGTACCCCTCGACCTTGGCCTGTCTGTAGAAGGGGTCCCTCTTTCTCGCCATCATCCATTGTTTGGACAAGGTCCTCCCTCAAATGACCTTTATAAGCCCAATGGTGGGTTCGTAGATGGTCCCTTCGTCCAAGAGCTCCTGGATCGTCTCCTCGAGCCTTACCCTGTCAATTCCCTTTTGATCGCACCGGGTGATTATGTCCCTGTACAATGCGCCCTTCTCTTGGCTGCATTCCTTGATGAGCTTCAGCACATCGTCCCTTATATCGGGGGGCCTTGGTGGAGCTCCCTTGGGTGGCGGCGATGCCTCCATAACGGGCTTACCGCCCCCCTCGATGACCAATCCCAGGGCGCCCTTGATCGCTTCCCTGAACTGATCGAGCTCCTGCTTGCCGTACAGGCTCAGGGCATTGACCGCCGATTCTGCGGACCTCCGCAGATGTCCTTTCTCCATAAGCGGTCCGACAGCGGGTTCGTCCATTGCCTGGGCGTCATTGAGGGCCTTCAGCCTCTCCATTGTAAGCTTAGCTGTCGAGACGATCCATCTGTCCCTCTGCGGAATATCCACAGGGAAGAGGACCTCGGGCTTGATGGAAACATAGAAGGAACCATCATCCTTTGTGAAGGTCCTCACCTTCCCCACGACCCCAAGGAGGACCGGTGGCTCTAGCGTTGGAAGGACCGACAGAGGCTGGGGTTGGTACTGCCCCACGTACAGATAGAAAGTGCCCGTCGGGTCCCTTACCTCGGCCCTGTAGAGGGGAGAATCCTCGGAACCATTGTTGACCTTGGACATCAGGACGCCAACGAAATAAAGCCTGTTGACCGGGTCCCCCAGAGGGGTTATCACATAATTGGGGGCGTTCTCCTCGGTGGCCTTGTCCTCATGGGCGGACCTGTTGTACTCGATGGCAAAGACCCGCTTCGCCACTTCCCTGTTCCTTGCCATCAGGGCACCTCCATGGAGGAAAGCATCTTCCTAGCTTCGTCCAGAGGGTCCGTGATATCATCATCGAGCTTCGCCGGGAGCATGTTGGGCCCGAACTCGTCCTTCATCACATTCCCCCTGAGGACAAGGTCCCTACCCAAGAGCTTCTGGACCAGATGTTCGATGAGCTTGGACCCGCTGTCGCAGTACTTGGTCTCGCATTCCTTGACGGACATGCCCAGGACCTGCTCCGTGAGCTCCGTGTTGAGAATTGCCGAAAGGGCGCCAGTTCCGTCATCAATGATGATCTTCGTCCTAAGGTCCACTACCCCCTCCTGGGGCCCGTGGACCGTACAGCTGCCCCCCGCAAGGGCCCTGTTGCAGGACGGGCACCGGAATATCAGGCCCGAACCGTCCCTTATCTCTATTACCGTCCCGGCCACTTCCACATCTGAGGCCCCCGACTGTTGGAGCTCCTCGGCGGCGAGCCTTGGTGTCCTCATGACATCGAAGTCGACATCAGGTAGCTTCTCCACCTCTGCCCTCTCGTCGAAATTGAGCTGGGGTATCCCCCTCCAATCCTTGACGTACGCCCCCTTGACGGAGATGACGTCGCCCACCTCGAAACCGAAATCGTGCCATGATGTGAACCTGACCCGTTTGGTATCGTCCGCAAGCATCCCGTCGACTATCCGTTTGGCCCCCTTCTCTGTCTCTATCTGCCTCTTCTCGGCGGAGAGGACTTTCCCCTTCACGAATACGTTGCCCAGACCGGCCCGCAGGTCCCGGAGGGAGAGCTCGACCAATGCCCCGTATCTGGGCAGCTTTGAGACATCCAGTCCAGAAAGGGTACCTTCAGGGGCTTCCTCCACGACAGCATAGGACCCCAGGTTCAGCTCCAATTCGCCCCTGAAGGTCCTCACGGACGCACCCTTGATCATGTAGGACCTGCCCTTCTCCAGGGCATGTCCCTCCCAGGAGACGAACCTTCGTATCATGGTCTCGTCGGCGACCAATCCCGTAGAGAGGGTCCTTTCACCGTTCTGGGTCATCTGGAGCCTCTGATTGGCAGAAAGGCATTTGACCGTGACTTCGACCCCTATCTCGTTGCCTTGGAGCTCTGAGAGGGTCCTATGACCGATCGATGTCCTAGCGGGTTCCTTGACCCCCATCTTCCTCAATATTGCTTTCTTCGCTTCCTGGGGGACAATCCCGAACCTTATATAACGGGAGAGCTCCCTTGAAAGCTCCTCCTCGTCCGCTTCCGGAAGCGCCTCCTTCAGTTCCTTTACTATAGGCGCGATCTGTTCCTCTGTCATCAACCAACCTCCTTAGGGGGACCCTGAACATCGTTATCTTGAGCCTTTGGAACATCAGAGATCATCGACCGTCATATATCCGTCCTTTGGCTTTGCGCTCTTGGGCTGTGACCTGACCGGAGGTTTGGAGCCGGGGACCATGGGGACCGCGGACGGTGGCGGTGCGGAATATGTGGAAGATTGCGAATAGGTCGGTACGACCTTCGGTGGACCTGAGGGAGCGGCTGTCCTAGGTTGCTTGGGGGTTATAGGGATGCCAAGCCTGACCTTGTCCTCGTCGGAGAGGTTCGCCAGGTCAAGGGAGAGCAGCACCCTGAGCTCCTTCTTCTTCTGATTGATGATGTATATCCTTATGATGGCTATGGGAAGGATGATCAGGAAGGCCAGCACGAAGAATATGGGGACCAGAGGGAGCATTGGCTCGTAATAGACGTTCATATTGAAGATAACGTCAAGGTTGTCATAGGGGTCGTCGGGGTTGTCAGGATTGTAGAACATGACATAGAACGTGTTCGTGTCGGAATCCCTGAACGCCAGCTCCCAGTTGAGCTCCGTCCTGGAATTGGTGAGGGAGGAGTTCCTCACGGCCCTGGACTTGAGGAATTCGTGAAGGTCGTTCCCCGTCGTGTCAAGGGAGAGGTCCGGCATGGTGTCCTTGAAGATATAGACGTAGACCCTGGCATGCTCGCCGGAGAGCTGTTCATCAAGGTCGAAATCGAAGTATATCTGATAGAGGGTCGGGATCGCCACCGCGTCGATCCGTCCGCTCTGGTCGTAGCTGTTCTTGGAAATGGAGTAGGACCTCTCGTTCTGAGTGGAGAGCTCCGATGCCGGCGAGAGGTATATGCCCAGGATTATGAAGAAGAACAGGGCGGTGGCAATGAAAGCGAAAACCCATCTGTTCCTGGCCACCTCGAGGTCGGCCGACCTCTCCACCAGCTTGTTCTTTATCGCTTCGTTCTCGCTCATCATAAGGAGCATCCCCCGGCCCAGGAAGGTCGATGTAGCTTATCGCCTCGTTCGATTAAAACGTTTTCCTTCAACCAACATGGTTGCCCCCAAAAGGTCAAGGATATATACCCTCTAGCCCCTTGAGGAGGATGTGGTGCATTCATGTTCAAGAGATATTGCCTGGCCATGTTGCTCCTGGTCACCGTGTTGCTTATGGCGATATGGCCTCAGGGAGCCGACGGTGCCGTAGTGGTCGTTGACGATGCGTCCTTAATCTACACCCCCTCCACTCCCTTCCATACCGATATCATCACGGTCTCGGCCAAGGTGGTCGCCTCAAAGGCGGAGCTCGGGCCCGGGTCCGTCGTGCTCAAGCACAGTCTCTGCACTGAGACCTACTGCGCGCTCCCAGAGACCGCAGTGATGACGCTCGACAACGCATCCGGCCTTTACAAGGTCACCATAGGCCCCTTCCCAGTGATGGATGAAGGCAACCTCCCCTACATTGACATCCGGTTCCACGTCGAAGCAACTGGCACACCTACTGACGGGACATCTGGCACGGTCAAGGGCTCTTCAAAGGAGATAACGGTCTACTTTAAGGAAGATGGACCGGTGGATGATGATGACGATGATGAGAACGAGTCACCCTTCCCCCTCCTGGCCCTCTCCCCGCTGTTGCTTGCACCACTGCTTCGCCGATCGAGGAAGAGGTCCCATTGAGGGATCGAACACCCCTTAGAGGGCAATACCATCCTTAATGATATCGACCGTCATGCTTCTAAGACTGGTGCTCCCTAGGATATCAAGCGTGCTCTGGGTCCCGGGAAGGACCAGTTCCCTACCGTTCTCCGAACGTCTCGCCATCATGACGTCCAAGGCCGCCATTGAATTCCCATCCCCGTCCGAGGCGACGAACAGGACCGGACGGACATCGCCCCAGTTCTCGGCCACCTGCGGGACGTCCAGGGCGTAACAGTCAAGTGTGGGCGATATGACCACCGCGGACATCATCCTTTGCGATGTCATCCTTGCGGCCTGGTCTAAGCCGTAGAGACCGCCCTTTCCGAGACCGAAAAAGGAGCTCTCCTTCCCGGCGTCGGTATTCTTCTTTCCACCCTCATCGAAGCCAGAGACCCATTTTTGGGCGGCGAGCAGGTCCTTTTGGAAGTTCAAGAAGTCCGTATGCCCCATCATCGTATGATCGTACCTTATCGTCGGGGTCTTGACATTATAGACCGATTCGCCATGGCCTCTTAGGTCCAGAGCAACGACATTGTACCCTCTTTTGACCAGCCAGGGAGCGAACTCCGAGAACACTGACCGGTCCTGGCCAATATCGTGGAAAAGATAGACCGTGGGGGCCCCATCCTCCGATGCAGGATAGAACGTCCCGTTTATCACTGCCCCATCGTCCGAGGCAAAGAAGAGGTCCCTAGAGGGCCTGCCTTTGCTCTCACCTTGCTGGAGCTTGGTCACGAAGAGGACCCCGGCTGCGATGAGGATGAAGACCGCAATCACCGCAAGCACCATCCCCACCACATCGGTTATGTGGAGCTTATGGTCCGAGAGGGTTCCACCCCCCTTCGCCTCCCTCAACCTCCTCTGTGGGTCCTGTCTCGGGTGGAGCCGTCGGTAATGCGCTTTGATGTTCTTCCTCTGGACCACTGTCCCGCAGTCCGGGCACTCGACCCTGTCCTGTCCTGTTACCATAGGTACCACTGTTGTGATGATATCTCTTGATTAATCAATCTTTTGAGATATTGTTGGGACCATGCCCCGGTCCGGACCCCTTACTGCCCAGAAGCAGCCTCAGGACGGCATCGTCCTTCTCCATAGCGGAGATAGAGGTCACCTCTTCCCTGGTAAGTCCTCTAAGATAGACAAGCGCTGACGGAGACCCTTCGCATGCCGAATGGAATGCCTTTGACAACGTCACGGGAAGCCCGAACTCTACACAATTGTTGACAAAGACCTCCATTGGTAGCCCTCCCAGTGCTATAGGGCTACCCTTGACCTTGAGCTCGCTCTCGACCATCATGACAAGTGGGATGGACCTCAGGTTATCGGGCCAGGAACCATCCCGAGGGTCCCTGACCTCCAGCTCTCCGCCGGCCATCAGGACCCCGGATAGGTCCATCTCCCCTGGGCCGTTGAGCACGACCAGGTCGTAGCTTCCCTCATCCATGCAAAGCTCATCGGAGGACCCCCGCTCCAACCAGAGGACCCTTAGGCCCCTGAGATTTGCATGGCCCAATATGAGGGTCCTCTTGCCCATACCCGTAGACCCAGTGACCACGGCGAACCTCTCCTCCTTCAGGAGCCGGTCGAGCGTACCCAGTTCCTTGGCCCTGCCAACCAGCTTGAAGGGTGGTTTGGGCGGGATGGATATGGTATATCCCTTGGGGATACAGTAACCTTTGTGGGTCGCAGCCCCCATGGATGCGGACAGCCAGAGGACCTCGTTCCACCTCAGCTTGCTGGATGTTGAGAGAAGGACCGATAAGGATAGGGACGGCCTCTTCAGGGCCGACAGCTCATCGTTCAATCTCCTTGACGCGTCCACCAGCTTCTCCTCTCTCAATGCCCCGTCCGGTCCGGACCAGGAGATGGGCTCCTCTTTTGCCCGGTCCAATATTACCGAGGCAGAAGCGGCACCCTTTTCGGTCAACCTGTAGACCTTTACCCTTCGAGGCTTGCCCGGGGTCCTGCCGAACCCCTCGACGACAAGACCATCGGAGATGAGGGGCGCAAGGACCCTAGGCACATGGGTCCTGCCTATCCCGCACTCCTTGGCAATTGTCTCCTGGTCAGAGAAGCTCGATGCGGGGTCGGCCGGTCCGGCCCTTTGCAGAAGATGGATAAGGAGCCTGTCACCGGAGGCATATGGCAGCGCCGTTCATACCCCCTTGCTGCGCTTCATCTCCATTGCGGCCCTCACAAGGCCAAGGAACAATGGGGCGGGTTTGACGGGATGCGAAAGGAACTCGGGGTGGAACTGGCAACCTAAATGGAACCGGTTCTTTGGCAGCTCGCCTATCTCCATCTTGATACCGTCCTCCGAAACAGCGGAGAAGACATAACCACCCTTCCTGAGCCTGTCCAACAGATCAGGGTTGATCTCATACCGGTGCCTGTGACGCTCCCAGATCTCCTCCCTCTTGTAGAGCTCGTAAGCCTTGGTCCCCTTCGTAACTATGCTCTTCTGGGCGCCCAATCTCATGGTGGCCCCCTTCTGGGTGACCCTTAGCTGCTCGGGGAGGATGTCCACGACCGGGTAAGGGGTGTCGGGATCGAACTCCGTTGAGTTGGCCTTGGACATCCCCAGGACGTTCCGGGAGTACTCCACCACTGCCATCTGCAGACCAAGACATATCCCCAGGAACGGGACGTCGTTCTCCCTTGCGAAACGGACCGCTTCTATCTTCCCCTCGGTACCCCTCGATCCGAACCCGCCGGGGACGAGTATGCCCTGGCACTGCGAGAGCCTATCGATCATCTCGGCCCTCTCCTTCTCGTAATCGGGGCCTGTTTCGGGGGCGTCGATCCATTCGAGGTCCACCCTGACCCCCACATCCGCCCCGGCGTGCTCGAAGGCCTTGAAGTGGGATATGTAGGAGTCCTTCAACCCCGTATACTTTCCAACTATTGCTATCCGGACCGTCCCGGTGGCCGAATCGAACTTGTCAACGAACCGTGACCACTCGGTCAGGTCACAGGGCCGTCCATCCAGGCCCATTAGGGACGAGATTATCTGGACCACCCCCTGTTCATGGATCATGAGGGGGACCTTGTAGATGTTCTTGACATCATGTGCGGAGATGACCGCCTCCGGCCTGACATTGCAGAAAAGGGAGATCTTATCCTTGGTCGATTGGTCGAGCGGTTCGGAGCATCTGCCGATTATAATGTTCGGGGTGATACCTATCGAGCGGAGCTCCTTTACCGAGTGTTGGGTAGGCTTGGTCTTCTGCTCGCCGACCACGCCCATTATTGGGATGAGTGTCGTGTGTACGAATAATACGTTCTGGGGCCCCATTTCCATATGCATCTGTCTGGCGGCCTCGAGGAAGGGCATCGACTCGATGTCGCCCACGGTACCACCCATCTCGACCATGCAGATATCAGCCCCGGATTCGGCGGCGACCTCTGTTATGGACCTCTTTATCTCATTGACGATGTGCGGGATTATCTGAACGGTCTTCCCTAGATAATCACCTCTGCGCTCCTTGTTTATGACCGTCAGGTAGACCTTACCCGTCGTGATGTTGTGCTTCGATGAGAGGCTCGTGTCCAGGAACCGCTCGTAATTGCCCAGGTCCAGGTCCACCTCGCCGCCGTCGTGGAGGACGAAGACCTCACCATGCTCGTAAGGGTTCATCGTCCCGGCGTCACAGTTGAGGTAGGGGTCTATCTTGATCGCTGTGACCTTGTAGCCGCAGCTCTTCATGAGGAGACCGATGGAGGAGGTGGCAATACCCTTGCCAAGCCCTGACAGTACGCCGCCCGAGACGAATATGAACTTCACTTGAACCCCCTACAGGATATGGTGAACCGGTCAATAAATGTTCTTGATGGGCAGGCGTGGGTGCGGCCTTTCTATGACCGAACGGACCAATGGTCCCTTACACCCGGTATGAACCTGCCCAGGAAAGCATCGACCGACCATTCGACAGAACCTTCAGGGGACCGTCCCACCCAGAACGGGAGCAGGACCCTTTCGGTCCTGAGCACCTCGAACGAAGATGGGTCGAAGCCATAGGTGACCTCCTGGTAGATAGTGCTCATCAGAGAATCCCTCACAAGCCGGTCCTGGGTGATGTTCTCCTTTGTGAGCCTTTCAAGAAGGATGGCCCTTCCGTCCATGTCGGGGTCGGCCCCGGCGGCCACCGGGACCCCTTTGGATGAGGGGGCCTCCCAAACGTCCCGGAGCGAGCACAGTTCCGAGGAGATGGCCGATGGTATATCGTTGGGGCGTCCCTCGATCATACTGATAAGGAAGCTCCCTGTCCTTTCTAGCGGCTCCAACTGCCCCGATCTCAACCGATATCGGATGTCCAGAAGCAGGTGGGGGAATAGAATGAGCTCGGGCGCAGCGTCCACCTGAACGCCAGCCTTGGCGCAGGCCTCCTCTCCGTTGAGCTTGACCGGAGCGAGCCGGAACCCCGTCCAGGGAACATTGGTCCATGCTTCGACTGGGGGATCTTTCTTGACAAGGACATCTGGTCGCGCGGAGGAGGCAATGATCGATAAGGACATATCCCCAAGCATCTCCATCATACCGGAGAGCGACGCACCAAGGTCTTCCTGGACCTGCTCTGGGACCTCAGTGGAGGGCTCCGAAGGGGCCGTTCTCATCTCAACGGGGGCCTGATCGGCCATGTTTAGCATGGAACGGATATCCACAGCTTCGACCACGGCCTTGCCGGACATCGAAGGTGCGGAACTGGTCTTATTGAAAGGGGGGTGGGGTGGTGTGTCAGGTCGTTCGGCCTTCCCGCAGGCCCCTGCCAGTGCGGCCTCTCCTAGGGCCAGGGTCAATGCCATCCTGTCCCAAACGGCGACATTCTCCCTCTTAAGGACCGCCCTGGCCTCCTTACCCGGGACGATCGGTGTCAGGAACACCGTCCTTGATGCGCTATCGTTCCCAGCCATGGAAACGAACATCTCGAGCTCTCCTTCGGTGGGAGCTGAATCCAAGGCCCCGTACCCAACAGCGGTTTTGGTACCATCCCTTGTCAGTAGAAGGTATCTGTTATCACGTGAGGAGATGAGGATGGAATACCCCCTTGACAGGAACACTGCCTCCACCAGTTCGTGCAGGTCTGTGGCTGTCATCTTCCTTCCTTCCACTCGGAGATGTCCCTTCAATCGTCCAGGCTTCCCAGGACGTCCAATACCTCGTTCTCGAACCCTTCGGTGCCCTTTTTGCCCCGGGGCCGAAGGGGGACCGACCGACCGCTCTTCGGTCCGACCGTTCGTGGGGTCCCAGCTTTGATAGGGGGCAACTCGATGTCGAAATCTTCGTCCTTCCTCGGCCCCTCCCTTGTGGCGATGGGGGTTAGGGGGCTTGCTCTCTGAACGGGCAGATGGGGCCTTTTCGCGGCCTCGGTCTCTTTGGCCAACCTCTTCCTCTCGGTCTCCTCCCTGCGGAGCTCCTTAGAGATCTGCCGCGCCCTTGCCCTCTCATCCCTCCTCTCAGGATGACCGATCGTTCTGTAGAGGGCTATGAAACCAGGGTATTTGCCCTTGGGCAGCCTGCGTTTCCTCATGGTGAACATGTTGATGCCTAGGTTGAACATGATGAGAATGAACAGCAAGTATAACAGTAGGGTCCATGTGAAAGGGACGAACACAGCATCGAACCCGAGGGTATAAACTGAGAACGACATCTCGAACCAGTTCTCCTCGGACCTGTCACCGTCTATGACCTGGAACTTGGAGTTGTGGGAGACCGCTCTAACATTGAAGTCGAGTACCTCCATGTGGTATTTGAACTGCTGCCGTCTTGGTGGGACCACCTTCAGTCCGACCTTGCCATCCGCCCTTGGTGGGATGTCAAGGACCGTGCTCTCGAACTCGAACGACCAACCGCTCTTCGCATAGGTGGCCTCGTTCGGAATGGAGAGCTCGACCCTCTCGTACCCGTTACCCCTGTTCCTTATTATTACCTCAAGCTCGGTTGGTTCCCCGGGACGTATCTGCACCATGGGGGGGTCGAACATGAGGTCCAGATAATGGAAGGGCTTTATGTTGACATAGATGTAGAACTCATCGATGGTACCCGTGCTCCAGGACTCGACCCCCTGGTTGAACGGTGTGAACCAATCTCCCCAGACCCTCACCTTGATCAGACCCCCAACGACCGAGGAGTAATTGATCATGGGCGTCACAAAGATGTTGAACAGGATATCTGAGTGGTTGAACTTGGAGATAGGGTCGAAATCGAGCACACTAGGGAATACGCTGCCTCGGACTATATCGGGCCTGCTGGATTCGAAATATAGGTTGGCAAGGACCCTTGTCCTCAAAGCCTTTGCCGACCTGAAAAGGTCCACCTTCCCTCTTACGCTCTGCATCCCAGTGGTCCCGGGTCCGGTCAGGACATTGACCACATTGCCTTCATCACCCCTAGGATAGAGCGATATGGCCAGAGATACGGGCCTTAGAGCATCGGCCTCACCGGTCGTGCCTCCCTCAAGCAATGGGTGCGAGGCCAGGAGCAGGGACGATGCCACAATTACGAGTGTGAGAATGAGGGCGGGCCTGGACCGGCCCCTGCCGGGAAGGTTCATCGATATCATGGATGGCCTCATCTGTCCTGGGGGGTGTCAACCTCCTCCACTATCCTCTCTCCAGCATATACCGCATCTATCGAATGGATGGAGCCAGAGAGCTCCTCTATGGCCCTCTTTATCAATTTGAAGTTCAGCGATGGCCCCTCTATGACAACTTTTATGCTCTCGGTCTCCTGATCGACCTCGGCCAGGAAGATGGATACCCCTGTCACGTATTTCATCTCGGACAACCTCTCCGAGTACTCGACTATGTCTGGCTCATGAGGTTTGAGGACATCAAGGACGATCTTCCTGATCTTGGTCAATTCGTGTCTCCCCCTTGGGCGGCCATCTATTTTATACCGGATGATGATATCATGGCGAATCTATAAAAGATTTGGGTAGGGGCCTTCTTTGTCACTGCTGGGCCTGCCCAAGAACGGACCGGTGAGCGCTCAATGCCGGACAAACAGCCTTCGTTCATTCGGGGGATGGTGGTGTCGCTTGCCATCTACACCGCTTCCCTGCCCCTTGCAGTAATACCGGCCATAGGCCCAATTCTAGCGGTCACCATCGTCCCCTACCTATCTTCAGCGCTCGGGACCAGGTTGACCCGCTCCACGGAGCGGCTCCCTCTTGCACTGACCGCCGCCCTCATCTGGTCGTCCTTCGAGACAGTGCTGGTCCTGACCATAATGAGGTTCTTCGCCCAATTGTCACCCATGGGTTTTGAGATCGAGGGTTTGGGCGCTGGTGTGCTAGTGATCGTTTGGCTTTCCAACCTTGTCTTCGGTACATTGGGGGCGGTCCATCCTTGGAAGGACCCGTTCTCCGGAACTGAGGAAGGCCAAGGAAGACGATGATCGTTGGCCTTCCAGCCACTGCATGTTCATTTGGGCTGTTGCACCGCGGGTGGTATCGGTGCCTGAACGGGAGCTACCGGTGCCGGTTGGGCGACCTGTGGTTGCCCTGTTATGACCGGAGCTTGATAGACTGGTGCAGCGGTCGGGGCGGCCGGCTGGGCAAGGGGGGCTATCATCTCGTCCGATGGGAGCGGGGCCGATGCCTGGTCCCCGGTCGATTGCTCAATGGCGGCGATCCTCTGGGCCGAATAATCGGACCATTGGGCCTGTTTCTGCTTCTCCGCCATTTGCTTCCTGGCGGCCTCCTTGAGCATCAGTTGCTGACGCCTTAGCTCCTGGTCCTCTTGGAACAACCGCTCCATCGATCTGTCGGCCTTGCCTATGAAGCCAACTGCTGCAAGTGAGATACCTATCAGGATCAAGAGGATTCCAGGGAGCAGGAATATCCAACCGGAGATGTAACCCTTGCTTCCCCATGAGGCGGGACCGGTCGCGACCGCCCTCTCCTCCCCCAGTTCGTTTGGCTTCTCAACTACCTTGATGAGGACCCTGTCACCCTTCTTTCCCAGGTCCTCTCTCGAATAGACCCATACATCCGGTTCCTTTTCGACACGACCGTCCCTGTGGGCTATGACCCGATTGTCTATTCCGTCGCCGGCTATCTCGTATGCCTTCAACCTGAAGTAACCATGGTCCCCACCCTCCCAGGGAGTGTCCTTGTCATCGACGACCCTTGTTATCTCCCCGAACACGTACTGCTCCGGGTCGCTCATCTTGTAGTGCCAAGCACCAAGGGTATAGACGGGTTCTATATCGGTCGGAGTGAACAGTACGAACATCACAACTATGTAGATGACCACAGCCAGAAGGACACCTACCAGAGAGACCATGCCACCCGCCCCCATAAGGAACGGGTTCCTGATCCTTGAGACCTTCATCGATGCCAGCTTTTCCTGGATCTCGTCCTCCTTCGCAACGTTGGGGGCCTCTTCCCCTGGAACGAACACGAGAGCTGAACCGCAGAACGAGCATTTTTTGACCTCGCCGTAATTGTTCCTTCCGCACTTGGGACACCTTGTGGACGTAAGCCCTCACCCGCCCTGGGAGATGTTTCCTCGACTAAAATATATTTCTATCCTGGGAGGACAGGATGGGTGCGAGGCCACACAGGTCCTTATCGGACCTAAAGGTAGTAAATGACAAAAATGGCGAGAAGGGGCCCTCAGATCCCTATTTTATGCTCTCGAGCACGCTCGTGGCGTTCCAGATAAGGGTCCTGGCATGAAGAGGGATGTTAGGGTCATTGGACAGTTCCTCGAGCACCGAGACCACACCTGCGCACCTGACGTCCAGGGCGGTCCTGTTGTCGAACAACCTCTCCTTGGAATCCTTGGCACCCTTCCGTATGTTCCGTGGAACGGAAGTGTCCTCTGAGAGCATGTCAAGGAGCGTTGCGACCTGCTCGAGCTTCTTATTGCCTGTCTCATTGACCATATCTATACCTCCTGCTACAACATGGGAAATCCATGCAGGGAATGTTGCGCTATATAAATAGGTTTCTTAAAAAAAAAAGGCGGAGCCCTTGAGCTCCGCCCCTTGGTCTTCATGTGAAGTGCTCTCACTTCTTCTCGGGTATGAGGAGGGTGACACCGCATTCCCTGCACGGGACCTCTGCGGGCCTCTTGTCTATGGTAACGACCTGGACCGCCTTGCATTTTCTGCACTGGATCCTAACAGGTTCCTTGCGGGGCTCAGCAGCCGCCGGGCCGAGAGCAGCTGGTGCTGTGGCCGGAAGTCCGGATGGGCCCCTAGAGGGCATTGGTGCCCCTGAGGCCTCCTTGATAGTCTTCCTGGGTCCGCCCTTGTCCATGCCCCTCTCTGCCTTCAACCTAGCAACGACATCCTCCAGCTCCCTGACCTCCCTCTTGCTGTTCCAGCCGATGAAGACCGCCACTAGAAGGGCTATCAGGAAGAGTATTAGGAGAACGGCCAGGAGCCAGCCGGAGCTCAGTATGCTCGACAGGCTGAACGCCGATACCTCCCTTGTGACCTTCGCTTCATTGTTGCTCGTATCCCTCTCTATGAGGTCGGGGCTTACGACGACCCTCAGGTTCCTTGAACCGGTCTTCGCCGAGTAATCGAAGGTCAACGTAACGGAGCCACCGGCGGCGATGTCCTCTGTAGTGACATCTATCTGGTCGTTCCCATCGTATAGGGCTATCTCCGCATCCTCTGCCTTGAAATCGCCTGTATTGCGCACCGTGACCTCTATCTTGTACTTCTCTCCAGGGCTCATTGGGGATGGGACCTTCATGGCGCTCTCGGTAACTACCAGGTCAGGCGTTTTTGCCCAGAGATGGAAGGTAACGCTGATCCTCCCGTTCTTCCCTTCTATGGCCCCGTTAGCTGGTTGGACCTCGAACCGCAGGGACTTGTTGCCGTACTCGAACCCGGACACCCTGTTGAAATCGATGCTCACCTTGAACGTCTGAGCATCGCCTATCCTCACTATCGGCCTCGTTGGGGTGATGGATATGCTCCAACCCGTCGGTGCCGTCGGGACCTTCACAAAGAACGTATCGTCCTTGTTCCCCAGGTTCTCGATTGTGAACTCGAGCTCGAGCGTCTTCACATCGTTGACGTTCCAGCTGTAAGGTTGGCTTGTGGTGGTCGCGGGGTCGGAACTGGAAAGGGAAGCTTCAAAGAACTGCTCCACCTCAAGGGTGAAGGTCAAGGTCTCTATGTCCTCATCGGAGGAGCCAGTTGACCTGACCTCTACATCGAAGTCATATTGTCCGGCCTTTACCTCTTCGGGGTCGAGCACATAGGTGCCAAGGGTCGTCTCACCGAGATATGGGACCGTGACCTCAAGGGTGACGTAAGCCTCCTCCTTCGGGTCGAGGGTAAGGGTCGTGGGTGTGAGCTTGGCCCACTTGTTCTTGGTGCCCTTCACCGACATCTGGTAGGTGTCCACATCGTTACCCTTGTTCTGGACCTTGAACGTGAAGGTGGCCTTCTCTCCCAATTTCGCCTTCTCCTCCTCATCCTCCGATGTCAGAACATGGTCGAAGCTCTCCTTGACCGTGAGTTGGAGGTTGACGAAGTTGGTCGCCTTCTCCCACTCGGCCTTGTTGTTCGAGTCCCTCTTGACCGTGACATTGAAGAAGTATTTCCCAGCCTCCGCCTTTTCCGTATCAAGGGGTATCCTCACAGTGAGGACGAACTTCGAATCATCCCCGGTCTTGCCCTGGGCCTGGAGCGTGACCTTTACCTTGGATAGGGTCGACCAGGTGGTGTCGCTGAGCTCGTTAACCTCTATCCTGAAGGTGTCCTCCTTGTTGCCCTGGTTCTCAATGGTGAGGTCGAAGGTGACGTCCTTGCCCACCTCCGATTCCAGCTTATCGTTGACGACGTCCAATGAAACACCGTAGGTCTGGGCGACGTCTATGGTTATCTCCTTCCACTGTGTCACATAGTCCTTTGTATTGTCCCATGACCCGTCCTCTCCGGCAGATACCCAGCGTAGCTCGAAGGTATACTTCTGGGTAAGGGTCGTGACCGGCATCTCTACCTTCACGGTGATAGAGGAAGTTGCGCCCTTCGCTACATCGAAGACCTGAGGGGTGTTCGGTGTGTAGCTGAAGACGAAATCTATAGGTAGCTCCTCTCTTAGCTCCAGCTTGAAGTCGTCCTGCCCTGTCCCCGTGTTCCTGACCATAATATTGTAGACCGCGTAGATCTTGGAGCTGTCCATAGTGTCCAATCGCGTCCTGTAAAGATCATCGCCAAGTATGTCGCTTCCATAGGCCTGTTTTATATTGGTCGTAAGCACGAGCACCCTGGAATATATATCGTCCGACCTTCCAGTATCCCCCTCGGAGTATGCCCATATGACCGAATCGAACTTGCCCGGGATATAGTCGTCCTTGGGGACCTTGACCGTGACCTTGATCGTCTCTGAGTTGTCCTTTGCTATGGTCCCTGTCACTTTCTTGCTGAGTATGACCCATGTCGGGTGGTCCGACTTTGGAGTGCTGGCCCAATCTATGTCCGATGGGTGGTAGGAGGTGGTGGATACGACCTCCAGCTTGAACGAGTCCGATGCCTCGCCCTTGTTTATGACCTGCACGTCGTATGTGACCTCTGTGTACTCCGCATCCACATCCGGGACAAGGTCCTTGGACTCCTCGGATATCGAGAGCTCAACAGCCCTTCTTGCCTTCACGTTCACCCGGAGAGATATCGAATCGGTCTTTACCTCGTCGCCCTTGGATTTGGCGGTGATGGTGAATGTGACCTCGCCTGCGGGAGCGTTCTCGGGGACGATTATCTTCAACCAGATGTTGGTCTCAACCTTCACTGCGATATTGTCCCTGAAGGTATCCGACGTGTTCGTGTTCCCGGTCTTGAAACCGAAGCTGGCCCAGGTCGACCTGGAGGATGAGAGCTCTATTGTGAAACCGTCCACCGTGTTACCCTCGTTCACCAGCTTGACGGTGTAGGAAACGGTATCCTTGGGGTCCGCGTCCTTGACGGTTATTGAGTCCGAGACCAGGAGGTCCACCTTGTAGTTCTCGTCGACTATGACATCGAAGGTCGCTGTCGAATAGACCGATTTCCCGGACACAGTCGCTCTGAATGTTATGGTGACCTTCTCCGCAGCGGCTGTGGATGGGACCTTGATATCGACGAGGGCATCTGTCGCAGCGTTGGGTTTCAGGTTGGATATGGTACCTGGGGTGATGGTCACCCAGCTGTTGTACTTGGACTGGGTCGTAGGGTCTATGGTCATTGTTACCGATGAGACCTCGTTCCCCTTGTTCGTCACGTTCAGTTTTACCCCCTTGAGGGTCGTTCCTACATCCACCGTGGACGAACCCTGAGGTATGAGGAACTCGACCTTGTAAACTGGCATGACCTTCAACTTCAGGGTTATGTTGTCCACCACGACATCGTCGTTCTTCTGAGTGGTGGGACCTTCCGAGACCGCCCTGAACACCATATCATACGTCCCAGTGGGGATTATCTTGTCATTTATCGAGGGTATGGAGATGTTAATGGACACCCTGACCCTCTGGTTCGGGGAGAGGGTGATGGTGGAGGGGGATATGGCTATGTTATCGAATTCGAACTCGTCCTCTATCTCTATACGGAAAGTATCCGAGGTCCGAGTCCCCCAGTTCTCAAGGGTAATATTGTACCATGCCCTCTTTCCCGGTTCGGTCTGCCTGAAGTTGCTTGTTGTGGAGAGGTCGCCGCTGAAAGCATCCGCGAATATGGCCGTGAAGTACTTCTCGTCCTTGACCGTCATATCGCTCGAATGAGTAGCAGTGACCTTGACCCACACCGAACCCCAGTTGGGGTCTGCCCCGGTTGCGACCGAGGCCGTCAGGTAGATGGACTCCTGCTCGAGGGGGGCCAGTATCTTCGTCGTGAGATTGGTGTCCGGGATGGACCATTTCACCTTCGTCCCGTAGTTGGGATGGTTGAGGGATATCTGATAGTAATCCGAGGTCGTCCCCCTGTTCTGGATGATCACCCTGAACTGAATCTCGCTCCCTATGTTCACCTGGCTGCTGTTTATCCCTGCGAGGATCTGGACCCTGTGGACAGGTTCCAGGATGAGGCTCAATGTGATCTCCGTCCTCTTGTCGTCGCTGGTCTTGGTGATCGTACCGTTGTCGCTCACTACCTCAACGACTATCGAATAGGTCCCAGCAGCCACACCGGAGCCGATCTTTGGCATGTCCATATCGAGCTTGGCAGGCTTGGACTGCCCGGCGTTTATCGATATCTTGCTCTTGTCGTTCTCGGTGAAATATATGGAATAAAGCCCGGTGAACGCAGAGGGGACGGATTTGACGTACAGAGTTATGGACGGGTCCGTACCTGAACCTCTATTGTAGACATCGAGGTTGAACGTGGCCTTCTCCACAGGCCCGGAGGCATTGGAGAACTTTGCCTTGACGCTCTGTTTGTTTGCGCTGATGTCAACGGAGTAGAGCTGGGGGATCTGGACCGAAAGGAACAGCGTCTTCTTGGTCGAAAGATTGTTCTGTGAGGTGGCATTGACCAGGAACCTGTAGGTCCCCTCGTTCGCAGTAGTGGGGGCCACGACCGTGACATTGAAATAGAACCAACCCTCGGACGAAAGGAGAGGGGTGCTCGAAGACGACACGAGCGGGCGCCAGGTGGATTCGATAGTGCCGGTCTCTCCCTTGACGGTAAGGTCGAAGGCATCCCTTCCGTTCCCCTTGTTCTGCAATCTTACCTGGACCTTATACGTGCTGCCGGGTTGACCATTGGTCACTATGGCACCGTTCGGAGCATCGAGATAGGCACCGTATTTCTTCGATATCGATGCAGAGAAGTCGGAATAAGCTTTCGCATTGTGGGTCGTCGAGTTGACGTTGATCCTGAAACCGTAGGATTGGGCCTTGACCAGGTCCGCATCCGGATCGATGGTTACGGTCACCGTTCCTGTCGCCTGGGCAGCGAGCGTAATGGTGGAAGGTTCTAAGAACGAATCCCTGAACCCCTCCGGGAAACTGACATCAAGGTCGAAGGTGTCCTGGTCGTTACCCTTGTTGGTCACCGTGAAGGTGAATGTCGTCGTGGAGTCCGGGTCCACTGTCTTTGTCGAAGCACCGGTATTGGCTATGCTCACATCATAATAGGCCAGGACCGAGCATGATACCTTAACCTGCCTCTTCAATGTTGGGTCGCCAACGGAGGTCGAGTTCACGTAGAAATCTGCCACAGAGCCCTTTGCCGGGTTGGTGGACTTGGACGGAGTGAAAATTGAAAGAGTGACGTTCTGTGATACATCGGGCTGGAGCTTGCTGGTCTGTGAAGCGCTCAGACCGCCGCTCCACCCCTTGGAGGAGGAGGCTGGTGGGACATAGAGCTCGAGGTTGTACCTGTCCTCCCCATTCCCCATGTTCGTGACCCTCACGTTGAAGGCCACTACGCTCTGGGTCGTAATATCGACCGTCTTGACACCATCAGAGGATACTAGGCAACCGTAGGTCTGGTTCACGACCGCGCTTATGGTCATGGTGGCCGAGGTCAGATTGTCGGTTATGGATGAGGCCTTCACCTGGAACTGATAAGTGAGGGCCTTTGCGTTGGAAGGGCTCTGGACCGTCAATTTCGCCTGCTTGGTGGTGGTCGGGGCGAACTTCCCTGAGTTGAAATCGATGCTAGCGACCCATCCGGTCGGGATGGTGATCGCCTGGAGGTTGTATCCGTCCTGGTCGTTCCCCTCGTTCTTCACATTGAACGTGTAGGTCGTTGAACCACCGGGATTTAGGTACCTGATCCCCGGGGATGTCATGGACACACCATAGGACCTCTTCACATTGGTCGTGAGGAGCAGGGACGCCGTGGAGTTCTTCGCATCCGTCTGCGAGGTCACCGTGACCGTAACGTAGCAGTAGCTCTCTATGGTTGCGTTAGATGGGGCCCTTACCTGCACAGTGAAGGTCGTGGACGAGCCGCTTCCGATATTACCGGTCGTCGTCTGGCTCAAGGTCACCTGCCAGGAGGCCGTGGGTTTCTGGGAGACGGAACTGGCTATGTTGTACCTGTCCCCGTTGTTCCCTTCGTTCTTGATCGTCAACAGATAGGACACTGACTGCCCAACTGAGACCTCTTTGCTCGCATTGTCCACCGTGAGGCTGACATCATAGGCCCCCGCCGATTCAGCGAAGGGTAGATTGTATATGAACACCGCAAGACCGCTCGCGATGAGCATAATGGTTATCGATAGCATCAGGTACTTCTTCCAATCGGCCGACATGTTGATACCTCTAAGGTGTGAGATGAAATTCCTTATATAAGTCTTCGCCGTCACTTTTCTAGCGATTTTATAAAATAGTGGCATATAAATAATTAAATTTTTAATAATCATGTTAAACAAATGTAATAATAAAAATATTTATACATCATACTTAATATAGGAAATATAAATTAATTTCTACTGACCTGGTGGAAAAAATGAACAATATCATGGCCCTCCGCCTTCAGGAGCCGTCCAGACAGGTATTGGGGCTTTGCGCCTATCTCTCAGAGATGCCCATATCCAAGCTCTTGAATCCGTTCTTGACCGATGGTGTAAGGACTATGTTAGGCGCCCTTATTGTACATCATATAGACCGTAAATTGATATTCCGGCGGGACTCGTTCGGGTCCTTCACGGAGATGTTGCTCTCCTCTGGTTCGGAGACCATGGGCCGTTCTTCAGGATGGGACCCCGCGACCATGAAGGACCGGGTCCCACGGGTCCTGTTCGACTTTTTCGAGATGATTGTGGAGATCAAAGCGGTCCCCAGGATGAACACGACCTTCGAAGGGATCACGCTCGAGATGGATGCAAGCTACATGGACCCGGCATCAATAAGGTCGCTGTGCCGCTCCCTTGGGGAGGCCTATATCTCGAGCGGTGCGAGCCTTGACAGGCTCGATTACCAGAGGGCGAGCGAGCTCTTCTTCCACCAAATGGTCCTGGGTTTTTACAGGGCGAACGCCAAAGGGACCGCGAAAGCCCTCACCACACAGCTCTATGCACATGGTGATTTCCTCGAAAGGCTCTCCAGAGAGCTGAAAGAGCTCTATTCCGAGAGGACAAAGGCAGGGGTCGTGGAGGCCATAGTCGTTTCGGCCTCCGGTGGAAAGAGGGGGAGGCCCCCGAAGAAAAGGGCTCCAACACCCGCCCTCCCTGCAGCGGTCCCGCCCGTTCAGAGGACAGCTTGATAAATATAGGTCCGTTCAACCGTACATAGAGGGTGCGGGGATCGATCTCTTCCCGCCCGGTTTTGTGATCTTCTGGTAGCCCCTCATCTTAGCTTCTAAAAGGGCGGCCTCGGCATAGAGTGGGGTGAGGTCAACCTCAAGATGTGGGATCAGGGACTTCAACTTCTCGATTATCACCGCCGCCGCCCTTGCATCAGGGATGTTCTCCCTGGACTCAGCAAGAAGGCAGATGACCTCGAAGTTGCGTTTCTTCCCCTCGTTCATGAGGACGCCAGGGATGCCAGAGATCAGTCCTTCGGAGAAGGCCGGGATCCCGGCCTTAGATATCTTCTCCCTTCCCGAGGGGGTGGATGCCACTCCGAAGACCGCCTTTTCACCGTTGGGCAAAGGAGCTTCCTCATCAACAGCTCCCGGTCCCTCCTGAGCAGGTTCGATCACATTAACATCTTCATCACTAGGGATGGTCATGACCTGACCCTCGTTCTCTATGACGAGCCCTTCGGGTGAGATGATGGTCGCGCATTTTACCTCCTGGGCCCAGTCCAGGACCTTCTTGCATATCAACTTGATGAGATTGGAAGGGGGTTGGAACTCGGAGAGGAACACCACAAGCCGCGTGTATTCCCCGGAGGGACCTTCTATATCGCCGACATAGAACCTTACAGGATGGTTGGGCTCTCCGTCCCGGACGACGGAGACCGTTGGGAAGTAAACGGAGTCCATGACCCCTATGAGCTCCATGTCCAGGGTGGCGACCAGGTAGCTTGCGGTTATGGTGCTGACCAGTCCGACGCTGGGAAAACCATCGATTATCAGAGCGTCCTTGAGGTCAACGCGTTTGTACTCGTGGATCTCTATGTCGTCCATATGAATTGCCCCTGGGAGCCGGGATGAGGGCTCTTAAGCCATCTTAAGGGATTTAATTGTGTCGAACCCCCCCTTCATCTTCCTAAAGGCTAATCTATATCAAGGGTAATTGGTAACAAGATGGACCGGCCTTTCTATCACATCAATTTCGCCATGACCACGGACGGCAGGATGGCGAACCCCGACGGCTCCAGGCTCCGCATCTCCTCCCCGGAGGACATGAAGAGGGTCCACCTCCTCCGCCAGGAGCTCGGTGCGATCCTGGTCGGTGTGAACACAGTCCTCATGGACGACCCAAAGCTCACTGTCAAGGGAGAGCATGTCCCCTCCCCCCGACCACTGACAAAGATCGTACTTGATACCCATGGCAGGACCCCTTCCAATGCTTCCTTCCTTCGGACGACCGGAAGGTCCCTCATCATTGTCGGAAAGGGATTCGGGGAGGCCGTGAGGAAGCGGTTGCAGGGAGCCAGCTCCGACATTGAGCTCGACGTTGAGGTCATTGAACTTGATGAGGTCGATGGGAGGCTCGACCTCCAAGGACTTTCAAGGTCCCTCCTTGATAGGAGCATAGATAGGGTCCTTGTAGAGGGGGGGCCCAGTGTGATAGGGGCTTTCATATCATCCCATTTGTTCGACCGCATCACGGTCTATATCGGACCGATGCTGGTCGGCGGTAGCGGCCCATCCTTCTTCAACGGTCTATCATCCATTGAGGAGACCGCTCAGCTCGTCCTTTTAAGCTCCAAGAAGCTGGGAGATGGGCTCCTGTTAGAATACGCTCCCATCAGGTGAAGTCCTTCTTCTCTCCCTGGACCTCAAGGAGCTTTTTTAGAAGCTTCTTCTCATCGTGAGAAGGGTTCGATGGGACATTGACCTTAACCTTGACTATCTGGTCCCCAAGATGCTTGGGATATCTCATGTTGGGCATACCTTTGCCCTTCAATCTCATCATAGTGTTGGGCTGAGTGCCTGGTGGGACCTTCATCTCAACAGGTCCGTGAATGGTCGGGACGATGACCTTGTTCCCGAGGACGGCCTGTGGGTAGCTTATGGATATCTCCATCAGAATGTTGTCTCCGTCCCTCACGAAGGACCTGTGGGGCTCGAGCTCTATCTTGACATAGAGGTCGCCTGGCGGTCCACCCTTGCCTCCAGCATCACCCATCCCCACGACCCTGACACCGTTACCATTGTCTATTCCGCGGGGGATGCTGATCCTCTTCTTCGACGTGGTCCTGACCTTTCCCTTACCGCGACATTTCGGGCAGGGGTCGGACACTATCTTACCCTCGCCCCGGCATCTTGAGCAGGGTTTGGTGGTCACGTACTGCACCGGCCCAAGGTTCTTGGCCACTCTCAAAGTACCGGTCCCCCTGCAATCGGGACAATCCAAGGGTTCTTTCCCCTCTTTCGAACCCGAACCGGAGCACTCGGGGCAGTGGACGAGATGCGTTATCTCAACATCCTTGTCAACGCCAGAGGCCGCCTCTTCGAGAGTGATCCTTAAGGATGCGACCCTATCCTCGCCCTTAGCGGGACCGCGCCTATAGGAGGTGCCATCCTCGAAAGGACCTCCATCGCCGAATATGGACCCGAACCCGCCTCCGAAGGACCTCATGAACATCCTTAATGCCTCGTCCATGTCCACGTTCTGGTACTGGTATTGGGGCATCCCTCCTTCGGTGTTCTCGGGCGAGAAGCCGAACTGATCGTACTGCTCCCTCTTTTGCTGGTCGGAAAGGACCTCATAGGCGGCGGTCACTTCGGTGAACTTGGAAGCAGAGGAGGGGTCATCGGGGTTCCTATCGGGATGGTACTTGAGGGCGAGCTTCCGATAGGCCTTCTCAATGTCCTCCTTGGACGCGTCCTTACCGAGGCCCAGGACCTCGTAATAGTCCTTCTTCATCCGACCGCCTGTCCTTCCCCCTTGGACCGACCCCTGATGGGAACCTCACTTAAGGTCCTTCGCATCTACATCGACGTACTCGTCATCACCCATTTTCTGGGAGGGAGGTGGCGGAGGTGGTGCTTGGTCTTCCCTACCTTCCTCTCCCGGAGGTGGCCCCTGCTGTTTGGAGAGCTTCCTGTACATCTCCGCAAAGAGGGTCTGGGATGCCTCGGAGAGCTTCTCGGTCCTCTCCTTGATCACATCCAGGTCCTCCCCCTTTAACGCCTCGTTGAGCTCCTTGATCAGACCCTGGACCTTCTCGACCTCGGTCTTGTCGAGCTTGTCCTTGTGGTCCTTGATCGCCCTTTCCGTTGTGAAAATCAGGGCCGTCGCTCCGTTCTTTATCTCGGCGGCCTCAAGCTTCTTTTTGTCGTCCTCGGCGTACTTATCTGCCTCGCCTGTCATCCTCTCGATATCGTTGTCCGAGAGGGCGGTGGACCCGGTCACCACTATGTCCTGACTGTTCCCGGTCGCAAGGTCCTTTGCCGTCACATGGACTATACCGTTCGCATCTATCTCGAAGGTCACCTCTATCTGAGGTATACCTCTCGGTGCTGGGGGGATGCCGGTGAGGGTGAATATCCCCAGGGTCTTGTTATCGGAGGCCATGGCCCTCTCGCCCTGCAGGACATTGATCTCAACCTGTGGCTGATTGTCCGATGCGGTCGAGAATACCTTAGATTTCTTCGTTGGGATGGTCGTGTTCCTGTTTATGATCTTGGTCATGACGCCGCCCAGGGTCTCGATACCTAAAGAGAGGGGGGTCACATCGAGGAGGACCATGTCCTTGGTCACCTCGCCGGACAGAAGACCTGCCTGGATGGCGGCCCCTATTGCGACACACTCGTCAGGGTTTATGCTCTTTGACGGCTCCTTCTTGAGCAGGTCCTTGACCTTCTTCTGCACGAGCGGCATCCTGGTGGCACCACCCACTAGCAGCACCTTGTTGATGTTCTCGGGCTTGAGCTTGGCATCCTTCAAAGCCTGCTCCACTGGCCCTCCGGTCCTCTCAACGAGGTCCTGGACCAATGATTCTAATTTGGACCTTGTGAGCTCGGTCTCAATATGCAGTGGCCCATCCTTGCCTTGTGCGACGAACGGTATCGATATCTGAGTAGAGGGCGTTCCGGAGAGCTCGATCTTGGCCTTTTCGGATGCGTCCTTTAACCTCTGGACGGACTGGCTGTCCTTCAAAAGGTCCACCCCGTGCTCCTTCTTGAAATCATCGGCCAGGTACTGCATGACCCTCCTGTCGAAGTCATCCCCTCCGAGCTGGGTATTGCCTGAGGTGGATTTCACCTGGAAGACACCCCCGCCTATCTGCAGTATGGAAACATCGAAGGTGCCCCCACCAAGGTCATAGACCAGGATGGTCTGGTCCTCCTCACGGTCGAGCCCATATGCCAAGGCCGCAGCAGTCGGCTCATTGATAATCCTCTTGACATCAAGGCCCGCTATCTTGCCGGCATCCTTGGTCGCCTGCCTCTGGGCGTCATCGAAGTAGGCAGGGACGGTTATTACCGCCTCAGTGACCTTTTCGCCCAGATAGGCCTCGGCATCCTCTTTGAGCTTTTGAAGGACCATGGCCGATATCTCCTGGGGGGTCAGCTTCTTTTCGCCCATCTTCACCTTGACCTTCTGGCCCATCTTCCTCTTGATCGAAGAGACCGTGCTCTCCGAGTTGGCCACGGCCTGCCTCTTTGCAAGCTCCCCCACCAGTTTCTCTCCCTTCTTGGTTATGCCAACGATGGAGGGCGTTAGTCTATAGCCCTCCCTGTTGGGGATCACTACTGGCTGTCCACCTTCCATCACAGCGACCACGGAATTCGTGGTCCCGAGATCTATACCTATTACCTTTCCCATAGTTGTCACCTCTTCTTTATCGTCAATGTTTCCTCTTCTTTCCTATATGTCCTTCCTTCTTGTTGACTATCACATGGGCTGGCCGAACGGTCCTGCCCTTGTAGATGAAGCCTTTACGGACCTCCGTGACTATCGCTCCGTCGGCTAGGTCCTCCTTCTCTACGAACCCTATGCTCTCATGGATATTGGGATCGAACTGACCACCCTTCGTTTCGACGGAGTTGACCCCCACCCGCTGGAATAGTGTGAGTATCCCGCCCTCCATCATCTCAAGACCTTTGAGGACCTGCTCCATCTGCGGCCCATCCATATTCAGTGTCGCAAGGGAGTTCCTTCCCAGTTGGAAGACATCAAGGACCTCTACTAGGCCCTTTGCAGTTTCCTCCACCTTCCTATCGGCAATGGATTCCTTCTCGGTATCTGCCCTTCGCTTGAGGTTCTGGTAGTCCAATAAAAGGAGCTTGAGCCTGGATTCGAGAGCGTTCTTCTCATCCAGGGCCCTCTCCAGTTCCTTTCTTACCTTCTCGGCCTCTTTGGATTGAGGCTCCAGTGAGAAGGTGACCTCATCGCTCCTTCCGGACGATCGGTCCGCTTCCGGTCCCGAAGGTGGAGGGAGGGGCTTCTTCTTCAAAGATATCTCCAGTACACCCTGGGAGAAGGAGATGGCAACGCCCTCGGGGTCAGGTTCGAAAGGGACGACCTGGATCGTACTGAACTTGCCCCTCATACCCTGGGCCTCTATCTTCACGACGTCCCCGGAGAGGGCCATTCTGATAGCATCCTGAGGGACACCAGGTAGTTCAACGATCACCTTCGCTCCGTCCTGAGATTCCAATATCTGGGTGACCGGTTCCCTTACCTGCGCCTCCTGACCCTTGTCACCCATCTTTTCATCACCTTGTTTACAACTTGCGGTTGTTATCTTTGTAAATGGTAATCACCTTGGTTTATTTAACCTTTTCCCGATATTTACCCAAGACCAAATGGTATGTGTATGGAAACCAATTTAACCCCTCCTCCGGATGAGGGGGGGTGAACATCCCTCCCATTATCTATATCGGTCTTATACTGGTCGCCATCATCTCCGCTGTGATGGCGAACATTGCCAAGTACGCTTGGAGGAGCAGGAAGTGGACGCTCGTGTTCGCTCTTGCGGGTTCTTTATCGGTCCTCTCCCTGATATTGACAGTGTGGCTATGAAGGAGCTATAAAAATGGGAAAGAAGGTCCTCACAACACCCGTAAGAAAGGGACCCGATCCCGCCGGTATCTATCCGGTCCGGTCAGATGTCCGCTGGTCCAAAAGGGAGGACCTTGTTGTACTTCAATACCCCAAGAACCTCAACAGGTTCGAACGCTTCCTCAAGAGGTTCCTGGGAGGACCCGATGATATCAAACGACCGCTCGATAGGGTCGGTACCATGCTCTGGCTGATGTCCGACGGGGAACACTCACTGCTGGAGATCTACATTGCCGAGCAGGAGGCCTTCCACGAGCGGGTGGAACCCGTAGATAAGGTGGTCGGGGGGCTTCTTGAGACCATGCTGGCCCTTGGATTGATACGTCTTTCGACCGAAAAAGGGGACACGAAGAAGAAAGGTGCTGCTAGGGTCATTGTCAGGATGCCTGCTAAGGACCAACGGTCAAAGGACCTATGACAACGTTTTTATCCACCTCAATCGCATATCCGGTATTCGGTCCTGGCCGACAGATGTTCCAAGGTCCGACGCTCGGGTGATAGGATGCACAGAATGATCCATAGGCTGCAAAGCCTGAAAGCCCTGGCCGCTCTGCTCCTTCTGTCAAGCCTGCTCTTAGTGCAGGTCCCCCTATCGGAAGGCGCAGCGAAGCTGCCTACGGGTTACGAATCGGTATCGTACGGGGAAATGGTGCCCATAGACAAGGTCACGCTCATCGATCATGATCGGGAGGGGTCCACTGACGACCTTGCCTTCCTTGCGGAGGTCCCCGCCTCCGTCTTCCGCGACCCGGGGAGCGGAAATGTCCTCATGAACCCGCTCCTCTTCTACGAGCCTCCCAGGGACACATCCGACGTCGAGAGGGTGCAGAACACATATCCAGCGGTCTCATACTTCATGGAGGACATGCAGGTACTGGCAGGATCTGAGATCGACAAGGTCGAACTGGTCGGTTTCGACGGGAACACACCGGCCGAGGTCGGTGGCCAATGGACCACTTCTCGTGTCACCCATATCGATTCGAAGGACCCATACTCGCTATCGGGCAAGGTGGCCCTTGAGAACTGGGAATATTCCGATACTGCCGTCGTTGCCGTGATCGTTGACAGGCCAAAACAGATAGATATCCCGATAAAAGGGGAACTGACGGGCACTACCCCTGGCTCCTCTCCATCCACCGGGACCATATCCGGGGAGAAGGACCCATCGCCCATCAACCCTAACACACATCCGTTCAATGTCGAGCCAGATTTCAAGTACGTGACCTCGCAGATGACCTGGGGACAGGACTGGAACCCGCTCTCGGAGCTCACGGATAGGGGGAAGGACCCGGACCTACAGCTCTACGATATGCAGCTAGGAATGGTCGGAGCTAGCGAGAAATGGAACGTCCTTGAGGGCGCTTCCGAGGAGATAGGCTCCTACATCTACCATTCGGGAGAATGGCAGTTCGCCGTCACCTACATGCCAACGCAGAACTCTATCTCACACATGCAGGACCCGGAGGGTTGGGGCGGTGTTCCTCCAGCCTCTGAGTTCACTCCTTCCGAGAGGGAGCAATATGTCAAGGATAGGGTGTCATCCATCCGGGATTCCAGGCTTAGGGAAGGGCTTTCTCCCGATGCCATCCTTCCCTCCACGGTCAAGTACACTATCGATTACACCCTCTATCCCGGGATAGATGTCCAGAAGAGGATATCGACCCCGTTCTACTGCAGGGATGCCACGTTCAAGCTCGAATGGAGCGATGCGAGCCAGACCCTGGGGCTCATCCTAAGGGGGCCGGAGGGGGCCGAGATAGCTGTCTCGATCGGGGAAACGACCGGGAGCTCCCAGGTGATAGAGGTGCCCGAGCTTGGCCAGGGAGATTACCAGGTGTCGGTCGTCAACCTTGGCACGGCATCCAAGGCGACCGATTTCAAGGTCACGTACGAGTTCAAGCAGAGGAAGGACGGAACGGAGGGAGCCTCATGGGCCGGGGCGACCAATGGGGCAGTGATAGCAACGGCCTTGAACGCCCCTCTCCTTTTTGCAAAGAGGGACTCCCTCCCCGATAGCGTGGGGAAGGCCATCAATACGCTGGGTGTCAGGAAGCTCTATGTTGTAGACCCTGCTGGAATGGGGACCAAAGGCCTTTACTCTGACATAGACAAGCTCAGGGGTTTCGTTCAAGGCCTCTTCGGTGGTTCGCTCAAGGTCACGACCCTTGACAGCTATGAGGATGTTTACGGGACCGTTAAAGAGCTGACCATGCCTGAGGGGGACCGGCCTTTGGACATAGTCTTTACGACCATAAACCCCTGGACCTCCTGGCAGGTGCTCTGGTCCAATGCGGACGCCCTTATCCCAAGGCCAGAGGTCACGGGGGCCTTGTTCCTGGGACCGGCCGCGCTTGCCGCCGCTGTTCACGGCGCCCCAGTGTTCGTTACCGACGTTCACCCCGAGCTTTCAACTGCCCAGGCGTGGCACAACAAGTTCTGGGACTATGCCTATTCCCATTCGAGGGCGCCACCCTCGGTCGCATGCATGGCACTTACGGCAAAGAGCGTCTATTCCGTACTTGACAGATATGGCTTCGACAGGAAGTCGCCTATTGATGAGAACGGAAAATGCAAAGAGTCGATAATCACCGTTGCGGACCAGTTCGACATAGGTACCTCTTGGGACAGGGCCCTTGTAGGGGGTGCTGACTCAGGGAGGATCATGGGGACCCCTGTGGACACAGCGGCCTGGGTCTCCAGGTCGGCCCTCTACCCCAAGCTCATCTACGCCAACCCTGCCGTGGACCCGGAGCTCGACAGCTCTGGCGGTATGAGGATACAGGGCTCCGAGTCCACAAGGACCGCCGGGGCGCTCCGGGTCACCACACCAGAGCGGGAGGAGAAGGTGGACTTCCCTGTTGCCATGACATGGGTCTCATACCAGTACAAGTTCAATCAACAGGCCTCGGAATATTGGGGGTGCGCTTACACAACGAGGACCGGGATAACCCCCTACTTTGACATGAGCAACGACGGGAGCGACCCGGACGGAATCGACCCTGAGGGAAGATATCCCGACCTGGACTGCTCCGAGGTCATACCCCATTACCTCGATGCTTCCGGTTATGGGTCGGCATATACAACGACCTTCGAGAAGACGACAGAGAACCTGAACAGGGGTGCGATAATGTGGCTGGAGGTCATGCATGGTGGCCATACCCAGAACGGCGCTGTAGGGTGGTGGGACGAGAGGGGGGCCGTGGAGGAGAACCCATGGAGGGGCTATGAGGAGGCAGGGGTCCCGATGGGGACCTCGACCATGAGGCTCAGGGGAGCAACGGACAATCCCGATGTCGTTACGATGTCAAAGCACATCGGTCTCGACGTGACGCCCGGAGGTGGGCCGATCACACCAGCGGATATCGTGCCGGAGAGACATGATGGTATAATAATCGCCATAGCCCAGCAGGGGCAGACGGAGTACAGCGAGAACGGCATCGCGATGGACGACGCCTTCGGAAACCTGCATTCCATGGGATTCTCAGCGGGCAGCTGCCTCATCGCCAACACATACCTCCACCTGATGATGGTGAGGAAGGGGTGCGTTTTCCAGGTCATAGACCCCTGGTTGACCTCATGGTATTCGGCCTTCGCCATGAACATGTTCATGAGGGACATCTATTACGACAGGACCATAGGGGACGCCTATGAGAGGGGGATATCGCATGTTGGGATCGAATACCTGATAGACGGCTGGTGGTGGGACATCTTCGAGAACCTTGTTTACTACGGTGACCCGGATATCAAGGTCTTCTCCCCCAAGAACGCCTGGGAAGAACCAGCTTATCTGAACAAGGGTACGGTAGTATCGGGTCACGCCCCGTTCGGCTCTTCCGACCATCCCCGCAGCATGGGGACCGGACTGTTCCTAGATATCACGGTCTTCCTTGTCATGGTCTCGCTCATTGGGGCTGCGGTGTTCCTCTTCTACCGCAGCAAGAAGGGGTACGATGACCCCGTCTCCAGGAAGCTGAGGAGCTTTCTCATACCTAGGAAGGAAAAGGCCTGAACCCCGCTCATAAGAAGGAAAGGGTTGTCTTTCACCGCATGACCAAGGTACAGATAGCTATATCTACGGTCCTGACAATCGTCGGATGCCTTGACGGAGCAGATACGGTATGGCCCTCACCCTCCTTATCACAGGCTTGGTCTGCGGTTGCTGCTTCCTACTTTTTCTGCTGATGGTCGTCCTATCGGTCATAGCCAGGGTGCTGGGCCTTGGGCGGAAGAGGAAAGAGAGCGTGAGGGCGGAGGTCCAAAGCGATGATAAGGGACCTGTTATGGATGCCGAGTTCAAGGATATAGAAGAGCAGGGAGAAGAACGATAGAAGGATGCGGACCTCCATGATTGTCACCAATCTCGACCATGTGAAGGAGGCTGAGATCAAGGAGAGCCTCGGGCTCGCCTTCGGTTACGCGGCCGTCACCTCGACCAAGAAGGGAAAGAGGAGCGTTCCAATGGGCGGAGAGCCATGGCCCTGGGCAGAAACCCCGGACCACTTCGAGGCACTTTTCAGGGAGGCGGAGAGGACCCTTGTAAGCTCTGCGCTCGATATGGGCGCTGACGCTGTCATAAAGATAGAGGCAAGGCTCTCAAGGGACCCTCAGGGGAACCCTGAGATGCTGCTCGTAGGGACGGCCGTCAGGCTCCTGAAAGGGAACGATGGGCCAGCCAAGACCGTCGAGGCGGAGGTCCCTTCCCAAAAGGAGGAAAAGGAGGGGATACATATCACCATTGACGGTAAATCCGCCGCTTGGGAGATGGACGCCTCGACGGCCAGGAAGGACCTCCTAAGGATGATGAAACAGCGCGACCTCCGTTCAGAGGTTACGGAACCGAGCAAAAAGGACCCCGGTGAAGCGGAACTCCATTCCCTTGCGGATGTCATGGGGATATCGTTCGAGAGAGCACAACAGCTCAACAATATTGGGCTCTTAACACCTGAGCTGATAGCCGAGGCCGACCTTAAAATGCTCCTGACCCTGCCTAACATGAACCCGACCCAGGCGAGGATCATAAGGTCGAGGGCCAAAGAGCTCTTGTCAGTGAAATGAGGAGGTTCTTATGGAAACGGTCCAGATCGTCGACCTGATAAAGATCGCGATCGCATCAACAGTGCTCTTAGTGAGCGCGATATCGGACCTGAGGACAAGGAGGGTGCCCGACAGGATGTGGGTCATCCTTGGCATTGCCTGTGCACCGTTGGTCTTCTTCGAGATGGGCGAGCTCGGTGGTTGGAGGGGACCGTTCTCTTTCCTGTCGCTGCCCGCGCTAGCGGCCGGGGTGATGTTCGTGATATACGGGTACCCCGAACCGAGAGAGATGGCCAGGGGCAGGTCCATAGATATCGCCTTTGCAGCGTTCTATCTATTTTCCATCGTGGGGTTCGTAACAGCCTACATAATGGGGGACCGGGCCCTCGTTGGCAAGGTAGGGCTTTCGCTCGCATTCATGTTGGTCTATTACCTGCTCTATACGGTCCCTATAGCCGGGGCAAGGCTCCTTCACGGTGGGGCGGATGCAAAATGCCTCATAGTGCTTGCGGCCGTTTTTCCCTGGCAGTTGGAGGGCCTCATCATCAATATTGGCCCCTTCTATGAGGCGGTAGAGGAGATGCCAGCTATCGGCCTCGTCCTCAACCCCCACCTCTCAACGCTCCTCAACGCAGCAGTGATGACCGGGGCCGTCCTGCTCATTTACATGCCAGTGAGGAACATCCTGAAGGGCGATATCGCCTTCCCTGCCATGTTCACATCGTATATGATGGATGTGGAGAGGTTGAAGGGAAGCCAGATCTGGGTAATGGTTGAGGAGAACGGCAAGAGCTCCAAGGAGGACCCAGAGGAGGGACTAATCCTAAGGCTCAAGAGGTCCGGGACGGGAAGGGTACGGGTCACTCCCAAGGTGCCCTTCATCCTCTCACTAGCGCTCGCCTTCATTGTACAGATGGTCGTTGGGAACCTTGTCCTTCTCCTCCTACTATGAGAAGGGGTTCGTTAGGTTCGGTCAAAATCAAAGGACGCCGGCCTTTTGGAGCGCCTCGTGATAATCCTTGGGTGAGAAATAACCGACGAAATTGCCGGTCCTATCCTTGACTATGACCGCATAGGGGGTGAAGTTCGTTATCTTCGGGAACACCTCAGAGAGCTTGTCGTCCAGGCTGACCTCCATTATCTTGGTGTTCATGATCTCCTCCCCGGTCATGCTGAGGAGGTTGGACCCCCTTACCGTCGCAAGCAGCAGTTCCCTGGCGGTAACGGCGCCCACGGGCACCTTCTGTTCGTTCAATAGGAAGACCGCGCCCCTTGGCATCTCCAGTAGCCTTTTCGCTAGCTCCTGGCAGGATATCTGTTTATCCACGGTCAGGAACTCGTCCATCACGTTGAACTCGCCTATAGTGATCCTGTCGGGATCTATCGCCCCATCTCCTGGACCTGCGGAAGACATCTTAGGACCCTCCTCCTGATGGAGCATAGATAAGGTATAAAACTTTATCTGAAATATCCATGGATATTGAAAATAATGCATTCTATCAATTACTGCTAAGGCACGACCAAAAGCTATATACAGGTGTCATCAATGCCGAGGCGCCAGGCTTGGTCGGGGAGTCAGGCCCTCCCTCGTGCCCTCGGGCATGCCGCAGCACGGTCTACAGCGGGACGACGGCTTGGGGCGGCAAGACCGGTACACCAGAGGTCCAAGGAACGACGATGATGTAACGTCCCTCGGGGCTGGAAGCGGTGTACTGGAGCGTCCGTAGGGACGCTTCGACATCCTGACTACGGGGACCGGGTCAGGCCCGGAAGGGAGCAGCCTAACCGTAGATTCCCTGCGCTCGTTGGGAGCCGGGACGGAGGAGGTCCGCGGATAAACCGCTGGCGGACAAGGCTGTCCACCCAGGCCCGCCTGGCATGACTTTGACCCTGGGAGCCCGTGAGCGTTCATGTTATCAGCAAGGCCCATCGTTGTGTTCGATATGGACGGCGTCCTCGTCCAGGAGAGGTCATCCTGGGGGCTGGTCCATGACGCGCTCGGTACCACCAACGAACATTCCCATGAGGCCTATCTCAGGGGAGAGATCGATGACATGGAGTTCATGCGCCGGGACATAGCGCTATGGCTCTCCGTCATGCCTGAAATGACCATTGGTGATATCAGGACCCTGATGGAGAGAGCAACACCCATGGGCGGTGTCATTGAGTGCATCACTGACCTCAGGGAATTGGGAGCGAGGATATCAATCCTCAGCGGGGGGCTAAAGCTCCTTTCGGGAATGCTAGTTGACAGATGGTGTTTGGACGGCCATAATGCCAACGGACTTGAGCACGGACCTGACGGACGCCTTACAGGCGAAGGGATACTCGAGGTCCCGCTCAGGGACAAGGGCGGTGTCCTTACCCGCAATATCATGACGGTAGGTGACCATGGTCCCATAATCACCGTAGGGGATTCGTCCGTGGACATATCAATGTTCAAGAGGTCCGACCTCGCCATAGCCTTCAGGCCCAAGGATGAAAGGGTGAGAAGGAGGGCGCACATAGTGATCGAGCGACCGGACCTCAAGCTCGTGAGCGATGCTGTCAGGGACTGGTTGGAGGCCCGTGCTGGTCCGAGTGGTGCCTCACGGCCTCAATAAGCTTTTATCGGAAATATCCCATATACCCCCCGCGGTCCAGGGCACATCGGAATGCCCGGGTGAAGGATTATGTCGGTCCAGAGCGAGGAGCAGAGCAACGAGGTCGTTCGGTCCATCATTTCGATGCTCTCGGAGAAGTTCACCGATGAGAAGTGCGTGACCGTTCAGAGGATATTCGACAAATACTCCACGAGGTTAGTGAAGGGGCGGGACATCACCATCTACCTTTACAACATAGGTATCATAGAGCCCAGGAGAGAGGAGGAGACCCCGAAGGATGCTAACCTCTGGAAGATAGACATGAAGAAGGTACGAGAATTTCTCAAGAACGATGGGGCCGCTCTCGAATACAGATGTCCTCTGTGCGGTTCGGGGACCATATCGAGGTCCTACGACACCTACAAATGCACCAGATGCCTCTTCAAAGGCGACCTGCCGGAGAAGCCTTTCATCAAAGGGAAGAGGAAATGATGGCCTTTTGTTACGCCTCGTCGAGCCTTTCGAACTCCCTATACTTCTTTCTGAACATGTCCCAGAACCGATCGGGGTCAGCCTCCTCAACACCTATCCCGAACGGGTGCCTTGTCTTCTCGTCCCGGGCCCATATCTTCTCCGTTTCGCCCTTGTCCATCCAGATCCCACCGCACTCCCTGCAGATGTCAACGAAGACATCATAGACCTCCTTGGTGGACATTGTCTCCCTGCAGTTGGGACAGAGCAGGTTCTCCCCTTTCAGTTCCTTGGTGATACCGACAAGGAGCTCAACGGTGCTCTCCTTCCCCAGGACGACCGCAAGCTCGTCCTTATCGAACCATATCCCGCTGCAGCTATGGCAAACATCGAGGCGCTCTCCTCCCCTCTCGACCAGGAAGAGGTCCTTTCTGCACCTGGGGCATAATCTGCCCCCCCTGACACCCACTTCGGACTTTTCACGCTTCGGTGCCATGTTCGCTCCCTGGACCATCAACCGGTCGATGGATACTAAATACTTTCCCAAACTGACCCTTTGTAAGTTCAGGTTCAGATCGCCGGGACTATCCGGAAAGAACCGTCCTTGTGGTCAAGGGCGAACATGGAGGTATTATGGGGCATACCACGCATCTTTATGCAGCGTATCCTACGCTGGAGGTCAACCTCCCCCACAGGGCTCAGCGTTAGCTGGAACACCCCGTCGGAGAGGAACTCCTCCTCACCATAGTCCATGTCCAGGCTCTTCTTCTCTGAGATGAGGAAGGTCGTCGTGTTCAGGCTTCTTATCCATTCGAACAGGTCGAAGAGGAACTCCCTCCTGTTCTTCTCCTGGGAAAGGATCTCAAGGACAGGTAGGGAATCTATGACCAGGAGCGATGCCTCCCTCTTGTTGACAAGGTACTCCACATAGGCTTTGAGGGCCGTCATCCAATCCTTGTTCGTACCGAACTTGTCCATGGCCGCCCGTATCCTGCCAACATCCGAGACGATGATATGGTCCTTGGCCGTAGCATCCATGGGTCTGCCCATATGCTCCTGTTGTCCAAGAAGGCTCTTCATGGACTGCTCCAATAGCAGGAATATCCCTACCGAACCCTTCTCGTGGGCAGCATGGTGCAATATCGAAAATGCCATGGACGACTTATAGGTGCCCGGGGTCCCCGATAGGAGAACTATCGAACCGTCGGGTATACCCCCGCCTATCTCCTCGTCGAAACCTCTGACGGCCGTGGATACCAGGCCGTTCCCTTTCTTTCCAGCATCTGTCATATCGTAACGACCTCTGTTAGGTCCCAAATCACCCTCAATTCTTCTTTGTGCGTAAGAGCACACCTAAGGCTAGGACCGTAAGGATCAACAGGAACAACGCGATAAGTGAACCACCAGCGATCAGGAACCTCGGACCGCTATCGTTCGACCCTTCCCTTTCGGAGACCGGACCGGAGGTCGATTCTTTGTTGTCATCAAGGCCTTCCTCCGACCCAGGGTCCCGTCCATCTTCTTCCTCCTCTCCGTCACCGATGAGCCTTGCAAGGATTTCATCCCAGTCCACCTTCTCCGAACCATCCTGGGCCATACCATCTGTCCAATCCCAATCATCAGGGTCCTCTGATGCTTCCGGGAAGGGAAGGACGGAGGGGTCCTGAAGGAACATCATCAGGAGGCCCATTATACGCTCTCTCATTACGAGAGGGAGGGAAGAGCGGACGTTGAGCTCCTCGGGGTTCCCGTCGCTGTTCCTATCCACCATGGTCAGCTCCAGCTCGGGGACCTTATCACCGTCAAGGTCGATCACAAGATGGACCTTCTCGGGGTTCCCGTCGGAATCCATGTCAGCATAGCTTAGGTCAACTACTGCCCTGGCCATATCAGGGAACGGTGGTTCCTCGTACATCTTCTCCAGCATTATATGGACACGGACCTCCCTATTATCCTTGGAGACCTCAATGAGATCGAAGTATGGGTTGAAACCCTTCAGTTCCACCATGACCTGATAACCCCCGAACGGGACCCTGACCTTGAAATTGCCCTCCCTATCGGTCTGGACCCGCTCCATGAACTGCTCACCCACCTGTTCCGGTGGTAGGCTCCAATCTTCGTCCATGAGCACGGGGTCCATAGTATGCCTAATTGGGGCTCCCATTATAATGACCATCACACCGGCCATAGGCCGCTTTTCGGGTCCCATCACCGCACCGAAGATGACACCATACGGCTCCTGAGGCACTTCATCGGAGTTGGGTTTCATTGATACCCTGATCTCTAGGACCGTCCCTTTCAAAGCGAACCTCCCCTTTACAGGCTCGTAACCCCGGGCCTCTACGCTGTAACTGTAGTTGCCCGCTGGAAGCTCTGCCTTGACCAGGCCACGTTCACCGGACTTGATGGCCGTGGATGTGCCATCCTTACCGTTTATTGTCATGACACCAAGGACCGGGCCACCCTTTACCGCATCAACAAGATGCGCCTGCAGTACTCCCTTTTCTGCATCATCGGAAACAGGTTCCATAGATATTGTCAACGCAACAGCGCTATCGACGATGATCAATCTGCCCTTAACAGGTTGGTAACCCCTTGCCTCCATTCCATATGTATAATTACCAGCTGGTAGGACGGCTCTGGCTAGGCCGTTCTCGTTCGTTTCCAGTTTTGCGATAACATCATTGCCCTGATAGATGGCCATAAACGCTTTGACCGGACCGCCAGTTCTCGAATCCAACACGGATATCTCAAGGGCATATTCGTCGTTCTCGGTCCCCTCGCGGGCGCTTCCCACCATCAATGAGGATGATATCAGAACGATGAGGGCTGCCGTCGATATGATGTTCGTCCATCGGGCTAACATACAAGCTCACCGGGTAGTAATTCCTCTTGCGGGTATTAATACCATACCCTGAACTTATCATCTTTACAGGAAATGTCCGGGACAAGGATTGAATAATGAAAGGAGGATGACCAAATCGTGATCGAATGCCAGCGTTGAAGGTGGGAGACCTTATACCCGAGTTCGAACTGATGTCCTCATCCGGACAGATGGTCCGGTCCAAGGACCTCCTAGGCAAGGGACCTCTGGTGATATATTTCTATCCGCATGATTTTACGCCGGGTTGCACTGCCCAGGCCTGCAGTTTCAGAAACATGTACCAGGACCTGAAAGAAGAGGGGGCCGAGGTGGTCGGGATAAGTTCCAGCAGCGTGGATTCTCATATCAGGTTCGTAAAAAAGCACGGCCTACCCTTTATATTATTGAGCGATGAGGGGGAAAAGGTCAGGAAGCTTTTCGGGGTGCCCAGGTCCCTGGGATTGCTCCCCGGTAGGGTAACGTATGTAGTGGACAATGCTGGAAAGGTCCGCTATATCTTCAATTCCCAGACCAAGGCAGACGAGCATGTAAAACGGGCCCTGGGGTTCATCAAGGGCGATGTGCGTTGAAAGGCCTTCCGACCCTTCAAACCTATAATTTCCTCCCAAATAGGAATATATAAGTCATCATGGAAAAATATATGATACCCTACTTTCATGGTCGGTATGGTCCATGACCGCTTTGATTGGCGGTCCGGGCAATGAATCTGGCCACCTTGTTGGGTCCCCAACCCAGACCAGGACCTTGTCCGTGACACTGTCTGGACCACAGGTGATCCGTTTGCCAAGACGAAAGGTAGTGATAATGGGGGCCGCAGGCCGCGACTTCCACAATTTCAACATGTACTACAAGGAGAACAGGGACTTCGATGTGGTGGCCTTCACAGCCACCCAGATACCGGGAATAGATGATAAGATGTTCCCACCGGAACTCTCCGGGCCGCTATATCCGAACGGGATACCTATAAAGGCAGAAGAGGACCTGGACGATATAATAAAGGAGAAGAAGGTGGACATCTGTGTACTTGCCTATTCGGATCTATCTTACCAGACCGTCATGAGGAAGGCGGCCAAGGTAAATGCATGCGGTCCTGATTTCATGCTCCTGGGGCCGAAGTACACGATGCTCAGGTCTCAAAAGCCTGTTATTGCTGTTTGTGCATCAAGGACCGGGGCCGGGAAGTCCCAGACCACGCGCTATATTATCGAGCTCCTCAGGGATATGGGGAAAAGGGCTGTGGCCATACGCCATCCTATGCCTTACGGCAACCTTTACGCACAGAAGGTCCAGAGGTTCGCCTCTTACGCGGACCTCGACAGGGCCGAATGCACGATAGAGGAGCGGGAGGAGTACGAACCGCACATCGACCGGGGCGCGGTGGTCTTCGCCGGGGTCGATTACAAGGAAATCCTCGCTGAGGCGGAGAAGGAAGCGGATGTCATCCTATGGGATGGTGGGAACAACGACATGTCCTTCATCAAGCCCGACCTCCTTATCACGGTCGTGGACCCGCACAGGCCGGGGGACGAGATCAACTACTATCCTGGAGAGACCAACGTTCTGATGGCCGATGTCGTCGTTATAAATAAGATAGATACGGCCAAACCCAAGGACGTTGAGGACGTCAAGGACAATGTCAGGGAGATCAATCCACGGGCGATGATAGTCGAGGCGGCATCCCCCATCTCCGTAACGGATACGGAGGCAATAAGGGGAAAGAAGGTCCTGGTCGTCGAGGACGGACCCACCGTCACCCATGGGGGCATGGGTTACGGGGCGGGTAAGATAGCTGCGGAGAAGTTCAGTGCCGGGGAGATAGTCGATCCCCACCCATATGCCTCTGGCAGCATACTCGAGACCTACCTGAAGTACGACCACCTGACGAACATCCTGCCGGCGATGGGATACGGACCGGTACAGACCAAGGAACTGGAGGAGACCATAAACAAGACCCCCTGCGATGTTGTCATAACCGGGACCCCTATCGATATCTCGAGGGTCCTCAAGGTGAACAAACCAATAATCAGGGTCCGCTATGAGCTCCAGGTAATTGGGAAACCTGACCTGAGGACCATCGTCGCAGAGTTCCTGAGAAAGCAGACGAAGTGATGTTGTCCCAAACATGTTCCAATCGTTTAAATAGGGTCTGTACCCATTCTCAAACCATGGACAGGAGGATAGCTATTGGCATAATCGCCATCTTCACGATAGCGTTGATGCTAGGGGCCGCAGTCCTTGGAACCATCATCTTCAATGGCCGAGATGGGGGCGGTGATGGAAAAGAGGATATCGGTTCATGGACCGGAGAAGGTCTGGACGAGAGGAACGCCACTTCCGAGGGTGTTACTGAGATAACCGGTGCCCTAAACCAGTTCGGCATCGACCTTTATCTTGAGCTCCTGAACGGAAGCGATAACGTGTTCATCTCCCCCTACTCTATCTTCACAGCACTTTCGATGACGTACGAAGGCGCTGGGGGAGACACCGCTGAGCAGATGGCCGAGGTCCTGTACCTTCCTGACAATGATACTGTCCGCAGAGGGTCATTTGCAAAGGTCCAGAACAGAATAAAGAACGGAACGGACGATTACGAGCTCTCCTCCCCCAACAAGATATGGCCCCAGGAGGGATACCCTATCCTCCAGTCGTTCTATGATATCATCGAGGACTTCTATCTCGGGGGGATAGAGGAACTCGATTTCAACTCAGATCTTGAAGGTGCCAGGCAGAGGATCAATGAATGGGTCGAGGAACAGACCAATGAAAGGATCAAGGACCTGTTGCCTGAAGGTATCCTCACCCCGCCGATCTTAATGATCTTGACCAGTGCCATTTACTTCTACGGGAAATGGCTATACGAGTTCAACAAGGAGGACACGACAGATACCTACTTCCACCTCTCTTCCGGTGAGAGTATCAAGGTCCCAACCATGTCCATGAACGTGGAGGAGGGGCTGCGATACTACGGGGATGATGGACTGGAAGCATTGGAGCTCCCTTACAAGGGCGGTGACCTTTCCATGCTCGTTTTGTTGCCAAAGGGTGATATCGCATCAATGGAGGCATCGCTCTCCGATGCGAAGCTTAAGGGGGTGCAAGACGGGCTCTACGATACTGAGGTCGATGTCTATCTGCCCAAGTTCGAGGTCGAGACCGAATATGGGCTGGACGAGCCGTTGATGTCGCTCGGCATGATAGATGCCTTCGATCCTGGGAAATCCGACTTCAGCAGGATGGCCCCTCTCCCCTATTCAGAGGACGCTTACATTTCAGCAGTACTTCATAAGGCCTTCGTCAAGGTGAACGAGGAAGGGACCGAGGCGGCGGCCGCGACAGCGGTGGTGGTCAGTCTGCGGGGAGGAGTGGAAGTTATACCCGTTTTCAGAGCGGACCACCCCTTCCTATTCTTTATAATGCACAAAGAGACGGGGTCTATACTGTTCATGGGAAAGGTGGAGGACCCCCTTATTTGAGGGCATGAGCGTTGAATAGGGTAACAACTCTCGCGACATTACCCCAATTCCATGACGATCTTACCCTGATCCCGCTTCTTTCAAAGAGTGGTCACGAGCCCTCTTCTCCCTTATCACCGCTCCCGACCTGACCTCTTCTATGTGCCCGGTCCGAAGCGTCCGATACATAGGTAAGAGGGCTGGGGCCAACCTGCCAAGTTCTTGCTCGATACGATCCCCCTCCTTGATCGCCTCAGGGCAATCAGGCCTGCACGGAACGAACCTCTCGACGAAATATGCGCGGGGGTCCGGTTCCGGATGTCCTTTGAAAGATTCCATAGCTTCTAGGTCCTGATCTGTCCCCGCCAGCAGATGCTCTACGAAGGAGCGGACACAGCATTCGGGATACCCAAGGAACTTGCCCGTCATGTTCGCCAATCCTATCTGCGCCGCTATGAACTCCCTGGGACCTATATCTTCAGTTATGTCCGGCAGGGTCTCTATCAGGCCGAAGTTCCTTGGACCTGACAACCAGACCTTATGTACCTTGCTTCCCGCTAACCTGACCCTCATCCCCAATCCCAGCTCGCGGGCCGCACCGTTCAGGAGAGCTATCTCACGCTCGGAGGAGGGGTGGTAGAAGGAAGAGGGTCTTACCCCCGTTGCGACCATGAAGAGCCCTTCCAGTAGAAGGTGGGCGGGGAGCTCCTCTGACCAGGGCCCGTTGAACGCCATTTTCCTGGCCGTCCCGGCATCAGGGTACTTCCTGGGGTCAAGATCGGCTGAACGGTGGTCCATTATCAACCTTATGACATCAAGCATCCAAGCGGTATCCGCCCGGACCTTCTAATAATGTTGCCGTCACTTCCTGTAGGTCGAGGGCAGGAAGAGGGCGAGCGCGGTCACCAGCTCGAGCCTTCCGAGCCACATGAGCCCAATAAGGATCAGTTTTGCCATGGTGCTGATGGATGAATAATTGCTCCATGGGCCCACTACGTTCAATCCAGGTCCTACACCACCTAGATTAGCCGCTGAAGCGGATATGCTCGTTGTGAAATCCAACCCCGTCATTGTGAGGAGGAATGTACCGATCAAGAAGGTCATTATGTATCCAAAAACGAACATCCCTATCGTTTTAACTACTTTCTCGGGTATTATAATTCCACTGATACTTATCGGCCTGATAGCCCGAGGATGACCGATCCTGATCAAGCTCCTGGTAACAGCTTTGGACATGACCATAAATCTAGCAGTTTTTAAGGCACCGGAGGTAGAGCCGGTCATACCACCAAGTATCATCACGATTATCAGGAGGAATTGAGAAAGCATGGGCCATCCATTGAAATCCACTGTGGCAAATCCTGTTGTCGTGTTCATGGACACAACCGTGAAAAAAGAGTTCAACAACGACTCCCATGGAAGGTAATCACGGCTCAACGCTAGGTCTAAGGTGACAAAACAGATTGTGACTATCATTATAGATAGGTATACTCGAAGCTCCTTGCTATTGATGTATATCCTCCAATCCCTTTTAAAGATCAGATTATAATGCAGGATGAAACTGGTACTTCCCAATATCATCAAAAAACAAAGGGTTATCTGTATCGGGATATAAGTTGGCAGGTCCTTGAAGTAATAGATGCTTTCGGTATGCGTTCCGAACCCACCGGTCGCCAATGCAGTGAAGGTATGGCAGATGGCATCGAAAACGGACATACCCATTAGCGAGAGGAGAATTGTCCCAAAAATGGTCAATATACAATAGGTCAGAAAAAGCAATTTGCTAGTATCTCTCAACCTGGGGACGAGCTTTTCTGTACTATGGCCAGGGACCTCACCCTTCAACATTAGGAGGCCCGTCCTGAAACCCCCTAAGAAGTTGGAGAAGAACGCTACTATAAGGACAACTATCCCTATCCCCCCCAGCCATTGAGTGAATGCCCTCCAGAAGAGTATAGACCTGTTAATCCCATCGATCTTGGACAGGACGCTGGCTCCAGTCGTGGTGAAACCCGATATAGACTCAAAGAAGGCGCCTACCACATCGGGGATGACCCCACTGATCATGTAGGGCAAAGAGCCAATGAACGCAATCACCAGCCAAAGGAGTGCAACGATAACGAAGGACTCCGATGGGCGCATTTCATCCTTAGGCCTGTCAGCCCTTCCTGTTAATGCGGTCAAGGTCCAGCCCATAACAAAGGTCACAGAAGCAGGGAGGATGAAGCATTCAAGGAGGAATAACAGGTCCTCCTTGTACAACAGGCCCACCAGGACCGGAAGGAGCATTGTGAACGGGAAGACTAGAAGCACTGTTCCGAGCCCGGATAGGACCATCTTGGGCCTCAGTTCCCACTACCCCCTATCGCTTTGCCGTATGGCTGAGGGCATTAAGGACATATTAATGGTTCCACAACTCCCTGATCAAGACCACCCACCCCCTATCAAGGAACTCCCGCTTTGGTCCTAGCATCCGCTAGTGCAGATCTGAACGTCACAATGAAATCCTCGGGTCCGGCCCCGAAGACACTGACCCCGGGAGAACCGAAGAGATCATGAAGCTGTACTTTCGCCCTCTCAGCGTCCCCTCCCGAACCAAGGAGGGACGCCTCTATGTCCTCTATGAGCTTTTCCGGGTGCATGAAGAAGTCACCATAGACCCTCACAGAAACAAGCTTGGGCGGATTGCCGGTCTCGAGCTCCACCCGGATCCTGATGAACTTTCCATTCGGCACCTTCCTGTCGAATCCCCCCTGGACCTTGGTCGCCATAATATCACCTTTTCCTGGTCCATGCCTGGCTTGAGTAGCGCTCTTGGGAGATCCTATTGGCATCGCCCTCCTCTTCCAAAGAGAGGTTGCCCCTCAAGAACCGCCCGGGAAGGGAGGAGGCCATACCCTCTTCTAGGGCATCGGCTAGTAGGCTCGGTTCGGGGACGCTCCCTAATATCCGCTGGAGCGACGTGACAGATGCCTTGACGCCCTCTACCATCTTGCCTCTTAGCTTCTCGTCAGGGACCATGAGTATGGCGAACATCTTCTCCACATCCACCCCCATTAGGACAGTTCCGTGCTGAAGGATGCACCCCTGCCTCCTGGTCTGGGCGTTACCCGATATCTTCCTCCCGTTGACCACCAGGTCGTTTAGGGGTCTGAACTCGGCCTTGATCCCCAGCTTCTCCATTCCCTTGATAAGACCTGCGCAAACGGCCTTGTAGGAAGCCAGTATGTCCTTTGGAAGGATGCCCGAGCCCTCTTTCACAATAACCGAATATGTGAGCTCAAGATCGGTGTCGTGATAGACAGCTCCGCCCCCTGTTATCCTCCTCACCACATCCACCCCTCGTTTCCGGCATTCCTCAAGGTCCACCTCGAGCTCCAATCCCTGGAAGTAGCCCAGGGAGACAGCAGATGGGGCCCACATGTAGAACCTCAATGTAGGGGGGGACCTGCCCTCGGCAACGGCGTTCAGTATGGCCTCGTCCACCCCCATGTTCATAGCCGCGGTCCTCTTGGTCTTCTCATGCCTGAGGACCCTCCAATCAACTTCCGCTGACATATTTTTCAACCTCCAAAAACGCCCTATCGGCCTGGTTCTTTGTCAATTGTATGGGGTAGTTGAATATCGTTCCCCCAGGCCTCTCGTTGTAATATGGTCTATTACAGTCAGGACAGCCCCTGGTCTCAAAGGCGGTCTTCCAGTTCTCTTGATCGAGGGAAGATATTTCCGGAATGGTCATCAGCTTCCCAGAACCATCGGTTCCGAACCCTTCGGTGATGCCCAGCTCCATTACCAGATGCCTTACGGCCTGGAGCGCCCTATACCTCCCGATGGGGGGCGGTGGGCCCAGGTCGGGTCCTCCCCTTACCGGTGTAAGAGCGAACAATGACAGGGTGATGCCGTTCTCCTTGGACCACTTCAGGACATCAAGCACCTGGGAGTCGGTCTCCCCCAATCCGATGATGATATGGGTCGAGACATTGTTCCTCCCGAAGATATCGACCGCTCTCAGCAGGGCTTCCTTGATGGAACCGTAGGTATGGGGATTTCCCACCCCTGCACCCTTCACCCTTTCAAATATCTCGGGGGAGGCAGCATCCAAGGCTATCCCCACCCTGTCGGCCCCTGCCCCCCTTAGCTTCTTAAGGAACTCAGTAGAATGGGGGGAGATCGAGAGGGATAGCGGGAGGTCCGAGGCCTCCTTTAGGTCCCTAACGAGAGAAGGGAGCTCAGGGAGGAGCGGTGGGTCCATAAGACATTGGACACAAAGCCTCTTCAATCCTTTAGGCCTCGCCCCCTTCAAGGCATCCATTACTACATCATAGGGGAACGGTGGCCATGAAATCCTGCTCAGATCGTTCCCTCCAGCCCCCCCAAGGGCGGAGGATTGCGCACAGAAAGCGCATGAGTTCATGCACTTGTCCCCGGCCATTATATAACCAGTGATGGGTAGGGCGTCGGACCTAACCTCCCGAAGGGAGAGGACCTTGGCGGTCCCGGCGGAAAGACGAAGGGTCTTAAGTGTCATAGACCGGGCGGGATTGGAGGAAGGGTATGTTAATCCTTTCCGGTGATCTGAGATCATGAAGGACCTATTTCATTTCGAATGATAACAACATCCAAGCAAATAAAGAGGGAAATCCTCTATTTTTTCACAGGCGGTTTCCTGGGACCTTGTCCTATTTAGATCATAGAGTGTGGGAAGATGACCGAATTGGACTGTTACAAAATGCTCGGTGTAGAGAGGACCGCATCTGAGATCGAGATCAAAAAGGCATACAAGAAGCTCGCAGTCCAATACCATCCGGACATGGTGGGAGGTCTGCCTCCTAAGCTCCGTGAGGCCGCCGATGAGGAGATGAAGAGGATCAACAGGGCCAAGGAGACCCTCCTTGACCCCACGAAGAGGCAGGAGCACGATATGAACCTATCCGCCTCCACGGTCCCATCTCAGAAGGGGACGCCCACGCCTGGGAACGGGAACGGAAACCAGCCCAATGCTTTCATGTGCCCCCATTGCCGGAGAAGGATCACGGTCATACCAATAGACCGCACCTACGTCATATCATGCCCGATATGTAAGAACCAGATGACCATACCAGCCTCCCCACCCCGATCCCAGACCGGCCCTCAGAACGGCGCGTCTCACGACCGGTTGAAGGATTATGAGGAATCTATGAAGAGAGCCCTGAACGACAGTATCATCACCAGGGACGAATCCCATATACTAGATGGGCTCCGGGATGTGTTGAAGGTAACCACGACCGAGCATCAGAACATCCTGTTTAGGCTCCAGTACAAGGGGCAATAGCTCAGACAAGGTCCGTGAAAGCCACTAGTTCCATCAACGCCATTTCCAGCTGCTCCTCGCTACCATTGAAACCTCCACCAAGGAGCCTTGAGGCCTTTTGACCGCCCCAGACATTTGCATCAGGAACGGTTGTTATCACGGCAAGTCCCTTGATCCCCGCAGGTCCACCCTCAATCACCCTTATGGTCGGGAGGACCGACCCATCCCCTTCCTTCGGCCAATCGTCAGGGGCCTTACATATCAGAATGAAATCCGTTCCCGGTCCGGGGGATGACCTCTTCAGACCTTCGACCAGCTGATGAGAGCCTGACAACCATCGGAGGACCTCCATGGAAGGGTCCCTTGCCCTGGACCTGCCAGTAAGTATGGCCCTTGCGGCATGCATGAACGCAGATGCTAGATGGTTTGGTCCGTGGACGGAGTCCCTATCTATGATGACCCGAACAGGTCCCTTCCCCAGATGTCCCAATAAGGAACCCAGCATTTCCTCGACGAAGGGTTTCTCACATCCTATGAGCTGGACCGTTACGATCCGTTCCATATGCTCACTCCGTTCAAAGATCGGGCCAGCCCCTAGGGTCCTTTCATCACTGGGGTTTGACCGCGGAGCAGATGGTCTCCGCCATCTCTTTTGTTATCCCTTCTATCATCATGAGGTCATCGGGGATAGCTTCCCTCAGCTCTGCAACGTTCATGTAACCTGAATCCCGCAGCTTCTGGGCCATTGAAGGGTCCACTCCGGGTATGTCCTCGAACCTCTCAAGGTCCTTGACCGCTCCCTCTTCTGCCGCCTTCTCTATAGGAGGCTGCGGGGTCGTACCCTCATTTGCTTTTTCGTCCCTCGGGGTCGGTATGGTCTCCGCCTTCGGTGGCGCGGGGGTCTCTTCCTTGGGGCCTCCAAAGACCATTCCCTTGATCTTCTGGAAGAACGAGGGGGCCTTCTCCTGCACCTTTTCTTCCGCAGGCGGGGTCTCCGCCTTGGGCGCTTCGTTCAGAGCGACCGGTTGAACCTCAGGGGATGGTTCTGGAACCGGTGGAGCTGTATCCTCCTTCTTAGCATCCTCCGGGACCGCCTCAACGGTCACGGAGCCAGGCTGGGGCTCGACGGTTTCTGTCCCATTGGCCTTGATATCAGGCTCCCCTTCCTTGATCTCTTCCACAACAGGGGACGGCCCATCAACTGAAGGAATGTCTTCTTTAGGCTGTTCCTTGGGCGGTTCCTCTTTGGCCGGGGAAAAGAACCGCTTCAATCCCTCCATGAACCTTGAGAAGAACCCTTTCTGCTCGGATGGCACCGTGGCCTTTGCCTCCTCCTTGGGTGCCTCCTCGGCGGAGAGGCCGGTGGCCTCCTCTATGACCGGAGGTGTTGGAGGGGCCTCGACGGTCACCGTCGGCTCTTCCACAACCTTGGCGGTCAATGTCGCCTTGGCGTGCTCTATGATCACAGTGGCGAGCTTGGGTCCAACACCCTTGACATTGACCAGTTCGTCCGGAGCTGCCCTGGATATCTTCTCGACGGAATCGAACCCTTTCTTTATCATATCCTTGGTCGCGCTGCCCCTCAAGCGGGGAACATCATAGAGCAGCGCCTTGACGGCCGAAAGCCTCTGTGACCGTTCTTCATTCGTCTCAACGTCCCTTCTCTTTTCACCTGCAAGGTCCATTAGGACGGAGGCGGTCTTCAGACCCACCCCCCTGAACGAAAGGAAATAGTTCTCATCCCCCTCCGTGAGCTTGTTCCATCTGTCCAGACCCTGCTCGTAGAGGGAATTGGCAAGCCCCTCCTTGATGGCCCCGTTAGAGGTCAGGAATGCCACTACCTCGGCCTTCCTCAGCTTCTTCTTCAGAGGGTCCACCCTGCGCTTTGCCCCTTTGCTCATGCTCATACCCACCGTGGCACCGTCACCCGGTCTACGACCTCAGGTCCCGGTTTCCCAACGACGGTTTATATGGATGTGCCTATAATATCGTTTTGCACTCATGGAATGGCCATTGTCAGTGAATGGGTATCAAATCCCATGGTTCTCGGCCAGGCCCCTCACGACATCAAGGGCCGCCTCCCTAGAGAAAGGAAAGGTGAGGACCTTCATTGTGAACTTCACTGCCTCCCCTTTGACATGGGGTTCGGGGGTCCCCAGGTAGGCCGATTGCTTATCGAACCTGTAATGGAACACGTTCCCTTCGTCAAGCCTCTCCTCCGCGCCTTCAAGCAGTGCAGACCTGAAATGGTCATTTTTCAATAGGACCCTGAGGGCGACCCTGATATCCCTATCCCTTATGAGCTCCATCCTTAGGACGATGAGGGGGTTCTTGTGGAAACCTTCGGTCCTGGACGCCTTCACTATACCACTGATATCGGTCCCTGTAAGGTTGGAAAGGGCCTTTACGACCTTGGCCTTATCCTCTGTGGCCTGGACGAAGGCCTCGAACGTCATGTGGCCTACCTTGGAGCTCATAGAGGGGTAAAAGGTCATATTGGATAGAAGCCTTTCCGCATCAGGTGTCAGAGATGGAAATACCTCCAAGTCATCCCCGGTACCTATCCTTGATGACAAGGCACAGGCTCGTAGAGGGGTTCAGGAACGGACTGACAGCACCAGAAGGCCTTATCGCCCATGGCAGGGGGGAAGCCCTGGACTATCTCCTTGGCGAGGGAACAACGGAGTTCGCGGATAGGGGCCAGATTGCGGCCGCTGCCGCCCTGCTCCTTGCCAAGAGACCTGTCATATCGGTCAATGGCAACGTCGGGGCTCTGGTCCCGGAGGACATCTCAAAGCTGGCCAACGAACTGGACTGTCCTGCTGAGGTCAATATATTCCACAGGACGGAGGAGAGGGTTGCCAAGCTTTGTGAGGCCCTGAGGTCGTCCGGCTGCAGGAAGGTGCTTGGTGAGGCACCCGATGAAAGGCTTCCGTTCCTTGACCATCCCAGGGCCGTATGCTGCAGTGATGGCATTTTCTCAGCTGACACAGTCCTGGTCCCCCTTGAGGATGGGGATAGAGCGGAGGTCCTGGTGAGGCTCGGAAAGACCGTAATAACGATTGACCTCAATCCCCTATCAAGGACCGCCAGGGTCGCGAACATATCGATCGTCAACAACATAGTGAGGGCGGTCCCCGAGCTCAAAGATGCGGTGATATCTTTCAAGAGAGGGCTCGAGAAGGGGCTCCTGGGGAGGACGGACCTCGAAAAGGTCCTTGCCGGTTACTCGAACGTCGAATGCCTGGAAGCATCGCTATCGATCATCAGGAACGGACCTCTTTGAGAAATATCAGCATATCTGAAGTTAGAGAGAGCCTTTCAAGATGGCAAATAATATCTATGCATTAGGTCTTCCGATGATAGGAACGTAACAGCAAGAGGTGAAAGACATGGACAAGTACAGATGCATTGCATGTGGTTATATCTACGATCCGACGAAGGGCGATGATGATGGCGGCATAAAGCCCGGAACATCCTTTGAGAAGATCCCCGATTCCTGGACCTGCCCTGTATGCGGAGTCGGAAAGGACATGTTCGAGAAGATCTGAAGCTTTCTTTAAAGGCATGGAGGTCAAGGGTCCTATGGGTCTTCTAGGGGCCCACGTCGGGATATCCGGTGGGCTCCATCTGAGCGTTGGTAGGGCCAGGGACCTGGACCTTGAGTGCTTCCAGATATTCTCTAGGAACCAGAGGCAGTGGAACGTCGCCCCCCTCAGCAGCGAGGAGGTCGCTCTATTCAGGAAGGAGATGGAGGGTTCTGGGCTCGCCCCCCCTATCGTCCATGCATCATATCTGCTCAATATCTGTTCACCCGAAGCTTCAATTTTCGACCGGTCCGTTTCACTGCTCTCTGACGAACTTCTCAGGGCTGACCTGCTTGGTGCCTTGGGGGTCGTGATACATCCCGGGGCCCATATGGGAGCGGGTCTAGAGGCTGGATTGGATAGGGGGGCTGAGGGTATCAAGAGGTCGCTCGACCGCTATCTGGAGCATCCGGTCGGCGGCCGGAACCCTACCAGGCCGACCTTGCTATTGGAGACGACGGCCGGTCAGGGAACTGGGGTCGGCCATACGTTCGAACAGCTCGCTGAACTGATGGAACGATCGGGTGCTGGAGAACATATCGGGATCTGTCTTGATACGTGCCATATACATGCATCGGGATATGATATATCGAACGAGGAAGGATACCAGATAATGATGGATTCGCTCTCATCGGTCATAGGTTTGGGGTCGGTAAGGGTTGTCCATCTTAACGATTCGATCAAAGGGCCGGGCTCAAGGGTGGACCGTCATACGAACATAGGGGAAGGAGCTCTCGGCCTGAGACCTTTCGAGATCATGGTAAATGATAGAAGGTTCGACAACATCCCATTGGTCCTGGAAACACCTGGCGGGGACGAAGGGTACAGAAAGGACCTCAGGACCCTTAGAGGTCTTGTCCGGGGTTGACCGGGGGCTTTGTTGAGGGGGGTTTGGGCATTACGTCAGGCCTCTTACGGTCCTGTGTATCCAAACTTAGTGCGCTTTCGGAAGAGGATGGCCCAAGGTCATCGGTGAGCATGTCAGTTATCAGGGAATCCCTATCCATCTCGAGAACGACCGCATCGGAGGTCTGGAGGCTAACGAGGGACGCGGTCTCAGAGGAGAGGTTTAGGCCGTAACCAGGCCCATCGAAGGTGCTGGGTGACCTGGGTCGGACCTTTTCACGGAAGACCCTCTCGAGCTCCCTGACCATTGCAGTGTCTATGGAGTCCCTGGCTATCATGAAGGGGTTCAACATGGCCTCAGTGTGGAGCTTTCTCTGAGCATCCTCAGGTATGTCAAGGATCCCTGCCACCATCTTGAGTATGCCGTAGAGGTTCTCGTCCCATGGTTCCTCCACGCATTTCCTGACCAAGTAACCGTAGATATCCATCAGGTACTTCCTGGGATATTTGGCACCGGTCTGGGGGTCGTGGAGGTCTCCCTCCCCCTTCTCCCTGACCAGTGCAAGGAGGTCCTCTGAACCGGTTCTTAGCCAGTCATAGTCATACTTCATAGCGCTAACCTTCGGGGTAAGTGGGAACCCATTGGAATAATGTCATTGAACTTGGTCCATATATATAGGTATTGTTCAAAGAAGGTGCCATGGATGGACTAGTATGGACATGTCAGGATGGCCTTTTCTGAGCTGTCCCTGGCCATGGAAGGGATTATTTATACATTATGCGTTCATAAACCGTTCCCTGGAATGGGCACGAGGTGGATGGATGAGGGCCTTCGACATAGCCAAGCTATCTTTCGACCGCTGGAAGCAGAGGACCATGGAACATGCCCTTCCCGGTGTTGAATCCTACCTGATAAGGTTCGTGGCCGGCTTCGCTATCCAACTGGTCATCATAATGCTTCTTTTTACCATCATGTTCGGTTTCATCTTCGGGGTCCTATTTGTCTTCATTTCGGATGCGAACCCTATAATGATCGGCCTTCTTGTCCTGATAACGACGGTCCTGACCGTGGCGTTCTTTGGGACCATAATAGGGACCTCAGCGTTCATTCATGGACTTACCATCGGTGGTTTGGCCGGTGTCCTTAAGGGGGTCGTACATGGCGGACGCTATGACTTCGGAGATGTGTTCAGGACAGGCTGGGGGTCCAAATGGCGGCTTTTCAAGATATCCCTGATTACGGCCCTCGTCCTGATACCTATGGTCCTAATTCCGATCGTGATATTTGCCCTACCGTTCGTCCTACTTATGGTCATTAATCCCCTGTTCTCATTCCTGTTCTTCTTCTTTTACATCTTCCTGTTCATAATCGTCCTTCTACTGCAGATCTTCATTGTGCCTTTGAACCAGCTTCCCCACATCATCCACTGGAACGAGGGAAAGGAGGGTTGGCAGGCGGTCAAGGGTGGGTTATCGTTCGCTTTCAGGCACCCGGGCGAGGTGTTCGGGCTCGGGTTCCTGTATGTCATTACCCTCTTCTTTGCCAGGTTCATACCCGGTGTGGGCCTCATAATAGGCATCCTTGGCCCCCCGTACCTTATGACCTGCCTTCAGCTCCTCTACGATGAGAAGAAGGGGGCAATGAACAGATGAGGGCTTACAAAATAGCCCAAGAAGCGTTCGGTCTGTGGAAGAAGGACATAGGGAAGTACATCCTGCCTTCCGCAGAATATTATCTTGCAGCCATGGTCGTGAGCTTTCTCCTTGTTTTCGGCTTATTGGGCATCATGAGCGTTTTGATAATACTCTCCATCGTGGGTCTTCTAGGGGGCTTCCTCCTATCTGGTGGCCCTTTCGGGTTCGGCTTTCTATCGATCATCCTTTTTCCGTTCCTGCTCCTTCTGGTGTTCATAGTCCTGTATCCGTTCCTCATCGTGGTCATGTCGTTTGTCAACGGTATTCTGAACGGTGGGCTGTCAAGGGCGGTCCTCAACATCATGACAGGGAGAGATACAAAGTTCGGGGACGTGATCAAGACGGGGTGGAAGGACCGATGGTCCTTCATGAAGGTAGAGCTCCTCAAGATGGTCATAATATTGGTTGTCAGCATCGTCCCAATTGTGGCCGTATCTATCATTGCTATCCCCATCCTTATCGTTCCGTTCATTGGTTTCTTCTTCTATTACATCCTGATCTGGATGATGTCCATTGCCTTGGGTATGGTCATTATACCTTTCCACTACCTTCCGTATATATACTACTGGAAGGAGGGGGGGCGCGGTTGGGATACCCTATCAGCCAGCATCAAGTTCATGTCCGAACATTGGAGGGAGGCGTTAGGTCTCGGTTTTCTCTACCAGGTGGCCGCCATGGTCCTGATGATGGTCCCAGGGCTGGGAATGTTACTTGCGCTTCTTGCACCCGCTTTTCTTTTCACGTGCCTCTCTTTGCTTTACGATGAGAAACACGGTCAGGCCACGTGAATGGGTCCACAACATTCTAGCGAAAGGATACGGGCCCAGATCCCCTCTGCGGGCCGTTATCGTCCCCCCAAGTCGTATGTTCTTTATATGGTGGGTCCACTATTCCCATGATCGGGAACAGGAGGTCATACCCTGGAACTAAGCAATGAGATGGTGCTCGTCACGGGCGGGGCTGGGTTCATAGGCTCCAACCTGGTGGACCTCCTCAGGGAGAACGGACATCCCGTCATGGTCCTTGACAACCTTTCCTCAGGCTCGATAAAGAACCTGGAAAGATGGATGGACGACCCCTCTTTCAAGTTCATCAAGGGAGATATCAGAAGACCATTGGAGCTTGCCCTTACCCCACAGGCCAAAGGAGAGGGGCCGCCAATAGGGGCCATTTTCCATCTGGCCGCCAGGGTCGATGTCACAACCTCTTTCGAGAAGGTCCTGGAGGACCTTGAGGTCAACTATGTCGGCACCTTGAACGTCCTCGAGTACGCGCTAAGGGCAGGGATCAAGAACATAGTGTTCTCATCGTCGGCCGCGGTATTCGGTGACACCTCAAGTGTGCCGGTCAGCGAGGATGAGGTCACAGCCCCGCTCTCGCCCTATGGTCTAAACAAGCTATCCTCGGAGCAGCTGATGAGGATATATACCGCCCAATATGGGCTCTCCTGTAAGTCCCTCCGTTTCTTCAACGTATACGGACCTAGGCAGAACCCATCAAATCCCTATTCAGGAGTGATAAGCAAGTTCATGTCCTGGGCCCTCTCTTCGGAACCTTTTCTCATCTATGGGGATGGGAGCCAGACCAGGGACTTCGTACATGTACATGATGTTGTGGAGGCACTTTATAGTGCTGCGTCCAGCCCTATGTCTGGGACCTATAACATCGGTACGGGCAAGGAAACGTCCATTTTGGACCTGGCCAGGGAAGTGGCATCGGCAGCGGGCATCCATCCAAAGACCATCAACATGCCAGCAAGGAAAGGGGAGATACTACGGTCCTGTGCGGCCATTGGACTTGCGGCAGAGAGGCTCTCATGGGAACCTGTAATCGATCTCAAGGAAGGGGTCAGGTCCACTTTCCGGTGGTTCCAGCAGGACAGGGCCACGCCAAAGCAATAGGTGCCTTCCAGCGGTTCGTTCCCTGTTCAATGATTTTTCACTTAAAATATATATATAGATACCCATCAATATGAACAGGATGGGAGCTAATCCGGACATATGCCCCAACTGTTCTGAAAAGAACAACTTCAATCTTGATTATTGTACGGTCTGCGGATTACGATTCCAAGCGAAGAGGGTGGCTCCGGTGGGCGCTGACCCCACAAGCGGACCTGCTAAGAAGAAGAGGATCGACCCTGCCACCCTCAAGGTCATGAAGAAGAAACGGACCCTCCTGACAGCTTTCAGAGAGGGGAGGATATCAGAGGAAAAATTGAGAAAGGGCCTAAGGGACCTTGGTGGTAGCGAAGAGGTCGAAAGGGCCCTGGACCTAAAGAGATTCTTGGAAGAGCAGATTAAAAACTTCGAGCAGATGGACCTTTCCGGCCAGAGAGAGGGCTATTTCCCTGACCATGACACACCCCAGAGCGATCTGCCTCGGGACGAGAACGGCGCCCCCATCACGGATTTCAGGGCCTCTGCTGAGGACCGCGACTATTTCACCAAAGGCCGACCTTTCGAGACCATCTCCAAAGCTGAAGGGGCCTCCCTGTTCAAACGGGTGGGGGCCGTTGGCAAAGACCCTCGGACCATCCAGGGTAGAGCGCCAGCAACGTCCAAGTCCATGACCAGAGGGGCCCAGACTGAGCCCATAAGGAGAACGGTCCGGTCCTCCGGTGTGAACTGGGATGAGGACGATGACGAGGACGTTGAAGAGGAGGATTGGGGGGAGGAGGAAGAGGGCGATGATGACTTCGAGATAGAACTGGACGAGGGACCATCCTCGGACAATAAGCACGTAAGTGATAAGGGAAGAAAGACCTCGGTCGAATGGCTGGATGATGACGATGAAGAGGATTGGGGGACCACGAGGGCACGCAAGAGAAGAGATTTAAAATGAGGAACGCATTCATCGCTAACAAGAGGTTCGAACATGACCGATAAGGAAGAACAGGATGCTCGAGAGCCCGAGGTTGACCAGCAGGAGGCACTGTTGAAGGCATTGAGCTCGGTCAGGGATGTCGCATTATACAACCTATCCCTCTTTGCTGGTCAGGCCTGGCACCATCTTGGTCTTGTACCCCTCCATGGCGGGGAGGTCCCGAAGCTAGACCTGGACCAGGCCAAGCTGGCCATTGACCTCTTTGAGGCGAACCTCAATATCCTATCCCCAGGCCTTGAAAGGAAAATGGAGAAGGACCTGAGAAGGACATTGATGGACCTCCAGATGAACTTCATAAACAAATCCAAGAAGGCGGATTAGGCCTATCTTCTCGATGGCGGACGCCTTACTTGACCTCTCATGGGACTTTTTGTTGAACGGTCCCCCAGACCCGTTCCTATGGGTCCTCCGGAGGGAGGTTGCGGGATGTGAACGATCCTTGTCCAAACGTAATAGACGACCAAAACCGTCCCGGCTATGAAGAAGAGCATGGCCAGTGGCAGGAGCCAAAGAGGGACCTCCTTTTCGTCGAACTCCCATGAGATATCGTAGTCCACTGTGGTGGTCATGAGGAGGATGTCGACCGCCGGCATCCCGGCATACCTATGAAGGGCAATGACGAGATGGTAAACATCACGATCACCGATATCTATCGAGCGATCGAAATCCGTTATGTTCATCATCGAGAAATTGACAACTACAAGGAAGGTGGAGTTCATACCCGAGGACGCGTTGCCGGTCTTGATATCATCGATATCCACATCCTCGCTGCGGACCCAGTCCCTATAGGAGTTGGTCCCCTTGATCAGGAACACAGATACGGGAGGGCCTGCAACATGGACAGAGGCCGAGATGGTCATCCTGTCCCCTTCCCTGTAATCGAGGGTGAAGACCAGAGGCCGGTCAATATCAACCAACTCGACAGCGCTCCTCCTCTCGGCCGAAGCGGTCATTAGGTTGAAGGGACAGAGGATCAGGATCGATAATACCAGGACCACGTTCCAACAATACCTCATGAATGATACGATGAAGCAGACAGGTTCTTAAGTCTTTTGGGGAACTCGCTGTTACTGGGGCCATAGGATAGGCCCCCCCTCTATCGTTAAATAGGGGCTACGCCAATTCTTAATGGGGGTAGCATACATGGTGGACATAGTCGATCTCCACATGAACAAGCTCAATATCCATGAGTGTTTCCGGAAGACACCCGTACTGATGCCCAACGACCATTACCTTGGGCTTGCATGGATGGAGGGTGAGTTCAGGCTTCATCGGCACAACATGGACGAGGTCTTCATCGTCCTTGAGGGGCACCTCTCCATAGAGGTCGAGGGGGTCTTAAAGGAGCTTGACCCTGGTATGGCCATCATGATAAAGAAGGGTGAGAGGCATATGAGCAAGTCCTCCATCAGGACCCTTGTTGCGGTATTCGAACCAAAAGAGATAACGACAGAGTTCGTATAAGATATCAAAGGCACACCCAAGGATGTGATATCTATGTGGTATTGCCTCAAACTATGACTATGTCCTGGACAGCAGATACGAAAAGGGTATCGGTCGTTATAGGATATCTCGTGAAGACCTCGGACCCCTCCTTGTCTATCTCCTCCTGTGTGAAACCCATTATGGTGAGGTCCGAACTATGTGAACGGTTCTTGATGATGGACCGGACCTCCTCTTCGCTATCATAGGAATAGGAGCGGACGGACCTAACGGATATGGGCAATCTCCCCTTGGAAATGAGAGCCTTCACCCTTTTGGCAAGCTGAGCTTTCTCCCCCCTCGGGAACAATGTATGGATGGTAATATCCGCCTCGCTCCATTCCGGATGCTCCAGGATAATATAGGCTATAAGTATCATCAGGTTAACGTTCCTGAAATCATCCTTCATGATCCACAGGTCTATGTTCCTCCTTGTTCCGAAATAGTGCTCTGTGGACCTTAGGACCAGCGTATTGAAGTTCGCCGCCGTCGCTGTACGGATACCCTCCATTACCTCATTCAGCTCGTCTGTCCTGTTCTGATTGAACTCGAACATGATGGTATTGTTGTCAAGTCCGGATATGCCCGATATCTGGACCGTCTGTGCAACAGCGGTCAGCATGGATGGAGATACCAGGGTAGCGACCGAATAATTGGCCTTGGTCATCCTCATCTCCCTGATGAGGGCCTTCTCCGTCCTTTTGGAGGCTTTTAAAGTGTCCTTATCGAGCTTTCCAATGGACAGTTGGAGCAAGGTGCCGAAGCCGTAATGGTGGGATATCCATCTAAGGACATCCTTTGGGCTGGCACGTTCCATTGCATCCGTGGTTATGGCAATGACGGACGGCCTCCAGTTGAACTTGTCCGGCTTCGACATGGACCGCTGGAGGTTGATCTTCATGAACCTAGAGAGCTGGAACATCACACCCTGGAAGATTATGGCAAAGGACCTGGACCTCTTGTGGCGGAACCCCAGGCTGAAGTAGATACCACCCATGAGGAGAAGGGTGACGATAGCGTAAAAAGGGCTGAACTGGAACATCACCCCGAAGCAGAGGACCGCACCCACAAGTGAAATGTACCATCTCGTCTTGAACGTCGGTCTGTAGGACGGATTCCCGGCAAAATGTTCCATGAACGATATCAGACAGACTGAGCCGTAGGTGATGAGGAAGAACATGGTGATGATCTGAGCGACCGCGTTCAGGTCGCCCAGGAATAGGAAGGCCATAGCTATCACAGAGGAGATGAGCATGGCGTTCGTCGGCTCGTTCTCCCTGCCGCGGCCGAACTTGAGGAAGTCCATTATGGTCCTATTGGAGATGATCTTATCGCCGCCTAAGGCCTGTAAGGTCCTGGGAGCAATGAGGGCAAAGCCCACTGCCGAGGACAATGTGGCACCGAAAAGACCTATCAGAATGATCGCTCCAAGGTTAATGTTCGGTGTTATGCCCCTGGCAAGGTCATAGATGATCAGATTGTTGGACGCAAGTTCCTCTACGGGTGCGCTCAGGTATAATTTCACGATTATTGCCAAGTACACTACAAATCCCATACCTATAGCGATCATGATCCCTTTGGGTATGGATTTCCCCGGGTCCTTCAGATCACCGGACAACCCGACCCCTGCGGTCATCCCGGTGAAAGCAGGGAATATTATGGCAAAGACCGTTATGAAGGGGAGCGGGTTCGCAGCGGTCTCTGTCATCCCAGAGGGAGCTCCGGTCATGAAAGGGCTTATCATGAAGACCGCTACCCCTGCCATCATTCCGGCGAATATCACATAAAGGAGCTTTATCCCTATGTTCGCCCCCCTGGTCAGGAGGATGCTGAACATCAACAGACCTAGCGGTACACTTATCATGCGCGGGTCATAGGTCAAACCGAAGGGAAATCGGTCCAGGAGCTGTTCCTGGATGAAAGGGACTAGGGGCTTCACCCCTTCTGTGAAACCGATGATGTAAAAAGAGACCGAAATGGCTTGGGCCGCATAGAGCATTACACCTATGGTGGCCCCTATCCTAGGACCGAACGAACGGCTGATTATGTAGTATTCACCACCACCCCCCACCTTTAGGTTCGTCGCTATCTCGGAGATCGCAAGGCCAGTTGGTATCGTTATTGCATGCCCAAGAACGATTATCAACAAGGCATAGAGGAGCCCAACATTACCTATAGCAAACCCGAACCTTAAGAACATGATGGCGCCCATGATTGCGCAGACAGAGGTCAGGAAGACCGGGGCCGTTCCAAAGCCATAACCCCGCTTCCTGACAGTTATCTTTGTCTTGTCTGCCATCCCACTTTCACCAGACCCGTTCCATTATGGTCTCAACAACTATTCCTTTGCAATATTGAAGGTATATTATTTATTCTTTTACATGGTAATTCATCAATAGGGGATTTATTGGCGTAGTGTGCTAGAATGTCAGGCCATATCCGCCCTCAGGACTTTATGTACATGACCACCGACCAAAAGGACGATGTACTCTCCCTTCTTGACACCGCCCTTGGCGGCACGAATTCCTATGACAGTGACCCTTGCCGCTCTTTTGAATGAGCTTCCAGTGATCTCCAGGCCCTCATCTGTGGTCCTTCGGATGGTCCCCCTGACCTTGGTGACCCTGCCCTTGCCCCTCTTTTTGATGGCCAAAGCGAGCTGCTCACCCTCCGGTCCAAGTACCCTTACGGGGGCCGTCAACAGGTCAAGGTTCAGGTCCACGAGCTCGTCCGTGGCGGAAGATAGGCCTTTCAATGTCTCCCTCGAGCTCATCAATGTGAATCGGGCGGTGCTTTCTGATAGCCCCTCGAACTTGACTATGCCCTCCTCTGCAAGGTCCATGGTCTTGGTCAGGGCCCCGGAGGTCTTAAGAACGGCCTCCTTGGGGTTCCTCACGACATATATGATAAGGCCTATGACAACCATTGCTACGAATATCTGCAGGACGTTCACCGTCTTCAACCAGCCGAAGAAGGGGGAGCTATCGAGGAAAGGACCTATGGACTCGGAAAGGAATGCATAGGTCAGCGACTCCGCCATGGACCCTATGAGGACGGCCAGGAGGACCTTGTACGGTTTGAGCCCCATGATCCTTCCAAAGATGGTGCCCCCCATTCCCCCCGCTCCCTTGAATGGAACGAGTACGAACATGGTCGTGGCGATGAAAGCTGCCTTGGAGAACCATTTGGACCTTGCTATCCTGTCCTTACCCTTTGCCTCGGCCCGTTCCAGCTTGGGTCCAAGCCATTTGACCGATTTCACCCAGTCGTAGTTCCAGATGAGGAAGAGGCAGAAGCAGACATCTATGAAGGATGTTACGGCGCCGACGAGGAGGGCAGGTGGGGGGTTTGAGCCCAGAACGGTCTTTGGGATCATTATCTCCTTGCCCATCAGGCCGGTCCCGTAGAACAACCAGACGTTAAGCAGGTTCTTCGCCTCTGGCCATCCCAATGATGTTATAACGCTCCCGACGGTGATGGATAGTATTATGAAGGCAAGTACGAACGGGAAGATGAACTGGAACACCTTGACCCTCCGGTCCTTCTTTTGCCAATCGGTCTCGAGGTAGCGCCTGAAGAGCGCCCTGGTGGCCGATATCCGTCTGCCGTCAAGGTCGAACAGTTCGAACTTGAATGGGGGAGCCTTCTCTCTCATTCGAACATATGGAACGAGGCAGGCCATAATAAGTCTGCTGTCCTTCACTCCTCCCCCAATTCGTCGGGAGAGAGGCCCCAATCCTCGTCCTCTTCCATCCCCCACTCCTCCTCTTCTTCGTCATTGGCCCTCCTCCGTCTCGCGATGAAGAAGAGGATTAAGCATAGGACCAGAACGACCAGGGCCGCCAGGAGAACGAGAAGCAACCATGGGAAGGAGCGCTCATTGCCCTTGTCTTCGATCGGGAGATCTACCGACCTGTCACCAACATCATGATCGGCCCCTGCTATGACATCGACGTTGAAGCTGTCGATCACTTTGCCCTTGTAGGTCACAGTAACGGTCCTGTTCCCTTGGGATGACCCGATCGAGAAGCGACCATCTTGCCCCGTCGTTGCTGTCTCGCCCGTGTCCAGGACTATGGAGGCATCGACCACAGGTTCGCCCTCCCCATCTACGATCCTGCCCACTATGGTCCCCTTGGAGGCCGTCGTGAAGCTCAATGAGTAAAGGAGCGGGTTCCCGGCGGGGTCCGTCCCTTCTATCCTTACGGAATAAATGGTGTCGGGTGAGAGCTTTGCATATGGGTCGAACGTTAGATTCGGCCCTTCCCAGCTCAATTCCCCCTCGACCCCCATATCGAAGTCGAAGCCTTCCGGGTCCAGGACCTCCGAGAACTCGACCAGGACCGAGATGTCGGTCCTGACCCCGATCCCGGTCGGCGATGCTGTGAGGACCATTGGTGAGGTGATATCCAGGGTGAATCGGATGGTCCCTTGCCAGTGGTTTCCGGCCAGGTCGGACAGGTCTATGTGGATCGTATTGTCACCCTCCGTCATACCGTAAAGGTCGAACTCAAGAACATCATCGGGACCGACCATCGGCGCTATGACGGTCCATTGACCCCCGTTCAGACTGATGCTAAGCGAACCGAGCGGAGAACCGGTCCCGTTCGCTCTCATCATAACGGTGACATTCGAGGACCTGACATACTTCCCGGGGGATAGCACGTTGACCTCTGGGTCTATCAGGTCGACGGTGAAGGACACCACCTTTTCAACCTGTTGGGAAGAACGGTCTGTTACCCTCACCGTCAATCTGTGTTGACCCTGGACCAGGCCGGTCAGATGGTGCTCCGTTGCACTCCCAAGCTGAACGAACCCTGTCCCGTCCAAATCCATTTCCGATACGATAGCGGTCATGTCAACGACAGCCCAGCGGACCTCCAGGTCCGATGTATTGTAATAATGGTCCTGGACCGGGTTGAGGACCGTGAGCTGGGGCTTTATTGTATCGATGACGACCTTGGTTGACACGGTCCGCTGGTTCCCAGCCATGTCCCAGGCCCTGACCTGGAACAGATGTTCGCCCTCGGCAAGGTCAGAGAAAGTGCGGTTCCTATCCGAGCCAACATCGATCCAATCCCAGGTGTCGAACCTCACCTCGAACCGGTCCAATCCAGATGGTACGTCACTACCCTCCCAGACCAATTCAACGTCGTTCGAGCCCAAGAAAGCCCCGTCCTGAGGGGATACCAGAGTCAGGACAGGATCGGTCACGTCCACCATGAAGGTCGAAGAGGTCGAGTTCTCGTTCCCGGCCATATCGACCGCACTTACCACGATCGTATGGACACCTTCCCCTGCTATGATATACATACGGATCGTATCGGGGTTCGAAAGATCCCTATCAGCCCTTCCATATACCGGGCGGCCGTCTATTATTAACGAGATATCTATGAAACCCTGGAGGTTGTCGGAAACAGAATAATTGAGAGTGAATTCAGTTTGTCTCAGATAGGAACCGTTCGTAGGGAAATGGATGGTCACCGTGGGGGGTGTCACATCGTTCCACGGCGGAAAGTGGTCATCGACATTGGAGGTCAGCGGGTATAAGTCGAGGCCGAAACCGGTGTCGTAGGGTACGTCTCCGATGCCGTTGTCGTCCGCATCGGGGCCTGTATATCGGTCCCAGAAATTACCTAGATAGTTAGTAAAATTGGCGTTCTTGTGCCTATACCACATCTTCTCAGGGGAATACCAGGTTACGCTTGTGCCCTCATCCGAGAGAACGTCCACTTCATTCCCGATGAAGTTGTTCAGATAGGCGTCCACATAGCCGCAACCGGTCAGGTTGAGCCCGAGGGAGCACCTCGTCATATTGTTGTGCACCAACTCAAGGCCGCCAAGGACGAAAGTGCTGTCCTCGCTGATGTTGATCTTCCTCACGATCCTGACCGCGCTCCAGTTCACATCAACTAGGCGGTTGTCGGAGATGCTCGGAGGGCCCATGGTAAAGGTGCTGTTCTCCAGGGTCCAGAACGATAGGTCCAGGGCTATGCCGTTGCCTTCGGACCCTTCAATAACGTTCCTGTCAAGTTCAAGCGAGCCTATGGTCAGGCTCGAGTTACCTTGATGCTCCGTTACATTTACACCCATGGATAAACCGCCCCCAGAGGATATCCGATTCCTGGACGAGGATAACTGCCGGACAATTGCCTTCGAGCGCCCGACCATCTGAAGGCCGAGACGCACCTCTGGAACGATGATGCCCATTTCTTTGGAATCGATGATATTCTCGTCTAAAGTAAATCCGTCCAGATGTGTCGAGGTGTTGTCGTAGGAGAGGTAGACGAGCTCCACCTCTCTCAAGATATGGATACCAGATGCGTTCGAAGATATAGTGTTCCCATCGAAACCGAAGCGGCCTACCTTTACCGTCGCGTTACCCCTCAGATGGAAGCTGATCACACCGATGAAGCCGACCAATATTCCGGTATCGTTCGAGACAATCTTATTCCCGCTTAACGAGATGTCACCAATTTCGGTCCTGGAATCGTCCGTGTTCAGGTAACCCATGATATAGGGCGTTCCTAAGAACACGCCAATTCCGTCCGAATCGATAGCGTTGTAGGATATCTCAAGGCCTCCTACGGACGAATTGGACCGTCCCCCATTATTGGACCCGATCTCCTGGTAGGCCTCCACATAGACGCCATCCGACCCCGAGGTAATGGTATTATCCGATATCCGGACCTTCCCGACCTCCGAACTGGAGGTCCCGGAGAGAGAGCTGCCCAGGTTGTAAGCTGACGCCAGATTGATGCCTGTGTCCTGGGATATGATACGGTTCCCAGATATGCTCAGCCCCTCCATCTCGCTCCCGGAGGAATCGTATAGCTCGGTCCCCACTGGACCGAAGGAACCAACGTTTATGCCGATATCACCTGATAAAACGTCATTGTCCTCTACAGAGAGGAGACCGAACGAGGATTTCGAGGACCCTGACAGCGTGCAAACAATGATGCTTAGGGATGCGACGTTGATACCTATACCGCCCGACCTCACAACGTTCTCGTCGATGCTCGTATCTCCGATCATAGAGGATGCATTATCATTGACATTGCTCCCCAGGTAGTTGCACTGACCCAGCGATATCCCGGTACCGCTCGAATTGACATTGTTGGTATTGACCCTGAATCCGCCCATGTCGAACGTGGAATTATCGTAAAGGTAGAAGCCGATGTAAGAGAATATACCGATATTGATCCCAGTTCCTTTTATTAGGTCGTTCCCCGAGACCGAGACCTCACCCGATCTGGCCGATGAATTGTCATAGAGGTTTTGCCCAACGTACCTCATCCGTACCGTGTTCACACCGTAGTTCACCGTGCTCATAGTGTTCCCTTCAACGACCAATCCGCCGAACTCCGATGAGGGACCACCTATGTGGTCGTAACAGATGGTGTCGAGTATCAAATAAACGCCATCTGTGTTGGATTGAAGTGAATTTTCGATCATGGAGACCTTGCCCATACTGGCCGACGCGTTCCCAGATATATGGGACACTATATTGGTCAGCGAGAGGTAGATGGACTGGGACGTGCTCTTGACCTTATTGGACCGCAGCTCCATGCCCTCTAATACAGTGATCGACCCCCCGCCACCATTGGTCAGGGAATCGCTCAAAATCACCCTGATGCCGTTCGAGCCAGAAAGTACGTTCCCCTGGGCTAGGATGCCACCCATCGAGAACCTGGAGGAGCCAGTCGCTCCTTTCCCGACCCTTTGAAAGTTCAAGTACACACTATAGCTCCCGGACGTGATGGAGTTATTTCGTAGATCGAACCCCCCATGCGTAAGGACCGCGTTCCCGGACATCGAGCTTGGCAGGTCGGTAAGTGCTGCCGTGATGCCTTGGCTGAAGGAGGAAACGACCTTGTTGTCCCATATCAATATCCGACCAAAACTCGCGCTCGTATTATAGTTGAGCGAGATCGTGCTCAATACATAATTTATCCCGATATTTCCCCTGGATATCAGCTCGTTCTTCCAGACCATTAGCTTCCCAATGGTAATGGATGCGTTCCCAGTACAGGTGTTCATCGGTTGATTGATGTTGACATAGAGCGCCCTGCCGCTGACGTTGACATAGTTAGATGACACATTGATGTCGCCTACCATCATATGGGAAAGGCCGGAGCACTGGGTGAACAGGATGGGGCTGATACTTATGCCACCCCCAATGGACGAGGACACTATCCGGTTCCCTCTTACGGTCATATCGCCCATGTTCCCCTTCGTGGTTCCGGTCCACCTCGATAAGATGTTGGTGTATGCTATCCCTTGGGTCCTGGGATTCGTTATCAGGTTATCTTCGATCCTGACCTCACCGAGATCAATCCGAACGTTCTCCAAATCGTTAATCGTCCTTAATAGCGATATTCCATATTCCATTGCGCTGAGATTGTTATTAATAACCTTAATCTCACCTAATGAGATCGTCGCATCCTTAAACGTTGAGACGGTCTCCCTGATCCGGACATGGTAGCCTCTGTTCTGATTGTTCTTGATATTGTTCTTCGTTATCAGGACCGGTCCTACCGTTATGTTGGTAGGTCTCCAGTTGGCCCCCAATGTAATGGTGATGTCCAACATATTGGAGGTGGAGGCGTGGTCTATGGTATTGTTTATTATCTCTATAGGGTATCCTACGAGGTCCCTTGTCAAGGTGTTGTTGATCACCTCAATGCGGACCTCTATTGTATTACGATAGAAAATGCAATCAGATACGTTCAGGCCTAGGGCTGTGCAATATATGCCGTTGTTCGAACTGTTTATGCCCATACCGGAAATGGTGATGTTGCTATGTGCGATGCTGACCGCTATCAGGTTGCTACCCTCTATGATGGCCCCCCTCATTCCCCTTATATGAACGGCTGTATCAACCACGACGTTCTCTATGTACTTCCCTGGGTGGACAACGATCACGTCCCCGTCCACCGAATCGTCAAGGGCGGACTGTATCTTGCTATATGTCTGGCCTGAACCGACATGAAGCGTGTTCCCGTTGTATTGGGGACCCAGGGTCTGGTCCATCGTTACTATGGGACCCTCCTCGGCCTGATCACTGGCCATTCCACCTCCCGGTTCCCTGAAGGTCTGAAACTGGACATGGACAGATAGGACCAATATCATCAATGAGAACATTGCATAGGCTTTCGTTGGATTCATTTCGTACCACCCTTGGTCCAACTATGCTATTTGCTCATATCGGTCAAACCGATATATAAGGAAGATGTGGTCGGATTATCCACTGTTATTGAAAGCTTTGAAGGGGATATGGACAGACCAACGGTGGGAGAATGAAAAGAATTAGATATTCAATTAGCATAATTCGCACCGATGGCCGGTAGAGAACCCTTCGAGATGAGGGTGGACGAGGTCCTGAGGGCGCTCGGTTCCAAGGCAGAGGGCCTGGACGACAGGGAGGCGGGGGAAAGGCTCCTCCGCTACGGTCCCAACGAACTTGCCTCAAAGAAGTCGGAATCCCGTCTCAAGGTATTTTTCCGGCAGTTCCTGGACCCTCTTGTCATCGTTCTGATCGCCGCTGCGGTCATAACCGCCATCATAGAGCCGGGGAGCTTCGAATGGGCCGTCATTAGCGCTATCGTTCTCCTCAATGCCGTAATAGGCTATGTTCAGGAGGAGAAGGCCAAGGAAGCGATGGAGAAGCTGAGGCAGATGGCCTCCCCCCGTGCATCCGTCATTAGGAACGGTGTGAGGAAGGAGATCGATTCGAAAGAGATCGTCGTTGGGGACGTCGTCCATCTCGAGAGCGGGATGAGGGTCCCTGCCGACCTCCGGATCGTGGAGGAGGCGAACCTGGTCATAAACGAGTCCGCGCTCACCGGTGAGAGCCTTCCCGTCGAGAAGGACGTGGCCCCCCTCCATCCCGGGACCCCTCTTGCTGAGAGGGCAAATATGTGCTTCCTCGGGACGCTTGTGGAATCGGGCCGGGGGACCGGGGTGGTGGCCTCGACCGGAATGAGCACACAGCTCGGGAAGATCGCTGGTATGCTGGATGCCGCCCCCCCCGAAGAGACGCCCCTCCAGGACAAATTGAAAGGGCTCGGGAAGAGAATAGGAATGCTGGTGCTCGGGGCCTGCTTGCTCATCCTGGCCCTAGAGATAGTCAGGGCACTGCCCGACATCTCCAAGGACCATCTGATCGAAATGTTCAAGGCAGCCGTTTCGCTGGCGGTGGCGGCCATCCCAGAAGGTCTCCCAACGGTCGTCACCATCTCGCTTGCCCTTGGCATCAGGTCCATGGCCAAGAGGAACGCCATAGTGAGGAAGCTTCCTATCGTCGAGACGTTAGGAAGCGCAACGGTCATCTGCACGGACAAGACCGGGACATTGACACAGGGCATCATGTCGGTGGACTGGGTCTATGCCGGGGGTAGGGTCCTGCGCATCGAGGGCAGAGGCTATTCGCCGGAGGGTCGCTTCCTTTCGGAAGATGGAAAAAACGAAAGCCCACAGGGGAACGCGGCCTTTAGGAGGATGATGGAGTGCTCGGTCCTCTGCTCCGATGCTTCTATGGTCCAGGAGAACGGGGAATGGAAGATAGCGGGCGACACCACCGAAGGGGCTCTCCTGGTCATGGCCCGGAGGGCGGGTATGGACCTGGACGCATTCAGGAAGGCACATCCTCGAAGGGACGAGATCGCCTTCGACCCCAAGAGGAAGATGATGAGCACGGTCAACGAAGTTGACGGGGTCCACATTGGCTTCACCAAGGGAGCGCCCGAGAGGGTGCTCCAGGTCTGCTCCATGGAGCTCATGGACGGGAAGGAGGTCCCTCTCACCGATGTGCGGAGGACGGAGATAATGGCCAGGAACGAGACCCTGGCAAGGGAAGGGTACCGTACCATGGCCATAGCCTTTTCCCCGGCCGGAAGGATGGAGAAGGAGATGGTCCTCCTGGGACTTACCGGCATCAGGGACCAGGTCCGCCCAGAGGCGAAGGCCTCTGTGGCCACGGCAAGGAAGGCGGGGATCCGCATCATAATGATAACCGGGGACCACCATCTCACGGCCGCATCCATAGGGAAGATGCTGGGCATCATAGAGAACGAGGACCAGTCAATCAACTGCCTCGAACTCGACCATATGGACGATGACGGGTTCCGCAAGGTGCTGAAGGTGGTATCGGTCTATGCCAGGGCATCTCCTGAACATAAGGTGCGGATAGTGAAAGGCCTCAGAGAGATGGGAGAGATCGTTGCCATGACGGGGGATGGCGTGAACGATGCACCGGCCCTCAAGAACGCGAACATAGGCGTATCGATGGGCATCACGGGGACCGATGTCGCTAAGGAGGCCTCCGACATAGTCCTTGCTGACGACAATTTCGCAACCATCGTCGCGGCGGTGGAGGAGGGGCGGACGATATATGCCAACATCAGAAAGGCTATCCAGTTCCTCCTCTCATGCAATATGGGTGAGGTCCTGGTGATGCTCATTGCTATAGCGATAGGTTGGCCACTGCCCCTTGTGGCACTCCAGATCCTCTGGATCAACCTCGTCACGGATTCGCTGCCGGCCCTGGCCCTGGTGACGGAACCGAAGGAGCCGGACACCATGAGCAGACCCCCTAGGGACCCCAAGGAGAAGGCGATTACGAGGGACATGTTGGTGTCAATAGCAATCTCATCAGTGCTGATAGCCGTAGGGTCCCTGGTCCTGTTCAGGCTGGCGGTCCCCCGCGGTCTTGATACCGCAAGGACGGTAACGATGGTGAGCATGGTCCTGTTCCAGATGTGGACCGCACTGTCCGCCAGGTCCACGACCCATTCGATGGCGAAGATAGGCTGGTTCACTAACATGAACCTGATATGGGCCATCCTCATCGGGATTGCTCTGGTGATGCCAGTGGTCTATGTCCCGTTCCTCCAGAACATTTTCGGGACCGCCCACTTGGGGATAGCCGACTGGCTTGAGATCGTCATAGTCTCATCGCTTGGATTGATAGTGATAGAGACCTGGGAGGTCGTGAACAGGAGATGGTTCCATCTTGGAGCCACCGGGTCCAGGTAAATGTATGTAACCACGGGGTCTGGAATGGAAAAGATGAGACACTTCGATCCCCTTTAAAACCTTGGATGCTTCGTTGGCCACCAGTTCCACTTGTCAGCTATCGACATGATGGCCGGGACCTGCAGGATACGGACCACCGTTGCATCGAGGAGGATGGTCAGGGCGATCCTTCCACCGCCAGATGTTTTACATATCAATAGAGTAATCATCTAACAACATGGAGGGAACGATTTGACGGACCCAGAGACCCCCGAAGAACCGAAGTTCGATGATACTCTCCCGGAAGACCTTCACATCCACAAGGCATCGGTCCCAGGGGGGTGGGTGTTCATCACCTATGTCCAGAGGACAGAGGGTTGTAAGACCTACACGACCCAGATCTCCACTGTTTATGTTCCTGGGAGACGATGAGAACGATCCTCATTATCTTCCTAGCATCGAGAAGAACCACAATAAAGGGTTGATCCGAGAAATGAAGAATCGCTCATTGTGGTCGGAAATTACATCGGACCCTTTATTGTTTTTTGCTTAATAGGAAAGCCAATCATTGTTCATATGAACCAATTGGATTACCCATGTCGGTCCAGATGGTTTATGATAGGCGTGCTTATTCGTACCTTAGCGCCTCGCCCGGGCGGAAGCGCACCGCCCTCATGACTGGCATCAATATGACGACCAGTGTGCCCACAAAGGTCACGGCCAATGAGATCAGGATGAACGACCATGAGAAATGCCAGAGGAGGGTCAGCTTCATCACGTCCTTGACCATCACCAATAAGAGCCAGTACAATCCAAGTCCCATCGGGACCCCGAGAAACCATCCTATCTTAGCTAGTAATAAACCCTCGGTGGCGAATACCGCTGATATGGAGATCGAGCCCGCACCCACGCATCTGAGCATGCCGATCTCCTTCGTCCGGTCGAGGATGTTCATGGTGAGAGTGCTCGCAAGGCCCAGAAGGGTCGTGAAGACGATCACAGAACCTATCGTGAACATGAGGTCGGGGACTATCTGGACGGAGACGCGGTTCTCCTCCTCAAGCACGTAATGGACCCCCAACGAAGGGTTCATACCCTTTCCCTCTAAAACCTTCCAGATCGATTCTGCCGTCTTGTCGATCTCGGCGTGGTCCTTCGATGCGGTCCTTATGTAGAGACCGCCGATGGCATCACCGACCTCGAGGACGTTCTGCAGGGTCGTTATTGGCATCCTGAAGATGATGCCGTCGTCCCAGTTCGTGTCGTCTATCCCGATGACCGTGAACTTGTAGGCTCCCGTGGCCGTCATCAGCTCGATCTCCTCCCCCAGATCAGTGCCGGTGAACTGCGCCATCGCATAGCCGAGGATGATGACAGATGAGCCCTTTGTTTCCTCCTCAGCGGTCCACCATCTGCCCTCCCCGTTCTTTAAAAGGGTGTCGGAATAGTCCAAGGACCATGTATCCTGGACCATTCCGTAGATATGACCGCTCCTACCCTTGAGGGTGCCGTCGATCATTACAAAGGGTTCGATCCCGTCCACTCCGGGGACTGTGTTGATGAGCTCGGTCCCGTAAGTCAGGTTGACCGGGTCCTCCGGCCCCCTGTTGAAGAAGACCTGCATGTCCCAATTCTGGTCATCCCAGTTCCCATGCACTGCATCGTACAGGGACGATCCGAGCAATGGGAGTGCGATTATCACCGCTACGGACATAGATATCTGCAGGATCGTGGCCAGGCTTCGGCCCATCTTCCTGTTGACATTACGGATCCCCATTCTGGCCAACCTTGGGATAGCTTTGATACCCATGAGAGGTATCTCTATAAGCTTCGCACCGGTCCCCGATTCGATCCCCTTATTGCTCAGGGCTTTCAGGATGTCGATCCGGACGGCTTTCATCAGCGCGGGCACGCAGGCGATCATGGACACGACCGTCCCAACTATGATGGATAGGACCACGGTCCAGATGTGGACATCCAGATCCGGATGGAAACCGAATACTTTGATATACTGTACCAGGACCATATATGCCATCAGAATGCCCAGCATCGAACCGATGAATGAGCCGATGAGACCTATAATCATGGATGTGCGCAGATAGGACCGGAATATGTCGAAGCGCGTAGCCCCCACGCACTTCATCTGTGCGATCTCCCGGGTCTGCTCCGAGATCATGGTGTTCATCGTGTTCGCTATCAGGAAGATGCTGCAGACCAATATGAGAACGGAAAATATCATGAAGAAATCGCCGAACTGTTGGAGCTTTTCCTTTCCTTCGTAATAACCTTCCGGGCGGACCTCGGGAAGGTCGGAGAACGCAACTACCGGCAGTTTGGACTCAAGATGTGTTCGGATAGCTTCGATCGTCGCATCCATCGATGTTTTGTCCGTTCGCTCCATTGTGAAGACGAGGCTGTTGAAACCGTCGAGGCCGCTTAGGTTCCTCACGGTCTCTGCGTTGGCGTAGAAGGCGGCCACCCCTTCCCTCGTCTCTCCGGATGCTATCAGGTTCTTCCCTTTTCCCGAGATATGGACCGAGCAAGAGGACATATCGTGCCTGATGACCCTGAACTCGTCTCCTTTTTTCCCATAAAAGACACCGTTCATGGCGTCAGCCTCGTCGGCGAGGACCTCACCCAACGTTGGTATATCCCCAGAGGAGAGTATGATCCGGTCCACCGTCTCGTCGGAAAGTCCATCCGCACCCACGAAGAGCGCCCAGTTCCTCCTCTCACCGATGTACATCTTGCATTTGTACTCGATCCGTGGCTCGACGTCGACGACGTTTTCGATTTCGCCCAATCCTTGCAAGACCGTATCGTTGAGGGGGACGGCCTCGAATCGGATCTTCAGATTGTGCATGTTCTCCTCTTCGATCATGTCATATACCGCTTGGTCGCCGAGCGGGACGACCGCCGTAAGAGAGAGCCCCACTACACCTAGAGCTATGCTGGCGATGAGGAAGAACGACCGCGCTTTCTTCCGGGTTATGTCCCTTATCGATTTCTTGACGAGAGAAGGTATCATCCGTATCACCCTCCAACGTGGATCCTTCCGTCGAGGAAGGATATCCTCCTCTTTGCCATCCTAGCGAGGTCCTTGCTGTGAGTGACATAGATGACCGTCTTGCCTGCATCGTTGAGCTTCTTGAAGATATTGAACATCTTTTGCTCGGTTGCGGAGTCGAGGTTTCCCGTAGGCTCGTCCCCGATTATGATGTCGGGATCGTTCGCCAGAGCTCGGGCGATAGCGACCCTCTGCTGCTCGCCGCCGGAGAGCTCCGAGGGCAGGTTGTTGAGCTTGTCCCCGAGGCCGACCAATTCGAGGTTCTTTACGGCCTGGTCCCTACGCTCCTTCTGGCTCCCTCTCTTGGCAAAGTCCATTGGGAGCATCGCGTTCTCGAGCGCGGTGAGGGTGGGAAAGAGCTGGAAGAACTGGAACACTATTCCGATGTTCTCACCCCGCCATCTGGCGAGTTTGTCCTCGCTCAGTTTATCGATCCTCGTCCCATTGACAATGACCGTTCCTTTGGTCGGACGGTCGATCCCGGTGATCATGTTCATGAGGGTGGACTTCCCGCAGCCGGAAGGACCGACCACGGCGGTGAGCTCCCCCTTTTCGATCGTAAGGTCGACCCCTTTGAGGGCATGGTACTCCATCTTACCGGTCTTGTACACCTTTTGCAGGTTACGGATCTCTATCGTCATAATCCCACCTCGTTCAGGTTCAATTGGGCATGTCCCAGTCGTCGACGTCACCCTCGAATTTCGGGCGAAGCAACGCAGAGACCAGGATAAGGATCCCGAATATGATCAAGAGTATAGGCCAGATCAAGACCATATCCACTATTCTATTGATACCAATCGATATCAGTATGAGGCCGCAGACGGCCCCCATCCCCTCTATCCTTCGGCCGAGCACCGTCCGCCTGATTATTGAGCTCAGGACCATAACGGTCCCCAGTCCCAGGAAGAAGAGGTCAAAGCCGTTATACCAGCCTATGTCCTCGGTTATGCCGAATATCTCGATCAACAGGAGCGCTGCCCCCATGAAGAAGATAGCGGCCCATGATATGCGTTCGTAGGTCTCATCCGACCTCCACCATTCATAGGTCCTCTTTGCCGTTATTTTTCCGTCCATATGTTTTCGTCTCCTTTTTTTTTCAGTGGGCGTTCCGAAAACGCCTCACTGAAATCTCGGAGGGACGGGACCGATTTAGCCGTATGTTCACATCGGGATTGATTATTGATCCCAGGGAGTCGTTGTTTTGTCTCACGCTTCAATCGTGAGGTTGAAGGGTCGGACACGAAAGAAGTGCTGGATGATGCGGGTGTGGATCGTTCGGTCTGTCGTATAAAAAAAGAGGGAGGTCGGCATTTTAGGGGTCTGTAGGGACCTTGCGGTTCATTCGCCGTCGATCATTCGGTCCCTCCAGGTGCTGAAGGGATGACCGACGTAGAGGATGTCGGTCATCACTGTCGATACGGATCCACCCCCTTCGATCGACCGCTGTAGTTCCTCGAGGTCCCTCGAGGACGTCGACCATGCCAGGAGCAGGATGTAGTTAGGGATGTTCGAGAAGGTCATTGGGAGGATGACCCTGACTCCATGTGTCTTCCTCAGTTCCGAGATGACGGCTTGCTTCTCCAGACCCGGAAGGAGATTGAGATGCATCATCGCGAAGATGTCCCTGCATTCGCAGGGGAACCATTGTATCCTGAATTCGATCAATCCGAACTTTGCCATCTGTCCCAGGTGGCGGTTCACAGACCTTGCGGAGATCCCTGTCTCCTTGGCGACATCGGTCACGGACTTACGGGAGTCATGATGGAGCGATCTGATGATGGCGTAGTCCATCTTCGACAGGGGCGGAGCACCTTTCTCACCATGAGGGCTAAAATCCTGGATCGTCAAACCGACCCTGGGCTCCGGAATCTGGCCTGTCTTCCTGATGAGCTCTGTAAGATCGTCCAGCTCGGAGATCTCTCTGAGGATTGCCGATATGAACATCATGTTCCCGGAAGCTATGTATATCCCGTCGACGTGTTCGTCCGATCCGAGATCGCGGACTGTCTCGTCCATGGAGCGAGATAGGGATCTGCCGAAGATGAAGACGTTCACACAAGCCAGACCCTTGGGGGACGGCTGTGTGACGAACTCCCGGATCACACCCATCTCCCTCATCAACTGGATCCGTCGATGAACGGCTTGGATCGAGATCCCCAGATCGTCCGCGAGATCGCGATAGGGGATCCTCGAGTTCCTCATGAGTAGCATGCTCAACCGTATATCGATCTCGTCCATAGGATCCTATCCCAATATGGTGGAATGACTCTAATAATGTTGTTGAAGGGAGGACTATACGATGCAGGTCCTAGAGGATGAAAGGATCATTTCGATGATCTCCTCAATTATCGGTCGACTTTCTTACCCGATAAGGACTTCGGAAGGCCCGTCAGGGTCATATCTACGAAATCCTGTTTCTGTTTCCAGATAAATAAATATTAGCGGGGGGGTCCATTTTGCATTCTGTCTAATACCCCTAAAAAGAGATGCGAGAGGCCGGATCCGCCTTAGAAAAATCGGGATCAATACCTGATTCTAACCGATTTTCCTGGCCTTTGGAACTTGTGACGATAATTCGATGCTAACGTTCCAAAGGAACCAAGGTTCGAATCCTGCCTCTCTATGATGATAATAAAAAGAGATGCGAGGGGCCGGATTCGAACCGACGAACCACTAAGGAACAGATCTTGAGTCTGTCGCCGTTAACCACTTGGCTACCCTCGCAGGGTGCTTGGCAACGGGTCAAATGATAGGTCCGTTATTAAATCTGCTCTTTCACGGCCGCCAGTTCCCATACGACCATCAAAGGATGGAACAGTTGAAATATCCTTTCATACTACCATCGGACCGGATAAAAGATGTCACTTAGCACCTATGGACTGGATGCCATCACGCTCCAGCATTACACCCCTATGTCCCTTGCGGGCACCTCTCTCGGCAGGGTGAGCGCATCCGACGGGAAGCGATGCCATGTCATGACCGAAGATGGAGAGATCATATCCACCATACCGGGCAAGGTCAGGGTCCGCTCAGATGGCCCTCCTGTCGTCGGTGATTGGGTCGTCCTTAAGGATGTCCAGGGCACATCTACCATCTTTCTAGTACTCCCACGAAGGTCCAAGATCTCCAGGAAGGCTCCGGGAAAGGCAACCTCCGAACAGCTCGTTGCCGCGAACATCGACACGATCTTCGTCATGATGGGCATGGACAACGATCTCAACCTGAGGAGGCTTGAAAGATATCTGGTCCTCATCTCCGCTTCGGGAACCGAAGGGGTCATCCTCCTAAACAAATGCGATATCACAGAGGACCCGGAAACTATGCTGAATTCTGTTCTCAATATTGCGGGGAACATACCTGTGCTGATGATAAGCGCATTGACCGGGAAAGGTGTGGTAGAGGTCGAAAAGCTCCTGGTACCCGGTAGGACCGTATGCCTTCTCGGGTCCTCGGGTTCCGGCAAATCAACATTGATCAACAGGCTCCTTGGAGAGGACAGGATAAGAACATCCTCTGTTGGAAATATGGACAAGGGCAGGCATACAACGACATCAAGGGAGCTCTACATCCTTAGGTCCGGGGCTTTGATAATAGACAATCCAGGTATAAGGGAGCTCCAGCTGTGGGCTGATGACCAGGATATCGATAATGCCTTCAAAGAAATCCAGGAGCTTGCGGTCCAATGCAGGTTCAAGGACTGCCAGCATCTGACGGAACCGGACTGCGCTGTCCTTGATGCCTTGGAGAAAGGTGAGATATCGAGGGAACGTTACGATAGCTATCTCAAGATGAGGAGGGAGCTCCACCACACGAAGATGAGGGCCGAGATGTCCCCAGCCGCGGCAGAGAAGGCAAAGTGGAAGGGATTGAAGAAGGGTGTCCAGCACTATTATCGTTACAAAAAGACCAGAGAATGAGTGGCCCTAAGCCTTCTGGTCCAATATGCTTCCTGTCGTACTTCTTACAGGTCCTGATCCTCCCTTGGTGGAAGTACTTGCCCATGTAGGAGTTGCCTGTACCCGAATTGAAGAAAATCTCTGTTCGTACCATCGAGCCTTTCGAAGGCTTTTGGAGATTTGCCTGGTTTTAGTAGGTGTCGGCCCTTATTTCACCCTCATCCTGTTGTTCTTGGCGTTGTGCTCGACCTCGGCAAGACCCAGCTCCTCTAATAGCGGTGGGATGTACATTGCGAACCTTCCACGGAACCCCTTCTTGGTCCCGTACCACCCGCCTATAGGATTGTCCGGAGACCTGGCCCAATGCTCTACGGTCCCTTCCTCTGTCGAGGCTTTCTCGTCCTTGCTCCCCAGTAACATCCAATCGCCGTGGTCCTTTAGCATCGAATGGAGGTCCTGAATGCATCTGGCTTCGTAGTGTAGGACGGTGGAACCAACGACACAGACGAGCAGCTCCTTCCCGTCCTTCTCATCGAAATAGATCTCATATTCAGAGGACTGGGGCGGGGTCCTCAGCTTCCAGGGGTTCTCCCTGGTCCTTCTTTCAAAGGTCTTCTGTGCCATATGATATCAAGCCCATATTCAGTAATAAAAATGATGCCATAAAATGAGCGGTCCTTGGCAACACTACAAACGGAAGCCCGCTCCGGCTCTTCTATCGGTCCTCTTCTCTTAACCTGTACATGAGCGGTTCGAACCATCCTCCCGGCTGTCCGGAATAGCTCGGTATTATGGACCCTTTACCACTTGCAGATGGGTCCTCGAGGATGTAGGTGACCTCCTCCCGGACCGCGATCACACCCGGTCCCTTGACCTCCGGTGTCAAGGCGGCCCAGTACCGCTCTCCACCGACAAGTTCCCCTGTATCGATCGTCGATGTGACCAGGGTCCGACCCTTATTCCCGGTAATGGAGGCTAACGATGGCACCATCCTTCTCGTACCCTTCATCGTCGTGATGGCCGTGGGGCCGTTATCGATGTCCCGTGTTTCCCTCAATACAAGATGTTCGAAGGGGCTCCTGTGCGCATATTCGACAGTACCACCCTTCCCGTCCGAATATACTGGGTGCCTTATTGAAGTGGCGGGGTATTGTCCGAACCCAACAGAGTGCCAAATGTCCAGCGTCAAAGGCCCCCCAGAGGACGACCGGAGCCCGAGCGTAGCGATGTTGGCCCCGGAGACCACTTCGATGCGGATCGTCCCCTCCTCCTGGATTGGGATGTGCGTTACCGACGATATCCATCCCTCTGTCCTCGGATGGAACACCGGCCCGTCGGTACAGGTATGGAGCTGGAACACGTCCCACGACCTCTGGGACTCGTCCTCTGGTGCGTGCCTTGCGTAAAACCACTGGAACCACCACTGCCACGGGTCCTCGCCACAGCCGGGGCACTCCTGGGCCCCGATGTCGTCCAGGCATCTTCCGCAGTTAATGCATTGGGGGGGCTCGTGGAATCCTGGCCCCTTGGGGTGTTCGAAGAGGAAATAGAGCCAATCGAACCAGTACGACCAGCTGGTGCTCGGAAGTGTGGACATAAGGCCCATCACTGCGCCGCGCCTCGGCCCTCCGGAGGCCCCTTCGAGCAAGTAACGTTCGTATGCATTGGAGAGGAAGCCATCCCTGAGCGGGGGTCTGTCCAGGTCACGGGGCCCGCTCCGGAGGGACCTGGCAAGGGCTGTGAGGGCCATGAGATGGTCCCTCCCGCCGACCTCCCTGCAATAGGACAGAGGCCTTTCGGGTCCACGCATCGTCTGGCCCATGAGGAGGATGACCCTGTCCAGCTCATGCTCGAACCTCACATCACCGGACCCGACCTTTCGCATCAGGGTGAGCCTGGCCTGCATAAGGTCGGAGGCCAGCCCAGCGATCTCTTCAGGTTCCGAAGCGGTGCTTCCCTGCCTTATCAGGTGGAAGGGCTGGACCCCAAGTTCCAGCAGACTGTTCGCGGCCCGGTCAAGGTCCTCTTCGACGGAGCGCATCTTCATGACCCTGTCAAATGCCTTTAGGAACAGCTCTGAGGCGTTCTCTATCCGCTCCTGTCTGGATGGACCTTCGGGTCTAACGTCCTTCCTCACACCAATACCCCCATCTAATTGGTATTGATTGAGGGGTGACCTTAAAAAACTGTCGGTCTCTGGAAGTTTTTATGGCTCATCCGCCCCCCCCGCTGCCGTAGTAGTACTCGAGCCAGACGAGGTCGGTCTCGGCATAGTCCTGGATGTAATCGATATCGAACTGGTCTCCGAGGCACATGTAAATGACCATCTGGTAATACCCCGGCTCCCCGTCGGTCTCTTCCAGCGCGAACCCGAGCTCCCCCAGTTCCACGGATATCGTCTCGTAAGTGCTGATCACGAAATTGTACTCAAGATAGTCTATAAGGTAGCCGAGCGCGTCATAGACGTCTATGGAGAGATAACCATAGACATAGTCCTCGAGCGAATTCACCTCGAACTGAACCCATAGAGAGTCCAGATCGCCGTCCAGGTCACCGTCCGTCGCGAGGTACATCAATGTCTCGGGGACGAAATAGATCACCTGATCCACCTGGAACTCACCATAATAATCGTCCAGGAGGTCGTCCCAGTTAGAATCGTCCTGGAACGATGTTTCCGCATACTCATCCTGCTGGGCGAGACCGAACTCTGGAGCGTAGATGCTCAATCCGTGCGTACCCTCGATATTGAGGTCATCGCTACCGCTGAACCTCAGGAAGTGGAGGACCATTTCCCCCAGGGTGTCAAGGACCTTCTGTGCGTTCGATCGGGTATCACTGTTGGTGGAAAGGGCTTTTGCCTTGGACAAGTAATCGTACATGTCCACCATGTTAGAGGACGAGCCCTTCTTTATTGGCTGAGCGCTCTCCCTTGCGTTCTTCATCACAGTTAGCTCCGTACCGCTCGCGTTCCGGACCGCTCCTATAAACTTGTCAAGATCGCTTTTCACCGACCCGACCTTCGATAGGTCGAGCAGGCTCAAAGTATGGGATTGTTTGGGGTTCTCGGTCTGCTGGGCCACGAATGTGTCCACGATCTTCTTTCCAAGAGCCACAGGCCCTATGGAAGGATCGGACTTGACAGAGGTCAGGAACGAGTAATCCCAACCAGACCCTGGTTCGGTTATCTCGGAAGCAAGCATGTAATTCGCATACGGGGCCATCTCGTAGGAGACCTCTATGGTGGACATCAGACACGCATCGAACCCGATTATGTCGAGCTTCTTGGCCCCGTTGTTTGTAATCTGAGAGAGGGCAGAACCAAGCTCCTTGATTGTCAGTTGGTCGTCTCCCTGGGATTGGTCCCAGCAGACGCCCTCAATGCCGTCACCGTGGTCCCAGAGGTCAAGGAAATAATGGTCCGCAGGATAGGTCGTCATGGCCCATTTCGCAAAGCTTACCAATTGGGTCGGGTCCCCGCAATTGATCTCGCCCTGGTCCGAAATCATCTGGGAGCCTATGATCTCGGCATTGGTGTCCTGTTTCACAAGGAACCTCTTTGCCGTCTTCCAGTCCCCGTTCGACCGGTCATCCCTATCCGAATCGCTCTCCCATCTATCCAACTGCACCACTATGTTGTACTTGTCACCGCTTCCCACTGCTTCCATCTCATTGAGGTCCAACAATGCAAAGTATTCCAGATCGCAGTCGCTCATATAGACCATGAATGTCCATGTATCATTGCCAGGACCTGTGTTGTTACCCCCCGTATTGTTGCCCCCACCACCGCCTCCCGAACCATTGTAAGGATCATTGGGGAATGGGTCCAGGACGAGGCCTGTGGTCGAATTGGATTGTGTGTAGCCCGGATTCCACTGGTCCGGCAGGCCATCGCCATCGGTATCGATTGATGCGGCTGGATCGTTGGGGAAATCATCGTTCCCATCAAGGACGCCATCCTTGTCCGTGTCCAACCCCCCGGTCTTTCCTCCGCCCTCCTTCCTATCGTCCGTATCGTCCTTCTCTTCCTGGATGCATCCTGATACGATCATGACCGATACCAATAGGAAAGCCATTGACATCCTAAGTATGTAGCCTTTATACGCACTGCTCATTTCCTTCGAACCCCCTATAACGGATGACCTACCCCAATGATATCAAAGAAGATGGAATGGTCTACTTTCTCAGATAGGATATGGCAACGGTTGCTGCGAGCATTATCAGCACCCCGGCGAAGATGCTGCCAAGGCAAGCTATGTCCGTCGATTCTTCCTTGACGTCGACATAATAATCGATGTCTATCTCATAACCACTATCGGATATGGCCACGAAATACCACTGCTGCTGGTACGGTGTAGTGAACGTGGCCTCCCTGCTCCTTACCTGGTACTGGACATCCTGCCCGACGAAGGTCTCACCGACACTGGATGAGAACGCTGCGTAGTTCGTCGAATCCATGAAGGCTAGATTGACGGACTCGTCGGGAGTGGTGACCTTTATCCCATATTCGATCACAACTCCCTTATCAAGGTTCCCGACCTCGAAGAAGAGCCACTGGTCCGAATAGATGTGCTTGCTCTCCCAGGTCCTTGCCTCAACGCCTTCCATGTTCAGCATTCCCGCAAGCGCCAAGCATAAGAATGCTCCTACTAAGAAAAAGGATGTTGCCCTCATGTCGATTTCCCCCATGTTACAGACAAAAAGTGATTGCATTTAATAATATATTAAAATGTCGGACCGCTATGGAACAACACCATCAATAACTATGAGGTCAACCCCACAATGTCTATGTCACTAAGAATAATGAACAAAACATGACGGCTTTCTTCAGGATAGGGTATCAGAAGCAGACCGTAGTATCTGCATAAAAAGGTGTTATGGTGTGACCTGCAGATGTTTAAGGATGGTCAATAACCCCTCGCTCATCGAGAGGTTGCGCTATACAACCGTCCGTCTGAGCGGTACCGAGGAGGGAGGAGATAGGGCGACCGGGACAGTGTTATCTTTATAAGTCCACCAGGACATCAAGGTGAGATGGCTATGAGTAGGAAGGGTGTCCTGGGCATATCGATCGTTTCGGCCGGGGTCGTCCTGTTCATCATCTTCATACTCATCAATGCAGTATCGAGCGGTCCATCATCCACTAAAGGTGGGGAGGACGAAGGCCCCGAACCCGAACCGATAACCGTACAGTTCGGGGAGCCCTATGCCTTCAACAAGCAAGGTTACGAACCGGGTATCGCATCGGATTCGACCGGTGCCCTCTTCTACACAGCCCACAAGAACCTGGATGACAAGAGCTCCTGGGACTATCTCGCTTCCTGGTTCTTCGTAAGCACCGATGGGGGGGCTACATGGGACTCACCATCGGAACCAAGGCTCAGAGGCAACCTCTGGAAGACCTATTTGGGGGATGAGGGCGACATCGCCATTGACGGTAGGGATTATGTTTATTTCGTGGACACCTACCTACTTGACAACCATATCCATGTCTGGGCTGACCAGGGGAACTACCAATACTCTGTCCGGGTCCAGAAGACAACGGGTCTGGATGATAGGCCCTGGATAGCGGCTCAGGGCTCTGGTGTCCTGCACTACTTAGGGAACAATGCCGTCGAGGTCAATGGGGGCAGGTATTGGTATTACCGCTCCGGGAACGGTGGTAGGGTCTGGACCGCGGGGGAGCCAGTCCCCGGGAACGGTTGGGCACACATCGATGCGGACCGTAACGGAGAGCACGTTTACATCGTTTCTGAGAGCGAGGTGGGGACCGCTGCAGATATTCTGATGTACGTCAGCGATGACGGAGGCAGGAGCTGGAACTGGGACGATCCCATATTCATAGGCCACAGGGACGGACCTGGTAGGGAATACCCTGTGGTCTCGACCTATGGCGATGGAATAGTCTGGGTGCTATGGAACGATGCAACGAACGGTGTGGAGAACGGCACAAGGATCTTCATAGGCAGGAGCCTGGATTATGGAAGAACGTGGGAATCCTGGAACATCACCCCTTTCCAGGCGTTCATAGATTATCCAGCTATCAATGCTGGTCCTGACGGTTCGGTCGCCGTGGCCTTCTATGCCTCCGACGAACTTCCCATCTCTGACAAGAGCGAATGGTACGTCTATGGAGGCATGGACCTCAACGGTGCGGACCAAACACCATCCATCAATTTCACGGTTGCCGATCCAACCCCTACCTATGTCGGACCGGACCTCCACGCCCTCCATGACTTCTTCGAGATAGTGATCACTCCCGACAAAGCCCTTAACATCGCCTACCAATATTACATCGGTCCGGAGAACGGACACAGTCTGATGTACTTCGTCCGAGGCACCTATCCGGACCAATAAGGTCTCTGGGTTCAGGTCAGGACCCTTGCGAGGAACATTTTTAGGCAGATAGGCCATCTCCCCACCCATGCTGCTTGAGGAGCTGAGGAAGAAGCGCCAGGCCAAGGGGGCGCACGTAATAGCCGAGGAGCGCAACGGATTGGTCGAAGCTGTCCATCGGGCGCATGTCGCAATCATGAACCAGAAGGGAGAGCTCCAGTATTCGAGCGGAAGAACGGATTATCTTACCTTCAGCAGGTCCTGCATGAAACCGTTCCAGGCCCTGCCCCTTCTCACTTCGGGTGCATTCGATCATTTCGACCTGAACGAACAGGAGCTCGCTGTGATATCCGGGTCCCATTCGGGCGAATCGGTCCATCTCGAACTAGTTAGGTCCATCCTAACAAAAGGCGGGCTCGATGAATCATATCTCAGATGCGGAGGCCACCTTCCATTCCATCAGGAGACATCGATACCGCTCATGGGAAAGTTCACACCCATTCATGACAACTGTTCTGGCAAGCATGCCGGGGTCCTGCTCCTGTCCAAGTTCAGGGACTACCCCTTGAATAACTATCTAGACCTGGACCATCCAGCACAAAGAGAGGTCACAGCTTCGATCTCGGACATATCAGGGACAGACACAGAGAAAATAATCATCGGCATAGATGGCTGCGGCCTTCCGAACCATGCCCTGACATTGGACAGATATGCTTTGATGTTCGCAAGGTTGGGAAATCCCTCTGCACAAAGGGCACACAATCATCTAGAGCGGATCAGGAACGCAATGATGAGGCATCCCTATCTTGTCGCAGGGACCGGACGGTTCGATTCCGCGGTAATGGAGGATTTTCCAGGGAGGGTCGTCTCGAAGGGAGGTGCTGTGGGGCTTCAATCCATGGCGATAGAGGTAGGTGGCAGATGGCTTGGCATCTCCCTCAAGGTAGAGGACGGTTCATACCAGGCCGTGACGGCCCTTGCCTACCATGTGCTAGGTGAGCTCGGACTTGGTCCAGGCCTGGGTAAGGGGGAGAAGTTCAGGGAGCCTCTGGTCGAGACCCGATCGGGTAAGAGGGTGGGCGCATTTCATGTTCTGGGTGCGCTTAGAGGTGTTTGAACTTACGCTCGACGCAACCTTTTTAAAAGAATAACACGATGGTTCCCTGGGTGTGGACATGATAATGGAGTTCACTTTCTACCCATACACGGAGAAGTACGTGTCCCAGGTCGAGAAGAGGTGGGGCCTGTACAGGCTGGCCGACGAACTAAAGAAACCGGTCTTCCTTGGGAAGGGGAATGTTCAAAAGCATCTCCTCAAACACCTTCCAGGTTCTGAGACCCCGGCCGAGGATGCAAAGTTCTTCTCAGTGGAATATTTCGCTACCCAGGAAGAGGCAGAGACCGCCTGGAACGAAGCTTTGGACGAGTTTAAGAAGAAACACGGTGGCCTACCGAAATACAACAAGAAATGAGGTCTGCCCTGGGAATACAGAGCCCTTATAACCCCATTTGTCCATTGCCGGTCAGGGATGACCATGAACCGGATCGGTATAAGAAGAGAGACAAAGAACAGATGGGAGCGACGAGCGCCTCTCAATCCGATCCAGGTCCAGAGGTTGATAAATGATAACGGACTAGAGGTCCAGGTACAACCGTCTGACCTTAGGGTCTTCTCGGACGATGCCTACAGGGAAGCCGGGGCCAAGGTATCCGAGGACCTAAAGGACGTGGAAATTATACTCGGTGTGAAGGAGATACCCAATTTCGAACTGGAGAGCGGAAAGACCTACCTGTTCTTCTCCCATACGATCAAGGGACAGCCCCATAACATGGGGATGCTCAGGAAGCTCATGGACCTTGGTTGCACCCTCATCGATTATGAGAAGGTAGTGGATGAGAACGACCGGAGGCTCATCTTCTTCGGTTGGCATGCTGGTATCGCCGGAGTTGTGGATTCCCTATGGGTCCTTGGTAGGAGGCTCGAGTGGGAAGGCCTAAGGAACCCGTTCTCGTCCATAATGAAGACGCATGAGTACGGTAATCTTCACAACATTCGCGAACACATATCGTCCATAGGTAGGATGATAGTGACCTACGGTATCCCTTACACGCTCAGACCATTTGTCATCGGTATAGCCGGTTCTGGCAATGTCTCCAAAGGAGTCCAGGACATTTTAGACCTCCTTCCTGTCAAAGAGGTCAGCCCAGAAGAGCTACCAAACCTAAAGAACAGGAAGGACTCTGGACAGAACATATACAAGGTGGTCTTCAACGAGATCGATATGGTTGAGAGGGCCGATCCATCACGGCCCTTCGACCTGAAGGAATATTATGACCACCCTGAGCTTTACAGGTCCCGTTTCTCTCAATACCTACCCTATATGACAATGCTCTTGAACTGCATATACTGGGACGCAAGGTATCCCAGACTGGTGACCAAGGAACGTTTAAAGGAGCTCTACTCCGAACACCGCCCGGCCAAGCTAAGGGTCATAGGTGATATCAGCTGCGATATCGAAGGGGCCGTAGAGGCTACGATCAAACCGACGACACCCGAGGACCCGGTATATGTATATGAGCCATGGGAGGACATTGCCCTTCCGGGGTGGAGAGGGTCCGGACCTGTGATAATGGCAGTTGACAATCTACCGTGCGAGATACCGGAGGAGGCATCAGAATACTTCGGGGACAGGTTGAAAGGGTTCCTCCCCCACATCGCGACCTCGGACCTCTCAGTGGAATTCTCATCCTTGAAGTTGCCCAAACCCATCAAGAACGCGGTCATTGTCCACAGGGGTCAGCTCACACCCGGGTATCAATATCTTGAAAGGTTCTTGGATAGGAAGGGGTGATCCTTTGAAAAATGTATTAGTTCTGGGAGCCGGTCTAGTTGCCAGACCATTGATCAGATATCTCCTCGACACCGGACGTTTCGGTGTAACGGTCGCAAGCAGGACGGTCGAAAAGGCCGTTCAATTGTTGGATGGGCATCCTAAAGGCGACCCATTGGCCTTTGACATCTCAGATGAAAAGGGGCTGCCTGGCCTGGCATCTGACCATGAGGTCGTCATCTCCCTCCTCCCTTACACCTATCACCCTGCTGTGGCCAGGGCATGCCTCCATGGGGGTAGGCACTTGATCACCACCTCCTATGTCAGCCCCGCCATGAAAGAGATGGATGAGCGAGCAAGGGACGCAGGGCTCCTGTTCCTGAACGAGATCGGCCTGGACCCGGGCATCGACCACATGGAGGCCATGAGCATCATCGACGAGCTGAAGAGCAAGGATATCCGGGTCCAGGGTTTCGTATCATACTGCGGAGGTTTACCCTCACCAGAGCACAACACCAACCCCTGGGGTTACAAGTTCTCATGGAGCCCAAGAGGTGTTGTCCTGGCATCCAGGAACAGTGCTAGGTTCAGGAAGGATGGCAAGGACATAGAGGTCCCCGGCAAGGAGCTCTTCGGTTCCTACGAGCATGTTCCCATAGAGGGGTTAGGGGAGTTCGAGGGCTATCCAAACCGTGACTCGGTCCCATATGCTGCGACCTATGGGATACCAGATGCGAGGACGGTCCTCAGAGGTACATTGAGGAACAAAGGGTGGTGCGATACCTGGAAAGGCCTTCACGATATAGGAATGCTCGACGATTACCCGGCCAATGCGAAGACCTATCGTGGTCTGCTCGAGGGACTTGCCCCAGGCCCAGGTGACATCAGGGAGCGGACCTTGAAGCTCTTGAGGACCCGTGATAACTGGAAGGTCCTGTCGAATTGGGAATGGTTGGGTCTTCTCTCCGATCTACCGATAATGGAAGGGAGCAGTAGGATCGATGCCCTTTCTGCGCTCTTGGAGAAAAAGCTCACCTATGCACCAGGAGAGCGGGATATGATAGTCCTGGAACATCGGTTCAGGACCTCCGGGTCCGAAGGGAAGGGCACTATAAGATCAACAATGATAGCCCAAGGTGTCCCAGAGGGGGACTCGGCAATGTCCAGGACCGTAGGCCTTCCAGCGGCCATGGCCGCTGAGATGTTGCTGAAAGGTGAGCTCAAAGGTCTTTCCGGTGTTAGGATCCCGACCTTACCGGTCATATATAAGCCCGTTCTTGATAGGCTATCAAAGGTTGGGCTATCGTTCCGCAGGTCATGGACCTGATCCTTTTCTCATCCACCCCTTTATCAGCTCTTTCACCCGGCCCTCCTCGAGGATCAGATAGAGGGACAATCCCACGATGACTATCGATATTGCCCTCTGTATGGAGATGGCCTCCTGAAGGATGATCACTGCAAAGAACCCTGCAAGGAACGGTTTAAGATACATTAGCGAGACGCCTTTGGAGGCCTTGACCCTTGACAACCCCATGAAATAGAACATATAGGAAGCTCCGACCCCGAAGACGGACAGGAAGAGAAGGACCAAAAAGGGCTGTAGAGGGAGCGGTCGATAGAGCGGGGCCCGTTCTAGCAGGAGCAATGGGACCATCATCAGTGAACCGAGCAGGAGACTGGCCGGGGTGGAGAACCTGGGGTCCATCTTTCGATTGAGCCGCTTCATCAGGACCGAATAGACCGTGAAGGCGATGACACAGACAAGCATCATCACGGTCCCAAGGGCCGAATGCCACGTGCTGGATTCGGACAGATAGACGATGAAAACCCCAACCCCTCCAAGGGCTATGCCGACCAAGGCTATGGGCCTGACCCGTTCCCCAAGGAAAAAGTACGCAGTAGGAGCTGCGAAAATGGGTACCGTCGATATGATGACTGCGGTGGACGATGCATCCATCCAGTACAGTGCAAGATGAAAAAGTGAGAACGTAAGTGATATCCCCAGGAAGCTGAGGAGAAGGAATGAGACCCAATCCCTGGCCCTTAGCTCCTTCCACTTATTGTACCTACCATAGAACAGAGCGAAAGGCAGAAGGCAAAGGCCCCCTATAAAGAACCTTAAAAAGGCTATCGTCATGGGGTGAAGGTCCGCCTGGATGACCTTGGAGATGACCTCTATCATGCTCCAGAGGACCACTGTCATGGCTATCAGGGCATAGCCAATGCTCTCTTTCGGGTTTTTCGTACCCTTTATTATCCCGGGCCCATGCTGGACCTTCATGACCTACCCCTCAATGAACAATCGTCCCATGGTTCATCCATCTCTTAACATCAAATGACCTTATTGTACTTTTTTATAATATATCGGGGTTAGGGAAATCAAGGTTTTTCAAATGGTAACGACGGAACCCGTCAAAGAGCAGAGCTTTTTACAGAAGATAAAAGGTTTCCAATCGGTGTTCTGGATCGTCCAGATATTCGAACTGATGGAGAGGGGGGCCTACTATACCTTTGTCCCCATAATCGTATACTATGCACAGTACAACCTGGGAGTCCCTGTCTGGATCGCGGTGAACATTACCATCTTTATGTATCCCATACAATATGGCCTACCAATCCTGAGCGGTGCCCTTGCAGAGAAATGGGGTTTTAAAAAGCAGATGTTCTTTGCTTACACCGTTCTCTTCTTCGCCTACCTCTTCCTATCTTTCGCCTCAGGTCCGCTGACCCTCATCCTCGGTGTCATGATGATAGGGTTCGGAATAGGTTCCTACAAACCGCTGATATCAGCAACAATAGCCAAATCCACCCACCAGGACCAGAGGAACATGGCCTATTCCATCTACTACTGGTTCGTGAACCTTGCTGCTGCGGTCTTCCCCATGATATATGTTGGATTGGAGACCCTGAAATTGTTCGGCCCATCACTGTATGCCTGGGTGTTCAGGATCGGCGCCATCTTCTTCCTCATAAATCTGGTGATACTACTAACGGTTTTCAAGGAGGTTCCAAGGTCGGGGAATGTAAGAACGGTCAAGGATGTCAGGAACAATATCGCAATAGCCTTCCGGGACAAGAAATTCCTTGTAATGGTCTTCCTTATTGCGGGGTTCTGGGCCCTTTACTCCTCTATGCTTAACGCTCTTCCCTCCGCTTTGTTCAATTTCAAGATGGTCCCGTCCTGGTTCGGAGTGATGATCCTCGCAATACCCAACCCGTTGACGATCATCCTTGCCGGGCCCTATCTTGCCAAGAAGGTCGAGAAACTTGAATCACTGGTGGCAGTGATGATGGGCGTACTGCTATATGTCATCGGATTGGCGTTCATCGGTTTTTTCGGTCTATCCTTGAATTGGACCTTCGTTATAATTGGTATCGTCATCTCATCGGTGGGAGAGTTCCTTGTGGCACCGGGTTACTATGCATTCGTTTCCAAGCTCGCCCCCAAGGATAAGGTGTCTGCCTACCTCGGGACCAATTTCCTCTCTTCCATGAGCGGTCTGTGGTTGGGGACCCTGGTCTTTGGTATCCTTTACACAGTGATAGGCACCCAGTTTGAAAGGCCCAAACTATTCTATGGTATCTTGGTAGCGTTAGGGTTCCTACTTCTTATCGGGTTCATGACCTACTATAAATCCTGGGGTCAGGACGTCATTGAGCGAGCGAACAGGATCAAGGCAATGGAAGAGGGAGAGGAAGCTGCGGCCAGGGATAAAGAACGAAAGCAGGGATACCCCCTAATTGAAAAGGTTTTCACCTTCAAGGCCACCCCATTGTTCGTTGCCATCCTGATCCCAATATCGATAGTTGCAGGGTTCATGATGGGGACCGACACCTTCTATCCCCCTAAAGAGAAGGGCTCTACCGAGGAACCTACTGTGGTTTGGGAATATCTTTCACAGACCTATTCCCTATCCGACAGGACGAACGAGGGTCAGGAAAGCTTGGTCCCAATAAGGGTCGAGGGGGAATCTGTGAACTATATCAACGTATCCTTGTCATGGACCGATGAGAGCGTTAGACCAGGGTTAAGGAACTTGCCAGATTCCTTCGAGCTGGAGCTCCTTCCCCCCAATTCTACGACCCCTGTCGAAACGTCCGGCCCAACGAGCTCTGGGAGCCTCACATTGAGCTATCATCCATCAGAGGAGGAACCCTCAGAACCTGGAGAATGGTCGGTCGTGGTCCGCTGTACCGAGGCGGGAGATGTCACTGGCTTGGTAGGGATAATTGTTCGACAATCGGATACTGGTAACGAATGGTCCTTCTCGGCCAGGGCAGAATACCTCTCAAAGTTAGAGGGCTGAACTGTTCTCAGAACGTCAGCAAACTGATCATCGAATTTGGCTCCCTTGAAGTGAAGGGCAAGACCAATCAGAGTTCCCAGAACAGCTTGCATCACAGGATGTCCTTATCGAATCGATTGTCCTAATATTCTTAATAAAATACAAAAAATATATCGAACAACGGGAGACCCGCTTATAATAATTACCGGAAAATCAGAGCACTGTGGATATTGTCCCATTAATGTCGGTCTTGATGATCCTAATGACCTCACGAACAACATCAGAGGTCCTGGTCATCCTCCTCGCAGGGGATATGGAACTTAAACGTTCTCTCTCGTTGGAGGTCATCCCCACCCTTTCGATAGGGCCGGGATTGACCATATTGACCGTAATACCGGTTCCCTCCATTTCTGCGGCGAGAGAGAGCGTTAGTACCGATAATGCGGTTTTAGCAGATGCATGTGCAGCGACCTCATGGTAACCCCTCACGTTATCAGCCCCTGCCATCCCGATATTCATCACCCTGCCCCAACCCACCACCTTCATCGAAGGTATGGCCTTTCGGGTGCACATGAAGGTTGACATTATCGTACTATCGTAGGCTTGACGGAAATCAGCGAGGTCCATGGACAATAAAGGGCCCCTCGGGAAGCTTGATGCATTGTTTACGAGGATACCAAGGGGTAGGTCCTTACTGCGTATGCGTTCAAAGACGGTCGCCACCCCTTCCTCTGTCGATACATCCGCTTCTATCGTCTCGAACCCTGATCTTGGCCCTTTTGGCTGCTTCAATGTTGTAGCATCTCGGGTAGTTCCTATAACGAGATACCCGAAAGATAAAAGCGCCTTGGAGATCTCAAATCCCAGGTTCCTGCACCCCCCTGTCACGAGTGCCAGTTTCCTGCTCTCGGAGGCATCTACCGTCATGGGAGGACATAAGATACTTTCAGGACAATAAACCTTCACTAAGATCCATGACCATTGCCGACAATCTAGATGCTTTATGAAAGTTTTTTAAACGGGAACCTCCTTGACCACTTCCCGGTCCATGCGGGTGTAGTGTAGACTGGTCATCACTTTAGCTTGCCAAGCTAGGAACTCGGGTTCAAATCCCGGCGCCCGCACCATTTTACTTTCGTCAATTCTTAAATGTTCTCGTAAAATGTTGCTTTACATCTATTTAATACGCTAAAAAGAATTAATTTTTAATTTTTTCTTTTTAGCTGGACATTTGATGTTGGCTTGTCGTCGATCATAGGACACATCAAATATCCCGGCGCCCGCACCATTTTACTTTCGTCAATTCTTAAATGTTCTCGTAAAATGGTGCTTTATACATATTTAATACGCTAAAAAGAATTTTTTTTGAATTTTTTTCTTTTTAGCTGGACATCTGGAGTTGGTTCATCGTCACTTTTTGGGCACTCCAGATGTCCCGGCGCCCGCACCATTATGGACCTTGGGACCGTCCGATCTCGTCCAGGCGTGCAAGTTCTCTTAAGAGTGAGGGCCTGGCATCCCGGATGGTAGGCCTGTTCCTTCTCGCGGAGGATAACAGTTCAGGATCAAGAATGCCTTTTATGGACGCCTCTTCGAAGTATTGGCCTTTGGCGACCATCTCTCCCCTAGGTCCTATGATAGCCCCACCCCCCCAGAAATCCATCCTTGCATCAACGCCGACCATGTTCGAATAAAGCAGATAGATTGTGTTCTCGATCGCTCTCGCTGTCATCACCTCTTCGAAAAAATACCTGGTCATAGAGGGTGATGCCGAGATGCAGACGACCGCATCGCAACCTTTTAGAGCATAGTATCTGGTCAGTTCTGGGAAAAAGATATCATAACAAATCATCACCCCTATTTTCCAGCCTAATATCTCAACTATCAATGGGTCCCTGCCAGGAGTGAAATATGAATGCTCTTCAAAAGGACCGAAGTCCACAAGGTGCATCTTATCGTAGCGTCCTATGATCCCATCAGGAGATATTACGAGCGCTGAATTGTGAACCTGCCCTCTGACCTCCTCCGACCTGAGCGGCAGGCCAATAACTAGGTACTTTCGGTGCTCAGATGCTGTATCGATCATCCTTTTAATGGCCTCATCGTTCGGTGAAAGGGCCATTTCGAAGACCTCATCCCCTAAGGAATAGCCGGTCAGGAACATCTCCGGGAGAACGAGCATGTCGGCACTGGAGGTCCTCATGGATCCGATCACCGTTTCAAGGTTCCTCTCAGGCTCGAGCCGGATATGCTTCCTCTGGACCAGCTCTACGGAGAGGTTGGTTATCTCTTTCATATCAAGATGAATGGTCAAATGGGTATTAATATCGATAGCTGTCCCTTCTTCATCTGAACAGATTCGTTGAAATGCCCGTACCAAAAGGTAGAAATATGCGCCTCTGCTTGGTAAGTCTGTTGAAATTGCAGGTGCGACCTTCTGCAGGTGAGAGAACGATGGACCCGCTCATAGAGAAGATGAGACGTGAAGAGCCCAATAGGGAGGAGCTACTACGCTCTATCGAGGACCTACGCTCCGAGGTCCGGGAGCTGAGGCAGATGGTCAATGTCCTTGTGGAGATGATCTACCACCTTGAGACACATGAGGAGACCGAAGCTGAGATGGACAGTAACATGATGTCATACGATAGTCTGTTCAAGAGCGGTAGGTATTGCATGTGAACCAAACCCCCGATCACCCGGTTCAGCTTTAATTTATTTCTATGTTAAAGCCTCTATTGCTCCGGGGAAACTATATATAAATCCCCTCTTTTTCTCCCATCGGCCATTCAGGGTCCTAAATATGCCAGCAGAAACCGATAAGCTATCAAATATCAAAGAAAGGGTCGTCCTTGGCCCTGCTGCATGGTGGTTCTACAGCAGCCTGTTGATAGCATTGGCAGTGATACCTTTCACGGTCGGGGCCATTTATGTTACAAGGTTTCCCACTGATGCCCTTGAGCTAAGGATCGAATATGGGGTCCTGATGGGTCTGGGTTTGGGAGCTATCCTCTCTCTGGTCCTAGGTTATGTTCTTTCTAGCATGGCAAGGAAGAACGTCGAATGAAGTTCGCTCCTTTGAGATCTCCTAACCCTGGAAAACAATATAAAACCGTTATCTCCTGTCCATCTCATCATTTCTACTAGGAGCTGGTGGACAGGTGCCCTGGTCTGACGAGGAAAGGAGAACAGGCCCCAAAAGGGGTGGGAACGGACCGATGGGTCCCGAAAGGACCGGCCCCAGCACTGGTCCAGATGTGGAAGAGACCCTGGACAAGATGGTTACTGAAATTGGGGACCGGACCCCAGAGATCACCAGGAAGGCTAAGATCCTGCTCAGAGAGACAGGGAGAAGGATCAAGGAGATGGATGAGAAGAGCGAGAATTATTCGGAGAGAATCTTTCGATCGAAATCCATGGATACCCTAATGGAGGGGATTTTAAAGTTCAGGGGACCCATCTTTGTAATAACTATCGTAGTATGCCTCGTTATTGGGTACATGGGGATCATTGGTCCAGAATTCTTACCAAAATACCTGGCCGGAGAGGACGTCAAGCCCAACCTGCAGCAGAAGATCAGAGGAGATTTTGAGGTATACCTCCCTTACGGCTCGGACGCTGAGAAGGTCCTGACCGAGATGAAGGTCGATTGGTCAACGGACCTTGCGACGATATTCATCGAATCCCCTAACAAGTTCGATCAGACCGATGAGACCAATATTACGGACTACCTTCTGCTCAAGGAGATATCGGACATCGAGGAAGCCTTGAACTACAATAAGACGGACAAAGGGGCCGTTGACGGGATAATCTTTTGTTTCTCAATATCCACGCTAATAAAGACACTGCATAATTCATCCAATGCCGTTTCAGTGGCCTTCCTGAACGAGTTGCCCAGGGACCTTGTCCAGATCTCCCTACCAGAACAGGTCAAGGGTAATTACTCCATTCCGACCGATCAATCCCTCATCGACCAGTTCTTCAATGCCATTGGCCCCGAGAAGATCGGGTCCCTGGTCGCAGATATCAACAATGATGGCATCTATGATTCGGCCCTTATCCTTATGGGACTCTCCAAAAAGGTGGACCAGGACAAGCTCATCACCAATATCGAGGATAAGATAGCGCCTTACTTCGTGGACCCGGGCGTGAGACCTGGAAGTAAAGATACAACAAAGCAATGGGAAAGGAGGTACGATCGGGGGGAGGTACATTGCAGGATGACCCTTACTGGCCCTACACCACTTGCAAGGATGATATCCCAGAGGACCATGAGGGAGATGGTAACGGTCTTCCCCTGGGCCCTCCTGATGGTCGGTGCCTCCCTTCTCATATTCCACAGAACACTGAAGATATGGCTCATAACACTGCTCCCTATCCTCTTCTCGTTGATAGTGGCCTTCGGCATGATGGGGCTCTTCTTGCCAGTCCTGACCCCTCAGGTTGTACTTGTCGCTCCGATACTGATCGCGCTTGGTGTAGCTTACGGCCTGTACATCGCCAACAGGTATTCAGAAGAGAGCGCTTCTATCCCAGATAAGGAGAGAAGGATCCGATATGCCCTGAAAACCACGGGCAGGGCGATCTTCTTGAGCGCGGCCACCACCGCTTTCGGCTTTGGTTCCATGCTGACCGTGAACATGCCCACGATGCAGGTCCTGGGCTTCGGGCTAGCTACGGGTATTATGTCGTGCTATCTGACCACTATACTTATCACACCGACACTCGTGATATGGCTTAATTATAAGAAATCCCCCAAGGCCGACGGGGGCCAGACCGTATCTGCGACCTCCAAGAGGATAGGGCAGATCCCTATAAAGCACAGCAGGAAGATAATCTTCGGCGCCATTATCCTTGCCCTGTTCTCGATCGCCCTTTCCCCTCCGTCGCCCATACCATTGACCAATATCGAGGTCGGCGGTCTTTCTGTCGTTACGGCGAACATGGATTATATCATGCTGTCACCTGCAGATGAACCTGTGGTCCAGAAGATGTCAGAGCAGTCGGACACTTTCGGTTCAGGACAGATCGGACTAATGCTCGTAAGGGGATCTCCTGCATTGGACCTTGATGATGATGGAAGGCAGGAAACCCTCGATGATAGCATGAAGGACAACGACGTATTATTAAAGATAGAACGAATGATGATGGCCATAAACGGCAACGGGACGGCGGAGAACGAGGGGCTAACGAACGTCCAAGGTGTCTCCATAGTGGATATAATGAAGATGGTCCAGATCCCTGATTTCACAAATACACCATATTATCAGGAGCTCTTGACAAGGATCGAACAGATCTCAGGTGCGGGTGCGAAGGCTTTCGATGCCTGGGTAAGAGAGAACCTGGTGGGAAAGACCTTCTGGGTAGCATGGAACAACGTACCTGATGATAGCTCCTGGGCAAAGTTGGTCCTGAAGGAGGACCTAAAGGTCTTCCTCGTGAACATCTTCTACAATTCACTTGGGATGGAGATCAGAGGAATGCTTGTCAATGACGATTATTCAAAGACCATAATTTACATGAACATGCCCAATATGGATATCATTGATACCGAAAAGGTCGTGAACGAGGTAGATTCGGCAATTTCCACAGAAGGGCATTTCGTCGTCTCATCGAAGGAAGGAGGCGGTGTCACAGCCTCACCCCTCTCCGGTTTCGGCAAGGTGCTTGTGGCGGTCAATGAGGTCATAGTCGAGAAGTCCAACCAGTCCACCATAACTGCCTGGATAATGATATTTCTCATCCTTATCCTCTTCTTCAGGTCATGGCGGGTTGCACTCATCACCATGGTACCCGTCACTCTCGTCATCCTGTGGCAGTATGTCGCTATCTTCGGTGTCGGTCAGTTCGGTGAGATCATCTGGGGACCAAAGGACAATATGTTCTCAGGGGACCTGAACCTCTTCACAGCGCTCATAGGTTCCATAATCGCGGGGATAGGGGTCGATTTCTCAATCCATATAACGGAGAGGATCAGGCAGAAGAACATGCAGATTGAAGGAGTGGTCTGGGCGGCCGAGACCTCGGGATGGTCCTTCATAGAAGCAACGGTAACGATGGTCATGGGTATGACCGCGGTCTTCCTGATAAACATCCCGTCCATCCGGGAGTTCATCCTCCTCATAATGATACTATTAGGTTTCTCGGCGTATTCGGCCATCTTCATACTCACTTCGGTCTACCGCATCTACTTGCCCAGGTACAACCGGTTGAAGAGCCTCAAGAAAGTGAGCTGATAACGTACTGATTATCACTTAAATTTTATCTAATAGGATAATTTTGACCCTCATAATTAAAATAGGAACAGGTTCATAATGCGCCGAAAACGCCTTTTTAACTCCCTACCTGGGGGTATCAGGAGCGATAAAGGAGGCCCGAGATGAGAAAAGAGATTTTTAGAACAGGAATGAAGATGACACCACTTTGGGCAGCTACCTTCCTTTCAATGATGCTCTTAGTGGTATTGCTTCCCGTGATCACCATTCCGAGCGCCGGTCATGGTGACGGGGCAGATGAAAGGGTGTTGACCCCTATACCGGAGGTCCTATCCACACCCACGCCTGGATCAAAAACGGTATATAAGGACGAGACCGTGAACATAAATAACCTAAGGGTCAAGTCGGGAGATATTTTCGAGTTCATCAACTGCACCCTGAACTTCCAGAACGCGGGTTCTCAATTGGTGGTGGAGAAAGGCGGCATGGTGAACATCACCGGATCAAAAGCGGCCCCTATGTTCAATTCCAATATCACATCTAACTCAAGGCTCGGTTATGTTATCAAGGCCCTTAACGGCAGCTCGTTGAACATTGAGAGGACCAACATATCAGCGCCTACCAGCTCCTTGACCTACCCGGCAATGTTGATGCTGCACGAGGGGCAAATCAATGCATCATGGATATCGGACCTAAGCAACCATGTCAGGATCCTGCAAAGCGGGGTCGTCCTTACGAATACCGTGATCTTCGGGAACGGGCCGGGGGCATCGCTTGTCGTCGATACGAACCATACATGGTCCAAAGACCCCACGATCATCCAAAACATAGAGCTCAAGGGTAAGTTCACTACCGCGCTCAGGGTCCTCAACAATTCGGTCTGGAGGCCCTATGACCTACAGACCTCCAACATCTACTACGCGGGGTCCGGGACCGTCGAGCTCACCTTCAACTGGACGGTCGTTGGATATGTTTCTCCATATATCAAGGTCCCACATTTCGTGGATTCCAGGTCGTCCCAAGCTATCCTATCGTTCCAGTACAACGATGGGACCTGGAAATCCTTCAGCGGTTTCCCCAAGAGCAATACGGTCTCCACCGAATGGGTCAACGCAGACGACAGCAAGATATCCTTGACGGGGACCGCTTACAACACCCCTATGAGACTGAGGTTCACCGCACCGGACCAGGGCTATGGCTGTGCTTACATAGGGATGCCGATAATCGGCGGGCAGGGTAAGACGGAAACCCCCCTGACGACCCTAATAACAGAGGCAAAAATGGGTGCATGGGAGAAGAACATCGTCAAGACGCCTTCCTTGCTCATCGATCAGGTGAAGGTCTACAACGGGACCAGCTATCTGCTCTATTCCTCATCGAGCGGATCGGTCAATCTGACCAACGTCGATCTTGGCGTTAGCACGGTGAAGCACAGTTGTCAGGTCCTAGCAATGGTATCGAACTCCGGGATATTCTGGAACGGTGGAAAACTGCTGGGAACCTCTCAGACCAGGACCGGTCTTAAGGTAATATCCACAGGTCTTGGTAACGATTGGACCTGGAACATCATCCGCAACCTCACAATAAACGATACTGCGGTGAAGTTCGATCAGGGCGTGGACATAACCGGTGGATGGACGGAACTTAAAGACCTCCTCATAGATGATACTCATTACGGGGTCAGGTCCTCATCCGGTCTTTTGAGGGTGGACGGGCTCAACTCGGAATCGGACGAGTATGGCCTGCACATCACGCTCCCAGCATCTTATCCCCAGACAGCCCCTCTTGACCTTGAGAAAGTGACGGTGAAGAGAGGAGACCCGAAATATTCAGGAATATACCTCAAAGGATCCTCCCTGTCTTACAATATTGATATCCTAATTGAGGAATGTGACCTTCAATCCCTATCATCGAACAGATATGTTAGGGGCGATTCCATGGGGACCATAACACTTGATGTCACATCCACTGCAACGACCACATTCAAGGTCTTGAAAGGGGAGATCAATGACGGTACCGGCCATGGCCTCGCGATCACCAATTGGCCTTTGAATGCCTTGGTAACTCTTGACACCACAACGATCAAGTCCCCACCTTTGGACGGGATATATCTTAGGACCGCACAGAAGGTAAGCGCCAGGAGCCTTAACATCCGTAGCAGCGGCGGTTGGGGCATCTTCACACAACCTTACTCCGACCTGAACATGACCAGCATCTCCAGGAACACAATTGACCTGAACATTTTAGGAGGGATATTCCTGGCTGACCATGGGACCATCTACATGAAGAACACGGATGTCCAGAGCAATGGGGGCTCTGGGATGGTCGTGGACACCGATTGCATGGGAACAATCGATAATTGCAGGTTCCCGTCCAACAACCAGAACGGATTGGAGGTCAAGGCCCGCTCCTCATTGACCATCATTCAGAGCGAGTTCAGCTCCAGCGTGGCAGGCCATGGGATCCATGCTGTGAACGCAGCTCTAACGTTCAAAGGTTCAAGCTCTGCTTTTCAGTCCAAGGCCGAGTCAAATGCCCTTAATGGTCTTAACATGGTCGGCGGAAGCCTCTCTGTAACACACCTCAGATGTTCATCCAACATGGGAGCAGGTACCATGCTGGACTCCCTAACATCCCTATCAATGACCAATTATGAGGGGACCCAGAACACCGGGGACGGACTTCAGGTCTATGTTGGCTCGGACGGGACCATCCCTGTCAATGGTAATTACTTCAATATTACTACCCTGACGTTCAGGTCAAATCAGGGTGCTGGTATCCAGCTCTCGATAGGACCGGCCGTTACCAGAAGACTGCCGGTAGGATTGAGCAGGATCAAGATCGATTCGAACATCAAGGGCGATCTGATAGCGGACCCCAAGTACGATATCCTCTGGACCATGTCTAACTATGACGAGGTCGGGAGCGAGACCTTCCAGGGTAGGATCCTTGCTGACCTTGATATAAATGTGAATGGCGGGTCCCTTCCCAAGATAAGGAACGAGAACCTCTCTCTTCTTGGGGCGAACAACGTTATAGATATCGGCCCCATAGCGATCTTGAACCTCAAGAACTGCCATATCAGGCCCTATCATATCACGAACAGGTTCACCATCCTTTCAGGCACTGGTTCAAAGGTCATTGTGAAAGGGGGATATTTGGGCAATCTGGACCAGTTCAAAGCGATCGGTTCCAGCAGGATCGAACTGGATGGGGTCCTGGTAAGTGGAGGAACCAGAGCATTGGTGATCGAGAATAGCCAGATCGAGATTATAGGTAGCAGCTTCGAATCAATAGACGGCACTGCCCTATATCTGAAGGATAGCAAAGGCAACATCACCAACAGCATCTTCAAGGACGATCAGAAGGGTGTGGAAGTGAAAGGGGTTTCCAAGTCCCTCAAGGTGACAGGTACCAATTTCATAGACAATAAATGGGGGATGTACCTCTTCTCCAATACGACGAAGAACGTCGAGATCAGGGACTGCACGTTCTCCGGGAACTACCCTGCACCCATCTACTTGGAGAGCGCAAAGGCCACTCTGATAGATACGACGGTAAGCCCGTACGAGGTCCAAGTGAACGGGGTCGAAGGTGAGGCCATAATCAAGTTCACCCTCACGGTCGAGGTCCTCAATGAGGAGAGGGATAACGTCCCCTTCGATATCACCGTTGTAAGAGGGAACCCACCCATAACCACCGTAGTGAAGGGGGTCCAATCCCTATTCACTAGAGAGTTCGAGAGCTATCGGGTGAAGGACCCTGATGTACCTTTCCAGATTGGGGTGGACTCCTCGCTTGTGACCACCTTCGTACAGGTAGCCTACGTAGATAGGCTGGACCCCCCTAATGACCATTATTCGAGCTCGGAGATGCTCATTGAGCTTACCCGAAGGACCCATCTGACCTTCGAAGGATTCCAAACCCCAATAAAGACCTCCTCGTTCGATGATAATATCCTTGCCTACGAGGATTTCGGCCTCATCGGAGGTTCGATAGATATCAGCAGATGGTTCGATGACATAGGTCATGACAGCGGAAACCTGAGCTTCTCTGTCATCGGGCAGGTACCGCAGATAACCCCCTACCTGATGGGCGATCGGCTCTGGGTAACACTAGAGAAGGATTGGAACGGGGAGGGGACCATACTACTGAAGGCGACCGACCCCCATGGTAAGTCCCTGGTGGCCTCAGTGATAGTAACGGTCATTCCGGTGAACGATCCCCCGGCGGTCTCCAACGTAAAGATCACCACCTCGATGGGATCACCGGTACCAAGGACCGGGGATGTCCTCCTTGCCTCATGGGACTGGTTCGATATGGACCAAAACGACCCCGAACCCTCCTATCAGCTCATCCAATGGTACCTGAACGGGGCCCATGTCTCAGAATATGACAATCAGGTGGCCATCCCGGATGTTGTCTCTGGGCAGGTGTGGAACTTCACCGTCACACCGGCAGACTGGCACGGACTCAATTACGGGGACCTGGGAACGCCGGTCGGGTCTGCGCCTGTGAGGATAATGAACGCTCCACCGACATTGGGATCCATAACGTTCACAATAAGGACTCCGCGGACGGACCAGGACCTATTGGCAGTACCTGGAACCTGGTCAGACCCTGATAGCGGGACCGTAACGTTCCATTACCTCTGGGAGAAGAGGTCCGGGGGCGGGTTCGTGAGCATTGGTGCCCCAGATAGCCCCATACTGGATAGCCAATTCACAAAAAAGGGCGATGAGATCCGCGTAAATGCCTGGACCTTCGATGGCGAGGACAGGTCAGAGGTCGTGACGGACTCGGTCACCATCAGGAACTCCCCACCCACTATCAGGTCGGCTAGATTGATGCCTGCTGTGGTGGACGAGAACACTCAAAGGATATACATCACGGACATAGTCTGGACCGACCCAGATGGGGACGATGTTTTCCCAACATATTACTGGAGCCTATCTGGAACGGCCATCTCGGTGACGGACAGCTCGACGCCGGAGCTCCTTAAAAGCCAGGCCAACTGGAGGTACCCGGACCACCAGAACATCTCCGTTGAGATAGTGCCAGAGGACTATCCAGACAATGAACAGGGGGCTTCCTACGTCCTCTCCGTAAGATTGACACCTGTAGATACCGACAGTGATGGCATACCGGACCTAACGGATAATGATGATGACAATGATAAATGGACCGATGAGAAGGAGGAATACCTCGGGTCCGACCCGTTGAACCCCTTCTCAACCCCGCTCGATACGGACAGGGATGGCCTTCCGGACGGGGACAATGACAATAGGGAGATCTGGATGGACACCGATGATGACAATGACGGCATTCCAGACTCCTTGGACCCATATCCCAAGAACCAAGCATTACCTGGTGATTTTGACATAGACGGCATCGGTGATGATAGAGACCCTGACATAGATGGGGATGGTGTTCCAAACAAAAAGGATGCCTATCCATACGACCCGTTCAGGTCCAATCTACCAGAGGACCCCTTCCCCTGGCTCCAGGTGATAATACTCATCATGGTATTGATCATCATCGCAGGGGCTGGCGCCCTGGGCTATCTTATCTACAATGGTACGATCAAGCTCCCGAGCTCAGCCCCGCCACCTATCGCCACCGATGAGGTGGAGTTCGAGGAGGATGGCTTGAAAGCACCCAAGGGAAAGGCCGACAAGGACCTCGAAGACCTTGAGGACCTTGAGAACATGAGCGTCTGCTCAGCTTGCGGTGAGCTTATCCCGATAGATGCCAGCACCTGCCCCAACTGCGGTGTGCAGTTCGAAGATGAGCCGGATATGGACCTTGAGGAGTTCGATGAGGACGAGGAGTGATCAGTGACCCTTGGGGCCGCCCTCCTTATGATGGTCCGAGGAACGGATCCTCTTAAGGGTCCTCCTCCAAGCCAAGTGGGTCCTGAGCTTGAGTCCTAAAAAGACCGCAAGTCCTAGAAATATCATTACCAGGGCGAAAGTGGCCAAAAGATAGAACGGTTCAGAAAGGAGGTCCTGGACCGTCGACATATATGCCTCACGAACATCGAGCGTTAGCAGGGCGGACCCTTCAACGTTCCCTGACCTGACCTCACTGGGGGTTACCTTGACCTGCAAGCTATGCCCACCCACCTTTGCCCCATCCTTCACCTTTATGATAATATCGACCTTCCTTTTCGACCCCTCGCCGATATTGACCGTCTGTTCGGAGATGGAAACCTCCACGCCCTTGTCCATCAGTTCCTGGGAGTTGACCACGGCGACCTTGAAATCACCAGCGGAGTTCCCCCTGTTCTCGATCTCAAGGACGAACGTCCTTCTCTCGCCAACCTTCATGTTCACAACGGTCTCTGAGAAATGGGCCTCGGCCGAGAAAAAAGGGAGGATGACGATCTCCGCAGAATCATCCGTAACACCCGCATTCGTTCCACGTGGTTGTACTTTCGCTGTTGCTCCAAGGACAATGATAGGGCTAGCGCTCGTCGATGTTCCTGGAGCGGCCGTGATATTAGCGGTCCCTACCATCACGGGATCGGATGGTGTTAGACTGAAATCATATATCGAGAGGCCGACACTGACATCGGTGGAGTGGTCCGGGGTCATATGCACGGTCACGGATTCGACGATTATTCCGATCTGCAATGTGAGCGTGGCCGTCCAGTGCAGGATACCGGTGGCATTCCCATCGACCGATACGTCTATAGATATGGATTCCTCCCTTATCTCTATAAGGACGATATCGACTATCTGGTCAGGAGATGCCCCCAGATGTTCGCCGTTCAGGTCGATTGTTATGAACGAGATGGTCACAACTGAAAGGAGAAATAAGATGCAAGGGACCGACCATCTTACCATCTGACTATTATTCCATTCTGTAGCTATTAAGCTATCGAGCGCACCTCAATCCTTCTTGAACGCCCAAAGCTTCGAACCGATATAATTTATTATAGTCACGATGATAATTACAATGAAGAGCAGCCCGTTAAGTTGCAAGCCATTGGAAAGATGGAACAGTATTTTCCCACCTTCAAATAGCAATGAACGTACGATCAGCGCGATCACCGCGATCGTAACGAACTTGATGAATTGAGCTGCCCCTTTCTCCTTGGTCGCATTGAAGGTCCATATCCGGTTCCAGCAGAAGTTCCATATTACCGCAAATGAAAAGGATATGATCTGCCAGATGGAATTATCATCCGTACCAACCATCTTCCACAGCAATGTAAAGATGCCCAGGTCGACAAGGAAACCCGTACCACCCACGAACAGGAACTTGAAAAAGGGGGCAGATCCAGGGAACAGATAGAGCTGAAAAAGGTGCTGGAGGTAATTGAAGATGACCTTGCTCCCCAGTTTCGATTCCCCTTTCGTCCGGTCCTTGAACGTTATGGGGACCTCTTTGACCTTCCCATATCTGGCCTTGACAAGGACCTCAAGGAGGATCTTGTAGCCCTTGGCCTTGAGGGGGGCGCCCTTGACGACCTCCCTTCTAACGGCAAAGAAGCCGGACATGGGATCGGTGCAGCTGGTCAGTGGCCTGGCAAGAAGCGATGCCCCCCAGGATATGAACTTCCTCTTGAACGGCCAGTTCTCGATGCTGCCTCCCCTTGCATGCCTGCTCCCGACAGCAATATCGGCACCTTCAGATGCTATGGCACGATAGAGCCTGGGAACGACCTCTACAGGATGAGAGAGGTCAGCATCCATTACCAACAATACCTCCCCTTTCGCCAAACCGAACCCCTCTATGACAGAAGGGGATAGACCACGGTCCTTGGTCCTCACGATCGCCCTTGCTTCGGGGAAGTCCTTGGATAGTCGTTCCACCTCCTCCCCTGTACCGTCCGGAGAACTGTCGTCAATTACCAGAACCTCAAAGGGGATACCCTCCTCTCGAAGCGATCTTGAGATGGCCGGTAACAGGATGCCCATGTTCTCCTTCTCGTTGTAGGTGGGCACTATCACGGAAAGGAAGGGTCGCCCGGTCAACTGGTATCATCTCCTGACTTGATTCGGGACCTCAGGTCCTATCATATGGACGTGACCGATATCGTGTCGGTCAAGACCTATCTTTGATCAGACCTTTGGCACTGGTGGTGGTGGGAGGGGTGGGGCTCTTGAAGCGGTTGGGGCGATCTGTGCTTTGGTCTCTGAGGCCATCTTTTCGCCTTTCGATTCGTGAACGACCTCCACTGCCGCCTCATCTATCTTGGGCATGGGCTGCCCTTCGGTCCCGAAGGATTCTAACATAGGTGCCTCAGGCTCTTCCGGTGTCGGAGGTTTTACCTCCTGGTGGGCAAGGAAATCATCGGATAACGGAGCCTCCTTCGGAGGTTCCTGTTCCTTGGGGGGTTGGACGGCAGGAGACGCTTTCGCACCTGTTTTATCGAGGGAGACCTTCATTATAGACCCACGTTTTGAATCCTTCGTAGTTTCCAGATACCTCTTTGAGTCCTTCATATACCCGGAGGATAGTTCGTCCTCTATGGCGGAGGTCCCCTTCGCCCTCTCCTCTTCTTTCTTCTTCTCTATGAGGTCGAGCTTCCTCTTCCCCTCGGAACGGGCCTTCATGGAGAAGAACAGCCCTATCCCGAGATAAGCAAGAACGAGCACCACGAAGAGCACAGGGAACAGGACGATGATCGGCCCATACTCGATATTGTAAGGGTCGGGGATTATCTTGAACGGTTCTTCTGCTTTAATGTGCTTTATCCTTACTAGGTAAGTCTCCTCGGTCAGGAGACCTTCGGAATCCTTCACCTCGACGTACATGTAGAACTTCCCCTCGGTCTTGTCGGGGACGTCCCTGAGATCGAATGAGTGTTCGAACTGGGCGATTCCCTTAGCATTTTGAACAGTGCTCCATTCCTTGCTACCCAACACGACCCGGACCTTCCAGGTCAGGTTCCTCCATGATCCCTTATCTGAATGGAGAGCATCATCGTAATCGTAACTTTCCGTCAGGTTGAACACCAATTTCAGCTTGGAGCTCTTCTGGGTCTCAAGTTTTGCCCACCCGAAGAAGTCCTCTATGTTATCCTCAACTGGCCTTGTCTTCTGGGGATCGAGGACGATAATTATCTTGGGATAGAAGTTGAATATGAGGTCGAAAAGGATGAAGGAATCCACCGAGAATACCTTGGCATCGTCCCGGACATTGACCTCAAGCCTGTAGAGGCCCTCATCGAAGGGTTGGCTCGAACCCTGCTTTTTATTGGCATCTACCTGGAATGAGAATTCGTAGCCGCCCGTCTCGTTCACTTTATTGTCCTTGGAGACGACTATCTGCTTGGTCAACGCGACAGTACCGTCCTTGACAAAGACCAGCTTGACCTCGGCATAATCTATGACCCGACCTTCGCCCGGTCCAAGGTACTCTGATCTGGCATCCCGGTCCCAGGCCGTTGCCTTGAAATTGATGACGGACCTCTGCTGGTCCACTTCCAGGGTCATCTTCGACCTTACATCGACGATCGTTGTGTTCAGAGAATCGACCGCGGTCATTCTCAGGAGGACAGGTCTGTGGTTTATTGCTGTCTGGTTCAGGAAGATGGGGTATGTCACGGTCACTATGTACTTGTTGTCCCTACCAACGATCTTGAGGGTATGTGGGCCGTTCTGGGTCCGTGTCGAATCCCAGGACAGACCCCATTCGGAAAAGGGCGGGGCGGCGACCGCTGATCTGTCGACGGCTTCCCCTATCAGCTGGCCATCGACAAAGAGGGTCACAGCTTTCATTATGTTCTGGGCACTCAGGGTGGTGGCCGTACCCCCGAACTCGACAACGCCCCCAAGTGTTCTCTTTATGTCCGGTTGGAGGAGCTTGATCGTCAGTGTCGTGACCTTTATGGTGATCTCCCTGTTCAAGTTCTGATCGAACCTTGTCTGGTCCGACCGGTTCTGAGCACCCTCCGGGAGCTCGGCCCTGAACACATAGGTCGGATAGGCACCATCTCTAACACCGACGACCTCGAGCGAGGCTTTTCCGTTCTCATCGGTAAGGATGAGGGTCGGCGGGAGGGGATACGAAGTGGTCAGGTCAGGATATTTGAAATAGTTCACGGCCGCGCCCTCTATGGGCGTTCCGTAACTGTCTGTGATAGTGAGGAAGGCCCACCAGAAGACCTCGACCCTTGTCCCCCCATAGGGTATGGGCGGGTTCTCGCCAACATCGACCTGATGGAATTCGGACCCTAGCTCGGCATCGACCTGGACCGTGAAACCCTTTAGGCTGGAGAGCGTGCTTGTCAGGTCCTCACCCTGCTTACCAACATCCCATAGGACCGCGCCATCTTCCGACCTGAAGAACATATTGGAACCGGCCTGCTGGGAGTTATCGGTGTTCCTTCCGTTCTCGGCCTCCATCTCGCAATCGAAGATCGTTATGGTCTCCTTGGATTGGAGGTCTACGGTCGCCTGGCCCCCGCGGTTCCCAACGGAGTTCTCACCCGGAGAACCCGCATTGCCTCCCCGGGAGGTAATGCGTGTACCGCTTATGGATAACTGGGAAGTGACGATCCTAAGCTTCGAATCTGCTCCTTTTCCGGATTGTATGCCGACACCGCTGGCATCACCGCCAGTACCCGCTTTTAGGTCTATCCTTGACCTGATGATATCAAGCTTCTTTCCGGGACCGGTCAAAATGGTGACCTCGGCCCTACCACCATCACCTGCATTGGTCGAGGTACCCCTGCCCCCTAGCTCACCCTCGACCGATATCTGGGCATCCTCTATGACCATGTCCTTCTTTCCGCTGTATAGGAACAGGGTCGAAGGCCATCCGTCCTGTTCGTTCGGTTTGGGGTCCGTTACGTTCCTGATGGAGATCGACGCCTTCCTCACGAGGATCTCATCCGCCCGGACGCTCATAAGACCGTCCCTGATGGAGACGATGGCGTTATCGACATCGTTTCCCTGAATGACAAGGCTCGTGTTCAGAAGACCATCTGCACATATCATTTGCTCCGCCGTAAGAGTGACATTTATGATCTCCAGCCTGCCGTTGTCCAGGAACCTGACCACATCGAACTGTGGAGAACCTGTCCTTTCATCGAACCTGACGGTCCCGTTCACCAACAGGTCCCCCCCGATCCTCGAAGGAGGACGTTCAACGACCCCATCATCCTGGATGCCGATGACCACCATGGAGGACAGGACCATCAAGAGCAGGACCGGGACCGTTTGGAACCTTCTTATCTTGCCGTTCATTTCATGACCTCCTATAACCTCTTCCTCAACGATAGGTCGGTGGCCTTGCTCCTGCTGGACGCATACTTCCTATCAAAGAAAAGCACCATGAGGAAGAACACTACCCCCAATGCCATGAAGAGACCCATCATTATTCCCTGGAAGAGCTCGAACGGGTCGGAAAAGAGGACAGGAAGGGTTAGGACGAAGCTCCCCACCATGAAGCCGGTGGAGACCTGCTTCCACCTCTTGAACGTGTCCATCTCCGTCCTTAGGTCGACTATCATCTTCTTTCGGATATAATCCTCATCTTCCAGGACGACATCCGACCTGTTGAATGCGTGGCCGCAGTACTTGCAGGTGATAGCCGGTTGCTTGGTGTCCTCCAGCTGCTTCTCGCAACCTGGACATTGAAGGAGACGCGTTCTCTGGACCATATGGATCGGCGCTCAAACAGGTACTTTGAATAAATATCTTTCTGAAGGGGACCTACTAGTATGCTCTTTGACCTATTTCCCTTCAAAAAGATTAACAAATCGCAATACATTAGCGGTTCAGGAGGTCATATATGGATTTCAGGACGTTCTTGAAGAGATCCCGACCACGCAGGGTAGGGAAGCAGGTCGACCCGTACTTGGAGGCTGCGAGAGTTTGCATGGATGGACCGACCACCCCCTGGACGGCGCGGCCAAAGGGTAGGACAGGGTTCGAACTGGCAGGGAACGTCCTTTCCACTAGGGACCTCATGGCCGCTGCCATATCCACAACCAGGGCTGACATTGTCGAAAGACTATTGAAAGCAATGGAGGTTCCTATACCTCCCAAATTTGTAGAGAGGCCCCCCTATTATTCGAAGGCATCGGTCTCGGCCCTGCCCATCCCCACGTTTTTCAAGGGCGACGGGGGGCCTTACATTACCTCGGGCATCGTCCATGCATCTTTCGGCGGCAGGTCCAATCTATCCTTCCACAGGATGATGGCAATGGGTAAGGACAGATTCGCCGTAAGGGTCGTTCCCAGACATCTTATGGCCCTCATAAAGGAGGCGGATAAGGCCGGCGAGAGGCTCAGAGCGGCCGTATCGATCGGCTGCGACGCCGCCTCCCTCCTTGCCGCGTCTTGTTCTATGGCCTTCGGCCAGGACGAGCTCCATGTGGCTTCCGCTTTGAACATGGCCTCCGAGGGGGACCCTCTTAAGGTCTTCGATGCTGACGGACATGGTTCCCTAAGCCCAGTTGGCAGCGAGGTCGTCCTAACCGGAGAGTTCACGGGAGAGAGAGCACCTGAGGGGCCTTTCGTGGACATAACCTCCACCATTGACGATTCTGGAATGGACCCGGGGGAACCGGTCTTCAGGGTCCGGTCGGTGCTGATAAGGAAGGACCCTATCTTCCATGTCCTGTTACCGGGTGGGATGGAACATTATCTTATGATGGGTCTCCCCAAGGAGCCTTCGATACTCCAATCGGTCAGGAAGGTCGTACCCAAGGTAAGAGCGGTAAGGTTGACGGAGGGGGGATGCTGTTGGTTGCATGGGGCGGTCTCGATACATAAGCAGAAGGATGGAGATGGCATGAACGCCATCATGGCCGCCTTCACCGGGCACCCGTCCATGAAGAGGGTGCTGGTTTTCGATTCGGACATAGATGTGTTCGATGACCAGGCCCTCGAATGGGCCCTTGCCACTAGGTTCAACGCTGCCAAAGGGCTCCTTGTGGTCCACGGAGCAAGGGGGTCGACCCTTGACCCCTCGGCCAACATTGTGGACGGAACGACCTCCAAGGTCGGGATGGATGCCACGGTCCCCCTTGGCCATGGTTCCCTGTTCGAACGTGTGGTCGGGTAGTAGATAACCATTAATATTCCAGGAGCGTCTAATCCCCTGTGAACAGGAAGGACGCTCTCTTCGTGATGGCATCCCTTGTGACCATTGTCATGATATCGACCACTTCGGGTTGTTTCGACACCTTCACAGCTAGGCGGATACTCTTCCCGGACGATGAGAGGCCTATCGTATTCGTCCAGGGGACCATAGCGCTCGTCAGTCACAACTTCTCTGGACCGATCTACAGCGAGAACATAACAGTCGGGGGGCCAACATTTCACAACGGCATAGATAATTTCTTCATCGGCGAAGGGGGAGCGAACCTGTCCATCTTCGCATTGGTCCATTTCATACCGGACCCACAACCCTTTGTCACGGTCGACGACCGATATGTTGACATCATCCTTATCAAGATGGAGGAAAATGGGGAAAGAAGGACCCTGGCCCAGAGGAGATATACCACCGAAGATGCGGGTGGGGACTATGCAGAGGTCGTCAGAGAGCTCGATGGGATACAACCCGGGTACTATTCCCTAAAGGTCGTCGGTAAGGGAACGGCCGAGCCCGGTACATCCAATTATGACTGGTTCAAGGTGTTCGTTCTTGGTAGGTATTCGGACAGGTCGCACAACCACAATGCGCCGGAAGGGTCTAACCTGCCATGACAGGACCGCACCTCAAGGTGATAGGTTCGACATCCTTGCCGGGTCCTTGACCTCCGTTCCCCGGACCTTCCTCTGACCCTCCACCGGTGCCTGCTTAATATGAACGACCCTCTGGGGGAACGGTATCTCCAACCCTTCGGATGCGAACCTGTCATATATCGCCTCCCTTATTTCGCTCGCCACCCTCCATTGTTCGTTATGGTCCTTGACCCAGAACGTGACCATGTAGTTTATCGAGGAATCGGCGAACGTCTTCAGTCTGTAAAAGGACTGGTGGTCAGGGTCGTTGAATATGTCCTTGTGCGAACCTACGACTTCTAGCAGCACCTGGCCAACCTTCTTGGGAGGTACGGAATAGCTCACACCCACCTCCACCGTGACCCTGCCCAGCTGATCGGGCTCTGAGAGATTGGAGAACATGTAGTCCGATATCCTGTTGTTGGGTATCGTCACAAGCTGATTAGTGAGCGTGTGATGAAGCCTTGTGGAGCGCAATCCGATGTCCTTGACCTGATAGACGTTCTCGTCCAGCATTATCCAGTCGCCCTCCTTGAACGGCCGGTCGAGCATGATCATCAGGCCAGAGAAGAAATTGGACAGTGTGTCCTGGGCCGCGAAAGCTATGACCAATCCCGCGATCCCCAGGCCCGCGACGAAAACCGTGATGTCCACCCCCAATGAGTCAAGGAGCAATATCATGGCCGTGACCCAGATGACGACCGATATCAGTTTTCCCGCAACGGGGACAAGCACATCATCGGCCTTGGTCTCGGTCTTCGCCGATAGGATGCGAAGATAAACTATGATGATCTCTCTGAAAACCTTGCTTATAACGTATGCCGTAACCACGATGAGACCCGAACGGTATATCCTATCAAGTACCGATAGAAGACCGTCGGATAGGTGCAGTTGGCTTAACGATATCAGGAGCCCGTAAAGCAGGATCACGACTAGGACAGGGATGCGGACCGTTCGAATTATCTTCTTGTCCAGCTCTGTCTTGGTCTTGGCGGCTATCCTCATGGAGAGGCGGAAAATGCCCCAGATGATGGCAGTACCAATGCTCCAAAGAAAGAACACGATGAGGAACCTGACGAAAGGGGTCCTGTACTCTTTCGGTATCTCCTTCAATGGGATCCTGACCCCATACACATCAAGGGTCTCTGGCCTTTCATCCCTCTCCACCTCCGTTATGATATTCACCGATTCGGTGGAGGCGCTGAGCACATGCTCGGGCCCTTGGCCTTCGTCCACGAGCATGACCACGGCCGTTACATTTACCCTCATTCCATGCTCGATCCTCTTAGAGATAGCAGGCCCTATGAAGGTGAGCTTGGGGCCATGAACGGAAGTACCGGTGGACATGAAATAGAGCTCTGACATGCCTGTCTGATCATTGTACCATGAGGTCGATACGGTGTCAGTGACCTCTACAATATCACCGGGTGACAGACCTGCAAAGGTCCTTGTTGTATAGTTGTACCTCTCGTAATGGGCCTTCATATCGGAATATTGACCAGCAACAACGGACTGAGAGGAAACGACCGGGGAGAAAGGGAGCAGGAGGGATAGGACAGTTATGATCATTACCGCCTCTGCCAGATATCGAGCCCGTGGTTCCATGGACAATGGATGGTTTGAATGTTCTTAACCTTTTTTCCGACCGATCACCATTACTTCGTTCCCGGACCGATATCCACCTCCAATATCTTTTGGGGCAGGTTCCCAAGAGCGACCTTGAGGCTGGATATCGAATACGGGGTCCCCAATGCTATCACATCGAGGCCCCGGAGGAGCATTGCCCTCACATCCTCCGGTCGAGGGAGCTCGGAATCACATCTCAGGCCGCTCCTTCTGAGTAGCGCAAGTGCTTCCATGTCCATGGCGATCGTTCGCATCCCAGACCTGAACTTGCCGCCTTTTTTACCGGGCAGGTCCGACCTCATTATCCGGAAGCTCCCACCACCCGAGCGTGCCGGTGTGACCTTTAAGAACCAGATGGACCCGGGTCTGAGGTCCATGACACCCGACAGTCCAGAAATGGGGACCATGCAGCCGTCCTCAGCATCCATATCGGCATTGCCGGTAGAGGGGCCATCCCTGCCGGTCTGGGCGTATAGCAGGCCATCCTCCATGAACAGTGCGCATCTGTCCCCCTTCCTGATCCGCCCCATGGCCACGGCATCGGTCGAGCGAACGATGTCCAGTCCCATGATGCTCCTATCCACGAACTCCTTTAGGGCCAGGAGCTCCCGGTGGAGGAGCTCGACCCCCTTTACAGTGGCTCGCGGCCCGTTCTTGGTCCTCTCTATGAGCCTCTCGTCCTCCATCATATCGATGTAGAGCGAAGTTGCTTGAGGGGTGATACCAAGAGAGCTCGAGAGGGCCCTCTGGTCCCTGGGCGCATCCAGAACCACCCTGAGAAGGATGAGCAGCCTAGTGGTCCGTCCCTTGCTCCTGAGAAGCTCCATGGTCAGGCCTCGAAAAAAGTATTATAGCCGGTAGGGTCTATGGACTAAAAGGAACTTGATAATAATAAAGTTTACTTGATTTACACTAAAAGAAATTGGAATGTCACGGGTTGATGCACATGGTAGTGTCCGATGGCCCCCTCAATGGATGGATGAAAGCGGCAGTAGTATCCCTACTGCTTTCGACCGTGGTCCTGTCCGTAATGGGCGCGGGATGCCTGAAGGAGACCGAAGAGGGCATTGACTACAAGGATGATATGGGAGAGACCATTACACTTCGGTCCGAACCAATGAGGATAGTTACCCTCAGCCCCGCCCTTGCCGAGATCGTTTTTTTACTAGGAAGAGGGGAAAAGGTATGCGGACGTGATAGTGCATGCAATTATCCAGCGGAAGTAGAGGATGTCCTCGTTGTCAACACATGGCAGGGTCCGGACCTGGAGAGGCTAACAAATCTCGAGCCTGACCTGGTCCTCATGGATAGGACCCTGGACCTGAGCGGTGAGACCTATAACGGGATCAAGGGACTGGGTCTTCCAGTTTACAGGGTCTATCCTAGGAGCGTCGCCGATGTTTTCGAGAACATAGAGGACATTGGCAGTTTACTTGGAGCGTCAGATGAGGCAGGAAAAGTGGTCAAAGAGCTGAAGGCCAGGACCTATGCCATCATCGATGAGACCTCGGCCATAGATGCGTCCAAGCGGCCCGTGGTCCTCCATGTTGTGTACTACGACGGGACATCGGACCCCTGGACCGCAACCGGGTCCACGTTCTCAGGTGATCTGATAGAGATGGCAGGCGGAAGGAACGCCATCAGCGATACTGGGGGTATGTATGTCCAGGTACCGGTTGAGCGCTTGATATCCTCCGACCCGGACATAATCGTGACATCGCAGAGCAGTTCATGGCCAACAATATCGAGAACGACCATCCTCTCAGACCCATCGTGGAAGGACATCTCAGCTGTCAAGGAAGGTCGGGTTTATGATGTGGAAGGGGATTGGATGGACAGACCAGGACCAAGGTGTGTCGATGGGTCGGAGAGGGTCCATGAACTTATCAAGAACGTTACGGGTGGCAGATGATGGCGATGCAGGGGCGTGCCCTCATCTTCCCGGGGCTTTTTTTGCTCCTTTTTGCCTCAGTGGCAATTGCCACGGCCATCGGACCGGTCAATATCCCTTTTTCGAACATCGTAAAGGCCCTTTTGTCACCGATCCCTTTACTGGGACCTATCGTAGGGGAGCCTCCGGATTGGGTAGTGACCGTTGTATGGAGGCTAAGGCTCCCCGTAGCGGCCATGGCCATGTTCGTCGGGGCGGGCCTCTCCGTATCAGGGGCCTCCATGCAAGGACTCTTCAGGAACCCGCTGGTGGACCCATTCATCCTTGGGATCTCCGCAGGGGGTGCGTTCGGCTGGGTTGTCGCCCTCACCCTAACACGGGACCTTGAAGGTGTACCGATATATGCCCTAAGGGCCCTTTTCAGCTTCATCTTCTCGTTGCTGGCCGTCATCGGGGCATATACCATAGCAAAGGTGGGGGGCCGGCTCCCGCTCAATAACCTCCTCCTTGCAGGGATAGCTGTCTCTGCCACTCTCACATCCGTGACCCAGGTCATGATATACATGTTCTCGGAGACCCCCTCTCAGCTGATATTCTCCCTGATGGGGTCATGCTCCAACTCCTTGTGGGAGGAGGTGGCAATAGTCGCTCCCGTGGTCCTGATAGGCACTATAGTCCTGAGCGCTCTCTCCAGGGACATAAACGCCCTCTCCTTCGGAGAGGACGATGCAAGGGGATTGGGGGTCAACGTTGAAAGGAGCAAAGGGGTGGTCCTAGGCCTCTCATGCCTGGTAAGCGCTGTTTCCATCCCCTTTTGCGGCATGATAGGGTTCGTGGGATTGATGGTGCCACATGCGGCAAGGGGACTTCTTGGACCCGATAACCGGACCCTGCTACCCGCCTCCGCCCTTATGGGGGCCTCTTTCCTGGTGCTCTGTGACCTGATCTCCAGGTCCATCCTATCGATCGCCCTTCCCCTTGGAATGGTCACAGGGGTGCTGGGCGGTGGTTTCTTCCTCTATCTGCTAGCGGTCAAAAGGAGGTCACCTGCATGATAAGGACGTCCGGCCTGAGCGCGGGCTATTCAAGTTCCACCCGGGTCCTTGACCATATCGACCTAACTGCCAGGAATGGAGAGCTCCTGGGCATCATGGGGCCCAACGGTTCGGGGAAGACCACGCTGCTAAGGTGCCTCTACGGTTCTATCCGTCCACAGGATGGGGTCGTTCTGCTCGATGGCCGGGACATAGGGACCATACCCACCAAGGAGGTGGCGAGGATGATAGCGGTCGTACCGCAGGAGAACGACCCCGGATTCGATTTCAAGGTGGGGGAGGTGGTCTCTATGGGTCGATACCCCTGGATGGGATGGTTGGGCAATGGCAGGAACGGGCACTCCACCGCAACGAGCAGGGCCTTGGAAAGGATAGGTATCACACACCTGAGGGATAGACCGATGTCCGAGCTCAGCGGGGGTGAGCGGAGGCTGGTCTATCTTGCCCGCTCCCTTGCCCAATCGACCCGGGCACTGCTCCTGGACGAACCCACCCGAGGCCTGGACATCCGACATACGCTCTCTATAATGGGGACACTTAAGCGTCTTGCTATGGACGAGGGGCTTGCCGTTGTCGCTGTTCTCCATGACCTTGACACGGCCCTTAGGTACTGCGATAGGGCCATCCTCCTCAAGGAGGGGGATGTCGTATCCAGCGGTCCTCCAGAGGACGTCCTATCGACAGAGAACATCCGGACGACCTTCGGTGTCAGATCATCCATCCACAGGTTCGATGGCAGAATGCACCTGGAGGTCCTCGGGTAATTTCGTCCCCCTCCCTGCGGCCCTCTATAATATGGGATACCCCTGGTCCGTGGGAATGTATCGGTGGTCTCTACCATGAAACCCTTCTGCGAGATATGCGGGTCCCTAAAGAGGACCGACATGTCCAGCGGAGAGGCCCGAAAGGTCTGTCCCCGATGCGGTCCTTCACGAGCGGGTCCCCAAGGCCCTTCGCAGAACAATGTACCAAAGGGTTTCGAACAGAGGGACAGTTATGACAGGTTCGCCTTGAAGAGAGGGGTGAGCCCGAAGAGCTCCAGGTACGGTGAACGCTTTGTTCACGGGGCGAGGGTCCATGACGGGAGCGGTATCCTTGCGCCTCCTACCCCTGTCCCAGACCGGTCAGCGGAAGGAGGCACCAGGGTCAAGGACGGGGGAGAAAGGGCTTCCCTTTTAAAGGCCCCTGCCTTCTTCCCTTTCGATCTTATCAGGCCAGGCCAGAACGAGTTCCTTGAGGATACCCACAGGTCTGCGGAAGAAGGGAAATGCCTGCTTGCGAACGTGCCAACAGGGCTCGGAAAGACCGCCGCTTCGCTCTCGGCCTTCCTTGATGTCGCCCTCCCGGAGGAAAAGCTGGTCGCATTCCTCACATCCAAACAGTCACAGCACGCCATTGCTGTCGATACGATGAGGAGGTTGAAGGCCAGGACCAGGAAGGCGCTCAAGGTCGTTGATCTGACATCGAAACAATCGATGTGCCCCAGGGACATTTCACACCTCCCTCACTCGAGCTTCAATTTCGCCTGCAGGTTACAGACGAAGGACCAGACCTGTCCTTACGGCAAACCCCCTCCGCGAACCCTGGTCCAGGCCATCCTATCGGAGGTACACGATGTCAACTGGATAGTCGATGAGAGCGCCAGGATGAGGGTCTGCCCTCACAAGGCCGCCCTTGAGGCCTCCAGGGAGGCGAACGTGCTCATCTGCGATTACAACCATCTCTTCTCGGACCTGTCCACCATGGTCCTCTCGGGCATCGGAAAGGACATCTCCGAGATCATGATAATAGTGGATGAGGGGCATAATCTACCTGATAGGATACGGTCCCAGGGGTCGAACGACCTCTCCGTCCGTCTCGTCCAGGACGCCATAGATATCGTCAGGGGTACGCCCACTCTCACCCTGCCCCTTGCAGCGTTAAGGGACCTGCTCATCGGTAAGGCCGGTAAGGATGTGAGGGGGCCATGGGAGCTGGAGCTTGATAAAAAGGCCTTCATATCGGAGCTCAAGGGCGCTATAGAGGGCGCCCTTGATAGGCCTTTGGACCCCACCGCCCTACCTGAGCTCCTAATGGAGGCCTCTAAGAGGCGTGGTCTGCCCGAGGACGAGGACCCGCTGCTCCTGATATCCGACCATCTCGATGGCCTTTACGAACTGAGACCGTCGCATCTGCTCTTCCTGCATGTCCCGGAGGGAAGGAGCGTCGAATCCCTCAGGCTCTCTTACAAGGACCTGGACCCGTCGGACATCTCTTCCCCTGTCCTAAGGTCCTGCAGGGCATCGATCATCATGAGCGGAACGCTTTCGCCTCCAGGTATGTTCGGTGACGTCCTCGGGGTTCCACGGGACATGAGGATCGAGCGGGTCTACCGCTCTCCCTTCCCTAGGGAGAACAGGTTGGTCCTCCTAGATGGGTCCGTAACGACCGCCTATACGTCAAGGAACGAGAGCATGTTCCGGGTCATGGGCGAGAGGGTCGTTTCGTTGACGGGTAGGTTCCCTGGGAACGTGGCCGCTTTCTTCCCCTCCTACGGGCTCATGAACGAGTTGAAGAAGAACCTATGGGGCTGCCCAAAGAAAGTGCTCGTCGAGGAGAGGCAGATGGGGCGCCAGGAGAAGGATGGCATCATACGGGAGCTGGAAAGGTCCAAGGAGAGGGGGGGGGCCCTCCTTCTTGCCGTGATGGGAGGGTCCCTTTCAGAGGGGGTCGACTACAAGGACAACCTCCTCTCAGGTGTCCTTGTGATAGGTCTTCCATTCGCCCCTCCGACGCTTGAGACCAAAGCATTGAGGGGGCTTTACAGGGGTAAGTTCGGTGCGGTCAAGGGCGATGAGTACGCTTACATCTATCCTGCTGTCAACAGGGTCCTTCAGGCCGCAGGTCGTTCAACCAGGTCCGAGAGCGACCGCTCGGTAGTGGTGATGATGGAGAAAAGGCTCTCAGATGAGAGATATCTCAAGTTCCTGCCGCCCGAAGCCTATCCCAGGACAATTATCGGAAGGCCCCTTGAATCCGTCATCGATTCGTTCTTCTCCTAAGCAGAGCGGGTAAAGGGGACCATTCACTCGAGGTTCTTCTCTTCCAGGGCCTTGATAAGTCTTACCATCGTCCTGTTGATGGGGGCCTTTGCTCCCATCTCCTCGGCTTTGGCGCAAATGGCCCCATTGATGGAATCCACCTCGGTCCTTCTCTTCCTTCTGATGTCCTGGTACATTGAAGAGACGTTGCGGTTCGTTCTCATAGCCACGCTCATCGTCCGTTCTACCATCTCATCCTCGGTCAGGTCCTGGCCGTGGAGCCTGGCAATGGTCACACCCTCGGCGATGAGGTCCCGTGCCGTCTCATTGACGCCCGCATCTTCCAAAATGACACCGTTAGGCTTCCCTAAAAGGGCCGTAAGCGGATTTATTGCGGAGTTAATAATGGTCTTTGCCCAAAGCTCCCTATTTATGCAAGTGGTCGTACCAACATCTATGCCCGCTTCTGTGAACATTTCGGCTATCTTCACTATCCACTCCTGGGGGTCCTTACCACGGGAAGATCCCCCGTAATGGCCTATGATGGTCTCCCCGGTCCCCGCATGCTTCACCAGGCCAGGCCCCTTGTAGGTCACCCCGTGGCAGGTGATGCCGCCTATCACCTCGGCATCAAGCCCATTGTCCTGTATGAACCGGAGGAGCTTCTCCTCATTGTCCAGGCCGTTCTGCAATGAGAGGATCGAGGTGCCTTCTGCGAGCAAGGGATAGAGCGGCTCAAGGGCCATTTCTGTGTTATAGGATTTGACGCATAGAACTACAAGGTCGAACTTCTCGCCTTTGGAGATGAACTCGGAGGCCCTCGGATGGAACTCACCCTTTGTCACCCCCTCGATCCTCAATCCCTTCCTGTTAAGGACCCAGACCTGCTCGGGCCTGCCCAGGATGGTGACCTCATGGTGCCCGGAGAGCAGGCCCCCTATGAGGCTGCCCAGCGCTCCTGCGCCTATGATGAGGACCTTCATTTCGATGAGGCCCCCCCTGCCATCGCCCCTAGAACACCTCCCCTTACCTCATCGATCGAGCGGTTGCCATCTACGTCCCTGACAAGGCCGCGTTCTCTGTAATGTTCCAGCAATGGTGCGGTCTGGGACCTGTAAACCTCCATCCTCTTCTTCACTGTCGCTTCCTTATCGTCATCCCGCTGGTATAGGGCAGAGCCGCAGAGGTCACATCTCCCTTCGACCCTGGGCCTTTTATCCTCCTTATGGTAGGTCGCACCGCATTGGCACATCCACCTTCCAGTTATCCTTTTCAGGAGCCTTTCCTCGTCCACCGCAATGTTGACGACAAGGTCCAGGTCAGTAATTACCTCCAAGGCCTTGGCCTGGGGTATCGACCGTGGGAAGCCGTCCAGAATGAACCCTTTTCTGCAATCGCTCTTGCCAAGGCGCTCCTTTAACATACCCAAGACCACCTGGTCTGGTACCAATGCGCCCCTATCCATGTAGGACCTTGCCATTATCCCGAGCTCCGAACCGGACTTGGATTCTGCCCTCAGCAGGTCGCCTGTCGATATCTGAGGAATGCCCAGTTCCAAGCTGATAGCCTTCGCCTGCGTGCCCTTTCCTGCACCAGGAGGTCCGAATATGGCAAGCTTCATGCTCGGGCATAGGTTGGGCATTGGATAAAAAACTGATGGCGAATCACCTAATTGGGTACAAAAAACAAGGGCCCGAAGGCCCGAATCTACCAATTCTTACCTTATTGTCACTGTGGCGGAGAGTACTGCATCGGTGCAGGTGCGGCCTGATATGTTCCCGCGGGTGTGGGTGCAGGCTCTGCAGCGGGCTGCGCCTGTGCCATGGCCTCGGGTGCCGGCGGTAGGGTCCTATCGGCCGGTACCACCGGGGTCGCGGTCGGCAGTGCTGGCCCGGCCGCTCCAGGAAGCATCGCTCCCTGCGTCATCGGCGCGATATAGGCCGTCGTGGTTATCTGGTCCCAGGAGACGGAGGGCATGATCCTCCTCATGTTCCTCACGGCCTTGATCCTCTTAACGGCCTTGTCCTGCTTCGACCTGGCAATGACCATGACAACCAATATGGCTATCACAAGGACGGCTAAAAGGGCCCAGAGCGGCCACATCCCCGAAGAGAACGGGCTCAGGTCCTCGGTTACCGGCGGTTCCCCGGGTTCTCGGGGGTGGTCATAGGGATTGTTCGGATTGGTCAAGTTCTGATACTCATAGAGGCTGACGTAATTATCCCCATCTGGGTCCTCCATCGCGTCCTTCTCGTCAACCTTGGTCTTATATTTTATCTCGAACCAATTCGGCATGCCATCAAGGTCCGTGTCCTCATCCTGTATAGGAGGGGGAACTGGAAGTACATTGAGGGTGAAGGTCTTCATCACCTCATTGCCCACCTTGTCCTTGGCGGTCACTGTTATGGTCCATACACCGGGCTTTAGGTTGCTTTCGAACCGCGCAGTGTTCTCTCCTAGTGGAGCAATCGTCTTGCCATCGCTCGCTACCCATGTTAGGGAGGGCAGTCCGTCGCCATCCACATCATAGGACTCCGAGGCATCGAACACGATATCCTGGTCCTCACGATAATCATCTCCCTCATTTGGGGACGTTATGACGAGCACCGGGATGGTATTGACCTTTACATTGTAGATGGGCGAGGTCACAAAGTTCCCTATGACATCTCTGGCCCTTACCTGAACATAGTTGTCCGAACCCCTCCGGAACACTTCCCGCAGAACGACCGTGATGGTCGGCCCGTTCTCTCCCTCCCTGTATGCCTTCCATGGGGTCCACTTCGTCAGGCCCCTTGTAGTGAGCCTGTACTCTATGGACCTGGCATCGATCCCGGATTGACCATCATCCAACCGGACCTTCACTTCCTGATAGGTGTTCGGATGGTATATCTTCTCATCGGGAACCGTCAGCTTTGCCTTGGGGGCCTCGGCATCGACCCATATGTTATAGGGTTCTGACTCGGTGGGCCCATTGCCGGCAACGTCCTTCGCCCTGAACCTTATCCAGTTGTCCTTTCCGTTCTTCAAGAGAGGCCTGATGACGACACGGAGCGAGGTCCCGGGCAGGTACGCGTCCTGAACTGCCTGCCAGTTACCGACCAGACCTACCTTGGTGGTGGCAACCTCATATTCTATCGTGAACGGGTCAACTCCCGTTGCAGTATCGTTTATGAATATCTGGCAGGTCGGCCTCAATGTGCTCAGCCATATCCCTGTGACAGGGTAGAAGTCAGAGAAGGTGACACCGCTTAGGTCCACCATCACATCTATGAAAATGTCATTGCCAGTGTTCCCCACGACGTCCTCCGCCCAAACGTAGATCCTGGAGACGCCCTCGGGCAGGTTGTCTATGAGCTGTATGTTCCCGCTACCCTTCGGCAGGGATATCGGGTTCCTTGCATCCTTCTTGGGCCTGTTCACCGATATATGATAGGTGCTAACACCAGACGACTGGTCTGGGGCATCATCGAACTGAAGATAGACCTGACGGTCATCATCGAAATTGGACGGCTGGTCGGTCAATCCGTCCGGTAGTATCTGCAATCCCTGTGGCAACCCTGGATTGTCCGAATCTATCATGATATTGAAACCGTTCTCGTAGAACACCTTGATGAAGGAATCTGTCTTATCGTTCTCACCCGTCACATTGATGAAAAGAAGCTTATACTCCATCTCCCGATAGATCGGGTCCACATATATATGAAGGTCCAGGTCCGGAACGGGGGATAGGAACACCGCCCCCGTTTGGTCCTTTATAGCAATCTTGATCAGCTCCGGCGGTCTTATCCACTTCGGTACCGCAGGATCACCATATGCGCGGGTCAAACCAGACAGATGGATGGTCTCGCCACCCCTCACCCAACCTCCTTCCTCCAACTGTCTGCCCTTGCTGTCCTCTGCCGTAAAGTTCCCTACCATCGCTACGCTCGCCACCACACGGAACACATTGTCCATCTGTTTGGTAGCAGCTTTAACACCCACCCCCGTAAGGGTGAAGCGAACGCTTACAAGGTCGAGAACGACCCAGTTGAAGTTGAAATCGTAATGGAACTCCACCCACATCCTATAATCCGGGTCCGACAGGTTCAGGGACGATCTGGACCGGGATTCGTTGAAGAACACAACCTTCTGCGGGTCTCCCATCTTCTTGAAGGTGCCCTTCTTGAAATCGTACCTTAACGTTATGATGTCGGACTGTGGTGATGGGAATATCGTATAGTCCAGATACTCCATGGAGCTCACCCCTTTCTCAGACCAGGCCTCTATCCTGGCAGAGTAATCGGACTCGCCCATTCCCTGGAACGCAGGATAGACGTTCTCCTCTAATCCGAACCCTTTGGTCAATTCCATGTTGTACAGATCGGTCTTGTACTGTTTGTATAGGACCGCGGTCCCATCAGGTTTGGAACCCGATCCCGAGGTCCAATAGTAGCTGGTCCCTATGGTCCCCTCGTAGTTGCATATTCCCATTGTCAGGTAATACCCATAGTACAGGTATCCCGTCTTGACATTGACCTTGATATCACCGTTCTCGTAAAGTATGGCTTGGGCCGTGGCACCGCTCGTGTAGCCCATGGCAAGGTAATAGTAATAATCGAACTGGACCCAGCTAATTGCGAAATATTTCATCCCCGCTTCTGTCGTACCTTTGTAGATATAGCAGTTCTTAACCCCTCCGAAATAGGCCCAATAGGCAGCGATGCAACCGGCGGGTGTGTAGGGGTCCTTGTTCGGGAGGGGGCGTTGGTAGTTGTAACCTGCATATCCGTAGGTTGATGGTCCGAACCCTAGGACACCATTGGGGTATATCTGTATCTTATCATAGTTCTTCCCATAAAAGGGGAAGTTGAACCCCATAGGCTCCAAGTTCGATATCGGATAATAATAGTAGACCCCATTATAGGAATACGGGAACTGGGAGTTCACGTTCGTCCCTATTGTGGAGATGTCCATCCAATCATATGCCACCTTTGGGTCCGGCTCGTTCGCATCGATCCAGGAGTAACCCTCGGCATCCGAGGTGGCACTCTCCGCGGCGTTCACCTTAACATCGCTACCAGTGAATACCATAATGGCGGATAGCACCATGACCAAGGTCGCAGCAATCGTCACTACCGTTCTGCCTTTCATTTGCATCTTTTTCACCCCATATTTTTGATGTTTTGTATCATGTTCAAAGGCCTTTGTTCATTTCATTAAGCCCATTACTTTCTTTTTCTTCCTTCAACTGCTTTCAAATAGTCCTCTTCATCAGCGGTCAGCTCGCGGTCCTCGTCAAGCTCCTCAAGATACATCCGCCTCCTCGACAGGAACAAAAGGACCAGAACCACGACAACGACCAAACCCAACAACAACAACGCGAACGTTATCGCCTGATACTGATCGTTCTTATCGTCCCTTGCCAACGGATCGCTCCGTTCCGCTATATCGTCATACGGAGGATGCGAACTCGCCCTCGTCGGGTCCGTCCCATACTTGAACTCCTCCAGATTGCTGAACATATCATGGTCCGCATCCATGAATCCATCATCAACATCGGACCTCAGACCATACCGTATCTCCCACGCATCATAGATACCATCCCCATCGCTGTCTATGGACTCGGGGTCTATCTGCTCCTCCTCCAACACCCTGACCTCAAGGTCATACACCACCGAATGCGACGGGTCGTTCACTATCAACGTGATGTCATGGACCCCTGCGGACAACGCCCTGAAGAACATCTGACGCTCGCTCAACTGTCCATCTATGTCCGAATACCACGTGAACGTAAGCTCGTCACCATCATTGTCCCTCGTCCCTGAAGCATCGAACATCACCCGCTCCGTCGTCACATAGCTGATCCCGTTCTTCGGCGCCTCCACATACACCTTCACCACCGGCGCCGAGTTCACCTTGATATTGTAATCCTTGCTCTGGGCGAAATTACCTACATTATCATAGCACCTGAACTGGATGTAGTTCTGGTCACCGGCCTTGAACCGAAGCTCCATCTCAACATGGACAACACCATCTTCGTTCACTGAGGATATTGGCGCCTCAACCCAATCCCCATACAACCCCTTTCCTGCCGTCGAATACCTATACTCCACCGTCCCCTCCTTGACCCCAGAACCCTCTCGGTTAGAATGTCGGTCCGTTATGTCCAAACCAACCACGACGCTCTCACCGCTCTGATACTCGCTCTCGAACGGCCGGAAGTTCGTGAACAACGGCTCCTCCTCATCCACCCACACATTGTAGGTCGCCGACTCCGTCCATCCGTTCCCGGCAACATCCTTCGCCCTGAACCGAACATAGTTCGTCTTCCCGTTCACGAACGTCGTCTTGACCGAATACCGTATCTGCTCCAGGCTCCGGGGATACGTTCCCGTCACCCACGCGCCGAACTCGAACGGCGTCGTCGTCGATACGCTATACTGTATGTCCCTCGCCGATACTCCGGACCCTCCCGTGTCGTCCATCAATATCGAACAGACCGGCGTATGCGTGTTGACCCAGATACTGTCCCCGGGCGAGAACTCCGAGAACGTGACCTCTACCGTATCCACCTTGATAAGCGAACTCACCGGTATGGACGGGTTCCCGGCCTTGTCTATCGCCCAGACCCATACCTTCATCGCTCCGGACATGGAGAACTCATACACCGTCGACGTGTCAGGACCGGGAACATACAAAACGTTCCCATCCGCCCTCGTCTCCCCCAACGGATCGTAATCCGCTACATAATATCCCCTTATCCCCGACTCGAAGTCCTCCGCCGGCTCCCAGCTCACGAACACGCTCGTATCATCATCATACTCCGTGTTCCTATCATCATACGAATCCGCATGGAGCCTCAGGTCCTTGGGTGGAAGAGGCTTGAACGGATCCACGTTCATCACATACGGGGTGTTCTCGGACAGATCTGTCCCTAGGGGAACGTTCGTTATGTTCATGATATAGGTCCTCTGCTGGTAATCGTTCTCGGATACTATCGGGACGTTCATTATCCCGGACGTAACCTCGGTCTGGGTCCACACTGTTCCCTGGTCATCGGTCGCGGAGAACCAAATGGCCCCGACCCTGGGCGACTTCGTCGTTCCGGGATAGACCGCCCTCAAACCCCTCAGGTTCCATAGCTCGTTACCCCTCACCCATCCGCCGTTCTCAATAACTCCCTTCTCTTCCGAATATCCTACCGGAGCTCCCGCTGTCATTAACTTGTTCTCAACATAAAAAAGGTCAGGTATGACCAGACTTGTGGGCATTATGCCTGCTCCCAGAACCTTGATGGTCACGCTCTGGAAGGTCGTTAATGGAAACGCGAAGGTCGGTGAGAACGAGAATTGTATCAGGACCGTTCCCTGAGGCGTCACCTCCTTGCTCGAAAGAAGGGGGTTCTGCTGGAGGTAGCCATTGGGATCGTTCTTTGTGAAGAAGAATGAACCGTCATTAGATTGATAGTATAACAGCTCAGTCAATCCTCCACCTATGCTCACGACAACGACCCTGAGGAGATCGTTGTTGACAGGATGGGTGCACTCAACTGCAATGGAATAGTCCCTATAGAGCGCATATACTGCCCCGCCCGTCTCCACATCGACCTGGACATCGTCGATCTTTGCGACGTTATTCCCTATCATCACAGCAAGTCCGCTCTTAAGGTTCGCATCGTTGTAACCAGAATAGGTGAGCCCTACAGTGCCTGTTGGGTCCTCTATACCGGCAAAGGCGGAATTTCCGTTGCTAGACCAAGTATCGATTGAATCAGCATCCTTATACTGGAACTTGATCAGGCCGGACTCGTAGAGTATCATCTGGAAGTTGATCTGATAGTCCGCAGTACCGTAATATACATACCAATCCTGGCAGTATGCTTTATACCATTCAAAACATACCCACCTCTCTCCATAGGTCTGTCCCTCTAGGGCAAAGACCTTGAAATCACCCTTCTGATAATAGTAATATGCCCCAATATAGCCCCCCCATGCTGCAATGAAACCGTTCTCATACCCCGAGTACGGGATCTGGTAAAAATAGTTGTAACCTGGATAGTAAGAATAGTCCCAACCGTTGACATCAACATACCCACAACCAGCGACGTTCACATCTGTATAGGTTTCTCCATAGAACGGGAAAGCGAACGGGAGTTCATAGTTCTGCCAGTTCGCATTATCACCGGCATAGTAACTGCTGTGTTTGATCTTGGAGAGCCAGACCGCTTTCGGGTTCCCCGAAACATCGATCCAGTCATACTCTATCTTTGGATCTGGTGAAAGGCTGTCTATCCACATGTAGCCGTATGCGTCCTTTGTCGGGGATTGTGTCGCCTCGACCGATAATTTCTCTTCCGGGGTGAAAAGGAACAATACACCGACGGATAGCATCCCTACAATGACCGCGATGGCTATGAAAACCCCTAACGCGCTTTTTGCGTAGTTGCCCATGGAAAGCACCTCTATTGGATAGTCGGGAATGTACCGCCCTATAATACGGTAGGACCAGGCTGTTCAATGGTCTTGCATTATAAATCTTTTTTGCATTCCCGTTTTCTTTGTATTTAATGTTCTCCTATAAATGATACTTATTTCCGGAGGGTATGGGTGAAGGCCAGAAATCAAAGTGTCAAGGAATAATTTCACTGACCCCCTATTAATACCAGTTATTCGGATCATCATCTCTCATTCTGAATCAGTATTGATGGTATAACGCAACCTCTGGATTCTTGACCTTTTTCTTCAAGCTCTTTCTACCTTCTATCTTGATGTGGTCAATATCCATTTGGACCCTAAGTTTATTTGTTCTTACGGTTCTCAAGAGCCTTGCGATAGTCCTCTTCATCAGCGGTCAGCTCGCGGTCCTCGTCAAGCTCCTCAAGATACATCCGCCTCCTCGACAGGAACAAAAGGACCAGAACCACGACAACGACCAAACCCAACAACAACAACGCGAACGTTATCGCCTGATACTGATCGTTCTTATCGTCCCTTGCCAACGGATCGCTCCGTTCCGCTATATCGTCATACGGAGGATGCGAACTCGCCCTCGTCGGGTCCGTCCCATACTTGAACTCCTCCAGATTGCTGAACATATCATGGTCCGCATCCATGAATCCATCATCAACATCGGACCTCAGACCATACCGTATCTCCCACGCATCATAGATACCATCCCCATCGCTGTCTATGGACTCGGGGTCTATCTGCTCCTCCTCCAACACCCTGACCTCAAGGTCATACACCACCGAATGCGACGGGTCGTTCACTATCAACGTGATGTCATGGACCCCTGCGGACAACGCCCTGAAGAACATCTGACGCTCGCTCAACTGTCCATCTATGTCCGAATACCACGTGAACGTAAGCTCGTCACCATCATTGTCCCTCGTCCCTGAAGCATCGAACATCACCCGCTCCGTCGTCACATAGCTGATCCCGTTCTTCGGCGCCTCCACATACACCTTCACCACCGGCGCCGAGTTCACCTTGATATTGTAATCCTTGCTCTGGGCGAAATTACCTACATTATCATAGCACCTGAACTGGATGTAGTTCTGGTCACCGGCCTTGAACCGAAGCTCCATCTCAACATGGACAACACCATCTTCGTTCACTGAGGATATTGGCGCCTCAACCCAATCCCCATACAACCCCTTTCCTGCCGTCGAATACCTATACTCCACCGTCCCCTCCTTGACCCCAGAACCCTCTCGGTTAGAATGTCGGTCCGTTATGTCCAAACCAACCACGACGCTCTCACCGCTCTGATACTCGCTCTCGAACGGCCGGAAGTTCGTGAACAACGGCTCCTCCTCATCCACCCACACATTGTAGGTCGCCGACTCCGTCCATCCGTTCCCGGCAACATCCTTCGCCCTGAACCGAACATAGTTCGTCTTCCCGTTCACGAACGTCGTCTTGACCGAATACCGTATCTGCTCCAGGCTCCGGGGATACGTTCCCGTCACCCACGCGCCGAACTCGAACGGCGTCGTCGTCGATACGCTATACTGTATGTCCCTCGCCGATACTCCGGACCCTCCCGTGTCGTCCATCAATATCGAACAGACCGGCGTATGCGTGTTGACCCAGATACTGTCCCCGGGCGAGAACTCCGAGAACGTGACCTCTACCGTATCCACCTTGATAAGCGAACTCACCGGTATGGACGGGTTCCCGGCCTTGTCTATCGCCCAGACCCATACCTTCATCGCTCCGGACATGGAGAACTCATACACCGTCGACGTGTCAGGACCGGGAACATACAAAACGTTCCCATCCGCCCTCGTCTCCCCCAACGGATCGTAATCCGCTACATAATATCCCCTTATCCCCGACTCGAAGTCCTCCGCCGGCTCCCAGCTCACGAACACGCTCGTATCATCATCATACTCCGTGTTCCTATCATCATACGAATCCGCATGGAGCCTCAGGTCCTTGGGTGGAAGAGGCTTGAACGGATCCACGTTCATCACATACGGGGTGTTCTCGGACAGATCTGTCCCTAGGGGAACGTTCGTTATGTTCATGATATAGGTCCTCTGCTGGTAATCGTTCTCGGATACTATCGGGACGTTCATTATCCCGGACGTAACCTCGGTCTGGGTCCACACTGTTCCCTGGTCATCGGTCGCGGAGAACCAAATGGCCCCGACCCTGGGCGACTTCGTCGTTCCGGGATAGACCGCCCTCAAACCCCTCAGGTTCCATAGCTCGTTACCCCTCACCCATCCGCCGTTCTCAATAACTCCCTTCTCTTCCGAATATCCTACCGGAGCTCCCGCTGTCATTAACTTGTTCTCAACATAAAAAAGGTCAGGTATGACCAGACTTGTGGGCATTATGCCTGCTCCCAGAACCTTGATGGTCACGCTCTGGAAGGTCGTTAATGGAAACGCGAAGGTCGGTGAGAACGAGAATTGTATCAGGACCGTTCCCTGAGGCGTCACCTCCTTGCTCGAAAGAAGGGGGTTCTGCTGCAAGAAACCGTTGGGATCGTTCTTGGTAAAGTAGAAAGAACCGTCGGGCGACTGGAAGTAGAGGAGCTCGGTCAGACCACCCCCCAAACTGACCACAACCGCTCTGAGGAAATCATTGTTTATAGGGTGGGTGCTTTCGACGGATATGGAATAGTCCCTGTACAGGGCATAGACAGCCCCGCCCGTCTCGACATCCACCTCTACGTTGTCTATTTGGGCAAGGTTCTTACCGAACATGACCGCAAGTCCGCTCTTGAGGTTCGCCTCGTTCTGCCCCGAATACTGTAACCCAACATTACCTGAGATGTCCTCTATCCCCGCAAGAGCATAGTTGCCGTTGCTGTACCATGTATATGCTGAATCGGCATCAAGATACTGAAGCTTGATTATTCCAGATTCATAGATAATAATCTCGAATGTGATCTGATATTGTTCAGCGTTCGGTTGGGCCGAATACGACCCCGGGGCATAAGCCTTGTACCACTCGAAACAAACCCACCTCTCACCATAGGTCTGCCCTTCCAATGCATAGACCTTGAAGTCACCTTTATCATAGTAATAATAGCCACCTATCGCATAGGCCCAGGCGGCTATGAAACCGTTCTCATAGCTCGAATACGGGATCTGATAGAGATAGTAATACCCCGGAGAGCTGGAATATTGCCAACCTCCAAAATCAATGTACCCACAGGCGGTCACGGCGCATTGAGTGTATTCCTCACCGTAGAATGGGAAAGCGAATGGCAGGTCATAGTATTCCCATGTATTTCCGTAATAGTAATAATAGTTCCACACATTCTTGAAGTAGTACGACTTAGGATTGCCATGGCATTCTATCCATTCGAAATCCACCCGAGGGTCTGGGGTATTACTGTCGATCCACATGTAACCAGATGAGTCCTTCGAAGGAGACTGGGCCGCATCAACATCGACCTCATCGCTAGGAACGAAAAGGACCAATAGACCCAGGGACAGCATCCCAAGGAGAAGGACAATTGCTGTGACCAGACTAGCTATATGTTCAATCTTTTTGCCCATGATAAGCACCTCTATCATATCGATCTGATTATACCGCAGCGGTATCGGCCTTTTACATGTAATCAACGGGATTTCATTATAAAACATTTTTGCATTCCCATTTTCTTTATATTTAATGTTCTCCAAGGAATGACCGTTATTTCCATAACATATTTGACTGTGCCAGAGGATAGACCATTGTCCAATTTCTTCGGTGACCTCCTATATAAATGACAAATAAAGGTTGGTTGTCATCCAAACCCATGAGGCTTGGTGATTGTATGAATAATGGCATTTCATTGGCTTCTTCTCAGCTGCTCATGGTTTAAGGATTGCCCGAACACTTTTTTAATGATCTACCATTATGCCCGATCATGATGAACGGTTTGTCCACGATGGTCGTTGCTGTGGCCGGAATGCCGGGGTCTGGCAAGGGCGAGCTCTCAGAGGTCGCAGCGGGGCTCGGGATCAGGGTCGTATCCCTGGGAGATGTTGTGAGGCACTATTATTCCATAGACAACCCGGATGGGCCAGGGGAATTAATAGGGGCTTTCGCTGCAAATGAGAGGGCGCTTCACGGCAAGGACATCTGGGCTAGGAGGCTCCTAAATTCCTTCGGTCCCCGCGTACCTTCCGGGTCCTCATTGCTTCTGGTCGATGGTCTGAGGAGCAGGGAGGAGGCGGAATACCTCAGGAGCGAACTGGGTGGGAATTTCATGGTCCTGGCCATCCATTCCTCACCGGCGGTCCGCTTCGACAGATTGATCAAGAGGGGGCGGTCGGATTCGCCAATGACGAAAGCGGATTTCGACGAGAGGGACAGGAGGGAACTGTCATGGGGCATGGGGGATGTGATCAGCACTGCTGATATCATGCTCATTAATGATGAGGACCTGGAAGGATTCAAGGTACGGGTCTCCAAGACCTTGAAGGGACTGGAGGGTAGGATCTGAGGCTTTTCTTCGCTATCGATATCCCGCATCATCCTGCCTTGGACTCTCTCTCTATCGATCTTGGAAAGATGTCGCAGGGCATCAGACCTACGGACCCCCTCAGACAGCATATAACTTTGAAGTTCCTCGGGGACCCTCCTTGTCCCTTTGAAAAGGTAGTAATGGCCGCATCGGCCCTTGAGGGCAGGTACCCTGACCTCTCACTGACCCCATTGGGTTTCGGTGCGTTCCCCGACTGGAGACGCCCCAACGTGCTTTGGATAGGCCTAGAGGGGACGGAAGGATTGAAATCGCTAGCATCCGCCCTTGATAGGTCTCTGAACGAGGTCTGCTCGGTCCCTCTTGAAAGGCGACCCTTCAGAGCCCACCTCACGACAGCAAGGGTCAAGGACAGTTCTGTCCTGGACATCACAAAGGTCCGGGACCTTCACTCAAAAGCCCTTGGGGGCCTCATTGACAGTGGTTACATCATCGAGGTCAAGGAGCTCGTTCTCTACGATTCGACCCTTACCTCCCATGGTCCTGTCTACAAGAAGCTCATGACATGCAGATTAGGGCACGTTGGGGACAGGCAATGATTTTATCCCGAGAGCGGCTTCCTTGCAGCTAAAGGAGTTGATATAATGACTAGGATGGACAGCAGATGGATAAAGGAGGTCTTCTCAACGGATGAGGCACCGGCTGCCGTTGGACCTTACTCCCAGGCAGTGGCAGCAGGCCCTCTCGTCTTCGTCTCCATGCAGCTCGGGCTCGTTCCGGGGACCAAGGACCTGGCCGGAATTGACATAGCCACCCAGACAGCTCAGGCAATGGAGAACCTAGCAGCCATCTTGGAGGCGGCCAGCTCCTCTTTGGAGCTGGTGGTGAAGACGACAGTGTTCCTAAAGGACATTGGCCATTTCAAGGATTTCAATGCGGTCTACTCTGGCTTCTTTCCTGAGAGCCCACCTGCAAGGGCTTTGGTCCAGGTGGGCTCTCTGCCCTTTGATGCACTGGTCGGGATAGACGTCATTGCCATAAGGGACTGACTCGGATTGTAAAATAACGGTATCATTCCTCTATCCCATACTGGCCGACCTTAGGCCCTCTCCATAACAGGACCGTTAGGAGCAGGACAAGCATCAGAACGAGCGCAGCAACGAGCCCAATCATCAAGGCCGATGGGCCATGGGATGCTTCGCTCACCTCCAGGATGAAGGTCCTTGATATCGTTACGTTCCCGGATGTGACGCTGATCCTGACCCAGTGCTCGCCCACATCCTCCTTACCTGGCTCGAAGATAATCCTACCGGTGCTATTGTCGATATCGAAAAGGCTTGTATTGTCACTGAAGACAGCCCCTGTTGACAATGCACCTCCTATCTTGACCTTGTAGGAGTATCGGGTCCCTTCGATGGCTGTTGGGAGGTGAAGAGATGGTTCCTCGAAAAAGAGAGGAGCCCCTTCAGCTGTTATTTCAATGACCATTGAATAATTATTTACCGCCCCGTAAGTATCCTTAACGATCAGGTTCACAAGATGCTGCCCGATGTCCTCTTCCGAGGGTAAAAGCCTGATGGATGTTCCAGATACTGTCAGTCCGTTAATGGCCTTGGCGATACTGACCACCACATCATCCCCTTCCGCATCCCTGACATCAAGCGAAATTGCTGAGACATGACCAGTTAAAGCGGTAATTCTCTCTGGAAGCCCCATGATAACAGGCGCATCGTTCACGGGAACGATGGATATCTGAAGAGATGCCGTATCGCCAGCCAATCTGTCCCACACATGGATCGAAACCCTCAGGTTGCCGGACCAGTTCTGCGGTGGGGATACCCTCAGGATACCTTGGTCTTCCATAACCACCCAATCCGGGGCCCCTTCCAGAACAGTGATCTCGAGGTCGTTCATTTTATCATCTGGGTCAAAAATATATGACCTCAGTGGCAGCTTGGCCCCGCCCGGGGCATCCTCAGTGGCTTCTAGAACCGGTATTGGAAGGAACCTAGGCTTTGCGTTGACGGACAATGGTTCGGTAATTTGATTATTGGTTTTATCGAGCTCGCCATCCATAGGATAAACACCAATGGACACCTTTTTCCACGACCTGTCAGGGGTCACATTGAATGAGCAGGCCACAATGCCACCCGCACGGATGTCATGAAAGGTTGTCATGAGCGGGGCGGGCCAATTCTCTGGGTCTGGGTCCAGGTTACCAGTGAACAATGCCACCTTGGCCCCGGTCATGTCCCTGTTGCCATTGTTCCGTACCATCGCCTTTACCGTTGCCCCCTTCCCCTCCGAAAGAGGCATAGGACCTACCTGAACGCTCCCGTTCAGGACCTCGAGGTCAGGGGGCTTGGGAAGGATGGTGATGTTCCTGAAATATGGAATATAGTTCCTGGCCTTGATACATAGCAACGCATTCCCGCTCGAACCGAACTCGGTCCCAATTTCGACCTTTCCATCAGGCCCTGTCCTTCCTTTGAACAATTCACCGCTGTCTGGGAGGAACACAGATACCCCAGCATCGTAGAGAGGGACATCCGATGTTGTCCTGACCTCCACTGTGATCGAACTCCCTCCGGCCCTGACCGTTTCAGGTGCTCCTACCCAGCCTATCTTCAGTGGCTCGCCGACCCAGGTGCCCATGGCAGGGTCACCGATGAGATTGTATGCATACAATCCTACCAGCAACGGTTCCTTGGTGGCTTGTTCGTCCCACTTAGAGCTCAGATAATGGGATTTGAGGTCGAACAGGGCATCGCCTGGGCGGTTCGAACCCATGAACTGCTGCCAGAACCTGCTCATGAGGTACCAATTTCCCAAGGAGTAATCGGCACCTTCCCCCCTCCAGGAGATGCCGGTCGACCCTATCAGACATATCGCACCCCCGTTTGGTGCCAGGACGATGTTCGACAGGTCCCTGTCCAGCGGATCTGAGAAATTTGCCGAATCGCAGGAAGAGAGATACATGACAGGGAGCATGTTCCCGTTGTCGAGCCCCAGAACATCTTGGTAGGTTAACGCCTCACCGAAGGCCGCCCCGCCACTAGCGAGTCCTTGCGGGTCGATGTACTGAGCGAGAGAAAAAGCGAGCGGGGGGGCGACAGGATAGTCAACATCATAGAACGACTGCCCGGCGAAAGTGAACATCGCACAACCGCCAGATATCAATTCGGGCAAAGTGTTGAAATCTAGAGAGTCGTTACCCTTCGAATATATCATCCCCTCATAGAAAGGATGGTCATCGACCCCAATGATATCAAGGGAACGGGGTATGAACTGGAGGGTGTGGTTCATTATGGCCTTGTACCCGTTGTCCTTGTAATCATCATAGCCTTCGTCCTCTACTGTACCGGGATCGTTAAGGACGTTTGGTCGGTCCATAAGGGAGCTGGCCATGACGAAACGCGATGTCCAAGGCCCTGTCGTTGGTCCCTGCTCGTACGATATGATACGGTCCGAGTACCTTCTAGCCTCTTCTATCGTGCTTGCGGGAACACGACCGACAACGATATCGAATGAGATATCGACAGTTTCCCCTATCATGATGTCCTCCTTCTCCCCGTACAGACCGTCACCATCACTATCCCAATCTGTCGTGGGGGAGGAATAATACACATCTGAGAGATATGAGTCGTCCATATCCCATTGGGACGCCTCAGCATGCAGATAGCGAACAGGGACCATTTCACTGTCCCCACCCAGAAGCACATAACGGAGGTCCCCATTGGAACTCGACCGTAGAGAACCTATGAAATTTAACAACCTCTCTGCATCGTCTTGACCGGGGCCCTCCAGGATGCCGTCCGAACCATCAAGTATGAATAACTCGGACCTTAGACCTGTCCTTGACCTCCACTCGGCCAGGGGTCTGAACCCCTCTTCCATAGCAGAGGTTGTGATTATTGCATATTCAAGTCCAGTTCCTGATCGGGTCGGGCTGTCCTCAATTTCCTCCAATCCCTTGGTCATTCTGGTTTGGACCGAAAAGATGGCCCACGGTAAAGAAAGGAGGAGAGATAACATGATCAGGGGAGCGATGAACTTCTTTTGGGGGTCGTTCGGCATGACGGGCCTTCCCGGTCGTTTGAGATCGATGACTTAACGGATTAGTCCCTATTTATGTCTTTTATGGACAGGGGTCGTTGTCGTTCATTCCTCTTGGAAAATTCGGCCTTTTTTAGTGGTGTCGTAGTTGGAAAAGATATATAACCCCCCTCTGGTTTACCCGCTTTCCACGGGATGAACAGGGCTTGTTCGGGTCCGTCCTGATGGGTCCTGTAGGGCCCGTATACGGACATGACGGGCCTGTGGCTTAGCCTGGATATAGCGCCGGCCTTCTAAGCCGGATGTCGGGGGTTCGAATCCCCCCAGGTCCGCCTTGGTCCCGAAAAAACATATGAGGCTACCGGATGAAGCGCAGCTCAAGAGCATGGAAGAAAAAGGGAAACATGCGGTGGAAATGGAGAAAGAAGAGGATGCGCCGCAGGAAGAAGGCAGCCAGGAAGCAGAAGTAAGCTTGAGTTCCAATGGCTTAAATGCATTTCGTTCCGACTCGGCCTCAGAGGCTTTATAGAACCCATAGGGAGCATGGTGTAACCAGGTAGCACAACGGGCTCCAGTTACGAAGATGATTGGAAACGGGTCTGCTGATGCCTGAGGACGCTCGGGCTGTGATGATTGACTGGAGCGATGATCCGTGAACAGAGGGCCCCGTGCCCTACCTGACGCTCAACGTAGGCGATACCCGTTTGTCTGGGTTCAAATCCCAGTGCTCCCATCTTTTTTA
>CAZLVP010000002.1:26287-32056 GCA_964563055.1 uncultured Thermoplasmatales archaeon | reverse complement strand
TCAAATCCCAGTGCTCCCATCTTTTTTACTCTCCATTTTTTAGGTTTATGAAAAGGCATCAGCAACGACCGGGATTTGAATTAAATCAACAGGCGTCCTCACTTCAGTCGAACGGCCGGAAGGGTCTTGGTATCTATCACGCCAGGAAGGGAGCGGACCTTCTTTGTCACGAACGACCCAAGCTCCTCGAAGTTCCTTGCCTCCATCTTCAAGATGATGTCATATTCTCCAAAAAGTGGGAATATCTCCTGGGTCTCCTTCAGATCCTTAAGGGAATGGTAGGTCCTCTTCTCCATGTTCGGTCTGGTGTTTACGAGTATGTAACCTATCACCAAGAGTACCACCTATCAAGGGCCTATCCACGAAGACCCGTCCGGTCCAATACCTATATAGGTCTGGTCCGACTTAAAATCTACTAACGAGAATGTTATCGCGATCACGCTCCATTACATAACTTAAGGGAACACCCTATGAAAGTTTTATCTAACCAGATGCACCTCTTGCCCCAAGGAAGGATACCTTCGATGAAAGAATGCATTGGCTGGGTCCCTGAACATGATAAGCTACTCCAGCTCTATGAGAGCCTCGGGGACGGTGTGATCTTCGTCAGCGAGAACGGAACGGTCAAAGGTATGAACACCAGGGCGTGCCAGGTCCTTGGGACCGGGACCGACCTACCGAACATGAACCTTCTAGATCTCCTTCCTGGTTCTGGATTGGACCTATCCCGTATACCCCAGGTCGAAGGAGAGGATGATGAGGCCACATATGAAAGAAAGGTTTTCGATCTGCGATTGGACCATTCATCTCTAGGCTTCATAGAGGCATCCTGCCGGCGCCTTCCAGGTATCTCCAATGGCTTCCTGGTCATAGTCCGGGACGTGACGAAGCAGTGGAAGGACGAATCCGCCATCAAGGAGAGCGAGGAGAAGTACAGGGCCGCTGTCGAACAGAGCGCAGAGAACATTTACCTTATGGACGTCAGGACCAACCGTATCATAGAGACCAACACCGCGCTCCAAGAGCTGCTTGGTTATTCCGCCGAGGAGATGAGGGGGATGGAGGTCTCTCAATTCGTTGCCCATCCCTCGAACAATATATCTCACCAAGTACAGACGGTCATAGAGCAGGGAAGGGCCATCATTGGGGAGCGGAGCTACAGGAAGAAGGATGGCAGTATGGTCGATGTCGAGGTCAGTGCGAGCCATCTCAAGTATGGGGGGAGGTCGGTCCTCTGCATAGTCTCGAGGGATATCACGGAAAGGAACCGGGCCAGGCGGCAGCTGATAGAGGAGAGGAACCGGGCCGAGCTCTACCTGGACCTATTAGCTCACGACATAGGGAACCTCCACCATGGAATGCTCTCGGGCCTTGATATGTATTCTATGGTCAAGGGCGACAGGCAAAAGGAGGATAGAGCGGTCAACATGGTAGTAGGGCTCTTGAAAAGGTCTGTCTCCCTTGTCGATAACGTCCTTAAACTGGCAAGGCTAACGACGGTACCGTTCAGACCAGAGCCGCGCCCTCTCGTGGAGATGTTGAAGAAGACCTCATCCTCCGTGACCGATTCATTCCCCGACAAGTCCCCGTCCATTCGATTGGATAGCCCCGAAGGAGAGTTGTCAGTGATCGCTGAACCCATCATCGAGGAAGCGTTCTACAACATCATCCATAATGCCATCAAGTTTCAAAAAGGCCACGGGGCCATCGTCGAGATAAAGGTCAGCCAGAACGACCAGGGAGTTGTCATTATATCCATATCCGATCATGGGCCGGGGATACCACCTGATACCAGAGGGGGGATATTCGACAGGTTCAACATTCGTCCAAAACAGAAGCATACTGGGCTTGGCATGGCCATAACAAAGGCGCTGGTCGAGAGGTCGCATGGCAGGGTCTATATCACCGACAGGGTCGAGGGGGACTTCAGAAAGGGGACACGGGTGGTCATAGAACTCCCAAAGGCACCATGATCGAGGGATTACGAACTATGGTAAGGAATGAAAGATTTAACAAGTTTTATAGGGTTACAACCGGGATTCGAGGGTGATAGACATGACCAATGATCGGGACCATAGGCCTAGGAAAGCCCCTGCTGCACCGACCCGAAGCCGAGTGCTCCAAAGAACAGAAGAGGCGAGGAAGAAGAGGATGGACCCTGCTATGACATGTATAATCGTGGCCATGGTCACGGTCATCCTCTTTGGTGCTCTTGGACTCATCCTGCTCTTCGGTTCTGGTGGCATTGGAAGCATTGCTGTGGGGGGGGTCCAGGCAAGGGAGTCAGGGATCTGGTTCGAGATAAGGACCACAGGTAAAGGCCTAAGGTCCTTCACGGGGGAGGTGGGCATTGAGATAATGATCGAGGACAAGACCAACATCGAAGGTTGGAGAACGTTATTGAGAACGACGACCAGGGTCAAGGACGATTATGGTGTCAAAGAGGTCCCTTACTCACAATTCCTCCAGGGTAACGGGGATTACAGGATATCAGTGGGAACCGGTGACGTTTCATCCCAGGCCCCACTCCTGATATCCAATCTCGTTACATCGCTCGATGTCGATTGGTCCACATTTATGCCCGACCCCACGAGACCGGAATACTATGTCATGGTCGATATCACCTACATGGCCGGATCGCAATCGCCTAGGAACACGCGATATCCATCCCAATTCTTCTTCGATGGTAGGGTTATCGGTCCCGATGAGGTCGTATCTGTCGACCCATCGAACACTGGCCTATATTCCATCCAAAAAGCTATCGAACATGTTAGAAGGGGCAATTACAGTCTGGTCGCGACACTAACAAACCTTGACTGTGCCGAAGGTTCACAGGGCAGGAACGTCGAAGCGGTCAACAATGTTCTTTTCAATTTCGATGCACCACCGTTCGCCAATGCCGGTGATGACCAGATAGTAGATCTGGTTGATGGTTCCGCCATGGTCACCCTTGATGCGAGCGGGTCATGGGACGATGGAGGGATTGTCGAGTACATCTGGGACTTCGATGATGGGACGAGCGATGTTCAAAGCAAAGCTCTGGTCAGACATACATATGCCCAACCTGGGAACTACACCGTTTCCCTATCCGTCAAGGATGACCGAGGACAGTCCTCGGTCCAGGATGCGATAGTATCCACCGTCGTGATCACGGTGGAAGAATAACTGGACCCAGACCTCCGAAGAAGAACAAAACATTGTCCCGTTAGGCGCCTTCCATCCTCTCTGCAAGGATGTAACTGCCCTTCATGAACAGGTGGACCCAGACATGCCCGGTCAATCCTTTCTCTAACCTCGCCCTTTCGTCCCAATAGCTTTCCGGATCGACCTTGTACCTCAGAGTGACCTTCCCCGCCCCTTGCTCCTTCAAAGTGTTTGCGACACTGTGCGGGTCCGGAGAGAAACCCAAGATATGGTAGCGCCCTGTAAAGAATGGTGATGATAGCTCTCCATTGGACAGGATGACCGACCTCCGGTCATCTAACTCGAGGTATCTTGCCTCATGGCCCAGGGCACCCATCAATACCCCGACAAGCCCCGCCCTTACAACGGTATGGTCCAGTTCGAACATGTACCGCTCGGGGAATGGGACTCCGTCACCCCCCTCGGGTGGTGTGGTCTTTGGGCCGGATATGCTTTCGCCTCCTGGCAGGACAACGGCGCTCAGGGTCTGTTTTGCGAGTCGCCCGGTATAGATGTTCAATCTGTTGAGCCTTCCATCCAGGGAGACATACTCCGCCTCATGAGGGAACGTGATCCTCTCAATGTTGATATATGGGGGCAGTTCGAAACAGAACCCTTCTGCGGTCTTTCCGTATGCCATCAAAACCTGCCTTGGGTCCGGTCTGAGCTCTTCCAGGGTCCTTTCATGGCTTCCCGGGGGTCTTGCAGGGTCAGAGAACACATGGATGCACTTTTCGGCCAATCCGACCGCTTCAGAAGAAAGACAATCCAATTGGTGGACCTCCAAGTTCTCAATGCCAAGGGCTTTCGCATTGGACCGTGCTATTAAGCAGTTCAAAGGATCGATATCGAATGCCACCACCCGTTCACATTCCATAGCGAGGAACAAGGCTTGCCCACCCTGGCCACAGCAGATGTCTAGGCAGGTTCCGCCCCTAAGACGAGATGCGCAATGCCTTGCTGCGGGTTCGGGTGTTGCCCATCTCAATCCTTCTTTTGTGAAAAAGAGCTCGCCCCCTCGGGAGAACTTCTCCGAGGCTTCACGACGGGTCATGGCCATATCGAGGACTATCGAATAGGCTGCGGTACCAAGACCCGAGGTATGGACCCCAGGGCCTGCGCCCGCCCTCACGTTCTTTTGGACCTGGGTCTGCTGGATGTCATCGACGATGATGGCCAGTTCCTCAAAGCTCAATCGGCCTAGTTCTTCAACGACATCCGGTTGGTAAACGGGGGCTTTTTTTGTGTGGGGATCTCTGACCATGTCTCTTTTTTCGTGTCCGTTCACACTCCTTCAGGGATGATAAACTTTTTAAATGATGTGGGCCTAATGCCCCCCTCCCCCCGATAAAGGAGGGGGAACGATGTCGGAGGAGTCAGTATGTCTGTAAAAGGAAAAACGGACCCGGGTCTGGTATCCCTCATAGAGGACCTAAAGAGATGGTCCTGGGAGAACCAGGCACCGATCTGGCGAGACATCGCTAGGCGCCTGGAAAAACCTTCCAGGGTGTGGGCGGAGGTCAACATATCCCGTATCTCCATACATGTGGGGAAGGGGGAGACGCTCATAGTCCCGGGAAAGCTCCTTGGCGCCGGCGAGATCGATCGCCCGGTCACTGTTGCCAGCGTAAAGACCACCAGGGGTGCAAGGGATAAAATCGTCAAAGCGGGAGGGACCGTTCTGACCATCCCCCAGCTCGTGAAGGCCAACCCAAAGGGGACTGGCGTGCGGATAATGGGGTGAGATGATGGTCGAGGTAATTGACGCAAGCGGTTTGGTCCTTGGTAGGCTCTCTACATATGTCGCGAAGAGGCTGCTCAGGGAGAAGGACCTTCAACTAGCAATAATCAATGCTGAGAAGGCCATTGTTTCCGGGAACCGGAAGATGGTCATTGAAAGCTATATGGACAGGAGACGGCTCAACCATCAGAGGAAAGGGCCTTACTTCCCACGGCAGCCCGACAGGGTCCTTAAGAGGACCGTGAGAGGAATGCTTCCCATCAAGCTTCCTAAGGGACGCCAGGCCTTCAAGAGGGTAAAGGTCTATATAGGGACCCCGAAAGAGTTTACGAAGGAAAAGACCACGAAGGTGAAGGTCGCTATGAAGGATAACCTAGAACAGTTCGTCGAACTGGGTGATATCTCCAAGGCCCTTGGGGCCAAGTTCCAGGAGGGATGATCTTTGTCAAGGACAGTCAATACGAGCGGAAAGAGGAAGACTGCCATCGCAAAGGCCACAATCTCCTCCGGCAAGGGTAGGATCAGGGTCAACCGTAAACCCATTGAGCTGGTCGAGCCAGAGATAGCCAGATTGAAGATGATGGAACCGTTGGTCCTTGCTAGGGACAGGTCGGACAAGGTGGATATCAAGATCGACGTTGAGGGCGGCGGGTACATGGGGCAGGCCGATGCAGTTAGGACCGCCATAGCCAGGGGAATGGTCATCTTTTTCAATGACGATGAGCTCAAACAGATGTACATACATTATGATAGGTCGCTCTTGGTGAACGACCCAAGACGGCATTTCCCGAAGACACCCCTTGGAAGAGGGGCAAGGAAGAGAAGGCAGAAGTCCTATCGTTGAT
>CAZLVP010000002.1:6582-26187 GCA_964563055.1 uncultured Thermoplasmatales archaeon | reverse complement strand
GTGAACCGGTTCTATGTTGGATATCCTCAGGCAGGTCCCAGAATGGTCGTGTTCAAGGAAACACTGGTCTTCCAAACCGCGGGAGAGGGCACTATTCTTGATCTTACGACCAGGATAGAGGAATGCGTTGGGAGGTCCGGTATCGATGATGGCATAGTCAGCTGTTTCGCCGAGGGGGCGACAGCTGCAATGACCGTGCTCGAGTTCGAGGAAGGCCTATTAGAGGACCTTCCCGCAATGCTAGAACGCATTGCACCAAAGGGGATCGATTACGCACACCACAGGACCTGGAACGACGGCAACGGTCATTCTCACGTCAGGGCCTCACTTCTCGGACCCGATATCACTCTCCCGGTCCGCGATGGGGCGATGGTCCGAGGTAAATGGCAGCATATCATCTTCCTGGAGCTGGATGTCAGACCTTCAAGGGACCGCAAGGTACACCTCACGGTGATCGGGGAGTGAATGTCCCCGGGATATAACAAAAGCCATCATCGGTAGGCGGTCGCCCTCTCCGGGTTCTGACCCATCCCGGGGTTTATGTCCGATGCCTGGGTTGTCCTGAACCTCATCCCAGGACGTCGCGTCCGAACGGTCGGCCAGGGACCCTTAAAGGCACCGCTGTTCTGTTGCCCCGGTATTGCCAGGGCGGATCATATATCACCGCCGTCTTCGAAGACCAGGGCGAACGGGCATTGATCGGACCTTTATATATCACTTTGTAGGGCGTATCCTTCATACCTGTTAAAGCACCCTAGATAATGATAAATAATCAATGATGTTAAGGGGGAAGGGAGTCCGATGACCCTCACCGACAGGATCAAAGAAGGCTGGAAGGAATTCTGGCAGAAGGACAAAAGGATCAAGCTATTCACCATAGGGTTCGTCGGGATGGTCCTTTTCCTCCTCGGTGGGTGGGAGCTACTTTCCTATTTCGAGATAGACCCGTTCACAGATTATGAGCCCCCGTTATTGATCAAGATAGAGGAGTGGGGCTGGGCCCTTCTTGCGGTTGGAGGGATCATGATGATATTTGGATTCCTCTATTATCATGATTATAATAAGAGCTTCAAGAGGTATAACGAGCTCATGGAAACCGATTCTAAGGCCCAGTTCGTAAGGAACATAGACGAGATTGAACAACTGGCAATAGAGCTCGGCCCCGATTTCGAAAGCCGGGTCATGGAAAGACGCGAAAAGTACAGGGTCAAGACACGCTGAACAAAAGGTTTTTTAGCTTGATAATGTTGTTAATGGATGGTGGTCGTATGGTCGCATACTGCAATGACTGCAATAGATATGTGAACCAATACTGTGAGATCTGCAGCGGGAACTTCGGGGTCCAGCTTTGTGATAGGTATGGATGCGGTGGCAGGATGCTCTGCCCCATTTGCGGCGGTAACAACCTTTCTCAAAAGCGGGAGCCCACACCCGATCCCTACGATTTCAAGAGGCAAAAGGACAGACCCCTCTCATCGAAGGGTTCGCATTCCGAAATCGAAGCTCGTTACTTTGCCGAAAGGAAACAGAAAGAGGAGGTCTCAGGTAAATCCCTCCAGCCCGCAAAGAAGGCGGAGCGGCACTGCCCGCTCTGCGGTTATGACCTGAATGGGTCCTGGAAGTTCTGTCCGGAATGTGGTGTGTCCCTTATCAAGAAATGAGCCTGTCAGACCCCGGAAACGTCCTGGATATCTGCCCCTATTCCTTCATCAACGGTTTCGCATAGTTCCCCTTCCCCGTTTGTGGCCAATCCCTTTACCATCGCGACGGCTACGACCCTATCCCCCTCGTCGAGCCTCATGACCCTAACCCCCTTCCCGACCCGGTTCACAAGCCTTATGCATGAGGATACAGTCCTTATGACCATACCCGATAATGTCGCAAGGAGGATCTCGCTGCCGGGTTGTTCCAGTAACAGGCCAACGACCCTTCCTGTCTCTTCCAATGCCTCTTTCCGGATGTTTATGACACCGGAACCGCCTCTCCTTGTCAGACGGTAGTTCAACGCATAGGCCCTCTTTCCATACCCGTTCTCAGTGATGGTAAGCAACTTGGGACCCTCAAGGTCCTCTACCAATGGTTCCTCGTCCGATAAGGGTAGGCTCTCTTCTGATTCATCATCCGATTCCGTATCCTCCGAAGGTGGCAGGACCGCTAGCGAGACCACCTCGTCACCAGGGAACTTCAATCTCATACCCCTGACCCCCTTAGCGTTCCTGCCTACGGTCCGGATGTCGGAAACCTTGAAGCGGTTGGCCTGCCCCATTGATGTGGCCAGGACAGCCTCGCTATCCTCATTGGTCAGCTGAGTGGATACGAGCTCATCACCCTCCTCAAGGTGTATGGCAATTATTCCCGTTGACCGTTGTCTGGAATATGCCGACAGGGTCGTTTTCTTGACTATACCCCTCTTTGTTGCGAACACCAGGCATTTATCGACGGAGTAATCGGAAATGGGTATCATCGATAGGACCTTCTCACCCTCCTCCAGGTGTGGAAGGATGTTGATCACAGGCTTGCCCTTTGATTGCCTGGACCCCGGTGGGATCCCGTAGGCCTTTAACCAGAAGACCTTACCGAAGGATGTGAAGAAAAGTATAGTATCGTGGCTTGAACAGACGACCATGTCCACAACATAGTCCTCTTCCTTCATACCTAAGCCTTTGAGCCCTTTACCACCTCTGTTCTGTAATCGGTATATGCTCAGGTCCTGCCGCTTCATATAACCCGTGTTCGTCATGGTAATGACGACGTCCCTTTTTTCTATCAGGTCCTCTAGGTCTATCTCCTGAGCGTTCTCCTCGATCTCGGTCCTGCGCGCATCACCGTACCTCTCCTTTATATCCGTTAGCTCGTCCTGGATGATATTGTCGATACGTTCGGGTCTTCCTAGGATGTCCTCGTACTCAGCTATGGTGACCTTAAGCCCCTCCCCTTCCTCACGGGTAGCTTCCCTTTCAAGAGATGTCAACTTCTGCAGTTTTAGGTCGAGAATGGCTTTGGATTGCAGCTCGGAGAGAGCGAACCCCTCCATCAGAGCGACCTGGGCATCCAGAGGGCTTTTTGAGGCCCTGATGACCGAGATGATCTCATCGAGATGGTCGAGCGCAATGATTAGGCCTTCGACGATATGCAGCCTTTCCTTTGCCTTCCCGAGATCGAACTCCACCCTTCGCCGTGTCACGATGCGTCTGTGGTCCAGGAAGACCCTCAGGAGGTCCTTCAACGAAAGCACCCGGGGTTGATTGTCGACGAGCGCTAGGTTGATGACACCGAACGTTACCTGAAGGTCGGAATGGGTATAAAGTTGGTTAAGCACGACCTCTGGTATGGCGTCCTTCTTGAGCTCTATGACCACCCTGAGGCCGTCCTTATCGCTCTCATCCCTGATATCGGATATCCCCTCGAAGACCTTGGCCTTCACCAGCTCTGCTATCTTCTGGAGCATGGTCGATTTATTGACCATGTACGGGATCTCCGTGATAACGATCCGGTCATCCCCCTTTTGGTTCTCGATATTGCACCTTGCTCTGACGGTGAGCTTTCCCCTGCCGGTCGAATAGGCATCATAGACCCCGTTCCTACCGTAAATTATGCCTCCTGTGGGAAAATCCGGGGCCTTGATGTGCTCCATCAGGTCGAATACCTCAAGCTCCGGGTCAGCTATCAGCGCCTTCAGACCGTCCACGACCTCGGTTAGATTGTGGGGTGGGATGTTCGTGGCCATTCCAACAGCTATCCCCGAAGAACCGTTAAGTAGTAGGTTCGGCAACCTGGATGGGAGCACCGTTGGCTCCTCCAGTGTCCCGTCATAGTTGGGGACCATGTTCACCGTTCCTTTGTCTATGTCCTGCATCATCTCCATTGCTAGACGGCTCATCCTACACTCGGTGTACCTCATCGCAGCTGCACCGTCGCCGTCGATGGAACCGAAGTTGCCCTGTCCATCTATGAGCATGTATCGGAGAGAGAACGGCTGGGCCATCCTGACCAGTGAATCATATATCGCCAGGTCCCCATGAGGATGGTATTTACCTAGGACATCCCCGACCACCCTACCGGACTTCTTATAAGGTTTGCCATGGACCATCCCCCCCTCGTTCATCGAATGGAGGATCCTCCTGTGGACCGGTTTTAGGCCATCCCTGGCATCTGGCAATGCCCTGCCGACAATGACCGACATGGAATAATTGAGATATGAGGTCCTCATCTCGTCAACGAGCTCCCTGTCAAGCACTCCCAGGTGTTCTATGTTCGAAGATGGACCGCTCTCTGGAATGCTCTGTTCCAACACCTCTTCAGATGTCAAGCTCGGTCACCTCCTTGGCATGGGCCTCTATGAACTCTTTCCTGGGTTGGACCTCATCACCCATGAGCACGGTAAATACCTCATCTGCGGCTATGGCGTCCTCCATAGTGACCTTAAGAAGGGTCCTTTTCTGAGGGTCCATAGTGGTCTCCCACAACTGGCCAGGGTTCATCTCACCTAGACCCTTATACCTCTGGACGATGGCTCCAGGAGATAGCTCCTTCACTAGTTCGTCCTTCCTTCTATCTGTGAAGCAATAATACTCCTGCTTTCCCTTTTTTACCCGATAGAGCGGAGGTTGTGCAATGTAGAGCTTACCTTCAGTTATCAGCTCTGCCATGAACCTATAGAAGAAGGTCAATAACAGGGTCCGGATATGGGCCCCATCAACATCCGCATCGGTCATCAATATGATCTTGTGATACCTCAGGTTAGAAAGGTCGAACTCGTCCCCTATTCCCGCCCCGAGGGCCATTATCAGAGCCCGGATCTCCGTATTGCCGAGCACCTTGTCCAGACGTGATTTCTCGACGTTGAGGATCTTGCCCCGAAGAGGCAGGATCGCTTGGAAGCCACGGTCCCTTCCCTGTTTGGCCGAACCACCTGCGGAATCTCCCTCTACGATATATAGCTCGGATATGGTGGGGTCTTTGGACTGGCAGTCGGCGAGCTTGCCCGGTAGACCGGCACCGTCCAGAAGACCCTTCCTTCGTGTAAGCTCTCGGGCCTTCCTTGCCGCCTCGCGTGCCTGTAAGGCCTGCACCGCTTTGGAAAGTATTTTCTCAGCTTCCCTTGGATGCTCATCAAGATATTCCCTGAGCTTCTCGTTAATGAGGTTCTCCACATGTCCCTTGACCTCGGAATTCCCGAGCTTGGTCTTGGTCTGACCCTCGAACTGGGGTTCTGGGACCTTGATCGACAGTACACATGTCAGGCCTTCCCGCAGGTCCTCTCCCTGTAGCTGGACATCCTTCTTGAGGAGATTTGCGCCCCTGGAAAGGTCATTGAATGTCCTTGTCAGGGCCGCCTTCAGTCCTGAAAGGTGCGTACCACCTTCAGTTGTGCTTATGTTGTTGACATAAGTGAATATGTTCTCATTATACCCGTCCGTCCATTCCATGGCGGCCTCTATGTTGATATTCTCTTTCTCTCCCTGGAGGAAAATAGGGGGCTGATGGAGAGGTTTGCGGGTCCGATCTATATATGAGATGAACGATACTAAACCCCCCTCGTAAAAAAATTCCTCCCTCTGCCCACCTTCCCCTTCTTGCTGAAGGGAAATCCTTATGCCCTTGTTGAGGAACGCTAGCTCCCTCAGACGATGGGAGAGGACCTCGTAATTGAACTCAACGGTGGAAAAAATGGTCGGATCTGGTAGGAAAGTGACCGTTGTCCCAGTCCTTTCCGTTGGGATCTCCCCCTCTACGGTCAATGGTTTGACGGGGCGCCCTAGCTCGTACCGCTGATGATGGACACGACCCCCCCTCAGGACACGGACCTCTAACCATGTTGAAAGGGCATTGACCACTGAGACCCCGACACCATGCAGACCTCCCGATACCTTGTAGGCGTCCTTTTTGAACTTGCCACCAGCGTGCAGTCTTGTCATGGCAAGCTCAACGGCAGGGACCTTGTAGATGGGGTGTGGTTTGACAGGTATACCCCTTCCATCATCGGTCACTTCGACCGACCCGTCCTTCCGGAGAGAAACGCTTATGTTCCTACAATGGCCGGCCATGGCCTCGTCTATGGAGTTGTCAACTACCTCATATACAAGATGATGGAGCCCGTGACCGTCCGTAGACCCTATATACATCGCAGGCCGTTTTCGGACACCGTCCAAACCCTCGAGCACCTCAATAGAACTCTCATCGTAGATATCTTTTCCCAAAGCAACACCGGCCAGTAATTCATCCGACATGGTCCCACCCCCTGTCTCTTCCGTATCCTATCATTGACATCGTGCCCAGGTGCATCCCGTTTTCCTTGGACCTTGATAAGATAAAGAAGGTTGAGTATTTAAAGCCATCGCGTGCGCGCGCGCGCGTACTAGTAAGGATCCCTAAAGGAAAAACCTGATAGTTTTAAATGGGACTATCACTTCATCCCGCTGATGCGGGACAGGATCAGAGCTTATGCGCTCCAGAACGCCATAGAGCATAATGGCAACGCTAGTATTGGACCGGTCATGGGCAAGGTCATGGGTGCCTTACCCGAGCTTAAAAAGGACCCCAAAGCCGCTTCTCTGATGGTCAAAGAGGTAGTTGATGCTGTCAACTCCCTCCGTTTAGATGAACAGGTTATGGCCTTGAACGAGCTTGGTGCCCCTAAAAAAGCATTGAAAAAGGAAAGAGGCGACCTACTTCCTGACCTTGAAGGTGGCTTGGAAGGGAATGTGGTCATGAGGTTTGCGCCGGGACCTTCCGGTCCACTTCATATCGGTCATACGAGAGCGGCCATCCTGAACGACGAATATGTGAAAAGGTACAAAGGACGGTTCATTCTCCGCTTGGAGGATACCAACCCGGAAAAGCTGGAGCCCGAAGCATACACGATGATCCCGGAGGACCTCGAATGGTTGGGGATAAAGGTCCATGAGTCCTTCATCCAATCCGATAGGATCGATCTATATTATGATGCGGTAAGGGACCTTATTGACAGAGGGGGGGCTTATGTCTGCACCTCAGACACCGAGGTTTGGAGATCGCAGAAGGAGAACGGACGGCCTGTTGAGGACCGAGGCCTGACCAAAGATGTTCAGATGGACCGTTGGGAAAAGATGCTTGATGGAACCTACAAAGAGGGGGAAGCGTTCCTAGTGATAAAAACGGACCTGGACCACCCTAACCCGGCCGTCAGGGATTTCGTGGGGATGCGCATCAAGGACGAACCCCACCCCAGAACAGGGGACCGTTACAGGGTCTATCCTCTCTATAATCTCTCGGTAGCGGTCGATGATCATATTATGGGCTGTACCCACATCCTGAGGGGGAAAGACCATCTGAACAATACCCTTAAGCAAGAATATATCTACGATTATATGGGGTGGAAAAGACCCCATTTCATCCATTACGGCCTTGTCAGCATCCCGGATACACTCCTAAAGAAGTCCCTCATAGCGCAGGAAAGGAGAGAGGGCAGGATCGAGGGCTGGGACGATGTCCGCCTCGGGACCCTAAGGGCATTGATGGCCAGGGGTTTTGATCCCCTATCATTGAGACGTTACTGGCTCGAGGTCGGGACGAAACCTGTCGATATCAACTTCTCGTGGGAGACCCTCAGTGCCATCAATAAAGCGGTCATAGACGATAGGACCAATAGATTTTTCTTTGTGGGATCGCCCATACCATTGTCCATTACGGTCGATAGACCGCTTAAGGCCTCCATCCCCCTCCATCCTGAGCATCCCGAACGAGGCGCCCGAGAGTATTGTATTGACCCGATAGATGGGAAGATAGTGGTACTGGTGGCTGAAAAGGACCTAAATGAGCAAAGGAAGGGGACGTTATTCAGGCTGAAGGACCTATGCAATATAATCCTTGAAAGGGACGGGGGCAGGGAGGCTTCCTTTGCAGGTCAGGACCTATCTCTCGTCAAGGGGGAAAGAGGGCGGATAATCCAATGGTGCCTTCCAGGTTCACCTAAATGCACCATAGTCTTCCCCGATGAAGGTGTTGGTCCAATGGAGGGGGTCGCAGAGGGTCTTGTCCTCGAGGAAGGGCGAAAAGGGTCCTTGGTGCAGTTCGAAAGGGTGGGATTCTGCAAGGTCTGGCTGAAGGAGGGGGCACTCTATGCCAACTTCGGGCACAGGTGATGTGATCATATCGGTAGTCCATGGGATATCCCTTTTAGCGGATTAAATACTCCCTTCAAGGATTCTATACTATGGAGCGCAAGGTCCCCTCGATACCATTGGATTTCGATTTCATTGAGCTGGTCAGGAAGGCCTCTCTGGTCAGGAAGGGACTGCTCGACGACATTGAGTTGAAGTAGGTCCTGACCCCAAAGGATGTTACCCCCACCTCACTGCCAATGGAAACCATTATTGAATAGAAGGGCGGTTATCGGCCGAATGGACCAGAACGACATTTTTTTCCATATCTCAAAAAAAGTCCTGGAGATGGCCTCATCCCTTGGACTGACCGGGTATTTGGATAGACGCATTCCATCGGCCCCACAGGTCCAGGAACAGACCTTTCCGGACGAACTTATCCAGTCGGCCATCCTGGAGATAGTGAGGGAGCGGTCCACAGGTTGGGGTGTCGTTTCCGAAGAGGGGGTGCTCGAAAAAGGGGATGGTGCCACCGTTCTGATTATGGACCCACTTGACGGAAGCTATAATGCTGTCAATAACATCCCTTTTTTCTCCACCTCCGTCGCGCTATTCGATACCGCATCGGAGGAATTGACCCATGCGATGGTCATAGACCTCCCGTCCGGGAGGATATATCATAGCGCTCGTGGTTCGGGGTCCTATCTTGGGAACATTAGGCTGCACACCAGGGACCGCCCACTGAAAAATGCTGCCCTTTCTGTTTATATTGGGAACGAGAGCATTAGTCAAATAGGGGGGGTTGTCCATATTACAGAGAGAGCTAGGTATCTAGGGTGCGATTCCCTCGAAATGTGCTTAGTCGCGCAGGGATCGCTGGATGGTGCTATATATTTTGGGCGGGTGCCTAGGAAGACCGATCTTGCGGCCTCCATGCTCATCGTGAGGGAATCGGGAGGGGGGGTTTTCGCTTTACGAGAGGATGGTGGGTCAGAGCCCTGCAGGATAGGTGACCCTTGGGAGGGCATAAAAGGGGTGGTCTCTCTTGGGAATCCTGCCAACATTCAAATGCTCCTATCCCATTATAACGACCAAACAAACGACTTATCCACAGGGGATGACCGTACATGAGGATCGGATTGGTGGCCCATCCAAGGAAGAGGATAGCCCGACAAACGACAATGGCCATCATCAAGGAAACTGCCATCTTGGTCTCCGAAGGGGCGGATATCGAGCTTGTGGTAGAGAAAGGGCTTTCCGGAAGAAGGGAGGTGGACGGCATCCATTACCAGGGTTTAAGGGATATGGATGTTGACCTTGTGATCTGCATCGGTGGGGATGGCACGATACTTAGGACCATGCAGCTTACGTCCGTACCGGTCCTAGGTTTGAACGCAGGCTCTCTAGGTTTCCTCATGGAACCTTACCCTACCAACATAAAAGTGCTATTAGAGGACCTCCTCCATAGGCGATATGTCGTCGAAGAGCGGACCAAACTTTCAACGACCTTGAACGGAGAACGACTACCAGACGCTGTCAACGAAGCTGTGGTTATGACCGGTACACCCTCAAAGATACTTGACATCGTAATAAGCATCAACGGGGAACAGGGACTGGCGATGAGGGCGGACGGTATTATTTTATCCACACCAACGGGATCCACAAGCTATGCCCTCTCTGCGGGTGGGTCCATACTCGACCCGAGGCTACAGGCGATAGAGATCGTTCCTATAGCCCCGTTCAGGGTAAATATCCGTCCCTTGGCAGTACCTGACAGTAGTAAGATAGAGCTCCAGGTGTTACATAGGTCCAGAACAGCGATAATAACGATCGATGGGAATTTCAAAAAAAGGATAACGTTCAAGGACCGACTTTCTTTTACCCGATCTGGATCCTCCGCACGCTTCATTAGGTTCGGGGATGGTTTCTACAATCGATTGAACGATAAGATCCTGAACTATGTCCATCTCACAAGGGAAATGTTGATATAATATCGAATCATTACAACTGATTGTTGTATAGTATGACAGGACAAGAATCCCAATATGACCTTGATGTTGTGCTCTCCATTCTGGAGAATCCTATCAGAAGACGGATACTGAGGAAATTGGCTCATGAGAACAATTACCCTCTTCAGTTGTCAAAGGAGCTAAATGTTAGCCAACAGGCCGTGATGAAGCATCTGAAGGTCCTTGAGGAGAGCGATTTCGTCATTTCCTATGAAGAGCCGTCGAAAAAGGGAGGTCCCCCAAGAAGGGTCTTCACCCCCAGGAAGAGATACTGTATCCGGATCGATATTGGCCCTAATACCTATAATGAAGAGATCCAGTCCTACAAGGACTATGATGTCAGAAAGGATGAACGAGAGAATGAACGGTCACGAGACCAGACCAAGATAGAGATATCTGGTAAGATCACTGGAGAAATGTTGTCCGAGATAGCAGGGTCCCTTCCAGCGTTCATAGATCCGAAATTAGAGAACATACGGCTCCATTTAGAACAGGTGATAAAAGAGGACGATAGGAAAAGGAAGTTCCTGGACCTTTCAGACCTATTGATATCTTTGGACAGTGAGGTCACACAACTTGAGGACAGGAGAAGACGTTTGATAGCTTTGAGAGAGAGAGCGAATGAAGAGGCGAATATCCTAATAAGTAAGATTTCTGGAGATCCTCTAGATAAAGAGGTACTTTTTCATCTTTTAAAAAATAAGGATTTCGATATTTCAATGTTCTCAGAGAAAATAGGGGCAGATGAGAGGGCGTTGGAATCTCTTATAAAGACTGTTAAAAAAAGACTTCTTTTAATATAATGGGGTAGACTCTCCCCATCATTGCCAATGGAAAGGGATCAACAGAAAAAAATAGAAAATGAATATCGATTTTGAGGAGAACGAATTGGGATTTAATTAAATTATCAACCATTTTGGTGTAACAATGAAAAAAAAAATTTCTATTGGAATAATTTAATTGTATTATTATTATTATATATATCTTATTATATATTTATATATATATATATATTTTATATATTAAGTTTACTCATGTTTTATATATGATGTCATTCTATTATTAAAAATATTTTTGAACATATCCAAAACCAGATTCCAATAGAAATAATGGGGTCTCTCTAAATCGTTAAAAGGATCAATTTTGATTAAAATTGATTAATAATACATTCATTTATTGTTATAGATAATTTCTTCATAATTTTTTAAAAGTTCACCATTTATTTCATCCCAAGACATTGTCTTTGAAAAAGCTAACGCATTTTTCTTTAGATCATCACGTAATTTCATATTATTAAGTAATCTTTCACAATTATTCACAAAAGATCCAATATCATCGGATATCGAAACCAAACCACCCTTTGATCTGGTCACTATTTCTTGACACCCCCCTTTATTGGAAACGATACATGGAAGGCCTGAGGCCATAGCTTCTAGTACAACATTCCCAAAAGTCTCTGTGGTGGATGGGAAAAGGAAGATATCAGAACTGGCATAAGCTTGATAGAGGTCCAAGCCTGTTAGGTACCCAGGAAAAATCGCATCGGGCATTTGTTTTTTCAATCGCTGCTCTTCAGGACCTGAACCAATTATTAGGAACTTGATCCGACCGCCATATTCCTTTTTCATCCTTTGATAGGTAGATATCAAAATATCCAAACCTTTGTAATGAACGAACCGACCTGAGAAAAGAAAGACGATCTCATCTCCGATACCGTACCTCATTCTGAACTCTTGGGACCTGTTCGATGGATTATATCTATCCAAATGTATCCCACGAGACCAGATTCCTATGTTCCGTATCCCTTTTTTGAGCAACCGTTTTTTAATTTCTTCGGTCGGGGCTAGGACAATATCACAAGCATTATAGAAATGCTTGAGATATATCCAAAGCAGGGGTTCAAGAAATCCTACATGATAATATTTCATATAGGATGGGAAGTCTGTATGGAAAACGCTCGAGATCGGTATGCCTCTCTTCCTACCATAGCATAGGAATCCTAGACCAGCAATATCTGGGGTCGAAATATGTATGATTTCCGGGTCTATTGCATCGAGTTCCTTTTTGTTCTTGGGTCGGAAAAAGCCGAACCTGTAAGCGGGATATGCGAATACCGGTAATGAAGGGGTGACATTCACTCGGCGTTCCTTCACCATGTCCTCAGTAACATCTGAGGACCAGATGGCCATCTTATACCCCTTCTCAGTAATGGTCCTAACGAGCTCATGGAGGGTCTTAGCAACCCCATCTTTGTTTGGTATGAAAGTTGCGGCATATATTGCAATTCGCAAAGGTCGACCATCCTAAATATCATAAGTCCAAGGGCTTTATTAAAATTCCCATAAGCCCCGAATAGGGCAGTTCGATATGATACGATCTCACCGAAGGATGATCTTACTGTTGCCGGGATATCTAAAGGATAGGATATTATCGGTTTAACAACCCAATATGTATAGAAAAAAGACCGGATATCCATAGGGTTCAAATCCCTAATCGTTACTGAAAGAACAAGATTATAGATAGGTGCGGATGCCGGGATTTGAACCCGAGCAAGTAGCTTGGGAAGCTACGGTCCTACCGGGCTAGACCACATCCGCGCAGGTTTCAAGGCCCCAATATAGGAGTATCTTATATCTTTTTCCGGTCCTCTATTCCCCATTATCTCCCTGGACCTTCTGTTTGAGCCTTTTCAACCTCTCCTTAGAAGTGAACCCGGTCGCTTCTTCCAGGAACAGGTTCCTTTTCTTCATGGTGTCAAGGACCCGATCTTCTGGGATCTTGACCGTAACGATCTCCACTGAAAGTTCCTTCTTCGAGACAACCTTTGCCCTTATGGGTTGCATTGCACCATATCGAGATGTGCACCATCCATCTATTACCTCGCAGTTACCGAAGATGGACATCATCAGCGAGTTGAGCATATCCCCCTCTACCTTGGTATGGTTCCCCCTTTTGATGTCATAGTTCTCCATAACGGTCCACCATCACCAGCAAGGGTGGGCCCGGACTTAAGTCTTTTTCTGTCCAAGTGACCATTATGGTGAGATATCGACCTTATCGAACGATACGTGAACACCTTGTTGACCTATGTAGAATCGCTTCAATCCCTGATCCCTTCTTCGTTTATCGAAAAGACAGCCTCCCCTTCAGGAAGGTTCGGTGAATCAATGAGACGGGCTATCCTTCTATTACCCTTGGATTTCCGGAGGTATATCCTGAAGGTAGATGAATGACCTAGAACGTGCCCGCCTATCGCCCTTGTAGGATCTCCGAAGAACGCATCTGGCTTTGCTGAGACCTGGTTCGTAACTGCCACCACCGCCTTGTTGACATCGGCAAATTGCATGATAGAATGAAGGTGTTTGTTCAATTTCTGTTGCCTTTCCGCAAGAGAGCCCCTACCGATATATTCGGCCCTGAAATGTGAGGTAAGGGAATCCATTATTAGGAGCTTGATCGGGAATTCCTTGGTTATCTCTTTCGCTTTCTCAATGAGGAGCATCTGGTGGTGGGAGTTGAACGCCCTTGCAACATGGATCGTCTTCAATATCTCGTTCGGGTCCATATCCAATCCGTTCGCCATCTGGATTATCCTCTCTGGTCTAAAGGTGTTCTCGGTATCGATGAAGACCGTATGTCCTGAAAGACCCCCCTCCTCTTCGCCTCGTGTGATGTTCACACATAATTGGTGAATGATCTGTGTCTTACCTGAACCGAACTCACCGTAGAACTCAGTGATAGCACAGGTTTCCAGACCACCACCAAGGAGGGTATCTAAAGCCTTTGAGCCTGTGGTGACCTTGCATGCAGCATTCCTCTGTTCCATGATCACGTCCCCGGTCAGAAAACCCCCAACATCGGCAAGTTTCTTTGCTGCGGCTATGATCTTGTTGGCCGTCGCCTCACCGATCTCGGCCGCTTCGATCAGAGCGGAAGGTGATGAGACCGCAATGGACATCAGGTCGTCGAAACCCGCCTCCCTAAGTTTCTCCGCGGTTGCCGGCCCTACGCCCGGAAGCTCTTCGACAGATTTTCCATCGTTCATCATATCACCCATTGTAGGATAGCCGACCTGCTATGGATAGATATAAACCTTGGGAGGGAGGGGGGAATTGTGAAAGTGACACTTGACCCTTAGCTCCCTGAAAGGAAATCGTCCACTAAGGGTAGGTAATCAAGGTGTTTGAAGGTGATAGTATCCTTAGGAGAGAAAAGTCGGATCATTGGCTCTCCCCTGACCCTGCAGAACTTGTTCATGGCCGTTGAATAGTTGTCCCTGTCTTCGGAGAACTGCTGGAAATCCTGGAAAAGTGACAAAGATACCGTCTCGTAATTTCCATAGACCGAGAAGAAGCTCGGAAGGTTGAGGTGCTCTATGTCAGGAGCGGAACGGTTCGACCCCTTCAACCTGTTGTAATGTGCCTCTACAAGGCAAAGGATATCGAAACCGATCTTTGTATAGTCTATTATTCTCAGTTTCTTGATGACATTGAGCTCGATCAGTTCCTTCTTATGTCTTGCGACCGCTTGTCTGGTCGTATCAAGCATGTTGGCTATCTTGTTATCGGGAAGGTCTGGGTACTGTAGAAGGCCTTTCATTATCACCTTTTCCTTCTTGGTCAGATGGTACACCTTCTCCCTGGTGACCTCAGGGTCTGGAACCTTGTTCGGCCGCCCCATCTCCTTGCCATTGATATCGAACATACGTTCGAGCACCGTAGTGTAATCGAAGTTCTTGTTCACCTTGGAGAGCGTTAGCGGATAGAGCGTGGAATGGACCTGGTCCGTATCAAGGAGCTCCTTATCAGAAAGAGCGGTGATGATCCCATGGTCAACCTTCCTATAGGATGTGTAATCCTTGTTCAGAGAGATGAAGAATAGCGTATCACCGAAGATCTGGGACGTATAGATGCTCGGCCATCGACCAAATGCATTGGTCATGCCATCCATCTCCTTTTTTGTCATTGATGCTTTGTTGAGGGGCGCCCAGGTTATTGAAAGGATCTCGTAGCCCATTACTTCGATGTTGGGAACGATCCTATCGGTTATCAGTCCCATCCTTTTCATCTTGTTCTTTATTGCGTTCAATGTCGACATCCGGACCCCGACGAGCTCAGATAGCTGTCTATCGTTCAACATCGGGTATTTGACGAGACCCCAAAGGATCATCTTTTCATTGCGTGATAATTTCATAGGAGGCACTGCTCCGTTCGACCGAACACAAGTCATGTCCTATGGGGTAATAAACCTTCCTGATTTTTTATCAGAATTATGTCAAGTAATGTTAATTTTTTATTATAAATGTAACAAATCACGGTCCATTTTTAAAAAATGAAATAAAATGTAATTCAAGAGGCGACGGTTAGGCCCTTATCTGGTCTGTTCAAGCAGGTCCCCCAGACCTTTGAGCTGTGCACTGATGTTATCCTCGCCTGTAACCTGCGTCTCGTTCTCAGGGACTATCCGTATCCCGTTAACGCCTTTCAACGTACCCTCGATTATCGTGTCGGATGTTGTAGTAATGGCCCGTCCTGCAAGGTCTCCCGATATCCTTGCTGCATGATGGACGGTTATATCCTGGTAAGAACGGACGTTACCATTTATCACGGTGTCCTCGCCCAGATAGATACTACCTTTCGCGATAATATCGCCGAAGACCTGTGTCTCCTTTTCGATATCCAGCTTGCCATCCATTTCAAGGTTACCGACGATATGACAACCAGGTCCGATCCGGAGGTCTCCAGGGAACCATAAACCATCCTTCAGAATGCGGCTTCCTCTAGGGAAATATATGAACTCACGGGAAACCAGCAGCTCTTCCTCTGCCCCCGATTCGAGCTCCTTAAGGAAATCCTCCACTCCGTCATCATCACCCTTTCTTACAAGGTCGAGCAGGTAAAGGAAGATGTATATAAGTACTGATATCGGGTTCCTGATGTTCACATGCCCCTTTGATTCAATAGCCTTGGGATCGATCTGGACCCCTTCACCGATCTCCATATTGGCCCCAACGACAAGTTCTCCTGCGATAGTGCATCGTTCCCCGATGTAAACATCATTGTCCCCTGTTATGTTTCCTTTGACCTTCGTTCCCTTGTCTATCCTGATATCACCTATGGAGATCAGGTTCCCATCTATCTCAGCGTGCTCCCCGATGAACACCCTACCCTCTGTTATGATATTCCTTGAGAACACGCACCTGTCCGATATTATCAGGTCCCCCTTCCCTCGGAGGGTCTTTTCCTCCACTATCGTCCCCTTTGGTATGTGGCAGATGTTCCGATCGAAGACCATGATAGTGTCCCATTCCCCGTATTGATGATATCATATATAAAGGAATAATTATAGCTTTTGTTCTTTTTCTTGGGCACATAAGGGTTATGTTTTTATGGGGGGATTCGTCGGTCACATTGACCGACCAGTGCGGGATCAGATGTCCAACAGTACTCTAGCCCTCCAACCCCCATCCTTTGGCCCGAATGAGGTCCCGTGTCGGGTCACCGCCTTGACCTCCATCCCCTGCCTTTCCGGTACTATGGAAACCTTGAACCTGCTACATCTCACAGATAATATCTTGTTTGCTAAGAGAGGATCCTCCATCAGAACGAATTCCGGCCTGAGTAGGACCTCACTGGCCGAATCGAGGAGGAAAAGGACCTCAGAAAGAAACATGACAAGCAATTCCTCATCGGACGTCGATGTGAACGTGAGGTCGATGGTCCCAAGTTCATTATCAAGGGCATAGGCCTCTGAGATCGTCCCGTACAGCCCCTCGATCATTCTATATAGGACCTCTTCTGCGGAATTCCCACTGGCCGATATCCAAATATCGGCAGTATGGTCCCCGAACACGAAAGAGCTCATATCGGGCTCATAGACCTGACCCATGGGTACGTGAGTAACCTGCAATGGATAATAAATGTCCTATGGTCGGACCGAACTGGGATATCGTCAAGTATTTAGCGCTACATGGTAATGATATGGTCATGACCCCTTTCTCAAAGGACATCGATAATTCGAGGGGAGATTATATTGAGGTTGCTCGAAAAAGATGAACAGTCCCAACGGGTCAAGTTGAGGGTCGATGGGGTGGATGACCTATGGTTCCTTGAAAAGCTCATCTTGCCCGGGACCGTTCTTGGCTCCGAGACCCAGCGACGGCTTGACCCCAAACCCGACAAGTTAAGGCCGGACCGGACCGAACGCGTAAGGGTATTCCTTCGTATAGGGGTAGATGGGACCGAGTTCCAGGAGTTCAGGGATGTCCTTCGGGTCAAGGGAAGGGTCATGGAAGGTCCGCCCGGGGTGGAAGGCCATCATACCTTGTCAATCGGCCCTGGAACGGTCATCGAACTGACATTTCCCAACTTGACCCAGATGGAGCTGGGGCTTTTGGATGAAGCGGTGCGAAGGTCGTCCTTACCCAAGGCATTGGCAGTATATGTGGACGACAGGGTCGAACAGCTGTTCAGGCTCCACGATTACGGGATAGAGGAGCTGGGGTCCTCGGCCGAGGTCACTACAGGCAAGATGTTCGATAGTGTGACCTTGACCAGCTCAGCAAGGTTTGCCGAGATAACGGAAATGATCAGAGCGAACGCAAAGAGCGATACACCGGTGGTCATCGTCGGCCCAGGTTTCTTCAAGGAGCTCCTTGGTACCCACCTACGGAACGAGTTGGGGATACCCCCCTCCATGTTGATAATGGCCTCATCATCCTCCAGCGGAAGGGGCGCTATACTGGAGGTAATGTCCAATTCCAAAGGTATTCCGGGTCTCATAGGTACTCTGAGGTTGTCACAGGAGATGGAACTTCTGAAGGAATTGATGGAAAGGATCGGAAAAGGGGGTCTGGCAACCTACGGCAGGTCCGAGGTCTTGATGTGTCTTGAGGCTGGAGCAGTGGAACATCTCCTGCTTTCGGAGGAGCGGTTCGGGGAGGAACGGGGTGGACCGGTCATGGGACTATGTCTCAGCACAAATGCCAAGAGCACGATCATCTCAGCAAGACATGAGCCTGGAAGGATGTTCGCACATATGGGTGGTATCGCAGCGTTATTGCGATATCGGATGAACCCGACATGAATACAATGGACCTCACCCTAAAAAAAAGCATAATTTTATCTAATCCCTCCCTTATCGAGCGGTCGGTGTATGCATATGAGGATACTTATCACCGATGGATTGGCCAAGGATGCAGTGAAGATGCTGGAGTCAGCTGGACATGAGGTCGTGATGGACGAGGTCTCTCCCGAACGATTGGTTGAGGTCGCAGGTGACTATGAGTGTATCATAGTCCGGTCCAGGTCCAAGATAACAAGGGCGGTCATTGAAAAAGGTACGAAATTAAAGGTCCTTGCTAGGGCTGGGATAGGGGTTGACAACATAGACCTAAAGGCCGCAAGCGAAAAAGGGATCAAGGTCGTGAACGCTCCTTTGGGCAGTACGATCTCTGTTGCTGAGCTTGCATTCGGTCATATGCTCGACCTGTCAAGGGGCATTACCCGAGGGACATCGGCATTGAAGCAGGGCAAATGGTTGAAAAAGGAACTAAAAGGGTTCGAGCTGGAAGGCAAGACGGTAGGGATAATCGGATGTGGCCGTATCGGCCAGGCACTTGCCTCAAGGTGCATGGCGTTCGGTATGAAAGTGAAGGGTTTCGATCCATACCTATCCCCCGAATCAGCAAAGAGCGCAGGGATAGACCTGATGAAGCTCGATGACCTGTTGAAGATCTCCGATTATATCTCCCTTCATGTGGCCCTCACCGATTCGACGAAGAAGATGCTGAGCGCTCCACAGTTCGCTATGATGAAGAAGAGCGCCTATCTGATAAATTGCGCCAGAGGGGGTGTTGTCGATGAGGACGCCCTCTATGCTGCCTTGAAGGAAGGCAGGTTGGGCGGAGCAGGTCTTGATGTGTTCGAAACGGAACCGCCAGTGAACCCGAAGCTAGCGGAACTTGATAATGTCACATTCACCCCGCACATTGGTGCGAACACGAAAGAGGCACAGGACAAAGCGGGGGTCCAGGTTGCGGAACAGGTATTGTTATGCTTCTCTGGCAAGGAACCTGAGTTCTGGGTGAACAGACCGAAGTGAACACCTCAGGATAAGGACCTGTATAGGTCTTCGAGCTCTGATATATGCTCCTCGATCACGTAGCGTTCCCTCTCTATCTTCACTGCCCTGACCTTATCCAATCCCGGTAGGTCATCTGACCCTCGATAAGTAATGCCTGTACCGGTCCTTGAGACGAACACCTGCATGGACCTGGTGGGTGGCACTATGAGGCAAAGACCGGCTGCCAGATAATCGAACATTTTATTAGGCAGCATCGTGTCCATATAACCTTGATCGGCCTCGTACTGTAAGAACGGTATGATCCCCGCATCGTAACGGGTCAGGGCCGTCATGAGCTCCTCATGTGGAAGGCTGCCCTCGAAATGATACCTCTTGATCCTGCTTTGTGGGGCCTTGAAGGCTTTTAGTGTCCCCTCAGCTCCGATGCCATG
>CAZLVP010000002.1:0-6482 GCA_964563055.1 uncultured Thermoplasmatales archaeon | reverse complement strand
GAACCACCCATTCCAAGGTAGAGAAGGGTGATATAATGCCCCTTCTCGGTCAAGGCCCTCATCTGCCTGAAGGTCCTCATCGAGAGGGCCGGTGTGAGGCAGAGGATCCGCATGTCCCTTCATCCGGTGGTCCCTATATTAATTGATAGTCGGATGGTCCCACCTCGAAAAACCTCCACCTACTGGCCCTTGTCGTATAGTTCGCCCGATACATATTCCTTCATCTTCCTAAGATCGATCGTATTGACAATGAACAGCAGGTCCTTCTTAGTAAAACCCTTTATGATAACGAGCACCCCTATGAAGAAAAGGCCAGCCAATACGGTGAACCCGATCATCTCATAGAACCTGGTTATCGTGAATACCAGCTCTTGGAACAGGTATAGGCCACATGCCGTGATACCTCCGGCCAAGAGATATTTGATGACAGAGACATTTATCCCTACCTTGACTAGTCGATATGATAGTACCCTTGTAATGATGTAATTGATCATAGCCGAGATGAAGGTCGCTATGGCAGCCCCTACCGCCCCCATCCCCAGAAGATCAATGCCTAGGAAAGAATCTGGTATGAGTAGGATATTGAAGAGAACGTTCAATGGGATGTAAATAATGGTCAGGAACAATGCGTACGATGTCTTGTTGAAGCTCACGAAATGGGCAACGTACGGGCGGGTCAAGGCCCTCATGGTTACCCACCCCATCAAGAAGAAGAACACACCAACAGAGGCACCATAGCTCACGTCCGAGAAGATGATTATGAACGGTTTGGAGAGAGCGGCTAGTATGAAGGTCGATGGGATGACGAAAAGGGATAGATATTTCTCGGCCAGTTTGGTCAAACGCCTGACCGTGTCCATCGATCCTATGGCTATCAAGGAAGAGAAGGTAGGGAAGAGGATGTTCGTCACAACAGCGGTCAGTTCGTCCGGAAGTTGTGCGAACTTCTGAGCGTTCCAGTAGATCGCCACCTCCGCGTTCTCCCAGAAGAACTTGATCATGATCTTGTCTATGAACGCGACAAGGGGGGCAGCTGTGACCGTAATCATCAATGGCAATCCGAACCTTGTGTATTCCTTGAACAGGGGCCACGAGGGTTTCTTTATACGTATCCCTCTAAGTAGATAATATGAGACCGAGAAGAGGACAAGCGCCCCCACCACATAGGTCATGGATAGGAGGTAGACATTGTTGTAGTTAAGGACCAGGATTATGGTAAGGGCCGATTGGATGAAGGTTGAAATGACCAACCCCATCTCGGCCTTGGCCACCAATTGTTTCCCCATGAAGGTGTTCATGGGTATCTGGGCGAGGTTCGTAAGGACATACCAGAAGAGCAGGATGTAGATGATGGGTCGATCGTAGGCCGAATCGAAGTCGTGCCGTGGATAGACCGATTGATAGAACCATATCGAGGATATGATTAGAATGACGGTGAATGTCAAAAGCACCAATTTGATCGTTAGATAGGTACCAACGCAACTACCGATGTCCTTTCCTTCTGACACCTTCTTGATATGGGCCGTCGAATAGCCGAGGTCTGCAAATAGCCCCATCATACCGATATAGGCCAAGGCAAAACCTATGGAACCGACATATTCTTGAAGGATTTTATTTGCTATGAAATACCAGCTAAAATAGCCCATTAGGCTCATCAATATCTTAGAGCCCATCATGAGGAAGGTTTTCCTAGCGATCATCGACGTCCGTTCCTTGCTTAGACTGTGGTGGTTATTTAATGATTATCGACCGTATCAACTTAGGGAACTCATGTTCTGGACTTCTTGAACATTGCATTCCTATAATGTGCAACCATCTTCTTTGATTCCTCGTTCCAACTGAATTTCTGATTCACCAGGTCGATATTCCTCATCAACATCCTCTTGTGATCATAATCCTCATTTATGACATGAAAAAGAATTTCAGATAGTTTCCGAGGATCATCACCTTCAAAGACAAAGCCATTTTCACCATTGATTATCAATCCTTTATATGGTTCGATATCGCTTACTATAGGTATCGCTCCACATGACATTGCCTCAAGGAGGGCTGCAGATATTTGGTCATATAGTGGTATTCCAACATAGAAGTCGCTTGAATTATAATATTCACGCATTCGGTCCTGAGCAAGCGTATCATTGATGAGGATGATCCTTTCGGGATCATTGTCTATAATTTTCCGGATGATCCTTTTCCTTTCTTCGGATGCATAACCCGCAAGCAATATCAGATATACAGTAAGGTCCTGCCTCTTCAATATATTGAATGCTCGGATTATCAGATCTGGTCTGTAGACCTCGTTGATGCCTCTTGGGGCAAGGAATATTGTTCCATTGGTCGGGAGGCAAAGTTCTTTCCTGCTGAGGTCTCTGTCTCCTTTTTTAAAAAAATCGGTATCTATCCCCCATGTAAAACAATCCATTTTGTTTTCAGTGAAAGGGAACCTCTTTTTCACCATGCCCTTCATCTGTTCTGAGACAGTAAAAACGATACGGGCTCTTTCTAGGTTCCTCTTAGTGAACTGATATCCGGGAGACCCATCGATCAGCTTGAAGATGTCCGACCCCCACACACTTACAAAGAAGGGTTCGAAATCCAATTTGTAGGGTAGATATTGAGATGCATAATGGAGATGTACGATATCGGGTCTCTCTCTATACACGATCGACCTGACCTTATGGTAGTTCCATTGCGTGATGATTGTCCAATAGAAGGGGTATCTGTGACTATGGGGATTGGGAAGTTTATAAACCTTGGCAGTCCTAATTTTTGTTTCTTTATCTGTGATGAGCACGATATCATTGCCATTGTCTCGTAACCAGTTGCACCAACGTTCGATATGGATGCTATTCCCGGGGGCGATCAGGAGGATTTTCATCTGTTCACCCCCTGTTCTATGTATAGTGGTTTGACGGGTCAAAGGATCCCCGCCGGGCATTGGAACTTCGGGTGACATTCGTACCTTCATATACCATGTTCAAGGTTGCTATCATACTCGCACACCCCTGGTCTTTATGACCTTTGCAGGGATGCCGACCGCGGTCGAATGCTCAGGGATATCATTGATCACCACACCCCCAGCACCAACTGTTGCCCATTCGCCGATCGATACGTTCTGTATCAACTTCGCACCGGTTCCCAGGGTTACCCCCATTTTTAACAAATTCCCTCCATTGATCGCGCATAACGGGTTAATGTTACAATAATCTTCAATTACCGCATCATGACCCACTGTGGAAGCTAAGTTGAGAAAGACATGGTTTCCTACCCGTATGTTCACTGTTAAAATGCAATTTGCCGTAATGACAGTTCCATAACCGATCTCTACCTGTTCATTGATCATTACACTAGGATGAACGATAGTTTCGAACTTAATGGTATGTTCAGCCAACCTTTCAACGATCTTTTTTTTTATATGGGGATCTCCGATCCCTATGACATATCTGATATCCCTGGTTTTATTATTAATTATCCAATCTGAACCACCTAAAACTTCATACCCATTGATCATTTTTCCATGTATCTTTTCATTATCATCTAAAAAGCCTATTATGTTATATTTATTATATTTTATATTAATCTGTTCAATGACCATCATTGTCTCGCGTCCAAGTCCTCCGGCCCCGATCACCCCTATCGTGATCATTTTCGACACCTTTCCATGATGGTCCTACTTATGAATTCTATATTCTCTTTGTCCATGTAATTATAGATCGGAAGTGAAAGGACATTGTTCGAGATATGGTTCGTAACTGGCAGTTCTGCCATATCATCTTTGTAAGCTTTCAACCTATGGACCGGGGGGTAGAAATATTTTTTCACCCCAATACCTAATTCGGTCAATTCAATCCCTAATTTGTCTCTATCCATTCCAAACTGATTTTTATTAATTATTATGGAAAAATCCTTATGTGAACTAATATGACCTGTTGGAATATTCTGAAATGAGAGCCCTGGGATTCCGTTCAGCTCTTTTTTGTATTGCATAACATATTCATTCCTATTGGTTACGAATTTTTGAACATCATTAATTTGAGATAATCCTATTGCAGCATGGACCTCGGACATACGTGCATTCAGTCCTGGTATCTCCGATTCATAGTTCTTATCCAGGCCGTAATTACGCATTATTCGGAGTTTTTCAGCCAACTCATCATCATCGGTGGTTATGATTCCTCCTTCTACAGAGGTAATGAGCTTCGTTGGGCTGAGGCTGAATACTTCGGGTATACCCAAGCTACCACATTTTTTTCCATGGTATGAAGCACCGATAGCATGCGCAGCATCGATAATGAGTGGTATACCCGTTTCCTCAGATATTTCCTTTAATCTGTTGATATGGACTGGATTGCCGTACATATGCACTGCAAGTATGGCCCCAGTCCTATCGTTTACCTTCTCTATTACCTTCGCTGGGTCTATTGTGAAAGTATCATCAATATCCGCGAAAACCAACTTGTTCGATGTCCAATAAGCACTTGCAGCGGTCGCTGCGAAAGTGAAGCTCGGTAGGACCACTTCCTTACCTCTTACCCCTAAGGCCTCCAATACAAGCATCAGTCCTGAGGTGGCACTTGAGACCGCTATTACGTTCCTTGTCCCTAAAAGACGTTTGATAGAGTCCTCAAACCTTTTTGTAATATTGTTCACATTGGTCAGCATATTGCTCGAGAGGATCTCTCTCAGTTCAGGGATCAACGAATCCAGATATCTGTTAACGTTCGGTCTAATGATGGGGATATTCATATAAAGGCCTCATGGTTGGTAATTATAATACTTTGGTGATCGAGGATTGATATCATTCTCTTTTATCCAAGCGGAGATTTCACGGATGGTGGGTTCGATTTCTTTGGTCAGTTCAAATCCTTTTCTTTCGATACTTTCAAAAGAGACCCTATAGGACCGAGGGTCTTTAACTTGGGACACATATTGAATATCCGCTTCAGGGAAAATCCCTTCGAATATCTTACCAACATCCTTCATCTGGTAGTTCTCGGAAGTAGAGCCCACATTATAGGTCCCTCCTTTGAAGGACTGGTGATTTGTTAAAGAGAAGAGAAAACACCTTGCTGCATCAGTGACATGGAGGAAAGGCCTCCATTGGTCGCCCCCGAAGATCAAGGCCTTGTTCTCCATCATGATCTTGCCGGTGAGGTAATTGATCACAAGGTCGAACCTTGGCCGGGGCGATAGCCCATAAAGGGTCCCCAATCTAAGGATGGTAGGTTCGAACCGAGCGGTGGTCAGGTCCATGATCCCCTTCTCGGCCAATAGTTTGGTCTCCGCATATAGGGATTGTGGGCTGAGCTCTGAACCTTCATCGAGTATCCCATCCTTGGCCCCGTAGACACTGCAGGTAGAGGCGAAGATGAACGTATTGATACCCTTATCCCTTGCGGACATTGCTATCCTCAAGGAAGAAAGATAGTTCGTTTCGACAGCCTTGTCGGCCTGGACCGCACATGCTGGGTCCCCTACTATCGCAGCAAGATGAACGATGGCGTCGATATCGTTCAACCCCTTCAGAACGTCGGCAGGGTTTCTAATGTCCCCAGGATAGATCTCCAATTCTTTGCTGGGCATTATATCCCTTAAGGGATCGAAACCGTAATTGAACGTGTCCATGACCCTAACCTGGTGACCATCCTGTAGAAGCATCCTAACAAGTATCGAACCTATGAAACCGGCACCACCCGTTACAAGGACGCGCATCAGGTCACCAGAACCATTCACCTTTATAATATCGATATTTATATATTCATCTCAATGAGAAGGCCCCCTTAGGTGGTCAAGGCCATTTTTGATGGCCCGATGAAAAATAGATATCGGACCGACGGTATGGGTCTAATAACACCAAATGATATTGTATCATAATGTCGATATAGGCCTGGTGGGAAAATGTTCGGACCCGAGGATGGAAGTGCCGCGGTAATGATCGCGAGGGCTATTATCGAAAAGCACCTTGGTGGAAGTCCCTCTACCCCCCCCAAGGACCCACCCCGTTTCGAACAACCCTCCGGTGTCTTCGTCACCCTTAATACCTATCCCGAGCGGGAGCTCAGGGGCTGTATAGGGTATTCGGAACCAATAATGTCTTTGGGCAAAGCCCTTCGGGAGGTGGCCATAGCCTCAGCTACACGTGATCCGCGATTCCCCCCAGTTCGTTTGAAAGAGATGGACGACATCGTCATTGATGTGACCCTTCTCACCCCTCCAGAGATGATAGAACATAAAGGACATGAGGACCTCGTATCCAAGATAGTCATAGGCCGTGATGGCCTGATAGCAAGAAAAGGGCCTTTCTCCGGTCTCTTACTACCACAGGTCCCTGTAGAATGGGGTTGGGATGTCAAGGAGTTCCTTTCGCACACCTGCATGAAGGCCGGTCTAGGGAGGGATGAATGGAAAAAGGGAGGGGTGGAGTTCCTTAGGTTCTCCGGTCGGGTTTTTGGAGAGAAGGCCCCCAGGGGTGAGATCGAAGA
>CAZLVP010000001.1:58269-257989 GCA_964563055.1 uncultured Thermoplasmatales archaeon | reverse complement strand
TAATAAGGTTTATAAATATTAGATGTGATTCAATATTGGTCCTTTATAGGGATCGGAGGTGACAAGTTTGGAGAAAATTAGGTTCTATGCAATAGCCGGAGTACTGACGCTCTTCCTAACAGCATTCGCGGTCATAACGAGCGGGAACGCAGAAGAGGCAATGGCTTCGAGGGATGAATACGTCTTCTGTACGTTCACTGGTAGGAACCTGAACAGTTATAACCGTCCTGGGGACGTCGATTCTTTCTATGTCAGGGTCCAGAATGCCTATGATGGACATCTGTGGAGGGAGACACACTACGAATCCACTTCTTACAATCTCTACTACGCTAGGCTCGGGATAAACCATCTGAACGTCCTTGACGAGAGCAGGGAAATGACCTATGACATTCTGGAGGAGTCTTCCACAGGGTCCCTAGTGCCAGACAATGGCCCTAAGGGAATGGGATTCAACATCACCAATAGTGGGAGCCTGAACTACTACAATGACCAAGGGGTCCTCAGGGAGCTGTCCTTCAGCGTAAAAAGGATGAACGTCAAGGCCGGGACGTATAATCTGCCCGTGACGTTGAGCTTTACGGTCAGGACCGCTTTGGACTCAACGTCGAGCGACGGTTTCGCCTATAGCGGACCGATCTCGATGAAAGGTTATATCACTCTGGTCATCGAGAGCAATATTATTGGGGTCTCGGGAGCTCCCAAACAACTGGCCGGAATGGAAGAGAGCTCCATTATACCGATCTATTCAGGGGCGAGGGACATAGTGCTCCATTATGGATATGTGCATAGCCTCTCGACCGTGGACCTGGAGGGATTCGGTTTCCTTCTAGAGGGCATACCCAGCGAAGTGACACTACCCGGTACCATAAGGACCCTCGGGACCCTCGAATATAGCTCTAAGAAGGTCTCCTGGAAGATGGATGTGAACGACGATGCCCCGGCCAGGGAGTATTCTATGAACCTCTTCTTCGAGTACAAGAAGGACGAGATAGACCATAGGGAAGGCCCGTACCAGGTCCTATTCACGATCGCACCGACACCCTTAATTGTCCCGAAGTACGGGGAAAACGACCTTGCGCCAATGGTCCAGGTTGTCCAGGGAGTAGGGGCCAGTAGCTTTGGGTTGACCATCATCAATCAGGGGAACGTGATCATCGAGACAGGGAAGGTTGTCCTGGACCTAGATTCGGCCCAGCACCTTTCAACTAATTCGTTCTATTTCGACGAAGGGGCCTACTCGAACAGGGTATATCCTCCGCTCGAGCTCCAGATAGAGGAACTAGGTCCAGGGGAGGAACTGGATGGGACATTCCCCCCGATAACCATCGACGACACTCTCCCTCCGGGGGACTACTATGTCCCTCTTGATTACCAATGTCATTACCGTGATCCGACCGAGGACCCGGCCGTGGCAATGCTTGTTTCATCCTATCAGATGGACGAGATCTATGAGGAGGATTTTATGGAAATCGTTTATTTCAGGAACTCCCCCAGGGACCCGTACCAGAGGGGCCCTCACATCATCCTAAGGGTCCTGGAGGACAACAAGGGCACGGACATCCGAGCTTCCGTTGGCCCAGTCCTCAAAGCCGGGTCCGTTCAATCCGAACTGATATATCGGTTCGTGAACATGGAACAGTACCCGCTGAGATCGGCGTCCATTTCCATCCGGTCCGGGGACCCTTCCTCACTATACTCATCTTACAATATGAGCGGTGACCCGTTCCTGGTAGAAATGTCCGGGCTACAGGTACCTGGAACGGACATCGATGGACCAGGGACCCTTGAGATCTCCGTGCTCGTCAACGTCCCTCTTAACGCCAGTACGTATACCGTGGGAACCCATGTCCACCTGACCGGTAGGGACATCATGAACAAGCTGGTTGTAAAGGATATTACCTTACCTGTCGCCATAACCCCCTATTTTCCAGAACCGGACATTAAGGTCATATCCATCTTGACAACGAAGGTCGAACCAGGTAGGGAATTCACCCTCACCTTGCAGGTGATGAACGCCGGTGATGGGTACATGTCCGACCTTGATCTCGTACTCCTTTCCAATAGCTCGAAAGTGTCTATAAACGACCCCTCTATGGCATGCCCCGACCTGTCATCTGGTGCCATCGAGACGGTCGTTTATGATTGTGTTGCGGACAGGTCAATGAGGGGAGGGGAGTCATGCTGTCTCTACCTCATGGCGCAGTACAAGGACGCGACAGGACAGGTCCGTAGTTATTCAGATGAGGAACCGGTACCGATAATGGTCACATCCCTCCCACCTAAGGACAAGGAGGAGAGAACCGACGGTCTCGTGTATATTATGATCGGATTGATCGTCTCAACCGCCTTCCTCTCGCTGGCCATCTTCGGTTCTGTCCTGCTGGTGATGTTGTTGAAAAGGTCAATAAGAAAAGCGGACCGGTCCGATCAAGGAGACAAAGGGACCGGGAACGCAAGCGAAAAAGTGAGCAAAGTGGAAGCCAGTTCAGGACCCTCTTCGAACGAAGTGGCCCCGGTCCCGACTCCGCCCGACCTCCCAACTGTATGGCCTCAAACAGAACCTCTGCTACCGCCTGTAAACACCGGTTCGAAAAAGCCCTTCAGCGGTCTTGATGACCTGTTCAACACCTCCTCTTGAGCCTTGGACCCACGCAGCTTAGGATCTGTCTCATAGGGCATAGGAAAGGGTTCATCTTCCCTTCGACCTAACGGACCTTGAAGCTTGTGATAGCGATACCGCTATGGAGTTGCTCTTGGAGATGAGCCTCATCAGTTCGTCCAGTTCCGCCTCCCTCTGGGCGATGAACTCCTCCCTCTCCTTGAGCCTGGCCTCTTGACCTCTTGCCAGATTGATGGCCTGGACCTGGACCTCTATGTCGGACTCCCTCTTCCTGAGGAGGTCCTCCTTCCTCCGGAGCTCCTGTTCTATCCCGGAGAGCCTTCCCCTTTCGGACTGTATCCCCCTCAACTGCTCCTCGAGGTACTTCTGGACCTGTCTGTAGTACTCCTCGACCTGCTTCGAGTACTCCTCCCAGACCTTCTCCTTGTCCTCTGTAGTGGAATGCTCCTTCCAATCCGAATCCTCCTCGAGGGTGACACGGACCTTCTTGTTGGAGAGCACCGCATATGCCTCGTTCACCAGCTTCATCTGTTCAAGGGCTCTAGGGTTCGAGCCGCTCTTATCGGGATGGAGCTTCATGGCCAGGTCCTTGTAGGCCTTCTTGATATCAGATATTTCCGCATCCCTTGCCACACCGAGCACTTCGTACGGGTCCATGAAAACGCTCCCTTTCTGGGTCAGATGATGTGGACGCACCTTAAAAATACCGACGGTCGGGCCGATAAGAACCCTATTAAACCATCACGACGGTCCATCGATATATGCCTCCACCATTGATGGACCTTTCCAAGTTCTATCTGGCTTTCCTTGTTATCATGAGCATAGCGACGTTCCTGGTATATTTCCAGGACAAGGTCAATGCCAGGTCTGGGAGGTCAAGGACGAGGGAAAGGACGCTTTACCTCCTCTCAATGGTCGGGGGGGCCTTCGGAGCCTTGCTGGCAATGCTCCTGTTCAGGCATAAAACGAGGAAATTGTCCTTCTGGGCTGTCCAGGTCATAGGGATAACACTGCACACGTTGCTTTTCCTCATGCTGTTCTGAGGATTAGCCTCAGATCTCAAGGTCTATACCGAGCTTGTCGGCTAGCTCCTTGTACCGGTTCCTTATGGTGACCTCTGTCACTCCCGCGACATCGGCGACCTCTCTCTGTGTCCGTCTCTCGTTGGTCATTATGGATGCTATGTAGATGGCCGCGGCCGCCATTCCCGTCGGTCCCCTGCCCGAGGTGATCTCCATCTCGTCAGCCCTCTTGAGTATCTCAAGGGTCTTGGTCTGGGTCTCACCGGAGAGCTTCAGCTCGGAGCAGAACCTGGAGATGTAGTCCTGTGGGGATGTCGGCATGAGCCTCATGTCGAGCTCTCTGGTCATGAAGCGGTAGGTCCTGCCTATCTCCTTCCGACCCACACGGGAAGCCGAGGCTATCTCGTCAAGGGTCCTCGGAACGTTGCACTGTCTGCAAGCGGCATAGATGGAGGAGGCCACGACCCCCTCTATGGACCGGCCCCTTATCAGGTTCTTGTTCACAGCGTTCCTGTATATCCTAGCTGCGGTCTCCCTGACGTTCCTGGGAAGCCCTATGCCAGCTGCCATCCGGTCAAGCTCGGATAGGGCAAAGGCCAGGTTCCTCTCCGTGGCATTGCTGACCCTTATTCGCCTCTGCCATTTTCTGAGGCGGTACATCTGGGCCCTGTTCCTGGTCGGTATGGACTTCCCGTAGGAGTCCTTGTTCTTCCAACCTATCTCGGTAGAAAGCCCCTTGTCGTGTATGGTCAATGTCATGGGGGCGCCAGTCCTCGCCCTTTGCTCTGTCTGGACAGAATCGAAGGCCCTCCACTCAGGGCCCATGTCTATCTGGAGATCGTTTATCACTATCCCGCAGTCACCACAGACCAGTTCTCCCCTCTCGTAGTCCCTGATGACATGTTCGCTCCCGCACTCAGGGCACTTCGTCGTCTCTTCGACCTGTACTCTCTCTGGCATCTCCATCACCTTTATCGTTCCATCAGGGCGGTCCTCAACCAATTTGACCAGGATGAAAGACCCCCTGCCCTGTTCCTATATATTTATAAGGACTACCGGATGGGCGAGGAAATAGGACTTATAAATACTTTACGAAAGGGTTAATAAAATTATCCATACCCCTATTTTAGCTATTCTGGACATGCATCCCTAAGGTCATTACCCGCCGGCTATCATGTCCACGGTCCTGATGGTATCTCCGTCCCTCACAAAGCATCTGGACCAGTCGTCCCTTCTGAGAAAGGCACCGTTGAGGGAGACCACCATAAAAGGGCTGTAATGTCCGGTCCGGAGCAGGAACGAAGCTATGTCCTCCTCACCATTGTAAGGCAGCTCGGTCTCGTTTATCCTTATCATGCTCGGTCGCCCTTTTGACCAGGACAGGACCGCCCTTGTGATACTTATTGATATGGTCGAACGGTCTCCAGGACCTCGGGCTCATAGAGGCCCAAGGCCCTAAGCTTTTCAAGGGTCGGAACACCGTTCCCGTTCCATCCCCTTCGGGCATAGACCGCGTCCTTAAGGCTCTCGTAGCGGGCCTCACGGTGCTTACGGAGGGCTGCCATCCTCTCCTTCGTCCCCATCTTCTCGGGGTCGAGACCGAGCTGCTCCCTCAATTGACCGTCATATCGTTCCTTTCTTGATAGGTACTCCGCCTCAGTGACCGGCCCCATTGCCCTGTAGGGGACCGTATCATGCTCCCTTCTCCCCTTTCCCATCCTGATGTTGAAGACCCGCTGGAAATTATAGACGACCTCGCTCATGGTTATGATGCCTTCAGGGTCCACCTTCCGCCCAGTGACCGAGGTGAAATACTCGGAATACCATTGGACATGCTTCATGACCTTCGCAGGCTCCTTTGTCTGCTTATTGTCAAGGGGGACGATGTCGTTCCATGGGAGCTTGCATAGACCGCAGAGGCCGAACCAGGTCCTGAACATTGGGAACCAATGCAAGGCCTCGGCCTTCTGCTCGAAGGTAGGCATGAAATTGTGTACCATATCAAGGAAGATCAACCATGCCTCATCGTGCTGGGGACCTTTTAGGGTCAGTCCGTAACCGCCCTGCTGCGCAAGTGATTCTTTGGTCATATACTCAGAGAACTCAAGCCCCTTGGACTCCATTCCAATATCGTTCATGAAGGCCAGATCGGCACCGAACCTCTCTTTGAAGATGCGTTTCATCTCCCTTATGCCCTGCCCGACCACCACACCGAACCCGTTCCCCCTGGCCATCTGGTGGACGAGCTCGAGGGCTGCGTCCTTGCTGCCGAACCTCAGGTCCAGTCCACCGGTGCTCTTCTTGTCGATGAGACCGTTCTCGAAGCATTCCATCACGAAGGCCGTCGCCGTCCCCACTGATATTGTGTCCAGGCCGTAGTTGTCACAGTAGTAGTTCATCTCGATTATATGGTCCGCATCGACTATCCCGCAGTTCGAACCGACACCAGCGATGGTCTCGTACTCCGGACCATCAACGAAGACCTTCTGTCCCTTCTTTGGCCCAGTCCTGAGCATGAAGTCCCTCACGCCATGTGAACAGGCTACGGTGCATCCCATCCAGCAGCCATCGAATCCCGGGTCGAACCTCTTCCTGTAGGCCTCCCTGCCTATATCCTGGGCATCGCCCCCTATGTCCTTGACGCTCCCGAACTTGAAATTGCATGTCGGCAGCAGGTCGTAATCGTCCATTATGGTCGGCAGGTGGGCAGTTCCGACCTTTGCCATCTCGTTCTGTTTGGGGTCCAGTTCGATTATCTCCGAGGAATGGGCCTTGGAAACCGCTCTAAGGGCCTGTGGGTCGGCCGGATCATTGGAGTGTATGGTCACCTTCGGGCTCCTGATGACCAATGCCTTCAAACCCTTCCTCCACAGAACGGTCCCAATGCCCCCCCTCCCAGCCTGTTTTATCCTGCAAACCTTCCTGGGAAGGTCGTACCAGGAGAAGTTGAGGAGACCGAACCTCGTATGCTGGGCCGCAGGGCCTGTAGAGACCACAGATACCGACCTCATGTCCCCTTTTCCGTAGCGCTCGTGGCAGTATTGTGTTATCTCATTGGACCCCTCTCCCAGGTCCTTTGGGGCCTTCTCGAAGGATACCCTCCCATCCACCCCGTCTATGACTGCGATAATGGGTTCATCGGACATTCCCTGTACCTCCAGGGCATCGAAACCAGCGAACTTGAGATAGGGACCGAAATAACCACCGACATTACTGTCAACGACCTGGTCGGTGAGAGGTGAGATGGTCACAACTATGGATTTTCCTGAACCAGGGTAGATGGGAGTCCCTCCAAGAGGGCCTGATGAGATGCAAATCTCGTTCTCGGGCGAGTCCCATCTGGTCTGCGGGGTGACCGCGTTCCATAGAAGATATAGGCCGTAACCTTTCCCGCCGATGAAGCGGTCCTTCATCATTAGGGGGACGTCCTTGATCTGGACCGTCCCCTTTGACAGGTCCAGTTTCAGCGTCCGGTCCGTATAGCCCTTGCTCACTCCCTTCGGTATGTAATCGATGCTGATCGTCTTGAAGGCCATAAGCCCACCATCCGTTGAGGCCAGGTATGCTAAATGAGCGGACCATTATCTATATTTCGTAATGCTCACCTGTTCACAACGGATAGGATGGGACCGGTCCTCATTCCAACAAGTGTACTATACCTTTTAAATATGGTCCCCGCTCAATGAGATATGATGACCATGGCCCAAATGGCCCTTGCAAGGGCAGTCGTATTGCTTACAGTACTCCTTCTCCTCGCTCCGCTCGGTGCGGACAGGACCGATGCGGAGGAGGGCTGGAACGAGGGGACCATTCTCATCCAGGCCGCCCCAGGTGAGGAGGTCACGCAGGATGGGTACCCGATAAGGACCGCTGCTCCGGGTTCGAGCGTTTCATTGGACCTCTATGTTCTGAACAATGCGCCCATGGGCCAGACCGCCGTCCTATGGCTTCACCGGCCCGATGACTGGCATTGCGTCCTTACAGGCTCGCTCGTCCTGGACCCCGCTGGTTCGGGGAAGGCCATGCTCAGGATAGATGTGCCCAACCACCAGGGCATCGACCCTGATGGTACCTACACCTTCAGGGTGGAGGCTGTGGGGAACTCAACAGGGGACAGGGCGTTCGTTCTTGTGATATTGAAGATCAGCGCAACGGTCGACCATACGTTCCTGCTCTACCCGGCCAATTCACAGTCTGGGGATTTCCAGGTCTATCCTGGCCAGAGGACGTTCATGGACCTGCTCGTCAGGAACATAGGCAACATCGCTGACACCTACAATTTGACCATTGGGGAGCATAGGACGGATTGGGATATCCAGTTCAGAGAGGGTTTGGAGGTTCTGAACATAGACCTGTCCCCTCCGGAGTTCGAGAACATCTACATGACGAGATTGGAGGTCGCTGTCCCGGACAATGTGGTCCCTGGAGAGGTCCTGGAGCTCGAGCTCAGATGCACATCCGAACTTGCCACCATCCATGCGACAGGAAGGCCGTTCTCCACTGTTACGGTCCGCTTGTTGTTGGTCCATGGGGCTTCCATAGAGCTGGTCCCAGGGACCTCTCTGATAGAGCTCTCTGCCTTTGAGGAGACCTCAACGACCCTAGAGGCCGTTCACTCTGGGTTCATCGAATGTGACTTTGACCCGACCGCCACGGTCATCATTAACGGTGTGCAGCAGACCGATTGGACGATCGAAACAAGAACAAAGGGTGACGGTCGCCTAGTGAACGGAGAGACCGAGGAGATCATTATCTTCATCAAGTCCCCAGCATCGGCGGTCGGTGAATATACCCTTCGGGTCGGAGCGACCTCAAAGGAAGCAACGGTGAACCCTGTTGATATTCGGTTGATGGTTTTTGAAACGGCGAAGATCACAATAGAGAACGTCCATGGAGGTCCGTTCCTTTATCTGGAAGATATGGTAGTGGACCTCGATGTGGTCAATTCGGGAGGTGTAATGCAGGACATGGTCCTCTCGGTCCTGGATGTCCCGGAAGGACTGATCGGGAAGGTTGTCCCAGAGGGGCCGTTCAGGCTCGGACCTGGTTCCTCTAAGACCTTAAAGGTCATGTTCCTCCATTCTGAGGATGCCAAGAGGGAACCTTTTGATATCCAGATCGTCTGTCATTATGTTGACCCAAGGATGGGAGCACTTCTGGAAACGGCAAGGACCTCCTACAGAGTAGCGTTCTTGGACGCCCTTGACATCAGTATCATCGACCTAGTGATACCTGAAGGCCAGGTCTCGGAGGGTGATGAGGTCCTTTTGAACATCACCATTAGGAACTCTGGGAAAGTGGACATATCGAGGGCGGACATCCTCGTCAATGAGGTCACCTTCTCCCTCTCCCGACTCGAGATCGGTAGGAACTCCACACACCTCTCTGCGGGGGAGGTCAGGACCATTACCTTCTCTTGGAGAGCGAGACCATCTGCCCAATCCATAAGGGTCGAGGCAACCCTGATGTCAGGTACCCTGGACATTGACACTTCCGACAATGAGATCTCCAAGCCCATCTATGTCCTTCCATCAAAGCGAGGGGACGAGCGGACCGAAGAAGGGGGTCATGGGGGATATGTTCCTGCAAGTGCGGCCCTAGCGGCCGTATTGGGCTTTGGAACGCTCGCAGGTCTGCTCATCTTCCTTGTGAACACGGACCTTTTCCGATACCCGTTCTTTTTCTCCATCTATCCTCTCTACACCAAGCTCAGGCCGGAGACTCTCCTCTCCAACAAGCTGAGGAAGAGGATATATGTATATGTCCAGAACAACCCGGGAGAGCACTTCAGGTCCATACTGGTCAAGCTTAACCTCACGAACGGGACACTGGCCCACCATCTCTACACCCTTGAGAAGGAGGACCTTATCAGGTCCGAGAAGGACGGCCTTTACAGGAGGTTCTATCCCGCAGGCTACCACATGGTCGATACCACTTCAAGGTTATCGGCCATTCAGCGGTCCATCCTAGATTGTATAGAGAAGAGGCCGGGCCTGTCCCAAAAGGACATATCCAGCGAACTGTCCCTTTCCAATTCGACGGTGAACTACAACGTCAAGGTCCTGGATGAGAAAAGGGTCATAGAGACCAGAAGGGTGGGGAAATCGACAAGCCTCTATCCCATCAAGGACATGAACTCCTGAACGCACCTCAACGGTCCCAGACCATCCCAAGTCTCGATCGACCCTCATGGACGAAACCGTACCTCTCTAGCCCCTTGAAGATAGAGGTCAGATACCTCTGGTCGGTCACAACAAGTATGTCGAGCTCCATAGTAGGACCGTTGGCAGGTCGGTACCTGACTATGTCCTGGTCCACCTGGCATTTGAGGACTCCTTCCCGCTCCACGAGCTCGATGTTCTGCAGGACCGTCCTCTTGCCCTCCCCAGCATGGGTCAGTAGGTAGTTCATGTATGGCTCGAGGATAAGACCCTGCTCCTGGGCCGTCAGTCTCTTGTAGTTGATCCTCTCCTTCTTCATAATCTTCTCCATAAGGAGACCGGCCATTATCCTTGTCTGGGGATTGTTGTGGTTCAAGAACGCCCTCCCCCTCTTTATGGCCTCGATGGTCTCGTTGAGCAGGCCTTTGTCAACAGGGAACCTGTAGAACATATCGACGCCCATTGGACCTATATCAAGGTCCTTGAGATGTGGGTCTAGGAACTGCCCGACGTGCATGTACATCGTTATTGAAGGGCACCTGACGGTCTCGTTTATCACATCGCTCACAGCCTTCAGGTACCTTAGCTTGGAGAGCACGATCCCCTGCTTTGTGACCTCTATGACCAATGCTATCGGGTATTCATATCCGTCTAAAAGCGTCTCTTCCAGTGGGTATTCCTTCAACATAGGTCTCCTATTCCTAGACCACCGTTAGAGACGGCCTGTCCCTGTTATGTCCGTTCCATAGATAAGCCCTTCGACAGGGAGGTCAAATACTTTCACTTTCAGTCACCTGTCCTACCTCTTTAATACCGTTCGATGGGATTTTCTTACCCAGCCAGTGTAACCGCAAGGGCCATTGGGGGGAAGACCTCGAAAAGGAAGCTCATAATATTCGATACGACCCTCAGGGATGGGGAACAGGCCCCTGGTGTCCAGCTTTCTCCTGAGAAGAAGGTCAGGATAGCCAAAGCATTGGAAAATGCCGGCACCGACGTCATAGAGGCAGGGTTCCCAGCCAACAGTCAGGTCGAGAGGGATTCGATAAAGATGATCTCCCGGGAGGTCGAGGGATCGGAGATTGCAGTGCTTTGCAGGCCCATGAAGGCCGATATCGATGTCGCCTCCGAGACGGTCTCACGGGCCAGCAGGTCAAGGGTGCACCTATGGATCGCGACCTCCCCGCTTCACATGAGGTACAAGCTCAATATGCCCCCCCAGAAGGTCATGGAGCGGGTCGTGGAGGGAGTGAGGTACGCTCAGGGGCTGTTCGATGTTGTCCAGTTCACTGCCGAGGATGCCACAAGGTCGGATATTGGGTTCCTCTCGGACCTCATGAGGGAAGCTGTAAGGGCCGGGGCCCATGAGGTCAATCTGGCGGACACCCTTGGCTGCGCTTTACCTGAACAGGTCTCATTGATGGTGCAGGAGGTAAGGAGGAGCGTCAAGGACCGGGTCCCTGTCGGTGTCCACTGCCATAACGACCTAGGTCTTGCCACGGCGAACTGTCTCTCCGCCATAAGGTCAGGGGCCCGGCATGTCGATGTCACCGTCACAGGGATAGGCGAGAGGTCGGGCAATGCATCATACGAACAGGTGGTGGTCTCGCTCCTCTTCCACAAGGACCATTTCGACATAGACCTCTCCGTGGACCCATCAAAGCTGGGGGACCTCTGTGATACCGTCATCAAGGAGATGGGATTGACACAGCCCTTCTGCCAGCCGCTCATAGGCCAGAACGCCTTCAAGCACGAGTCCGGCATCCATGTTCACGGGATGCTGAGCAATCCGATGACCTATGAGCTGTTGAACCCGAGCACCATAGGCATCAAAGGGGAGCAGTATGTCCTTGGGAAACATACTGGGAAAGCAGCAGTGAGACACTTCCTTGAAAAGAGGGGATGCACCCTTCCGGACGATGAACTGATGAGACTGACCGATCTGGTGAAGGAAAGGAGCCTCATATCTGGACCCATCGATGACCCAGGGGTGCTTGTCAAGTTCGCCCAGGAGAAGGGGTTCGACCTGAAGGGAAGGGAGGGACCTCATGGAAGCTGACACCGGCGGCTCCCTGGGGCTCAGGATCATAGGCGGCCACCTTATAGAGGGAGATGCCAAGGTGGGTGCCTTCACGGTCCTATCGCCCGACCTTATCATGGCCCATGATGTTACAGCCCCGCCCGCATTGGACATGATCAATCAGGCCGGGCTTCCTTATCTCAGGGGGGCCGATAGGACCGTCCTTTACCTTGACCATTTCACCCCCCCGAAGGACCTAGCAGCCGCCGAAGCGTGCAGGTCCATAAGGGAGTTCGGCTCGCGTTACGGACTGAAGGAGATAGTGGAATGGGGCGAGGGCATCTGCCATGTTCATCTCTTCGAGGACGGTAGATCGAAGAAAGGAGACCTTGTCGTGGCAGCGGACTCCCACATCACGACGGGAGGGGCACTTGGCATCCTAGGGATCGCCATAGGTTCCACTGACCTTGCGGCCGCCATGGCCTCCAACGAGCTGTGGCTCGAGGTTCCAGAACCTTTCGGGATCGTCTTCAAGGGTACGCCCGATGTATGGTGCGAAGGAAAGGACCTGGCGCTCAGGATGCTCTCATGGATCGGTCCGGGCGGGGGCAAGGGCAAGCTGCTCGAGCTCGACGGGCCCATATTGAAATGGATGCACGATGACAGCAGGATGACCGTTACCAACATGGCCTCCGAGGCCTCATGCGTGTCGGCAATAATGACCAATGATGTCAAGGAGTACGGTCCGCTCTCCCCCGATTGGGTATGGGACTCGGAGGAGGTTGACATAGATGAGATGGGACCTCAGGTGGCCCTACCAGGGTCCCCCGATGATGTCGAAGAGGTCGATAACCTCTCGGGAGTGCTCGTTGACCAGGTCTTCATAGGGTCCTGCACGAACGGCAGGCTCGAGGACCTCAGGGTCGCCGCTTCTGTCCTGAAGGGAAGGAAGGTCCACCCTGACGTCAGGCTCCTGGTGATACCAGGCTCAAGGGCGATATACTCCAAGGCGAACAAGGCAGGGTACATAAAGACCATCCTTGATGCGGGAGGGATCGTTTCCATGCCGACGTGCGGACCCTGTTCCGGAGGGTTCCTCGGCGTGCTGCCAGAAGCGGAGGTCGCGCTCTCCACATCCAACAGGAACTTCAAGGGGCGCATGGGAGACCCATTCAGCAAGGTCTATCTTTCAGGGGCAGCTGTCGCCGCCGCTTCGGCTGTCAAGGGCATGATCGTCCATCCTCAGGAGGTGGTCATCTGAAGATGCTCGCAAAAGGCAGGGCCTGGGTCCTGCCTGACGAGGTGGACACCGATGCGCTAGCGCCGACCATCTATCTCCATCAACCACCATCGGGATACTCGAAGCATTGCCTCGAAACGGTGAGACCAGACCTGGCCGGTTCTGTAAAGGAAGGCGATGTGATCTTGGCCGGTAAGGACTTCGGCAGGGGGTCATCAAGAGAACACGCCGCCCTGGCCCTCAAGTACCTTGGGATAAGGGGTATCATCGCGGTCAGCGTTGCCCCGATCATGAAGCGGAACCTGTTCAATATAGGGGTCCCGGTATTCGAGCATCCGGACATTCCGCGTTCCTGCGAGGATGGTGACGAGGTAGAGCTGACCACCTCGTCCTTCAAGGACATAACCAAGGACATGGAGGTCACCCTACGGGACCTGCCTCCTTTCATGCTCGAGCTGATCAACTGCGGGGGTCTGTTCAATATGGTCCGAAAGAAGGGCGGAATATCGTCGAGGTCAAGGCCCCTTGAGGAGAGGACCGAGGTCCAGGAGGTGGGACCGACGAAGATCTATCCAGCATATGAGAAGTACGTGGACATAGTCGTTGAGCGCCTGGAGAGGGGAGAGGTCCTTTGCGGGCCATTCGATACCACTTACGGTCTCTTCGCATCAATAAAAAGGCCAGAAGCCATCAAGAGGGTCTACGAGATGAAAAGGCGCAAACAGGACATGCCCCTTACCATGGTCGTCCCCAAGGACCGGTTCAAGCTCTATGCTGACATCCCCGAGAGGGTCCAGAAGCTCCTTGAGACAGAGCTGGTCGGGCCCATCTCCATCATTCTTCCCAAGAGGTCCGAGAGGGTCCCAGATTATGTGACCTCGGGATTGAAGACCGTTTCCTTGGCCGATGGCGAGAACCTGTTCATGAAGAGGGTGATGGAGAGGATAGAGATATGCGGGACCAGCGCCAACATCCACGGTTCGCCACCCCCCTCGACCCTTTCCGGGGCCCTCAAACAGCTCGGCGATATGGTAACCCTTGCCGTGGACGGGGGTCCAACGCTCTATCGCATAGGACATACTGTGATCGACCTATCAGTGAGCCCACCAAAGCTCATCCGTGCTGGGCCCTACTCCATTGCCAAGCTGAGAATGCTCTTCCCGGAGATGGAGACCGAGGAGGATGGCCTCCCAGAGGAACTGGTAAGGGGGCACAGCGTAATTGAGCTCTCTCCAGAGGTGGAGATCAAGGCATCATCAAAGGGTCACTGAGAGGCTTTTGTGCGAATGGGATCGTAGAACCTCTTGAGCCTTTTCAAGATGCTGTACCTCTCGTCGATACGCCTCAGCAACCTGTCGAAAAAAAGCATGAGGAGACCTTTAAGTCCCAGATATGTCAAGATGCTCAGGGCCAGAAGGACCGTGGATATTATAATTGAGAGCAATTGCATGGCAAAATGGACCACTGTATAGGACCCGAAGAGCCCATGTGAGGTGATGGCCGTGAACACGATGAAGAACAAGGAAAGGACCGTCAGGTCTAGCTTCATGAGGTAGGTCCTGATAGGACCCATCAGCTCCGCAACCCCGCGCTCCATCAGTTCATCAAGTGGCCTGTAGACCAGAGCTAGGACGCTCCAGATCTGAAGGACCAAGAACGTCGAGAATGCCAACACACCCAAATAGAGGACCAGAGGGACGAGATGGAGGTAGAGCGGGACGGCGACGGAGAAGGGTTCGAAGAGGTCCCAGAGGAGAAGGCAGAGATGGACCGTCATAAGGACCAACATCAGAGGTATGGTCACGAGCAGGGTCACAAGGAGGGTAGAATGCAGCTTGGCCTTCCTTAAAGGATACCTCTCTTTGAGCTCCTCGAACTTACCTAGGGCCCTCCCGACAATACCGTCGATGATGAGGTCCCTGATCAGGCCCATGAGATACTGTCAAGGACAAATGGTTATTTAATTGTTGAAGGGGACGCATCGTGCCCTACTCCTCATCGAGCTTCCGTCTTCTGCTCTTCCTTATGCGTGCCACGGCCCATATTACCAGGAACATGAACAGGAGGACCACGAACGGAAGGAGGCAGCATAGGCAGCACTGCCACCATTCCATACCATCCTTCTTATCGTCCGTGCTCCTTTCCATTGCTATCGGGTCCATCTGCAGGGTCCTGTCCTCCGCCACTTCGATGATCCTTTCATATTCCTTGAAGTCCCGCTTTGTGAACGTCAGTGTCCTCATCCCGGCCGGCACCTCGATGAAGAAATACCCTTCCGAATCGGTGAACGCCTCCTCACCGGTGTCGGACCTGACCTTGACCTTGTGCAATGGGTCGCCGTCCTTGTCCAGGACCCTGCCGAGTATGAGACCTTTCCCCTGGGCAGGGGGTTGGGGTATCTCCGAACCGACCCTGAAGCTCACGGTGGCTGTCCCTGTGTTCCCTGCTTGGTCTGCAGCGCTCACCCAGTAGGTATGGTTCCCTATCTCGAGACCCATCAGGGTCTCGTTCAGGGCCAGACCGATATCCCTCCACGGGCCGGAGTCCAGTTTGATCCTGACCCCGGTGATGGAGGTCCCGGTACCGTCCAAGGTCCAAGAGGCTAATATAGGCCTACCCAGGAAGACCTCCCCCTCGGAGGGGATGAGGATCTTGACCACCGGGGAGATGGTATCGATAGTGAAGGTGGTCCTATCATACCCGATGTTACCTGCCAGGTCGATGACCTCGATGTGGAATGTGTGGTGACCGTCACTGAGGTCCTCAAGCACTACGAAGGTGCCATTGGTGACGACCCATCCTTCATCATCAAGCCTCCATCTGTAGTTACTGACCGAATAGGGCAGGTCCTCCCCGACCCAAGAGATGTTCGTCGAACCAAGGGCCGTTATGAGGCCTTCCTGAGGCTCGATTATCTCGACCTCTGGATTTGTCAGGTCGATGAGGAATGATATACTGGCCTGTCCGGAATTATTGAGCTCATCGTAGCACTCGACGTCCAATAGGTGGTCACCTTGTGAAAGGTTGGTAATGATGGTGGTGTTGACCAAACCCCTCTCGGTCCATGGGCCTAGGTCTGTTCTGTACCTGAAGCCAACGACATCGACATCATCGCTCCCTTCCCAGGAGGCCTCGACCGAGGTAACGTTCCAGAACGAGCCGTTCTTTGGGGCCGATATCATGATCTCCGGTGGTGTCGAATCCGGCGACCCAAATACGACCTTGCTCATAGCCCCTGAACCGTACCTGTTGTAAGCCAGGACAGAATAGTTATATTGAACACCACTGCTCACTTCATTATCGACGAAGTATCCAGCGTCGCTAAGGAGCTCTGCCAATAATGTGGATACCTGACCTTCTTGTCCTCTGAAGATCCTATATCCGCTGATCTGCCAGGACCTCGTGAACGTTGGCTCGTTCCATGATATGTTGACGGAATCCCTCATGGACACTGCCAGGACATCGGTCGGGGGTGTGACATAAAGGAGTGGATCAAGGACGAGGGGTCTGGTGTCATTCCTTCCCCCTTCCAGGGCATAGGATAGGTCAACTATCCCGTCCCCATCGATGTCGGGCGTTGTCCAATCGCTCCAGTGGTTGCCCCTCCCATCGGCAATGGATGTCCAGTTGTCGCTGGGAGCAGGTTCCGAAGCTTGATATCTTCCGGATTGGTGAACGCTCGTTGCGCCGTTGTTGTAGAGGAACGAGTTGCCCCAGATAAGATTGTCTATGATCGGCCCGTGGTCGGAGACCATTGCAACGCCCAACCCTCCGCTCCTGTAGAAAAGGTTACCGATGATCGTACAATTGTCCGGTCCATCTAATATGGCACCCTCGTTCAGAGCCGAATCCATGGTATTGTTCATGATCTGGCAATCGAAGATGCTCACAAGGTCCATTCCTATATCCGTATGGAGAACGAGATTGTCCCTAAGCATTGTATCATAGAGATTGTTGACGGATATCCCTTTACCAGGGGAGACCATACCAGGTCCATCTATCATCCTGTTTCCTTCCACATAGGAATCGAAGACATACTCAAGATAGATACCATGTTCACCGGACCCTGCTATTGTATTGTTATGGACCCTAGCACCGAACGCACCACCGAGGTAAATGCCTATTTCGTTCCTCTCCATCCGATTGTCATGGGCCATTAATCTGTAGGTATTGTCACCGGCACATAATCCCATCTCCCCCCCCCTGTACAAGCAGTTGCGAACGGTCCCGTCCTTGGTCTCTGTCATCATTGCCCCTGCCCGGTCACAGTCCAAGAAAAGACAATCCTTCACCGTGTTATTGTCCCCACCGACCATCCCCAAACCCCATTCATTGTTCGAGAGGTTGCACCCTACCACTATCACCCTGCTGCAATATCCCAAAGAAATTGCTTCACTTCCCATTGATATGTTCATTCCCCTAATTACGACACCTGAAACGTTCCCCATTATGAGCTGCCCCGGTGATATCGTGAGCTCCTCCCCCGACCCGGCATGGTCCTTGATCTGGTGGACAGGAAGACCGTTGACCGTGTTGTCGATAGGTATATGGTTGGTGGTAAAGACCTCCGCTCTACCGTACAGGCTGAAGGAGCAGTTAATGAAGATGTTCCTGTGGAACTCATTATTGATGGAACCCGACCTAAGGTAGATGCCTATCTTCGATGCATCCTCTATAGTGTTGTCCTCGAACTTCCAACCGCTTGCCCTGTAGAGCTCGATCCCATTGTAGATGCTCTGAGTGATGCTGCATCCCATTATGCACCCTTGGCTTTCTTCGAGGAGCATCCCGAACTCGTTATCCCTGAGAATGCATCGTATAACATTTATACCATTGCTGGACCGTATATAGAGACCGTCTGCATCGGGGCTCCCTATCACAGTGGTATTATCAATGGTGATGTTCTCCGAATCTTGGATATTGATACCGAAATTCTTGCTTCTCAATACCTGCAAGTACTTTATGTTCCCATGCTGTACATCGTAGAACCTTAGTCCGATCCCCGTGCCGTAGGTCATATCCGAGCTAGTATCGAGGACATGGCAGCTCCGGACGATGAAATGAACCGTCGTTCCAGATATCGAAATACCATAGTTTGCTGAGGAGGCGTTGATCAAGTAGCCCTGAATTACATAAGGGTCACCTTCGGTCCCTGACCCAGACCATGGTTCCGATGCTGCCTGTGACGCGAAGTCAGCATCCGATGAAATTACGATCGGGTCATGGTCCATGAGGATCCATGTCCCTATCTCACCACCGGCATCCCCAGGACCGATGGCCCCAGATAGAGGAACGAGCATCAGCGTCAGCAGCCACCCGATGGTTATCAGAGAGGATGTTCTAATTTTCATATAAAACCCCAATTGTTTGAACGGTGAAGAGCATTACTGAATGAAATCCAATGCTATATAAATTATAAGTAAGGTTGGCAACAGCTTGATTCAATATGGTTCTGGCGGCCCCAAGGAACCAGGTCTGAACCTCTTTCTGAACAGGAACATGAGGTTCCTGAACCCGTCCTTCCATGTGTTGAGGGCCTTCTCTCCTACACGAACCCTGTAGGGTATAGGGACCTCTTTGCATCTCAGGTCCTTCCTGCGGAATGCTTCTATCTTGAGCTCCTCTGACATTGCCATCCCGTCGGATGTGATGCTCAGTTTCGGCAGTATGGAGCGTCTGAAGACCCACATGCCCGACTGGGAGTCCTTCAATTTGGTCCCGAAAAGGATGTTCATGGTCACCTTGAGGACCCAATTCCCGAAGCGATGGGTCGTCGAGAAAGCCCCCTTCTCCGCATTGGTCATCCTCTCGCAAGTGATGAGGTCCAATCCCTCGTCTTCGAGGATCTTCACGAGCTCGGGTATCTTCTCGGCAGGGTAGGTGGTATCACCGTCCAATGTGACAATGATATCGCCTTTGGCCTCCTTGAAACCGGTCTTGTAGGCCCTACCATAGCCTTTCCGCTTCTCCTCTATGACCCTAGCTCCCTTCTCAAGGGCTATCTCACGGGTCCTGTCCTTGGAAAGGCCGTCGATGATCGCTATCTCCTGGTCGGGGGAGCGAGGTACCTGGTCAAGGGTCAGACCTATCGACTCCTCTTCGTTCAAGGTTGGTATCAGGACCGTTACCCTCATGCGACCCAGCATCTATGTATCATGATATCGGATTTATATTTTGGGTGTTGTCAGTCCTCTTCAGAAAGATAGATATCGCATCCATATGTTCCACTCTAAGTTAACATGGCCGGGAACGGGCTCTCCTTCTGGCACGTCAGGGTCGTTTCGCAGACCCTCTTCTTCGTCATCGCCATACTCGGTGTCTTCCAGGTCGCCATGTCCGGGTTCATCTACCCGTTCTTCTTCTGCCCCGCAAGTCCTGCGGCCTGTGCGGGATGCCCTATCTGGGTCATCGAGCACGGCACTCTGGAGATAGTAGGCGGTCAGAGCAACGGCCTGCTCATGCTCCTCTATCTTGTGGGCATGTTCCTTGTGATAGGGGCCGTTGTCGGAAGGGCGTTCTGCGGCTGGGCCTGCCCGATGGGAACGCTCCAGGACATCTTCTCCTTCCTATCCAAGAAGCTCAAAGGGACCATCCCAAGGTTGGTGCTCTTGTTCGTATCCATCGCAGCGGTCCTTTTCGGCACCATACTGCCTTATGTTCTCTCTCGTAACGGAGTGGAGGTCAAGTTCTACATGTGGAGCGTGTACATAGGAGCCATAGGGGCTTTCCTAACCGCGTTCTCCGGGGTGCTCCTTGTCAGGGGCAAGGGGGGGCTCATCGCATCCATCGGCTCGTTGATATCGGGTGCGGTCCTCTGGTCATTACCAGCCATCGCCTCGCTGCTCTCGCTGGACGAAACACCCTTGAACAGCTGGGAGCTGATGGGGACGTTCGGACTGATGCTCCTGATGGTAGGAGCGGTCGGTCTGGTATCAAGGATAGGTCCCTTCAGGTCTGCGACTCCGACCCCGGGGAGCAGGTGGGAGCGGAGGTCCAGATGGACCAAGTACGCCGTCCTGCTCCTGGTCCCTCCGACAACATGGTTCTTCGACACACTTTTCTTCACCGATATTGACCCGATAGGCGGTATCACAGCTACTGTGCCGGAGCTCATGCTATCCCCCGCCTCATGGTCGGCCAACCAGTTCTTCTGGTTCAAGATGGTCTTCGCCGCATCGGTGATGGTCTCCATCTCGCTCGTGGACAGGTTCTGGTGCAGATACCTCTGCCCCATTGGGGCCATGTATGGTCCAACGAACAAGTTCTCATTGACCGATATTGAGTTCAAGGAAGATGCCTGTATCCACTGCCAGAAGTGCATCTCTACCTGTCCCATGGGCATCAATCCAAAGGAGGACAAGCTGGACATGGAATGCGTAAGATGCGGCCGTTGCATTGATGCTTGCCCGGTCAAAGCCCAGAAGGCCGTTATCTTGAACCCAAGGCTCAGGAGGCTTCTGTCATGATCCCCCTCAAGCCACGGACCGACCCTCTCCCAAAGAAGGGGGGGAAGGGTTTGAGGCCTTTGATCGGTCTCATAGTGGTCATATTCACTATATTTGGCGGGCTTGCCTTCGCTCTATGGGGGGCTTATGGGGGTGGTTATGAGAGCGTCGACCGCCTCGCAAGCGTCAAGTGCCTTGGCTGCCTGGGACTTGATCCCAGGGTCCCGGGGTTCAAAGAGTTCTGGACCGGCTATCCGGATGGGCATATTAAGGCCGGCCAGGAGGTCCCTCATCCCGCAACTGTCCAGAACGAGGTAAGCTTGAACGGGACCGACCTCCTCATACTTTTCTTCTGGACACAGGGGTGCGTCCCATGCGCCGAGCAATGGAAGGAGATGGTGGACCGAGGTATAGCATCTGGGACGGAGGAGAACGGCAAGGAAGGTACCAAGTACTCTGACATAAGATTGATGTCAGTGGATGCGGCAGAGGATATGGGCCTCTATGGCACCTACAGACCGAAGGGGACCGAGAACGGTGTTCCCATGACCGTGTTCATCTTCGAGAAGGAGGGTACCATCTTCTGGTACAGCCACTATGGTAAGATGGCCCTAAATGATGTAGAAGGTCTGATAAACAATATACTGTACGAAGAGATATCCTCGGCCCATGGACCGTGAACGTTCTGAGAACGGCCGATGAAAATCGATTTATATGATGACCCAGATATTGAAAGGGGGGTTCGTCCATAGCCCATCTGGGGATAGATCTCACTGACCCGCTTTTGACCTTCCTTCTTATTCTCATTATCGCCGTTATCCTACCTGAGATCTTCCACAGGTTCAAGATCACACACCTGCCCTTCTACATACTTGCTGGCATCATCATAGGTCCTGAGGTCCTGGGCTTCCACCCTGGAGAGGCCTTGACCTTCATGGCCGACATCGGCCTCTATCTGCTCATATTCCTTGCTGGCCTCGAGGTCTTCGAGACAAGGGACAGGGGGTTCAAGGGGGCCATAGTCTTCTCATTGCTGATGGGGGTCGTCTCCCTGGTCGGTGGTTTCATCCTAGGGGTCCTTGCAGGTTACGGGACCCTTGCTTCCATCCTATGGGGTCTGATCCTGATGTCATCTTCCGTCGGGGAGTGCATCCCGCTCATCAATTCATGCGGTTTCCTGAAGAAGAAGCTAGGACACATCCTCATACCCGGGGTCGTCATTCTTGATGGTGGTGCCCTGATAGGGCTCGGCCTCCTCGTCGCTTACAAGAGAGCCAGCGGATTGATGGAATTCCTCGTAAGCTTCTTTTTGATATTCCTGCTGCTCGTCTTCGCTTTCCTCATCCTCCCTAGGATCATCCGGCCCTTCTTTAAGAGGAGAGGTAGGAGGAAGACAAGGGAATCCGACCTTAAGTTCATCCTATTGGTCCTTGTCTTCGTTATCATCATATCGGAGCTGGTAGGGGTGCATGGGATAGTCCCTGCGTTCATCGTCGGTGTCATAATGGGGGAGTTCGTCACATCTCAGGTCCTCTATGAAAAGATCCATGGCCTGGGACACGGACTGTTCATCCCACTGTTCTTCGTGGTCATAGGGATGAAGCTCGACCTGGGGATCTTCAAGGAAGGGTCCATGGACCTGATCTTCACCATAGCCCTGATATCCACCCTGCTAACGACCAAGGTCCTGGGCGGGATCCTCTATTCGATCATCGAACGGTTCGGCATAAGGGCAGGGTTCCTGATAGGCGTCACCTACTGGCCAGTTCTCAGCGCTTCCATAGCGGCCACGGTCATAGGTCTAGAGGCCGGGATATTCGAAGAGAGTTCGCTGTTCGCGGTGGTGATGATGGCCATCGCATCCACTCTCATAACCCCATTGGTCCAGAGGACCGTATCCAAGGACATCCAATGCAGCGTTAAAATGGAGGACCACACTGTTATAATCGGTCATGGTAGGACTTCCTCGAGGATCGTATCGATACTGGAAATGACAGGCATGAAGTTCATTGTGATCGATTGCAACATGGGAAAGATAGAGAAGCTGGAAAAGAGGAACGTCCAGACCGTTTACGGCAATGCGGCGGACCCGGACACTTTGAAGGACGCATCCATCGAAAGGGCCAGGGTCGCTTTGATCACCATACCTGAGGGTCATGATACGTTCATTATAGCCAGGCATATTAGGAAGGTGAACAGGAGATGCTACATAGTTGCAAAGGTCCATACCGAGCACGATCATGTGCGCTTGACCAAGGAACACCTGGCCGATACTATCCTCTGGCCTGAGAAGCTCAGTGCCAGGATCGCATCGGACATCGTTTTCGAGAAGGCCACCTGAACTACCAGGCAATGGTCCTGACCAGTTCTATCCTACCTTCTTGAACATCACAGGACCCTCGAGGGCCCCATCGGTCCGGTCGTTCGATCTGGACCTCCAGATGATCATGGCACCCAACGAGAGCAGGTACAGGACGCTCCCGGTCAAGGCCAGGAAGATCCCATAAGAGAATCCCAATCCATCCTGCGCTCCATCCAGACGCTGGGACAGCAGGTCGACCGCGGAATTGACCCCCATCCAGAACCATGCCACGGCCAAGAACGATAGTATGAGACCTATTATGATGAGCACGAGGAAAGGTCGTTCCCTCCGGAGGTTGATGACCAGCGAGGCGGCCCCAATGACGAGCGATATCAAAAGGATGGGCATGGCAAGTGGGATGCCAATGATAGCCATAGCATCGCTCATCGGGACCACCCTGATGTTGATGGTATTGGCCCCTCCCGTGAGCGGTGACCTCTCTGGTCTGCCCCAGTGGTCGCTCAGCGATGCTTCTATGTCCACGAACACTCCAGCCACGTCGGCCCCATCCGGGTAGCTCACTTCGAAATCCTGAACGGTCCTTTCCCCCCTCTCCCTTAGGACTAAGGTCCTATCGCTCTCCTTGAGCGTCTTGGGGTTCCCTGAGAGGTCTCCCGTGGAAGCATCGTACTTGGTCAAGGCCTTGATGCTGACCTTATGGAGCGTCACTGATAGGTTCGCCCTCTCGTCCGGTCCGACCAGGTCGTACAGGTCCGTTCCCAAGAGCTCAACGGTGACCGTGAGCTTTCTGGTCCCTGCGCTCAGCCAGTATGGGACAAGGTCCGAGCTCAGAGTTACATTGAGGTAGGCAGAGGGGCTGCCAGGTCCGGGCCAGTTCACTCCCGATCCCGCGGGTGGAGCCTCCATGACCAGCTCATAGATGTAGCTCTTGACCTTGTAGGAATCGTAGATGATGCCCAGGTTCTCAAGGACATCGCCTCTGACCTCGGTGTAGGTCTTCCTCACTGGACCTATGGTGCGGTTCATCCCGCCCAGACCGCCTATAATCCCTCCCCCTCCCGAGGACGTCGCTGTGAGCGAATATTCGAAACCGCTCGCTTCGAGGGAGGCCTTGAGCTCGTAGCTGGCGGGCCCCACACCTCTTTCCCGGTCGAACGATGCCCATTCAACCCCCGGGACCATAGAGGTCACTATCAGGAGGAAGGCTGCCAAGAGAAGGCCCGTATGGGCCCATTTCAGAAAAATGGACCGTTCTTTCATCTGGCTCTGAGCTAGGCTAACAGGTGCGCCGTATAAAACGGTTGTCTACGAGATAAAATAAGCGGGGGGCCTCCCCCCAGAGGCCCGCCCTCAGGTGGTTGTATGGTGTCCTTGTTTCCCGTTCCTTATCCCGTTTTAGAAAAATCGTTGACCTTGCAGGATCCGCTCCCATCATTCTCCCCTGTCCCACCTTCGGGGGTAAGGCTTCTCTCTAGGGAGATGATTTCGAGGATGATCCGTCCCACATCAGGTCCAGGCATTTTATTTCCTCGCTGAGGCAGCGGGGAACCCCGCTGCAAGCAAGATAAAAACCTACCTCGGAGTATTTAAAGTTCAAAGGGGGCTCCCTTGGGGATGTCCCAAAAGGCTTGAGATAAAAGAAGTCATTCACCCTTTCCATGGACGATATGGTGAGGGAAGGGGACCTCGTCCTCCTTCTAGATGGGGCCAGAGAGCATCTCATCAGGGCGGAGGACCGGATGGCCCCGCTGGTCGGAGGGACAGGGGCCATGAACGCGAAAAGGCTCATAGGCTTGAGGTACGGGGAGACCATAGGCCTTGGTTCAAGGGTCCTCCTGGTCTTAAGGCCGGATATTAGGGACATCCTGGGGAACCTTGAGAGAGGTCCCCAGATCATAATCCCCAAGGACATAGGGTCCATCATCACCGAGCTGGGGCTCTCATCCGGCATGACGGTCGTTGAGGGCGGGGCCGGTTCGGGCTCATTGACATTGGCCTTGTTGAACGCCGTTGGACCTTCTGGTCTGGTCGTGACCTATGAGCTCAGGGAGGACCATCTCGAGAAGACCAGGAGGAACATCTCAATGTCCCCGTTCAAGGGGAGATGGGATGGGAGGCTTGGTGATATCGCATCCTGCGACATCACTGGGGCCGATGCCTTCGTTGTCGATGTGCCCGACCCGCAGGATGCGGTCCTTACCGCAGCAGGGTCCCTTAGGGTAGGGGGTAGGTTCTGTTCCTACATTCCTACCGTGAACCAGCTGGAAAAGGTCTCCGAGAAGTTGAGAGATACAGGTTTCATAAGGGTGAGGGCCCTTGAGGTGCTCTCAAGGGATTATAGCTTGAAAAAAGGCGCCTTGAGGCCCCAGACCGAGATGCTGGGGCATACCGGCTTCATGGTCCATGCAAGATGGGTAGGCCGTTCACAACCGTCCCTTGATCAATGAGAGGTGCTTGGGTTCGGTGACCATAGGGAGGATGGACTCATAGACCTTTTTCATGTCAGTGTACCGGACTGTGTCCATGTAGAGTTGGGCAAGGTTCATCTGGGCATTGATGTTGTCGGGTTTGAGGGTCACTGCCTTCTTGTAGAGGCCTTCGGCCTCCTCGAACTTTCCCTGGGAATGGTAGAGCTGGGCAAGGGAACCGTGGGCCTCGGAGATGTTCGGGTCCATGATGATGGCCTTGCGGTACTCCACCTCCGCGGCCTTCTCGTCGCCCTTCTTCCTGAGCAGGTCACCGTAGTTGATGTGTATCTCAGCGTTGTTGGGATCGAAAGAGAGGGCCTGCGCATAGAGATGCTCTGCCTTCTGGAGGTCGCCCATCTGATGATATGCAAAGCCTTCTTCAAAGAGCTTTTTTGCCTTGCGCCTGGCGAAGAACCCCATATGTCGTCACCGTCAGTTCGCTCAAGCTAAAATGATATTTAAACTGTTTCAGGACATGTCAGTAGGTGGTGTGACCTGAACACCTTTCGTGTAGTCTGGTGAGTGCTCCCTCCTCTTCAATATGACAACCAACGTTGTCAGGACACATATCACCAACAAGGTCAAAGACCCTAGAACGATCAACATCCAGCTCTGGTCCTTGGTATGTCCTGCCTCCCTATGCACCCTAATCTCATCTGAATAGGAAGGACCGCTCTCACCGAAACCGTTAATGGCGTTTACACGATATGTATTTAGGCCAGAAGGCGGCGATACATCTGTCCAGTTGCAGGTATTTGGTCCGACGTTGCCAAGAAGGATGAAGGTCCCACCATTGTACTGCCTTGATATCGAATAACCCGTAATCTCATATCCGCCATCGCTTTCTGGCGCTTTCCATTCTATGAGCACTTTCCCATCGAGCAATTCGACGGTCAAGTTCTGGACAGGAAACGGCGGACCTCTATGTATTACGGTCACTTCGATCGAAGGCGGAGAGGTCCAGAGGGCGTTCCTTGAGATGAGGTAATAATGATAGAAGGTCCCGTTGCGAACATCCTTATCATGATATTTTGTCACATCTGGGTCAAGTTCGATAACTTTTTCTGTCTGTTCCTGACCCCTCCGTTTGTGAACTTCTATAGAGATAAGAGGGAGTCCACCATCTTCAATAGGCTTGCTCCATATCAGTTCGACAATCCCGTTCTCAGCTCCTACTGTCAGGTTCTCAATTATTGATGGCGGTCCGTGGGAGGTTGAGGATATCCAATCGCTCCTCTCAGACCTGCCTGCTTTGTTCTCTGCGATCGAACTGTAAAAATATTTTATTCCGTTCTTTGGTGTCGAATCGTTATAGTAACAGGCGGTTGCTGGAACAATAGCCAAGGTTATTACTAATTCAGGATGATCTTTGAGATTATTTTCATCTATACCAATACCATGGGCCCTTAGAACTATAATCTTGCATGTTGGATCTCCCCCGTTACTTTTCAAATCCTTCCATCCTATCTCTATGAACCTGTTGCCTGAAGTGATAATAAAGGGTTCGGGAATGGTGGGAGGTCCGAGTGGTAATGCTTCAACCTCTGATGAGAATTCGGAACAACCGTTATCGTTCACAGCTCTTATCTTATAGTGATAAAGGATCCCGTTCACGACATCATTGTCGGTGAAATTGACTTGTGTTGATGGCAATGATTTTAATGACCTGAATTCTTTCCCTTTTTCATTTCTAAAGAGCTCATAGGATCTGACCATTGCTCCTCCATTGGACAAAGGATGCTCCCAGGTGAGCAGGACCGAATGATCATGAGGCATCGCTTTCAGGGCCAAGGGTGTAGATGGGAGACCTGAGGGCGTTCCATTGACAATATTGGAACGGGCAGAGTCTCCTATACTGTTGACACAGGTCAGGACATAATAGTACCGCACACCATTGGTCACCGAAGTGTCGTTGTATTCCAATTTGTCAGCGTTCAAACTTGTTAAAAATGAAAGCTCGCTGATATTGGTACCTTTGTAGAGGACCTGATATTCTATCTCTGTTCCTCCATCGAACTGTGGAGTATCCCATTCCAGCTCCAGATATCTGTCCCCTTCCCACAATGTGACATTTCGCGGTGGACCTGGTAACCCCAGCGGAGTGACCGTGACGATATTACTATTGGCCGATTCGCCCCTGCGATTGGTCGCGGTGATAGCATATCTGTAGTTCCTACCGTTAGTTATCTCTTCATCTACGAACTGTGTTGACATATTGTCAAGAACCGTCCAGAGCTCCAATGATCTTTCATCTACAGCCCTGTAGAGATAATATGATCTTACAGGGTCCCCACCGTCATCTAGCGAAGGCTCCCAAAAGACTTGAACAAGGCCATCGGAACCAACTCCCATCAGATCTACCGGTGGAGATGGTCTCTTAGAGGGTATCCCAGAAATTACATCAGACCTATTGCCAGTCCCTGCAATGTTTTTGCCCGCTATGGAGTAGTAATAGGTCTTTCCGTTTTGAAGGCCACTATCATTGAAGAACAATGAACTTGTCATTTCTATCGACGAAAATGTGATGTTGTTCGTGCTTCTAAGTATATTATAGTACTGAATATCAGCCCTACCTTTGTCAACTGGCTCTTTCCAGCTGAGATTGATGAAAGCATCTCCACTAGTCAGAAAAGGTTCGAGCGGTGAGGATGGAGGGTACGAGAGATTGTATCTCATCACGAACAGGTCGCCGTTCCCGTTGTAGGTCGTATCGAACGCTCCCACTGTCTTTGGAAAGTCATTGGATTCTGTCCTTCCAACCATTATTATCTCATTTTTGCCATTTATTTCACAGGAGAATAGTTTGTCATCCATCATTCCTCCAATGTAGCTTGAGTAGAGCACGTTCTGTATCTTAGGGTCGAACATGATAAAGAAACCGTCATTTATTCCGTTTGGGGTGCTATCCCCGACATGTCCCTGAATAGGCAGGTCATCAGAATTCGTCCATCCCCAGATCAAGACGTTTCCGAACCTATCTGTTCGGATACCTTCACAGACCTCATTTTTTTTCCCACCAACATAGGAAGAGTATTCATATTTTGGTTGTCCCGACATGTTTATCTTCACGATGAAACAGTCCGAACCGCCATTATAGGATCTATCGAAAGCATTTTCGCTACAATAATAATCATCATTATCTACATCTAAACCTATTATTATATTAGACCCCACGATATCGAAGGACCCTAAAAAATCTGATTCTGATTGTCCAAAGTAAGATAAATAGTACATTTCAGTAAGATTAATTGATATTATTCCATAAAATATTTCGGAATCACTAATAATTTTATCAAGTGCGTTAGAAGTAATCGGTAAATCATAGTATTCTGTATTACTCGCAAAGATGATACTATTATTATAAATGGATATTTCAATACTATTTTCTTCCCTGCCAATTCCACCAATATATGTCGAATTTACCAGTAATTTATCATTATTAATTTTGATAATTACTGTGTCATATCCACCAGCATTTTGTTTTTGAAAAGAATTGTTGAACATGGGAAAATCATCAGATGCAGAATTTCCCCCAACATAGATATTTCCCTCACTATCAGCAATAACATTGGTGGCACCATCCCAATTGGACCCTCCGAGATATGTACTAAAATCAATTTCTTTTCCATTCTTATTTAAAATAGTAATAAAAAAATCTACCCCTTTACTGACATTTTGAATGGCGTCATTTGTGACTGGAAAATCAGATGAGGTAGTATATCCTACAACCAATAGATTTTTTTTATAAAAAATCATCTGTCCCGACATTTCACCGCCTGAACCACCTAAATATGTTGAAAAAAGTATTTTAGATAAAGAAAAATCCATTTTACATATAAAAACATCCAAATCGCCATTTTTATTCACTGAGTAAGCTCCAGGGGTCGTTGGGAAATCAGAAGAATATGTCCATCCTGTTAAGTAAACATCTCCAAGATCGTCAATTATTACATTATTTTGTGTATGGATATCAAATTCATCTTTATCGGTTCCTCCTAAGAAGGTTGAATTGATTATTGGATCAATGATTATTGGTTCTTCCAAACCGTTCCTTTTCAAACTGAATCGATAGGTATCCGGTCTAACTAGTTCATACTTGCATCCTATCTCAACATTAGATGTTTCTGTGAATGCCAATGGTCTTTCTTGTACAACACTTTTCCCCTCTTGCTGCATTATGAGACGACCTTCGTTAAGACGAAGTCCATCGCAACCTCTCACCCTGAAACATGCTCTGTTGGGATCAGCATCCTTTGAAAGTCTGACATCATACTTGAATAAGCCTTTTCTATCAAAATGGAAAAAGAGGTCTATCCCATCCCAGACGTTGAGATATTCCACCGATCCATAGCCTTGTGAAAAGATAGGCTCATCTGCGTTGCTTCCATAGAAGAAAGTGATCTGAGGGACCACTATGCCTATACCATTTCTTCCTATTTTTTCTGTGTTGGGGAAAACGAACATTATCTCGATGTTCCTGTATTTTACCACATCTCCAGAGACCTTATAATGAGATAGGAAGATGGAATCGTTCGTAAGTATGAAGTTGCCGTAGGGTGTCTCAGAAAAAAACTTGATATCGCCTTGCCATTGACCATTGTTCTCAATGAAATATTGAGGCATATCTGGTTTCTTCATTGGTCCGTTATTCATCTGTTCTACAGATCCTGGACCAATGGTCTCTCCCTTCGAACCGTAAGGAAGATGAAGTAGAAGGACCACAATGACAATGCATGTAATTGTGGACCTCATGAACAGCGGACCTGCTTAGCCCCTTAATATACTTTAATGGTTCATGAACCATAGGAATACTGAGATTGTGAATAAAAAGAATACATATAAATAAAAAGAGATGCATGTTTACATGGTGTTTACATGTCCACTGTCGTTTCGATAAGGCTCGATGATGAGGTCGTGGAGGCTATCAAACGGAAGGGCAGGTCTCCCGGGACATACCTGTCCGAGGTCCTGGACGTCCATCTAAGGTTGGAGCGCTCCATGGGCTCCGTGGAATGGTTCAGGAAGAACAGGATCAAGACCAAAGGGATAACTGGGGCCGAGCTCATCCGCAGGGATAGGGACTCCAGATGATATTCGTCCTGGATTCATCGGTCATAGTCCCTCTCTTCCATCAGGAGGAGCAGTCGGAGAATGCTTTCAGGCTCTTTGAGCTCTGCCGTGAGGCCCAGATATCGCTGGCCATCTCACCACTGGTCAACTGCGAGGTCGGGAACTGCATCGTTCAGTTCACCAGGGGAACGAAAATCGATGCCAATGCTTACATGAACAAGCTCCTTGAGATGGAGTTAAAGGAGATACCTTTGGACCATGACGTCCTCATGGGTGCCTTGGCGATCTCCAAGGAGCACAGATTGACATTCTACGATGCCGTTCATGTCAGTTCAGCATCTAAGGCTGGTTCGCACCTTATAACCCTGGACAGGGAGATACTGAAGTGCATTGATACCTCTTTGGACCTGGATGAAGCTATAGACCTCATAGAAAAAGCGCTATCTGTCTAGAAAGAAGACTGACATTCAATGAAAGCCCTTTTATCCGTATTGGACCTTGCCCCATCCGGCACCGACGGTGGTCCAATGCGGATAGGTATCATCGGCTGCGGGTTCATAGGAACGACCATAGCATCGGCCCTTGAGCTCATGGACGAGGTCGGGTCAATGAACCTGCTTGATATCAACTACGATGCCACTTTGAAGCTTTGCTCCACCCTGAAGAAGGCCAGACCCTTTCCCCCGAACGATGTCATGGGTCTCATATCGGCCTCAGACCTGGTCGTGGAGGCCGCATCACAGCAAGCCGTAAAGGATGTGCTCCCCAAGGCCCTTGACATGGGCAAGGATGTGATGGTGCTGTCGGTCGGGGCCCTTGTGGACGACGCGCTCTGGAACGATATGAGGGCAAAGGCCAAGGAACGAGGGGTCCGCATCTTCGTCCCCTCAGGGGCTATAGCAGGCGTTGACGGGATAGGGTCCGCGTCCATTGCTGAGATAGAGTCCATAACCCTTACAGTAACGAAGCCCCCCGAAGGCCTCTCTATGGACCCATCGCTCCATGACAGGGCCAAGGACCTCAAGAACATCACAGAGCCCGTCGTTCTATTCGAGGGACCTGCCAGGGACGCGGTCTCCAAGTTCCCCAAGAACGTGAACGTGGCCGCTGCGGTCTCCCTTGCAGGCATAGGTTTCGACAGGACCTTGGTCAGGGTGATAGTGGACCCCTCGGTCACAAGGAACCAGCACAGGGTGGAGGTCAAGGGCCGCTTCGGTACGATGACGGTCCTCATGCAGAACCTCCCTTCAACGACAAACCCCAGGACCAGCTATTTAGCACCTCTGTCCGCAATCTCGACCATAAGGAAGGTCCTGACCGGCATCTACATAGGTAACTGAAGGTTTGATGGGGATGATGGAGAAAAGGTATCTGGAACTGACCGCCAGGGGTTTGAAGATAGGCAGCAACATCCCCATTAGGTTATCACTTCCGGCCGCCCCGCTCCGTTGTGGCGAGGAGGCCCAATTCGAACTTGAACTGGAGCTCCCTGAAGGTATGGGTGCCACCCTGGAGCTGGAGTTCGCCGAAGCGACAGGTCTCACGTTGGTAGAGAGCCCATTGAAGGCGGTCCAGCGAACCGCTGGGACCCCCCTTGTCCATGTCCCCATGCGCTTAGTCCTTGAAGGCTCCCCTGGCCCGACCCTTTTAGAGATCGTTCTCAAGGAGGGGGATTTCCGGGCAACTCTTGGAAAGGCCGTAGAGGAGCTCACTCTCCTACCTCCAGTTTTTCGCGTCACTTCGACCAAGAGCAATAAGCCCCTTGATCCCGTCAATGGCGGGACCATCGAGCTGGTCCTATCCAAGTACGGGAACGACAGGTCCAGGTGCGAACTTGAACTGGACCTGGTCGATCGTTCGGGTTCCAAGGTCCCTCTTAAAAGCCAGACTCGTAGGGACCTCACGTTGAAGGGGGAGCTAAGGACCGTTATCGAGGTGGTCCCTGAAGAGAGACTATCTGAAGGTAACTATTCGTTGGATGCCACGGTGGTCCATGGTGGTATAAAGGACCGGACCACGCTAAGGGACCTTTTCAGGGTCGAAGGGGAGATCAAAGGCCCGGAAAAAGAGGCAAAAGAGGAACGGACCCCTAGTGTCATGATAAAGCGGTTCGAGGCACACCCTTCCTCCGTTATCCCTGGAGGGACCGTAACGATAACGCTGGAATGCGAGGTCCACGAAACCGTAAAAGACGCTGTCAGACCGGTCATGAGGATAGGAAGGACCACCCCCGTGGTCATTGAGATGCCATCACTGGACGCTTCGGGCCTCTCCAGGTCCCTCTTCGTTCCGGGGTCCGATATGCCAGGAGGCGACATCCCCTGCGAGCTCACGTTGATGGATGGCGACCGGACCCTTTTAAGGGACGTTCGGCCAAGGTTCCTGTTCATGGAACGGAGCTCGAAGATGGAGGTCCTGATCAGAACGCCCCTCGATCTCACTGAGCGCGGTAAGGGGCCATTGAGCGGACTGCTCCTACCCGGTGAGGTACCGGTCCAAAAGGGAACCACAGGTGAGCTCACTGTCTGGACGCTCAATACCGGCAGGAGCATCATAGCCATTAGGGACAATGTCCTAGGGAGAGAGAACGACCCGCTTCAGGACAGGGATAAGGCACGGGGTCTCTACGTGCTGCACTGCACCAGGAAAGCTTTCATGGAACCTGTAGCGCTCATGGGGCTCAAGGAGGGTTTGGAGCATGAGAGCAGGCTGTTGGATGCCCTTGAAAGAGCTAATCCTTCCCCAGAAGGTGGAAGAAAGGTTCGTTATGGGACGACCGGATGGACCGCTGCAGTGATCCATATGGGCCAAGCCACACCTACGACCAGTGGGATGGGAAGGGTGGAAGATACCCAAATTCAGGAGCTGCGGAGCGTTCTGACATCACTTTTCTCCGGGTCAAGGAACGATATTGCTGCGACCTATACTTCGGAACACCTCAGAGCATTTCTTGAGAGGTCGGTAAGCGGTCTCAGGTCCTCCGGTGCAAGACCTGGAAGGCATGAGACCCTGATAGCGCTTCGGAGATTATCTGGACTATGCTCCAGTTCGCTCCAGCTTCTCACGAACGCAAAGGACAGCGCCATTATAATGCGGGTAGCAGTGGACCTGCTCCTGGCCTTGGTCCTAGAAAGGCTGGTCAAGCTCGAAGTACTGACGGTCTGGGACGACCCAGCGATCAACACGTGGGATGACCTGAGGACCGAAAGACAGAGGTTGGTCAAGCACGGGATAAGCGGGCTCCTTGATGTCCCTAACAGGCTCATCGAACTGGAGAGGACCGCCCATACTAGGTTCGATGCATGTATGAGGAACATGGTCCGAAGATGGTCCATTGCATCCATGATATCCTTAAAAGGGGTCCCCGGTTCGCTGACAATGGCCGGGACCGGGGGAACGGTCTGGGAGAAAAGGCTCGAGATACCGCTCGGACCGGGTGATCCGTCTCTTGATATCAGACCTTACCTCCACCTCCCGGGCCGCTCATGGCAGCTCCTATCCCCCCGCTCCGAGAGGAGGGGGGAGCTGTTGGACCTCGGTCCGTTCCGTGCGGACGGGCATACCCCTCTGGAGCTCGTACTGAAGGTCCAGCCACCTCAAACCCCCTCTTCCGATGTCAAAGGCCTCCTATATCTGATACCAGACCATTTCATGATGGAGGAAGAGCCATGACAGAGGTCTTGAAGGAGGTGCCCATTGACCGCCTTCTCAAAGAGTTCCTATCCTACCAATTGTACATGAGGAAGAAGGAGCCGCTTAGTGGGTTCGATCCTGCTAAGAAGGTAAGGGAGGGCATATGGAAGGAGGAGGGGGTAGACCTTGATGTGCTCGAGAGGAAAGGCCAGGTCCCAAAGGATCTCAAGCTCCCCTCCATCCTATTCGAGGTCCAGCGATCAAGGGTCAAGAGCGGGCTTTTATGGTTCAGGACGGAGCATAGGGTCCTGAAGGGGCTTGGACCGCTCTCAGGGCTCATCGTACAGGCCGATGATGAGGTTATCTCGGCTAAGAACGGACCCTCAAAGGAGCTTGGTGAGGTCATGCGGTCGGACCTGCTCTTCCCTCTATTCCTTCACATGGCAGCAATGTCAGACAGCAAAACGGTAGAGAAGCTGGTCATGGGGAGGGCACCGCAGACCCATCCGGGCGACATCTCCCCAGAAGAGGCGCTCAGGAGGTTCATAGGGGCTTCGAGCGCTCCCGTTCCCGAGGATGAGGCGATGGAGGCCCTTTTCACACAGTTCAAAGGTCCACAGAGGCCACTTATCGCAGGCAGGACGGACCACAAGGACCTGGCATCGGTCCTCTTCTCGCTGTTCGAGCTCGATGACCAACGCTTGGCCTTGACCATGACATCTGGGGAACTGCAGAAGGTCTGCAGGGAGGTCCTCCACAATCCGTACCTCGAAGGTCTCATGGAGGACCTTGTCATGGGCACGGACGGTGGATATGAGACCCCGGACAGGTTCAGGACCAGGTCCGGCAGGGTAATTATGGGGAGCGGGGCCGGGGACGGTTTCCATCAGAGGTTCGTAGGTCCGGTCCTGGCCAGATTGAGGACATGCTCTGTCAGCGAATCCGAACGGCTCGCTTCCGTCCTCCCCCCCCTCATGGACAGCAGGTCCACGGCCGCCCTCCTTGATCTGCTGTTCAAGGTGCCTCAAGGGAACAGGCCGGCCCTTATCAGGCTCATTGGCGCGACCAGGGACCCGAGTGCGGTGGACCCCCTCAGGAGGGTGTTAGATTATTCCAACGTCGAGGGCGATAGAAGGTTCGCACAGGAAGCGCTCGATCAGATAGGTGTGGACACGTCACGAGGGCAGCATTCCCGAAAATGAGATATAATCAGGATAATTGATATGATGTCCAATGGAGGGTCGAACAGCGCATGGATACCAGGACGGAGCCTCTCCTCGAGGAGATAGCAGGTAGGATCAGGTCCTGCACCAGATGCGGCCTTGCCCCTCTCAGGACCAATGCGGTCCCGGGGGAAGGGGCCCAGCATGCCCTCATAATGCTCGTGGGCGAAGCCCCTGGCGAGAAGGAGGACGAAACAGGAAGGCCGTTCATAGGCCGGTCCGGGAAGCTACTGACAGAGCTTCTTGAAGGTGAGGGACTGAGGAGGGAGGACCTCTTCATCACATCCATAATCAAATGCAGACCGCCCGATAACCGTGAACCGACAAGGGAGGAGGTCCGCAGCTGTGCACCACACCTCCTGATGCAGCTAGACTCAATCACGCCAAAGGTCCTTGTCACAATGGGGAACTCAGCATACGACCTCTTCTCGAACACGTTCTACCTGCCCAACAAGAAGGTGGGCGAGGTCAGAGGGAAGGTCTTCAGATTGCACAGCACGGCCACCAGTTTCCTTGTGCCTACGTACCATCCTGCAGGGCTCATCTACAACAGGAAGCTCATACCTGATTTCCAAGAGGATATCAGGACCGCTATCAGGTATTCGAAGGGGACCTCTTGACCCTGCCCCGGGTGATCTTGTACCTCGGATGAGCCATGAGGTAAGAAAAGTACCCAAGGAAGGCGATGGTCGTCCTTATGAGCCACCACACCCCTATGGGCCTCTCAAGCATCTTCCTGGGATCGTAACTTCCCCATAGGGACCCATGCTTCATGGTCAGCTGCTTGCGGCCGAACCCGTTCCAGAATGCCTGTTTTAAGAAGGCCAGGATAGTGGACCTCTCTTTATGATAGACCACCATGTCCGATTCGAACCCTATGAAATTACCGGCGTCGACCGCCCTGAAGTTGAGGTCTATGTCCTCCGCCGTGATGAACTGGGGGTCAAAACCACCTATCTTATCAAGGACCTTCTTCTTGTAGGCGAGGTTGCACGAGGGCCAGGTTATGTCAACTCCCTTGTAGTAGACCTCGACCCGCCCCAATGACTGGAACGGCTCGTAACCCATAGGGATTGTCGTACCCCCTACTATGTCCGCGACCGAGAGGGCCTTCCTTATCTCCCTGGCCCAGAACGGATTGGCTATGCAGTCGCCATCTATGAAAGCTATGATCCCACCCTTGGCCTCCTTGATGCCCATGTTCCTGCTCTCCCCTCTCTGGGCGGCGTACCTTATGGGTCTGATGAAAGGCCATTTTCGCTCGTATTCCTTGAGCACCTCGAAGGTCCCGTCCGTGGATGCCGCATCGACGACAAGCACCTCTATAGGTTGGTCCTGAGTAACAAGGGAGTCCAGCAGGTGCTTTATGTTCTTGATCTCGTTCTTGACGGTAACGACCACGCTCACAAGGTCAGGGTCATCTTTCGTAGACCTATCCGGACCGGACCCTGCGGACGGACCGTTCTTAGGACCCATGGCAGGTGCCCCTATTCCCTCTTCCTTGTTATGAGGTCCCCCAGCGTCAGTCCCTGGGAAGCTGATGAGCTCTGCACCCTGACATCGGTCACCGGCTCCATGAGCTTGATCCCAAGGGTCCTCTCGAGCTTTCTCGTCAGGTCATCTGATGGCCTCATCTCGCCGTTCTCCAGTTTGCTTATGATGGATACCCGCTCGCTCATCTTCCTACCAAGGTCCTCCCTTGACCAGCCCTTCCTCTCCCTAGCCCTCTGGATCCTCACATTGAAGTCATCGGCAAGTTCCAGTTCCCTGTTGGTCAAGGCATCCGGTTTGGGGATGTTTCCCTTTGGCGAGGACTTGGGGTCATAGGCTGGAACTATGGGCCTGGGCTCCAATAGTGGCTTTCCATGCTTGCCGCAATCCTGGCAAACGTACAACCTGGCCCCCGCCATCTCCACCAGCGTCAGCCTGCCCTTTTTGCCGCATCTCTCGCAGTCCGCCATCCTGACACCCCGTTCAGTTCCATGTTATAGTCGGTTCGATATTAATAACCATGACCGTTTCAGCCCATCCCCCATGTCGGCCGTTCCCTCCGACGCACTTTTATGATGTGGTCCAAGGTCTCCCTCTCTTCCATAGAGAGGTCGAGCTTCTCCAGGGTCGGTACCCTGCCCTCCGGGATATCTATGTAGAGAACGTCCTCCTCCCAGATATGACGGCCGACCATGGGTCCGTCAATGGCCATTGCGACCTCGTCCCCCATCTTTGCCTCCTTGATGGTCTTCTTGTCCAGCTGCATCGAAGAAATGGTCCCCACCACTTTTCCGTCATCCCTCATGACGCCCTGGCCGCTCCTTATCCTACCTGCCAGCACCCTTACGCCCACGACCGCGGGCTTTGACACCCTGAAGACGTGGTCCCTTAGGAAAAGTAACTTTGCAGGATGGGCGTATTCGCTCCTCCGGTCATTGTCCAGTTCCTCCTTCCTTGAACGGAGCCATTCCTCATGGTCCTCTATAATCTTGTATATCACATTGTTGATTATCAGTTTCGCTCCGCTCGAAGATGCCAGTTCTTCGACGCCTGGAAGCATCTTCACATTGAAGGCCAGGATGACCTTCCTCAGAGGGTCATCAAGGGACCCTACGTCCTTGACGTCCCTCTCTGATATATCCCCTACCTCGGACCTCATCACCTTGATATCCTTCTGCCTCAGAAGGTGGAACATGGCCTCCAGCGACCCTATGGCATCCGCTTTTATGAGGATGCCTTCCGGGTCGGTCTCTATATTGACCTGGGTCAGTTCCCTTATCTCTCCTATGACCGCTTCCAGCGTTGAGGGTGTCGCGACCCTCAGCGGTGCCCCGGCTATCACACCGTCCGCGTTCCTGGCGAGCACCTTGACCCCTGCGGCAGCATGGACCGACTCGACCTTATCGAACCTGTCTCTTGGGTCCCTGATCTCATCCAGTGGCCGGGGTTTCAGCAGGGACTTGACCTTAAGCACCATCGGCTCGCCTTTGGTCCCTACGACGATTGTATCCTCCCTGTTGATCATCCCGGAGAACACAATGACGTCCATCGTGGTCCCTAGGCCTTTCTCCTCTTTGACCTCGAGGATAGTCCCCTCAGCAGGCCCGTCCTCCGTTGAGAGCTGTTCCTCAAGGAACCTCTGGGCGAGACCTACCAGGAGCATCAGGGCGTCCGGGATGCCGAGCCCGTTCACGGCCGACATGGGCACTATCCCTATGGTCTTGGTGAAATCGTTCACCCTGTCGTACCTGTCGGAGTTGAACCCGTGTGCGGACAGAACGCCCATGAGGTCGAATATCCTGTTATCCAGTTCCTGGACCAGGGCCTCCTCCTGCTCCCGGAGGTTCAGAAGGAACGGCTGGTCCTTGACCACCTTCCATCCGTTGATCCTGTCTATCTTGTTCAATCCTATGATGAAGGGGGTCCGGTACTGCTTCAGGATGTTTATTGACTCCATTGTCTGCGGCATGATACCTTCCCTGACATCCACGATGAGTATCGCCAGGTCTGCCAGGGAGCCGCCCCTAGCCCTCAGGGTCGTGAAAGATTCATGTCCGGGGGTATCAATGAACAGGAGTCCGGGTATGGAAAAGGTCTTGCCCTGTGTTAGGCCCCCGCAGACCTTGTTGATGGCATCGAGGGGTACTTCCGTCGCGCCTATGTGCTGTGTGATCCTTCCGGCCTCATGCTGGACGACAGAGGTGCCTCTGATAACATCAAGGAAGGTCGTCTTGCCATGGTCAACATGGCCCAGGACAGATACTATAGGTTGTCTCGTCCTCATGCGAGGACCACCACCGGAGGCCGTGGATAGAAACAGTTTTTATTTAAAGCTGATGTTCTCAACAATATCCGTTAGACCTTTCTTAAAGACCACTGGGTCCGTTGTCGGTACATCACAGCTCCCTCCCTTGCATACGTAGGCAGTGGCCTTACCCTGGACCATCTCTGCCTCCCAGCTAAAGGGTGCGATATCCGTAAGTTCCAGACCCTCTTTGCCCGGTTGCCTCAGGATAACGACCTTGTTGGGGAAATAGGTCTCCCTCAATGCTCTCAGGAGGTCCTTTGTGTCCGCACCGCCCCTACTTCCAGAGACAACTATCTCCCTGGACGGACCCTTGGCATGCATCAGGGCGCATAACATATAGGTATGCGCAGAGGGGGTTCTACGGACCTGGTCCGAGAATGCCTTCATCACATCCCATGCCAGCTCCTCCCATTGAGGGTCCCCGGTCATCCTTGAGACCCTGATGAGGCCGAGGGTTGCTGCGGAGTTGCCTGAGGGCATCGCGCCGTCATAGGCATCCTTCTCCCTGAAAAGGAGCTTCTCATTTTTCTCTGATGTCAGGAAGAAGCCCCCGCCAGACCCATCTAGGAAGCTGTCCTTCATCCAATTTGAGACCCTAACGGCCTCTTTGATGTACCGTGCGTCAAAGCAGCTTTCGTAAAGGTCCAGCAGGCCCTGGATGAGGAACGCGTGGTCGTCGAGGAAACCATCGACGGATGCTTTGCCTCCCACCATGCTATGGAGTGGACCACCGCCAGCTGACATCATCCGAGCCAGGAGCGCATCCATGGTCCTCTTGGCCTGATCAATCAGGTCCTCCCTGTTGAGCACCATCCCGGCCTTGGAGAGCGCAGAGACCAAAAGTGCGTTCCAATCTAGGAGCACCTTGTCGTCCTTCATGGGCCTGACCCGATGCATCCTCACAGCCCTCAGCCTTTCAAGGTCGGGAGCGAACCGAAGGATATCCCCGGTCCCCCCGAAATGGAGCACGTTCCTTCCTGTCCTCCTATGCGTGGACTCCTCCCTGAAGTTACCCTCCGGGGCCATGGAAAAAGCCTTGATGAACTCAGAGGCTCTTGCTTTGTCCAGGACCTTCTCCACCTCAGAGGTGGTCCAGATATAGAACAGCCCTTCCTCACCCTCAGAATCCGCGTCCTCGGAAGAGCAAAAAAGGGCCCCATCGCAACGGAGGTCCCTAAGCAGATATTCGACCGTCCTCTCCACTGTGTCCTTGAACAGCGGTTCACCTGTGGCCTGGTAGGCTTCGGTATAGGCCAATACCAGCATTGCCTGGTCGTAGAGCATCTTCTCGAAGTGAGGCAGTACCCATTTCTTATCGGTCGAGTACCTATGGAAACCACCACCAACATGGTCGAACAGACCCCCATATCTCATGGCCTTCAAGGTCCCGACGGCCATCTCCAGGGCCTTCTCCTCTCCGGTGGCCCACCAGTAACGGATAAGGAATATCAGCTGGTGCGGGGATGGGAATTTGGGCCTGTCCCCAAACCCCCCGTTTATGGGATCGTATGCAAGGGCAAGGGCTGAGAACGCATCCTTGATGTTCTCATTCCCGATCTCCACCTTCTTTGTTCTTCTTACCCTGAGGACGACCTCCTTGATGCTCTGGACGGTGGACAATAGATCGCTCCTGCTGCCCTTCCAGATGTTCTCGACAGCGCTGCAGAGATCGAGCATGCCCATTGTGCCGTACCTAGCTGTCCTAGGAAGGTATGTCCCAAAGAAGAACGGTTCCTTTTCAGGCGTCATTACGACCGTAAGAGGCCATCCGCCCTTGCCTGTCGCCAAATGGGCGGCCTTCATGTAAACGGCATCTATATCGGGCCTCTCTTCCCTGTCGACCTTGACGGAAATGAAGGTCCCGTTCATGGCCTTTGCCACCTCTTCGTCCTCGAAGGACTCGTGGGCCATGACGTGGCACCAGTGACAGGTGGAATAGCCTATGGAAAGGAATATGGGCTTGTCAAGCCGCTTAGCCTTTTCGAAGACCTCTTCTCCCCAAGGATACCAATCAACGGGGTTACCGGAATGTTGAAGGAGGTAGGGGTTCCTTGTACCAATTAAATGGTTCCTACTCTGACCCTTCTGACCCATGGTCCCTATGAATTCCGACACAACTATATGACCGGTTCCCCGAAAGACAGAGGGCAGGAGCTCAGAACTTCTTCCTCTTCATTTTGCCCCAGGCCTTCTTCTTCTTGACCAGATCGATGAGGCCCCTGAGCCTCCAGAAGGTCATGAGCTGTCTGAACCCGAGGTTCTCTACCACGGCAAGCAGCATCATCCTGGAGATGTCGTTCGGTTCGATGTACTTCTTTACAGTGATCTCCTCCAGGATGAGGGCGAACATGGATAGGACGACACCAAGTATAACCGCAAGGAACAGGAAGACCAGGAAGAATACCGTGTTCATCCAACCCATCACCAGGGAGATGAATGCTAGGAAGTAGCCCATGACCTCGAATATGGGCCCTATGCCCTCGAAGAAGAAGAAGAAGGGCATTGACAGCATCCCGACAGCTCCAAAGCGCGGGTTCAAAAGCATCTCTTTGTTCATGAGCAGGCTCTGGATGAGACCCCTCTGCCATCTGTTCCTCTGATTGTAGAGGGTCTTCAGGTCCTCAGGGGCCTGGGTCCAGCAAACGGGATCGGGAACGAATATGATCCTGTAAGGGCGCTTCTTCTTCCTCATGTACCTGTGAAGCCTGACGACGAGCTCCATATCCTCTCCCACCGTTTTTGTGCTGTAACCACCGACCTCTAGTACAGCTTTCTTCTCGAACAGTCCGAAGGCCCCGGACACTATGAGAAGGGCATTGATAATATTGAAACCGGACCTTCCGCAGAGGAACGCCCGCATGTACTCGACGACCTGGAGTGCAGGCAGGAGCTTCTTAGGCATCCTGATGAGCTTCACTTCGCCGTTTTGGACCACACAATCGTTCGCAATCCTTATCATGCCGCCAAGCGCAACTATGTCCTTCCTCTCTGTCAGGTGGTCCTCGACCAGTCTGAGAAGGGCGGTCCTTTCAAGGAGGGAGTCGGCGTCTATGGCGCAGAAGAGCTCGCCCCTGGAGAAATTGATGCCTGCGTTAAGTGCGTCGGCCTTCCCCCCATTATCCTTGTCGATGACAAGCAATCTGGGATGCTTTGCGGAGGTATAGGCCCCCCTGATACCCTGGGTCCTGAGCTTGCCCTCCGGCCTTCTCTGTGCCTTCTTCAGTCTGAACGCCTTCTCGAGCGCAAGGAACGTTCCATCCTTGGAGCCGTCGTTTATCACCAGCACCTCCAGGTCCGGGTATTCTGTCTTCAGCAGGGACCTTGTGCTCTCGACTATGGTAAGCTCCTCGTTATAGGCCGGTGCCAATATGGAGATGGGCGGGAGCATAGGGTTCTTGGACAGGTCCCTATAGCGGCTCATCCTTTTCCTCCTGAACCTCAGCAGCTGAACGGTCGCGAGGACCGAGAGAAAGATGTAGTAGGAGTTCAGGGCTGCGAAATAGAAAAGGATGATGATATTGAAGACGAATATCACATATTCAAGGTAGAACCAGAACCCGCCCATCCGCTCACCGTGGAATTCTCATGCTCTTGACCCTTTCCGATGACCGGTCCCATCCTCGTCCTTCCACTCATCCACTGGAGCGACCTTCCTGGTCCTGGACCTGTAGTTCACAGGAGCGTTCCAATCCTCGTACGCTTCCTTCCTTGGACCAAGTGTGGGGCCTTTTCTATTGGATAGGGAATAACCGACCGCTGTCCTTACCCTAGGGTCCGGGTCCTTTGACATGGTGGTGAGGACCTTAAGTGAGGATGGCGTATCGAGCTTTCCCAACGACCGGGCCACTTCCATACGTACCGTATGTTCCTTGTCCGAGGCCAGGACCCGGAGTATGGAGAGGCTGAAGTGCAATCCTTTTCTCCCTAGCAACATGGCCGCTACCCTTCTGGCCTCTGTGTCCCTGGAACGTGAGAGGTTCCTAAGCTGGTTAATGTCCATGCTCGTCTTTGTAAGTTCCACTATTAGCTCCTTCTGATAGGCCTTACCTGTGACCCTGAGCAGTCCCTCGAGCCTCTCAGTTAGGTAATGGCTCTTGATGGAAGTGAGATAGGATACGCAAGAGATCACCTCGCTCGTCCTGCCCGATTCTATGTACTCGAGAGCCAGGTCCTCTGCGTCGTTGAGCTGGAGCCGGGAAAGCCTACCCAAGGCAACAGACCTCTCCCAGCCAGTGCCTTCCTTCACGGCCTGTATGTCATCGGATACGAAACCCATATCGCGGTAGAGCATCCTCAATCTGCGCTTCTGGCCCTCTCTCAGGACAAGTCCAGTTACGATCTCCGGTTCGCTAGGGTCCTGCGGACTGCCGCTATAGCAGCTGACAAGGACGTCCCTGAACAGGGGTCTCTCACTATCGGACAGGTCTGGTGCTTTTACCTTGGGGCCGCCTTTCAGATAGGCCATTATCCTCTGGTTCCAATCTGGCATGAGCTTTTTAATATCTCTGGCCTTCCTGAACTTTCTCAAAGTTATCGTTGAGTAGATAGCCAGCTGGACAAAGAGGAAAAGGGCTGCACCGCCTATAAGGTAGGTAATGACCCTGTAAAGGACCTCCTCGAACCCGTTGCCTAACTGCATCCAGTGAGCTATCCTCTAGTTGTACCTATATAAGTTATTCCGAATTTCTCAAAAAAAGAGAAAAACCAGAGCGGCTGGACGAAGTGGGGCCGATCATGTCCATCTGACAAATGGTCCTTCCTGGACGATATGTCCGCCCATGGCCTTTCCCCGGGCAAGGACCGCCAATGACCCTTGGGAAATTGCTATCCTCGAGCTCAACTGACCCCTGAAAAGGAGCCCCTGGCCAGGGTTCGCTACAATCTCGCCGACTAAGGCACCTCCCTTTGACATGTAGAGGAAAGCGTTCTCTTTGTCCGATAGATCGAGCTTCAGAGCGCCGCTGCCCTCAATGACCTCCATCGAGAACGGGACAACAGAACCCAAGGAAGACCCGGCTCCCACAACGGTCCTGACATCCAGACCCCCTTCGTTCCTGAAAGGTATCTCTTCCGAGATTACCTGGCCGTAGATCCTTGGAACTCTCGGTCCTCTCCTTGGGACCCTAACCCAGAGAAGGAAACCTTTGACCTCAAGGCCATTGAGGGGCCTCTCCGAATGCTCGAAACCATCCCTACAGAGGAACCGCCTGGCCCCACCTGGGCCTATGGTCCCTACGTTGCCATGACCGTCCTCATAGCGTGTAGAACCTTCGACCAGGAACTGGAACCCCTCGAAACCCGAATGGGGATGGAGTGGAAAATAGGCATCTGGAGGTATGGAATAATCATCGAAGAGGACGAACGGGTCAAGGTGTGTCCCCTCCCCAAGGAAGCGAAGGGCAGATGCGCCCTGTCCCTCCTCTATCCTCTTTGCGATTTGAGAATGGACCTTGGAGATATCATCGGATCGCATGTAAGGAAGATGACCATTGTTTAAAAAATACCCTTTCCCTAATAAAAATGGTCTGGGGAACAATACCATTATTGGCGATAGGTCTTGGAGCCTGAGCCCCGGGGGAAGGGCTCTTTCCTGGTCGGGATAGGGGGAAACCTTCATACACCATACTGAGCGATCTTGCTTATCTCTTCAAGGACCTCCGGGTCGGCTATCTGTCCCAGCTCGTCCTCTATCTCATCCACCATCTTGTGGATGTCCTCGGCGAGTTTCAGCACAGCGGTCCTGTCCTTTTCCATTTTTTTGTCACCGAAGGAAATCACGGGTAAAGAGGGTATTAAAAGCCTCGGCCGTTTTTATTCGGTCCAGTAAATAATATTTGGGGTTGATTGTACCGTTATGTACATGCGTTTTGGGACATCATACCAAAGGGTTTTATATAGCGTCGTTGCCCCCCTCAATCGTGCGGAATGACGTAGAGGAAGATGGAGAAGAAATGCATTATGGACCCTGCAAGGACATAGAGGTGCCAAACCGAGTGTGAATACTTGATACCCTTCTTCGCATAGATGAACGCCCCCAAGGTATAGGCGATCCCGCCACCGGCCAGAAGGACCAGACCATCCATCGGAAGCGCTCCAATGACCTGTTTTATGGCCAGCAACACAGCCCAACCCATGATCAGGTAAAGAGCAACGGATATGACCTTGAGCCTCCCTGTGAAGAATACCTTGAAGAGCGTCCCAAGGACGAAACCACTCCATACCAAACCGAACAGGACCCAGCCCAATGGTCCTCTTAGGATCGTCAGCGTGAAAGGGGTGTAAGATGCGGCTATCAGAAAAAATATGGCAGAATGGTCCAGTATCTGGAACACGCTCTTTGCGGTCCTCGGTCGGAGGGAATGGTACATGGTCGAATTGGCATAGAGGAGGACCAATCCAACCCCGAATATGGTGCATGAGACAATGGTCCAGGCATCCCCATGGATACTGGAGAAGACCACGAGGAGAACCAATCCCGTGATGGCCAGGACCCAACCTATTCCGTGGGTTATACTGTTCGCTATCTCCTCACCGATGGTCTGCTCCTTTTCGTTTCCCTTTGCCATCTATGATGTTCATAACCAGAGCGAATAATAATCTTTGCATGGAAGGGATTTTCTTTTTAAAAAAAGACATTTTTATAATAAATTATTGTTATGTTCTATGTATATTTTAAAAAAAAAGTATCATTGTGAAGATTTTCGAAGCAACCAGTCCAGGACCGCCCTTGTCAGTTCTATACGCTTTCCGGTGAAATTATGGTCTGTATCTATCGTGATGGTCTCAAGGTCTTTGTGACCTGCCTCTATAAGCGATCCATGAAACGGCTCAAAATGGACCGATGGGACCGCTGTCGTATCCCTTTTGGCTTTGATCAACAGAAGCGGGATATGCATGAGGCCATCCGTCTTTTGGCAAAGGTCCCGATCATAACCCCTGTCCATGACCTCATCTAGTAGGGTCTTCGCTGAGGTACCTCTGAGGGGTCCCATCGAATCACTGAAGGTTTGGACTGCTTTCTTCCTTGCTTCGGCTGACATTTCCAGGACTGCCTTGAAGGGACCAAGGTTGGCCCCGGCCATCCAGACGATGCCATTGACATCCTTCCTTCCCGTCGAGGCCATTATGGAAGCCCAACCGCCCATGGAGAATCCAACCACATAGGTCCTGCCGTTCAGGTCAAGCTCACCACTTCTTTCATGGATATGGTCAAGGGCACTGATGGTATCTTGGACCATGTTCCCGAAGGAGAACGGACCTTCACTGCCCCAGGCACCTCGGTAATGGAAGAGGATACAAGCGAACCCGGCCCTTCTCAGGGTGTGGGCGATGTCCATGTTTGTTTCGTGCCCGGGGAACCCGTGGAGAAAGAGGACCGATTGGTGCGGTCCTTTCCCTTGAGGTAAGAGGGCAAGGCCGTTCATCAGGTGACCCTCAGAGATTATGTTCAACCGCTCGTTCCGGGTCGAGGGTCCATCCTTGTCCAGGGAGGGGTCCTGAGATATCGGGTCGTAACCGTGTACCTTAACGAACTCGACATGGTCCATGATGGCCGAAGGGATATGCCCCTACATATGCAATACCATCCTTCATATAGGGAGAACATTTTTACTTGTTCGATGAAGGGTCAAAAAGCTCCCCGCGTCCATATAGAAAGGGCATCTATGAAGGGCTCCGAAGAGGCCCTGGAAAGGACCCTTGATGCCTTGAACTGGAAGGAAAGGATCAAGACCAATTCCAAGGTGGTCATAAAGCCTAACGGATGCCACGTGAGATACCTCCCTGGGCTCGTCACGACCCCCAAGCTGTTAGGGGAAATGGTAGCTCTCATCAGAACACGGGCATCTGAGGTCGTTATTGTTGAATCGGACCTACAGAGGTTCACCGCCGACCAGGTCTTTGATGGGCTCGATTACAGGGAGGTCGTCGAAAAAGCAGGAGGAAGGTGCTCAAATCTCACGACGGAGAGGCAGATCACGAGCACAATACCTGGGGGACAATATTGGAAGGAGAGGACCATGCCCGAGTCCCTGGTTGATAACGACCTCTTCATCTCAATGCCTGTGATGAAGACGCACAAGCTCTGGCTCGTTACCCTGGGCATAAAGAACCAGTTCGGCAACGTTCCCGAAGCGGACAGGGTGAGATATCAGAAGTACCTCCCACAGGTAGTGGGCGATTTCAATGCTTTCTGTCCCGCCGGCCTAATAATCGCAGACGGTATCGTCGGGATGGAAGCCGATGGACCTATTGCAGGGATACCCAAGAAGATGGACCTGGTGGTGGGTGGGGACAATTTGGTGGCGACCGATTCGGTCCTATGCAATATCATGGGGTTCGATCCTTTGGAGAGCGGCCTTATCAAGAACTGTTATGAGAGGGGCATGGGACCTGTGGAGCTGTCAAAGATCAAGGTGACGGGGGCATCCATTGAGATGGTACGAAGGCCTTACAAAGGGCCCTCCAAGGACTTCGTCTCAAGGATGGAAAGGCGAGTCCGCCGACATCCGGCCCTTGCGAACTTCATCTACAGGTCATGGTTCTTCAGTATAGCCAAGAGGTCAGCTTGGGCGGTGAGGGGGCTATACGGGTACAAGAGCAAATACCACGAGGATGTCGAGAGGACCGGACTGTGGAAGGGGTATGACTGGGAAGAGCTGATGCAGGTCTATACGCCAATAGCATAGGTTGACTATCATCTTGAACCCTAATGTCCTTTTCGGTTTTTGTCAAGGATCTATCATGGATATGTTACTGGTTCGAGGAGAAGAGGACCAGTTTCTGGAAGGTGAAATGACATTGTCAAAATGATAGCTTCGCATGAAAATGATCGACCCTGATCTTTCAAGGATGGGAGAGTGAACGAGAGGATACTACCAACTTAATGGGTCTCCTTCTCGCAGTGCTCCCTGTACGGGCCCACCTTGAGAAGCTTCTCCAATTCTGCCATGTCCCCTATCTTCATCTTGTAGATCCAGTTGCTGTAGCAGTCCGCATTCAGCTTCTCTGGGGAGTTTACTATGTCCTCGTTTATCTCAAGTATCTCGCCCGAGAAGGGGGAATAGATGGGGGTCGAGGCCTTAACGGATTCCACCGCTCCCTCCGGCTCCAGTTCCTTGAACTGGACCGCATTCTCTCCGACAATAGGGGCCTCAAGGTACACTATATCGGTCAGATGATGAGTGGCATATTCTGTGATGCCAACTACAGCCACATCGCCCTCTACTCTAGCCCACTCATGCGTGGGGGTGTACAACAGGTTGTCCGGGAACTTCAAACCGCTTATGTCCGACATATTATTCCTCCTTTTTTTCGCTATGGTATTCCTCTATTTTAACCTTGATACGATGTTCAAGCCCTCGGGTTCACGATCTCAATTGGGACCATCCTTTCTTTTATCTGGACCTCCAGTTTCGTCCCGAACGGATGCAGTCCGAACGTGACATAACCAAGACCCAATCCTATCTTCTTGGCGGGTACCATGGTCCCAGATGTAACGTTCCCGACCTTCTTTCCATCTTTGAATATCTCCATCCCGGTCCTGGGGATGCCCCTATCCTTCAGATGGAAGGCTACGAACTTGACGGGTATCCCGTTCTTCTTCTGCTCCTCGAGGACCGGCTTTCCCACGAAATCGTGGTCCATCTTCACGCACCAATCGACATTGGTCTCGAGAGATGTATGGTTGAAATCGAAGTCCTGACCTGAGAGCAGCAAGGACTTCTCCATCCTAAGAGTGTCCCTAGCACCTAGACCTATGGGTTTAATCCCGAAATCCTTCCCGTACTTGAAGATGGAGCGCCAGACGGCCTTTGCATCCTCGTTGGGTATCATCAGTTCGAAACCGTCCTCGCCAGTGTAACCGGACCTCCAGACAAGATAAGTTCTGTCCAGGTCCCTGAAGTGCATATAATCGCAGTTGAAGAACTTCATCTCGCAGGGATGGGTCGTGGCCTTCCTCATCACATCAACGGCCTTGGGTCCCTGAACGGCTATTATCGCATAGTCATCGGAGATGTTCTCCATGACCGTCCCAGCCTTCCTGTACTTGTTGAAGTGGTCCCAATCAAGCTTGACCTTGGCAGCGTTCGGGACAGCGAAATAATGTTCCTTGTCGAGCCTGGCTATTATCATATCGTCGACTATCTGGCCCTTCTCGTTCAGGAAATGGGTGTATTTCAGCTGTTTCATCTTCATGTTCCTTATGTCCTGGGTCAATATATTGTCCAATGTATCGGTCGCAGTGTCCCCATATATCCTGAAGTTACCCATGTGGGAGACATCGAAAACTCCCACACTGGTCCTGACTGTCACATGTTCATCGGTTATGGAGGTGTAATGGGTCGGAAGGTAGTACCCTGAGAATTCGACCATAGAACCGCCCATCTCCTCGTGCATTTCGGCCAGAGGTGTTCTCTTCGGTGCCATCTTGGTTCGCTCCTTGATCTCGGTTCGGGACCTCCCGCCATCGGGGATAGGATATTTTAAGTTTGGTATGGATAACAGGATGTTTTGTCCCGTGTGTCTCATCGGAGCCTATGAACCGACCTTAACTGTCAATGGAAAAAGGTTATTAGAGGGGTTTTGATTACATCCGGCCCCGAGGGCAAAGGAGGGCGATATCCTGCACTACCTACCTAACCATACGAACGAAAAGGAGATGCTTGCTAAGATGGGTCTTAATTCGATAGATGATCTCTTCCAGGACATACCGGAACACCTCCGGGTCAAGGAACTGGACCTACCGCCGCCAATGTCCGAGGTGGAAGTGCTCCGTGAAGCTGATTCGCTAATGAAGGCATCAAAGGGCGGGGGGGACATGCTGATGTTCCTGGGGGGCGGTTTCTATGACCATTTCGTACCAACCATTGTTGATAATGTCGTCTCCCGCTCCGAGCTCTATACATCCTATACGCCTTACCAACCGGAGATGTCGCAGGGGATCCTGCAGGCCCTGTTCGAATACCAGTCCCTGATTTCGGACCTTGTCCAGATGGAGGCTGTGAACACCTCTATGTACGACCTTCCAACGGCCATTGGTGAGTCCATACTCATGTCCAACAGGATAAACCACAGGAACGTCTTCCTGATACCTGAGCTCATCACCAAGGACAAGGAATGCGTCATCAGGAACTATATACTCGGTTCCAAGATCGAACTGAGGAAAGTGCCTTTCAAGAAAGGGGCGATGGACCTGGAGGCCCTAAAAGGGATGCTCGGTCCGGAGGTCTCCGGTGTCTATTTGGAGAACCCGAACATGCTGGGTATGTTCGATCCGGGTGCGACAAAGGTTCGGGGGACCCTCGATCCGAAGATGGTATACGTCGTAGGTGTGAACCCGACGACATTGGGCATAGCCAAGCCACCTGGCGCCTACGGTGCCGATATAGTCGTTGGAGAGGCACAGCCACTTGGCATCCACCTGAGCTATGGTGGTCCCTCTACCGGGATATTCGCAACGACCATGCCGCATGTAAGGAAGATGCCGGGTAGGATCATAGGCGCTTCCAAGGACGAGCTTGGGAGGAGGGCCTTTTGCATGACCCTCTCGACAAGGGAGCAGCACATCAGAAGGGACAGGGCCACATCCAACATATGCACCAATGAGGCCCTTACATCGATCATGGCCGCGGCCTATCTTGCCTCTTTGGGCAAGAACGGGTTCCGGTCACTGGGCATCCAACTCGCCTCAAGGGGAAGGCACCTTGCGGAGAGGATCAACGAACTCGAGGGATTCACGGCCCCGGCCTTCAACGGCCATTTCTTCAATGAGTTCCCGGTGATGACGGACGTTGATGTCTGTGCTCTCCTGGATGAGTTAGAGAAGAAGGGAGTTCTTGCCGGCATCGATCTGTCGGCAGAGGTCCCCTCCCTAAAGAACATGTTCACCGTGGCTACGACGGAAATGCACACCTCAAAGGACTATGACAAGCTCATTGAGGTCCTCAAGGCCGCCAGGGAGGTGGTCCAGTGAAGCATACATACCAGCAGGCAAGATATGACGAACCACTTCTCATCGAGAAAGGCAGACCGGGCAGGATAGGGGTTGCCCTTCCTCCTTGGGACGACAACAGGGACCTGGGCGCGGTGCTACCGGTAGATATGATCAGGGAGGACCTTAAGCTTCCGGAACTGTCCGAACCAGAGGTCATCAGGCATTATGTCAGACTGTCCCAGATGAACTACGGAACGGATTCGGGCATCTATCCGCTCGGCTCCTGCACTATGAAGTACAATCCCAAGGTGAACGACAGGATCGCATCCCACCCGACACTTCAGAGGATGCACCCGCTCCAGCCCGAGGACACGGTCCAGGGTGTCTTGGCCATGATGTACGAGCTCCAGGAAGCACTCTGCGAGATCGGCGGAATGGCCGGATGCTCACTGCAGCCTGCCGCCGGAGCGGCAGGGGAGTTCACAGGTCTCCTGATAGCCAGGAAGTATCACGAGGTAAGAGGCGACCTGAAGAGGGACGAGGTCATAGTCCCTGATTCGGCCCATGGTACCAATCCAGCATCTGCGGTGATGGCCGGGTTCAAGATCATAGAGATCAAATCGGCATCTGACGGGTCCGTGGACCTGAACGCCCTGAAGGGCGCGCTCTCCGAGAGGACAGCAGCGTTCATGATCACCAACCCATCCACGCTGGGGATCTTCGAAAAGAACATCTGCGAGGTACAACAGGCATGCCATGATGCTGGGGCCCTTCTCTACTACGATGGGGCGAACCTTAACGCACTGATGGGGAAGGCAAGGCCAGGGGATATGGGCTTCGATATTATGCATTACAACCTTCACAAGACCTTTTCGACACCCCATGGCGGTGGCGGACCCGGATCAGGACCGGTCGCTGTATCATGCGACCTTGTGAAGTTCCTCCCAGTACCCATGGTCGTCAAAGAGGGAAATACGTTCAAACTGGACTATGACAGACCCGATTCCATCGGGAAGGTCAAGGGGCTTTACGGGAACATAGGGATCCTCATAAGGGCCTGGGCCTTCGTCAAGGTACTGGGTGGAACGGGATTGACAAGGGCCTCCGAGCTTGCGGTCCTTAACGCATCCTATATTCGGAGCAGGATAGAGTCGGTGTATCCGGTCCCGTTCAGCGCCCCCACGAAACACGAGTTCGTTGCATCCGCCGACTTCCTCAAGGAGAAGGGCGGGAGCGCAAAGGATGTCGCCAAGATGCTTGCTGAGAGGGGGCTCCACCCGCCCACGAACTATTTCCCGATGATCGTGAGCGAGGCTCTGATGATAGAACCGACCGAGAGCGAGACCATGGAGGAGCTCGACCTGTTCTCCGATGCCCTGTTAGAGATCGCAACCAAGAGCGCCGATGATTACAAACAGGCACCAAGGACCACGACCGTCTCAAGGGTCGATGAGATTACGGCGGCTAAAAACCTGATACTGAACTGGAACCAGTTCCCTAAGGAATGACATCGGCCCTGGATCGGGTCCGGAACTATGGCTGCATGAAAAGGGCCGCCATTACCTTACAATCGCTGACCATATTGGGAACGAGGATATGTTCGTTAGGTGCATGGGCCTGGTTGAGGATCGTTTCCCAGACCGCGACCTCGAACCCGGCGTTCCTGAGCATCGCAGCGCAGGTCCCCCCACCTATCCCGCCCATGAAAGGCTCCTTGTTCGATGCCTTCATAATCGCATTTGACAATGATCTTACGATCTTGGCATCTGGAGGGGTCGGATGAAGGGTCGACTCTGAGAGTACGGTCTCTATGAGAATGGTGGTTCCTGTCTCCTTCTCTACTTCCGAGGCCACCCTTTCCATCTCCGACAATACATCATCCCTTGAATGTACCGGAAGGAGCCTGCAGTCGAAGTAGAAGGCATCCTCCCCGGGGAGGATATTGATGCCTCCCACCCCCGGTTCCTTCTTGGTGGGTTCGAAACTGGAGAACGGATGATCGAAGCTATCATCCTTTCCGGCGAACCTCTCGTGCAGCGCGATATCCACCCTGGAGCCGAACATCATGGATGCCCTTAAAGCGTTGGTCCCAAGATGAGGCATGCTTGCATGACACTGCTTTCCCTTGACCACCACCTTGATCCAGAGGAGCGATTTCTCCCTCAGCTCTATCATCCTTCCTTCCGGCTCCCCGTGGTCGGGAACAAGCAAGAGATCGCTTTTCCTGATCAGACCTTCTTTGAGCAGGTGGCCTATCCCCTTTTCGTTGGTCTCCTCCTCATCGGAGACGAAGAATACGGAGATGTCCCTTTCGGGGACCAGATCTAGGTCCTTTAGGACCTTTGCCGCAAAGACCGCGGCTGTCAATGCCTGACCGTTGTCCTCTACTCCGCGTCCTGTGAGCTTCCCGTCCGACACCACAGGTGAAAATGGGTCAGACCTCCATAGCGAAAGGTCCCCGGGTGGGACCACATCCATGTGGACGATGATGACCAGACGTTCCCCGGATGTCTTCCCTTTTAGGTCCAACCGAAGGTTCGGTCTATATCCGCCCGGGACCATTTCGTCCATTGCGTCGTGATGAAAGATGTTCTGAAAGCCCCAGCTCCTCAGCTTATCTTCCAAGACCTCTGCTTTCCTTAGCTCACCATCTCCACCGGAACGTGGTCCGATAGCGGGTATCCGCACCAGATCGCCGAGGAAGGACACCATCTCCTCTCTGTACCGATCTATCCTAGTGAACACCTGTTCAAATACTTCGAAGATCATCCTAATCCTCGCCATGATCGTTGGTTAGGTTTTCTTCATGAACCTTCCTTGGGGCCTTGGCGACCTCATCCTTGAATTCCATCACATCATGGATGACCTGTTGAACATCATCTGCCTGAAGTACCACTATATCCCCTTTCCTTGCCATTTCTAGGGCCGCCCTCGTCGCTTCTCTGCCGTCCAGGATCGTTGTGATACATTCATCCTTCATTCCGCCATCTAAGAGCCCTTTATGGACAAGAGAAGCGACCTCCCCAAGCTTCATCTTCCTGGGATCGGTGTCGGTGATCACCACATGATCATAGAATTTGGCGAGCGTCCTACCGTACTCGATGATATCCTCTTGCCTCCTGTTCCCGGTCCCGGCGGCCACCCTTATTTTTCTGCCGGGTGCCAGGTGAGGCAGCAGCTCTCCTGTCGCACTGATCGCCCCGATATTATGACCGAAATCTATTATGACCTTGAAATCAGAGATCTCAACGACGTTCATCCTTCCGGGCGATAGACCAATGGAGGGGCTGAAGCTCACCAGGCCAGCCCGTATCTGTTTCTCGTTCAGACCAAGTGCGGATGTGGCCGCAGCGGCGGCCATGGCGTTCTGGATGTTGAAAGTGGCCTTTCCACCGTATGTGATAGGTATCTCCACGACCTTGGCAACGTTCGATATCCACCCTCCCTTCTGAATGATGATCGATTCACCCTTGATCGTCACGTTCATGTTCCCTTTCTCTAGGTTCTCCTTTAGAGCGGGGTTATCCGGGTCCATGGAGAAAAGAATCACCTGGGCTTTTGTATCGTCCTTGAACTTAAGGACCATGGGATCGTCCGCATTGAGGACCGCATGACCCGAAGGTTTGACCGTTTCGATGATGATCCCCTTCAAGCTGGCAAGGTCATCCATTGTCTCTATCCCACCCTCACCAAGATGGTCCGAGGTCACATTAAGGAGGACACCAACATCGCTCTCGCTATACCCGAGCCCCCTACGTAGTATCCCGCCTCTGGCCACTTCAAGGACCGCATGGTCGATCGTCGAGTCCATGAGAACGACCTTCGCCCCGCCGGGACCGCTGTAATCCCCGTGAAGGATGGGGTCGTTGTTTATGACGACAGCATCCGTCGAGGTCATTCCGACCCTGCCACCGTTCAGCTCAAGTATATGCGTGATCAATCTTACGGTCGTCGTCTTCCCGTTTGTCCCGGTCACCGCAATGATAGGTATTGTGAACTGGGACCCTGGCGGGAACAACATGTCCACGACCGCCGAGGATACGTTCCGGGGCTTGCCCTCGGAGGGGCTGAGATGCATGCGGAACCCGGGAGCCGCATTCACCTCAACAACACCAGCGCAGTCCTCGCAGAGTGGCTCGCTCAGCGAAGGGGCGATCAGGTCAATACCCATTATGTTCAATCCGACGATCTTGGATATCCTTTCGGCCATTGACCGTATCAACGGGTGCACATCATCCGTCACATCTAAGGCCCTACCTCCTGCGCTGAGGTTCGCTGTTGATTTGAGGAAGAGCTTCTCTCCCATGGGTAGCGTATTATCGAGGGTCAATTTCTTCTGGCTGAGCAGACGTTCCGTCATCTCATCGACCTTGATCCTCGTGAGGACCCGTTCATGACCGAAACCCCTTGCCGGGTCCTTGTTTATCTTCTCTATCAGCTCCCTTATGGTCGACCTTCCGTCCCCGATGACCGAAGCGGGTTCTCGCCTTGCCGCAGCAACTAATTTCCCTCCGATGACAAGTAACCTGAAATCAGATCCTGTGAGATATCTCTCGACGATAACGGTCCTGTGTATCACCTGAGCGTGAAAGAAGGCTACCTTCAGCTCCTCGATCGAATTGATATTTGTGGTGATCCCCCTTCCGTGATTGGCGCTCAATGGTTTGACCACAACCGGGAACCCTATCCTATTTGCGACCTTGATGGCTTCTTCGAAGCTATCTGCAATGTAACCTTTGGGGACAGGGATCCCCATTCCTGCCAGTATCTCCTTCGTCCGTTCCTTATCATCGGCAATCTCAACACCCAGGGCTGAAGTGGTGTCGATCATTGTTGCCTGAATCCTTCTCTGATGGACCCCATACCCAAGCTGGACGAAGCTCTCGCTATTGAGCCTTATAACAGGGATCTCTCTCCTCATCGCTTCATCCACGATGGACTGGGTGGATGGCCCGAATAGGTTCCGCTCTCTCTTCTCTTTGAGGTCATAGATGATCGGTTCGATATCAGTGGACCTCCCTCTGAACAGGTCCTCAACGATCCTGACCGCGGCCTTCCCCGCCTCAATACCGACCTCCTCGTCCCTGTACCTGTAAACGATGTTGTATATGCCCTTCTCTTTTGTGTTGAACGTCTTTCCGAAACCCACCTCGGTCTTTGCCAGGCATTGGAGCTCGATAGCGATATGTTCAATGACATGTCCCGCCCAGGTACCCTCTCTGACACGTTCTAGGAACCCACCTCTTCTGTCAAGGGAGCATCGGTGCTCTATGAGTGTTGGCATCATTGCTTCGAGCTGTTCTGTGAATCCTTCAACGGTATTCGTCGGCCTCTCCTCCAGCTCACCAATGTCAAGCTTCAGGAAGATGGTCGGATACCTGCTGTAATAGTTGGGACCCCGTAAGGCCCTTATCACCAGAATCTCCATAGCGATCCCCTCAAGGACAGACAAGGTCCAGGCATTTCATATCCGTGGGTTTGAGGTACTTCCTCTGCTTGAGGTCGTAACCATGCCCCTTCACGATGGTGTGGATATGGATGTTCTCGACCGCAATGGCCTCTCCGTCCTTAATATTTGTTATGTTCGAATATCTTATATGTTGACCATCGAAAATTACAACCAGACCAGATCCTATCGCTTTGATGATATGACCCCGTTCAACGACCACACCAGTATCCTCACCAAGTCCCAATCCGATCAGGCCGGGGTTAGTACTTACTATCTGCACCAAACGGCTGAAACGCCCTCTCTTGATGAAATGGCTGTCTATGATCACATTTTCGATGAGCCCTATCCCTGCGGTCATGTTCACGGTGCCTTTAAGGATCGCTTCCGTGCTCTCTCCTCCGTATATCATGGTCTCCGACATAGCACTGGCACCCGCGCTGGTCCCTGCTATGATGCATCCACCCTCTAAGTAACGTTCCTTGACGACCCTCAGCACGGATGAACCTCCAAGGATGCTGGTTATCCGCAACTGGTCCCCGCCTGTGAAAAAAATTATATCGGCTTTCCTGACCCTTTCGACATTAGAGGGGTCCTCTGCCAGGTCCCTGGTAGGGATATGCATCAAACTCAGCTCGTTACCACCGACCTTGGCGAAGGCTTTAACATACAATTTGCCAACCTCTTCTGGGACCTCGCTCGCCGTAGTGATGACCTCTATCAGGACGAGGTCCTTCTTGACCAAGCTCTTTATCGTCCTGAGGACATCTAGATTATGCTTCTTGTCCTCGTTCCCACCTACCGCGACGAGAATCCCTTTCGGCATCCTAGATCGGGAGGGGTCCAGTTCATAAGGGTTGGCTAGCGTGCTCCCTCTTGAGCTTTAAGCGCTATTTAAAACCACGGTCATGGATACTATGGACCTGTCGTTATCCATGGATCGTGCTCTCACCTGAATGTATAGATTAATATGGGACCTGTCATTGCTGTTATCTCCCAAATACCTTCCAAGGAAGTATATCCATGACCGAAGAGGTAGCGATGGAGATATTAGTTGTGGGGCTTGGAGCAAGCGGGCTTTACGCATCCAAGAGCGCCCTCAACACCAACAGGAAATGCCATGTGACCATCATCGAGAAGAGGGACTATGACCAGTTCTCTCCATGCGGCCTCCCCTTCGTTATAGAGGGTGTCGTTCCTGACTTCGAACACCTGAAACATGCTGTGCCCGAGGTCAAGGGGAAACTATCGAAGCTCTTGTCCCACGAGGTCTTAAAGATCGACCCAGCATCTAAGACGCTCGAGGTGAAGGACCTGAAGGGGGGTGAGGTCAAGATCGTCCATTACGACTCCCTTGTACTCTCCAGCGGGACAGTGCCCCAGAACCTTCCCATACAGGGCGCCAGGGAGCTACTGGGCAAGGGGGTGTACTTCTGCTCTAACATAGACGATTCCTCGGACATCCTGAAAGCCGCGCTCGCAGCACCTCGAAAGAAGGCAGTTGTCGTTGGTGGAGGGGCCATAGGACTCGAGGTCGCAGTCGCTCTAAGGGAGAGGGGGCTGGAGGTCCATATAACCAAGAGGACACCGCCACCGTTCCCCCGCAATCTCGACCTGGAGATGGGCAAGCTCGTGACCGACCACCTCACCGAGCTCGGTATAAAAGTGCATTTCGGAAAGGGTATAGATGCTATCAACGGGACCGAACGGGTCGAGTCCGTGCTGATAGCCGGAGAGACCATAGAATGCGACCTTGTGGTCATGGCAGTGGGTACCAGCCCCAATACCAAGCTTGCTAAGGGCGCAGGTTGTGCGGTCACCAAGGAGGGTGTTGTCGTTGACAACCGCATGGAGACCTCGGTCAAGGGCATTTATGCAACAGGGGACCTGGTCCAGACCTATTCAAGGCTCGACAGGTCGCCCGCCACCATGCAGCTTGCCACCTCCGCCTTCCGCCAGGGTATGGTGGCCGGGACAAACGCTGCCGGCGGGAACGCCGAGTACGCCGGTGTCCTCAACACCTTCCTGACAAAGATAGGGAAGCTGGAGATAGCGACGACCGGATACACCTTAGAACAGGCCCTTGCCCTGGGCTATCAGGCAAAATCGATCTCGACCAAGAAAGAGATCAAACCCCATTATATGCCAGACTGCCCGGACATCACCCTCAGGGTCGTCGCAGACGAAAGGGACGGACGCATCCTAGGCTTCCAGGCGATAGGCGAGCAGGGGGCCGGTTGGAGAGCGAACATTTTCGCCCTTGCCATACAGGCCAGGATGACGCTTTCGGACCTTATGGACTCAGAGCTGTCCTACAACCCTCCCGTCTCCCAGATGTACGACCCGATATACCAGCTCGTCGAGATAGCCATGAAGAGGCTCAGGCTCGAGCTGAAGGCCCCCAAAGAAGTGTTCCTGCCGGGAAAGGTCCAATGACGGGGGCAAGCGCAAGAGATATGATATTGACCGACGGTTCGGGGGAAGGTCACATGCTTTCGGAGAAAGAGATGAAAAAAAGGGTCAAGGAGGAGGCATCCTCCGACCCGGATAGGTTCTTCCCCTCCGTCACCATGAGGGAGATCGGCCTTGAAAGGGGACAGTGTCCCAAGTGCGGTACGAGATATTGGAGCGCTGACCCTGATAGGACCACATGCGGCGAACCTGCATGTGAAGGTGGATATTCCTTCATAGGCAGGAAGAGCTGCGAGCACAGGATGGACTTCATAGGTGTTTGGAAGCGGTTCTCAGAGCTCTTCGAGAAGAGAGGCTACACACCCATCAAAAGATATCCGTCCATATCCCGATGGAACCCTACATCCGAGTTCACCCTTGCGTCCATAACCGATTTCCAGCCCTATGTCGTCAGAGGGGCTGTCAGACCACCTGCCAACCCTCTCGTTGTGCCCCAGACCTGCCTCCGTTTCAATGATGTCGATAACGTAGGGATAACAGGAAGGCACAATACCGGCTTCATAATGATCGGGCAACATGCATTCGTTCCTGAGGAGAGGTTCGACCAGCCCAAGTACTTCGAGGACATCCACGCCTGGTTGATCGAGGGAATGGGGATTCCTCTCAAGGACATCGTCTATCACGAGGATGCATGGGCCGGCGGGGGGAACTTTGGCTGCTCTTTGGAGTTCTTCTCTAGGGGTCTGGAGATAGGTAACCAGGTCTATACCATGTACGAGAGGGACGGGGATACGCTCAAGGGATTGGACATAAGGGTCCTGGACATGGGTATGGGGCAGGAGAGGCCAGCATGGTTCTCCCATGGGACCCCTACCGCGTACGAACCCAACTTCCCTACGGTCATGAGAGAGCTGTTCAGGATAGGAGGGATATCGGAACATGGGTCGGAGAAGGACCTATTGACCAGGTTCCTCCCATATTCCGCCCTCCTCAATATGGACGAGGTGGACGATGTCGATAAGGTCTGGAGGTCCATCTCGTCGAAAATAGGGACCGATGAGAAAGAGCTTAGGGGGACGGTGATGGTCCATGCTGGATTGTATTCCATAGCGGACCATTCCAGGGCGCTCCTCTTCGCCCTGACCGATGGTGGGCTCCCTTCCAATTCTGGTGGAGGCTACAACCTAAGGTTGATATTCCGCAGGGCCATGGACTTCATAGAGAGGTACGGCTGGGACATAGACCTGGGCGAGGTCTGCCGGTGGCATGCGGAATACCTCAAACCCCAGTTCCCTGAGATGCTGGGATCCGTGAACGAGGTCAGAGAGATCATAGAACATGAGACGAGGAAGTACAAGGCCACCAGGGAGAAGGCGGCATCCACTGTCTCCAGGTTGAAAGAGAGGGAAGCTCAGGGAAGGCCGGTGACGATCGATGATCTGGTCACACTCTACGATTCGCAAGGGATCACTCCAGACCTCATTGTGAAAGCGGGTGTGGACATAGAGGTCCCCCATGATTTCTATAAGCGGGTGACCGAGCTGCATGAGAAGAAAGAGACACAGGCCCAGACCCACAAGGAGGTAATGGTACCCTTCGGGGAGCACCCTCCGACCAAGGTCCTCTATTATCATGATTATCTCAAGCTCGAGTTCTCCTCGGAGGTGCTGGAGGTGGTTGACGGTTGTGTCCTATTAAAGGAGACTGCGTTCTATCCCACATCCGGTGGTCAGCTCCACGATATTGGTTCTATTAAAGGGTCTACAGAGCTCAAGGTCGTCGATGTGTTCAAGCAGGACCACCTCATAGTCCACAAGGTGGAAGGGGACCTATCGGGATGGGGGCCTGGTGTGACCGCATTGGGGTCCATAGATAGGGCAAGAAGGTTGCAGCTTGCGCAGCATCATACGACAACGCACATAATAAACGGCGTGGCCAGGTCCATCCTTGGCAATCATATCTGGCAGGCCGGGGCAGAGAAGACCGAGGAGAAGGGCAGACTGGACATAACCCACTACGATACACTCACATCAGAGCAGCTGGCCGCTATCGAGAAGGGGGCCAACGACATCATATCCAGGGCCATACCGGTCGAATCCATGATACTTCCAAGGGACGAGGCGGAATCCCGGTTCGGGTTCAGGCTCTATCAGGGCGGTGCCGTCCCTGGCGAGGAGCTGAGGATAGTCCGTGTGGACGGCCTGGATACGGAAGCCTGCGGTGGGACCCACCTGAGGAACACCTCGGAGGCTGTTAGGATAACCCTGACAGGGACCAAGAAGATCCAGGATGGGATAATCAGACTGGAATACACCGCTGGGAAACGGGCCAGGGAGATTTACGAGGCCGATCTGGCCGACCTGCGGTTCATCATGTGGGTGACAGGGTCCATGGATCCTGAGATGCTCGGGGCCAGATGTGAACATCTTTTCACACTTTGGAAGAAGCTGAGGAAGATGTCCAGCAGGACGCCCCGACCCAACGACGAGAACGCTCGAGATCAGTACGAGGCCTCTATCTCCGAGCTCAGGTCCAATCCCGCGGTCCCAATGGTCAGGAACTGGGTAACGCTGGGAAGACCAGAGGAAGGGGCATTTACCGTAGGGGACAGGGTGCCAACGGACATCCAGAGGCCGCACGAGCATATCTCATCGGTCTCAGAGGTTTTCAAGGTCCAGAGGCACCATGCTACCAGGACGGTCATACGGTTCCTGAAGGAGACGGACACGCTCTTGACCTCGGTCCTGCCAGTTCTCTGAATTACCTGACATGGTCCGATTTTATCGTTGTTAGATACTTACTCCCTATAATTTATAAACCAATAATGGCCTGGAAATATGTTCCTGGGTATGAACTGAGCAGGTGGCATGGCTTGAACGAAGGTGATCTTGGTAATGAAGGGAGCGGGTCCGGGTTCTACTTGGACCTCATCACTCACGACCTGAAGAACCTCAACCAGGGTGTGTTCGGTTACCTTGAGCTCATGGAGATGCTCCCTGAGACTACCGACCTACAAAAGAGGTTCCTTGAGGAGGCCCTAAGCTATGTGAGGATGTCGAGCAACCTCATCAGGACCATGGAGGTGGTGGAGGGGAACGATGCCCCTTCCGTTCCGCAGGGGCTCTACAAGGTCATGGTGGAATCCTACCAATCCTTCTCGAACGTGAACAGGAACGCCAAGATCGAGCTCGATACATCGGGGATAACGAAGGGGTTGAAGGTGAACGGGAGCAGATTGGTTGTCGATATGTTCATCTTCCTTCTGGATTTCATGTTCCGGAGGGCCAGGGGTGGAAAGCTCAATGTCCATGCCCAGACCGAACCGCCAATGGATGGCAAGGTGCAGTTGGTGTTGTCAGGGGATTTCGTACCCCTCTCGGAAAAGGAACATGAGGGACTGTTCGAAAATGGTTCCGGTGATAAGGGAACGAAGAAGGGGAAGCTCGTTCTCTGCGGAAGGATATCCAAGATGTTCGGGGGCAGGATCGATTACGAACCACCCGTACAGGGGTCCCGGTGGACCGGAGGGAGGTTCAGGATAACGCTTTTGGAGGTGAGCCAGTGACATCGGTCCTGGTAGTGGACGACGAACCCTTCATACACCAGCTTTACAGGGACATACTGGAGTTCTACGGCTATTCCATAGCTGGTGAGGCCTTCGACGGCAATGAGGCGGTGAAGCTGTTCTCGGAGCTCGATAGGAAGCCCGATATCATCATTATGGACCATAGGATGCCGAACAAGGACGGGGTGGACTCGACCATAGAGATACTGTCAATGGACCCCCGTGCAAGGATCGTCTTCGCTTCCGCGGATTCAACGGTAAGGGAGAGGGCCATAGAGGTGGGAGCATCCGAGTTCCTGGGAAAACCGTTCCAGATGAAGGACCTGCTGGAGAGCTTGAAGAAACTGTCGTGAGCTGTTCCATACCGTCGTTTTTTTTCCAATGCCATACATGCAACGCTACACCTACAAAACAAGATTTTATCGATCCTTAGAGTGTACCCCTAAAGTTATAAAATAGGTTTGTTAGGTAGATGCAAATCATCCCTTCGAGGTAGCGCGAAAATGAAAGCATGTCAACCATTGACCTCAATGAACAATAAAAAAGTGATATCAACTACGTTCATAAGTAGTTGCTCCTATTAAGGGTAGGGTAGGTTATAAAAGAACACATCACCTACGAGGGCATCATGTCACAATCCAAACCATATGGTGTGGATCGGGATATCAGGTCCGTATCCGGTGGGTCCGATAGGCATTCCGCAAGGATCGAGGGCTTATACCCCGGTATTTTCCCATCATCGGAATATCCAACGACCCTTCATGAGATGAGGATCAAGAAGCATCATCGCTCATCCACGGAGGTCGGGGACCTGTCTATATACATCGACCTGATCGCGAAGGACCTGGACAAGGACGAGAACCTCATAGAAGCGTTCATGTCGGTTCTAGGTATCCACCCAAAAGATTCGGACTTCGAGGTATTCTCGGTCACCGAGAAGGTCCTAAGGGCCCTCTCGAAGGCGAAGTTCAAGAACCTGGCCGAGCTTAAGCTCAACGAAGAGCTCGTTTACGAACATCCGGAACTGGAATACGATCTCAAAAAGGTCTTGAACGGTATAGGCGAACTCCGCCTTAAGGGTCAGAAGATAGATTCCGCCCATGCCAGGGTCATTGAGAGGGAGAGCAAGGATGCAGAGGTCTTCGTCACAGTAAATCGGTCCCATTCAAGTTTCACTCACGATATCAGGATAGATATTAGGGGAAGCATCGAAAAAGAGCATCTCAAGAGGATGGTCAACTACCTTGAGGAGAACCTTGATATCGAGAGATTGTTCGAGAAGGATGACTTCCTATTGAATTGATGAACACTTTTGTAATGGCCTTGCCCAATACTGCGTTCTTGAAGGTCGGCCAAGACCATGCTCCGTCTGAACCTTTAAATAACAAATAATACCTCGGTCGCTTTGCCGGGAGATGGTGGGCGACCGACGGTGGCCCTTGACGACCGCTGAGGAAAGTCCTCCCTCCTCAAGACACTGGAGCCCCTTCCAAGGGGGGTGCGAGAGCACCGGCAATGGAGCAGAAACGGCACCGCCGCATCCAACGGGATGATGGGTCCGACCCTGACGTCGATGCGGATCGGATGAAACGGCCAACCCTCCGGGGAGCAAGCCCAAATGTCCGATACGACCCGTCTTGGGATCGGAAGGTAGGGCGCAAAGGTCAATGTCGCCAGCCCCGTCCCGTAAAACGGCGGGGGTAACAGAAGGAGGCTTACGGCCATCACCCGGCCCCCATTTTCCGGGTCATCAAACCCGCCAGCGAACATTTTAATTACGGCCCCCTCCTTCCTTTACTTCCCCGCCCGGGCATGATAACGGTCCCGGCCCATAGGAGCGCTTGACATGACAGAGCAGAAGGACAATGGCCAGGAGCTGGAGCTCGGAATGGCCCAATTGGAACATCTCAAGGGGCAAATGGAGAACCTCCGCGCCCAGGCACAGTCCGTCCAGGCGGTAATAATGGACCATCAGAGGTCCATAGACGTGCTGACCGACCTGACGAGCAGGAACGAAAGGAGCGTCCTTGTCCCCCTTGGCGCCTCTGTCCTTGTCAAGGCAAACATTGACGCTGGAGGTTCCTGTATCCTGGACCATGGGGCAGGTTTGATGATAACCACCTCCAACGAGGAAGCCGCAAAGAGGCTTGCGACCTCCATGGACAATCTACGGCAGACGCTCCAGTCCATGGAAAAGGCCATGCAGGACCTGCTGGGCAGGTACGAGGAACTGGCAGCTAGGACCCAGGAGCTATACGGCATGCGAACGCAGCAGGGCGATGGCCCCGATGGAACGTTCTAGAACCGGTGAGACAGATGTTCAATGCCCTGAAGGAGAAGCTCAACATATTCAAGAAGAAGGCCAAGGAGGACCTAGATGAGGGGAAGGCCGCTCCAACACCTTCCAAGAAAAAGGATGCTCCCAAGAAGAAAGAGAGCAAGTTCCTGAAGAAGCTCTTCACCAGGAAGGATAAGGATGTCGACCATGATATAGGGCCCAGGTCAGGGGAGGGCGAGGGGGATATATCTCTCAGGACCTCCATGGACGGGTCCGGGCTCGCAGGCGAGGCCGCCCTGAAAGGGGAGGGCTCGCTTATGGAGGACTCTGGAGGGATCTTCGGGAAGAGGATATCCGAGGGTAAGCTCGAGGAGGTGCTCTTCGATCTTGAGCTGGCCCTCCTGGAATCGGATGTGGCCCAGCCGGTTGTCGAGAGGATCAAGAGCTACATGATGGAGGAGCTCACCGGGGTCAAAGTGAGCAGGGGCACTGACCTGGACCTGGCGATAGCCGATTCCCTGAGGTCCGCCATCAGGAAGGTCCTCTCGGTCAAGACAGTGGACTTCGACAGTTACATAAAGAACGTGGAAAAACCCGTGGTGATCATGTTCGTTGGGGTCAACGGGACCGGGAAGACCACGGCGATAGCCCGTATCGCCTACAGGCTCAAGAACAACGGGTACAGCTGCATCCTGGCAGCAGGGGACACGTTCAGGGCAGGGGCCATCGAACAGCTGGAAAAGCATGCTCAGAGGCTCGACCTCAAGCTCATAAAGCACAAAGCGGGGGCGGACCCCGCAGCCGTCGCCTTCGATGCGGTCGAGCATGCAAAGGCCAGGAGGAAGGACGTGGTCCTTCTGGATACGGCAGGCCGGATGCAGACCAATATCAACCTCATGGACGAGATGAAGAAGATAAAGAGGGTGGCCAAACCCTCAATGATCATCTATGTAGGGGATTCCCTGGCCGGGAACGATGCAATAATCCAGGCGCAGAAGTTCGATGAGGCCGTAGGGATAGACGGGGTAATACTGACCAAGATAGATGCGGACGCAAAGGGGGGCGCGGCCCTTTCCATAGCATATACCATAGGAAGACCGATCCTCTTCGTTGGAACGGGGCAGGAATACCCGGACCTCATCCCGTTCGACCCTGACTGGATGACGGCGAGATTGTTCGAGGAATGAGATATGTCGTCGCTCGCTGAGGTCCTGATGGAGACCCTTGGGAGCCTGCCTTTGTGGGGAAAATACCTAGCTACGGTGGTAATAGCAATGCTCCCGATCATAGAGCTCAGAGGGGCACTGCCAGCGGCAATAAACGTCTTTAAGCTATCATATATGGAATCTTTCCTGCTTTCAGTGATAGGTAACATTATCCCCATCCCTATCATCATGGTGTTCTTCTCTTTCATCGAGAGGTTCCTCAGGAGGTTCGAACCGTTCAATTCCTTCTTCGATTGGCTCTTCGAAAGGACGAGGAAGAAGGGCGAGGTCAAGCTCCAGGTATGGGGTATGCTCGGTCTCATGCTCTTCGTCGCGATCCCGCTCCCGCTTACAGGGGCTTGGACCGGCACGCTGGTCGCCTATCTGCTCAAGCTCGAGAAGAAGAGGTCCTTCCTCTTCATAACGGCTGGTGTCGTGATAGCGGGTGTCATCATGGTCCTTCTGAACTTCTATTCTATATGGGTGGGGATCGCTATCATTGCGGTCCTTGCCCTGCTCCTGTACCTTATGGGCAGGTTCGAGGAGAGGATGATGGGTAAGAATAGTTCCGGACCCTGATCACACCGTAGGTGTGATAACTTTCCTTTGGCCCTCTTTCTTTCGGCATCGGTCCCTTTTTTTTTAAATACCTCCTCGCATCGATACCCCATCGTTCCGCTATCGTTCGGCGGTACGAAAAGAACAGACAGAACGGAGGCAGAAAAAATGAACATATCCGCTGTAGGTGGTGAGGAGCTCCTTGATTACGTGATAGAGAGGGACTTCGAAGACACCGTGTCCAGGGTCATCCTGGAAGCCGTGTCCGGCTGCAAGGACGGCATAGGAAAGACAAGGCTCACAAGGGTTCTGCGTGGAAAGGACCCGGGCTACATCCTCGGGAGAGGAAGGGGCCTGAGGGACTACTACGGCAGGCTTTCCCTGCTGGACAGCGACCAGGTGCTGGATTTCCTGGAATCCCTCATGAGGCTGGGTATGCTCGAGGTGGAGGACACGGAGTTCCCCCGGCTCGTCCTCACCAAAAGGGGCCTGAACGCAATGAAGAAGGGCGACCAGGTCCCGGCCATGATCCCATGGCCTCTCCCGGCAAGGGAGCTTTCGGTCCCTCTTGACGAGGAGGCCTATAAGAGGCTCAGGGAAGAGAGGAACAGGCTTGCCAAGGAGGAGGGATTACCCCCCTACTGCATTGCGTCCAACATAAGCCTGGTCGAGATCGTCAACAGGGGGGTCACTGACGCTGGCGAGCTGAGATCGGTCCGCGGCTTCGGCGAGGTGAGGGCCCAGAAGTACGGGAAATCCCTTGTCCAGGCCCTGAAGCGGAAGGGTGCCCAGACCTGATCATATCTGGGACCTCTCCTTGCACATGTGCTGAAAGGTTTTAATACCATATTGGAACGATGATACATATGTATCCATCCATCCGCTGCGGTCCATCTCTCATCACCTAAGGACGGACCGCCAAAGAGCGCGGAGCAATCCGCGCTCTTGTCCTTTTCCTAAACCCCGAGTGCCAGCCTTATCAGGTCCCGTGCTCCAGGGGCGGCACCCAACACGAGCATTGTGAGTTTCACAAGGGCCATCAGATGAGGGTTCACCTTGGATTCCTTCTCTAGTTCCACATCGATAATGATGAATGCTGGGATTAGGAACAAAAGCTTCAGCGGGAACATGACAAGGGCTGTACCTGTCTTTTCGATAAGGAAAGATGGTAGGACATGCTTCTCGGAGTAGCCGAAATGATCTATCCCTACATAGGTAGCGGAGGCATCCAGCATATGGCCCGCTAATATGAAGACATTGACCCCGCTTAATATGCCCACGTATTTTTTGGACCTCCTGAATGTCATGAACATGAGGCCGCCCATGAGAATGGTCGCACCGAGCATGAAAAGGATGATCACCGCACCAGATCCCAGATGTGTTGTTGGAGAGATACCACGGTTCAGCTCAACGTAATGGTCGAACCACTCGCCCTGCATCACCCATTGAACATACAGATAGACAACGAAGGTAAGCACTTCTAGCCATATCGTTAGGACGAGCCTTTCCCATTTGAGCTGACCTTTGACAGGCAGTACTGTACAGGCGGCCAATACCCCTATTATAAGGACAGGCAGGACCGATATGCCCTCGTTGAACCACCCTCTCCCGGCAACTATGACCAAGGTGACCAGGAGCGATGGGACCATGATGAAAAGGGCAGATGCGTACCTCTGGTCCCGCCCGCCTTCGGGCCATTTCCGTTCCATTACCTCCGATACTATGATGGACCCCAGGGTCAGGACACCTAGTAAGATGTAGATGATGGGCGATATGAACAGGTATTGCAGCGGTTCGTTGAACAGCTCCATGTCCTCAAGGACCCTGGTCGCCGACCCGATGAGTATGATAGGGGAGAGGGCAACGAAGAACGGCAGGCCAACCCTGAGGTCCCTCTTAATGAACAGTTTGTTAATCAGGAACGCCGAGAGGGCCAGAATTATACCATATGTGATCGTATCGACCCAGTTATATTCGGATTTGGCCCCACCGGCATCACCCCCCGCATCAGCGACTATGGGTGACCAGTAGTACTTCCAGATGAACCTGTCCCAGAATGTCTCGGGCCAGACCAGGCAGAGGACCAACAATAGGACGACAAAGGCCAATGGAGCGGCCATTAGGCCCCAAAACCTCAGCCTGCGATCGTCCATGGGTCCAGATGGAACAACCCTATTATATGACCATCGTTGGGATGCTGGCACCAAGAGGTCAAAGGGATATACCATGGGATTTGGCCCGATATGTTTTTAATCAAGAACAACGATTGTTCGATGCTTAAGTGCATTAATGACATCAAAAGGAGCTGTGAACATGTTCCAGAACACCATAAAGGGCCTGGAGAAGATCTTCAGGACCAACAGCTACGAAAGGATGATCATAATTGTTTCCGGGTACACCGGGACTTTGAAGTCAACCTTCACCTATACGCTGATGTCCAAGTATCTGGAGAACAATCCCAAGAAGATAGGGTTGTATGCCACAATAGAGGAGTCCAAGGAATCCCTGCTGAGGAACCTCAAGTCCATGGGGGTCAAGCCCAACGAGAGGATATTCATTGCGGATTACAACAGGACCAGGGAGATGTACAGGGAGGAATCGGAGAACACTGACTTCCTTGAGCTTACCGAGAAGCTCATAATGTCCACCAAGGAGGAGAGGGGAGAGGCCTTCTCCGTTTTCGCACTGGATTCCCTCAACGCCCTCTACACCCTGACAAAGATGGACAACGACTACCTGATCAGGAAGCGCATATACTACTTCTTCAAGATGCTCAGGGACAACGACCTCACCTCGTTCATCCTTAAGGAGATGCCCCGAGAGACGAGCTATCTTGTCAAGGAGGACGAGAACTTCCTCGCCGACGGGGTCATAGAGCTTGGGATAAGAAGGACCCTTGAGGGGAAGAAGCGCTATATCGAGGTCATCAAGATGAGGCAGAACCAGCACTCAATGAAGCAGTACATCATCGATATAGACAAGGAGGGACTGGCCATAGTCGGACCCTCTGTCGATGATATGGGCCTATAGGCCACATTGATGCAAGATAGGTCAACTTCCCTGAAATCATGGCCCATAAGGACCTTACTGGTTAGTTGTTCTTTAGTGACCGTTCATCAAGGTCCATCTTCGACATCCTCTGCCATCTCGGAGAGGAGGTCCTTTAGGGATTTTCCCTTGGAATCGTCCGCGACCTTGCTTTCCACCACTTCCTCCTCCTCTGTCATCTCAACGGTCTCGGCCGCGACAATGTTCATCCAGGCATCCTCGGAGGTCTCCTCCACGAGCTTGACCTCCTCTACCTCTGAGCTGTCTATCTCAGGTATGTCCTCATCCTCGACGGGGGTCTCATCGAGCTTCCCTGTCCTCACCTTGGACTTTGTAACGGTCTGACCTCTGAGGCCCTGGGGAGCCGGGGCAAGACCAAAGGAACGGTCCCTGCCCACTACGAGCTCGTTATCGAGCTTGTTCTCTATCTGCTCATCTGAGAGCTTGGACTTGGGTTTCTTTTTGATCACGAAAAGATACAATAGGCCCAACACTGCGAGCAAGAGGATGACCCCTATGATGGAGCCGATTATGATGTACGTTGGGTCCACCTCAGTGGGGGTAGGTTCGATTATTGGGTCCTGGGGTGTCAGTTCAAGGGTGATGTTCACCTGTTTGCTGATGCCCCTGAGCGTCGTAAAGGTAAAGCTCATGTTATAGGTCCCTGGTAGGGCCTCGAGCGGTACTTCGAAGATGAATGTGATCTCCACCTCCTCGGTCGGGTTGACTATGAGCTCGTTCTGGGGGGAGACCCTGTCGCCCAATTCCCAGCTCGTGTTCCTGACCTGTGGGATCTGATCGAAGTCCGTTCTGATGTATGCCGTTTCCTGCCCTTTGTTCAGTATCTGGAACCTTACATTGGAACCCTTCCCGACCTGGACCTTCAATTTTCCATCGGTATCATCGGACAGATCAAAATCGTAGTCTCCCCTATTGTCCAGCTGGAAGTTGAAGATGCCATTGGTGGTGTTCCCCTTCTCGCCCCTGGCCATAGGTATGACGGTCCAGTAATAGGTACCGTGGGTCGCCCAGACAGGCCTGTAATCCGTCGCGAACACATCGAAGCTGGCCCTGGTCATATGATTGACGACCTCGCTCTTGGTCCTGGATATATATAACTTGTAACTGACCTCTCCTGGTAGGAAGAAATCTGTCTCCCAGGTCAGCTGGATATCGTCCGCCCTTGTGAAGACCGTTCCGTTCAGTGGTCCGAGTAGGGTCACCATAGGGAAACGGAGCGTTGTATCGACCTTGATGTTGAAGATCTGCGATTCGTAATCCGACCCAGCACCGTCACGGCATCGGAACTGGACGAAGTTCTCCTCATGGTCATTGAGCTTTGGAAGCTTGCCCTGACCGACCTTGAGCAGGAACTGGTAGCTCTCCTTCTGGAAGTTGGTATGCAGCTCCGAGAGGTCCTTCCAGGCAGCAGCACCGGTCCACATGTCCACGTTGTTCTGACCGTCATTGGTGAGCCTGTACTGTATCGTCTGGGAAATGATCTTGGAACCACCTATGTCGGATATGTTCACTTCGAGGATTATGGTCTGGTAAGGGATGGTCAGGTTCAGGTCTGGGCTCAGCACCCTGAATATCACAGGCCCCTCATCTATGAGAATGGACTTGGATTCCGCAGGTCCTATGTTCCCGACCTTGTCCTCTGCCCAAACATAGACCGTATTGTTCCCGTTCGTGGGCATCTCGACCACTGTCTCCTGAACGATACCTATTGCGGTCCCCTGCCTTGTAAGGCCGCCATCGGTGAAGGCCCAATAATAGGTCTTCAACCCCGACAGGTCCTCCCTGGACCCCTGCCAGCTCAGGAAAACCTCCCTATCGTTGTCATACAACGTCCTGGTGTCGTCCTTGTTATCGGCATGCAGCACCAGATATGAGGGGGCTGAAGGGAGCTCACCGTCAACGCTCAGATTGAACTGGATGTTATGCACCTCTGATTCGGGGTTGGTGCCTGTGAAATTGAGGGTATAAGTAGCATCTTTCTCAGAGTTCTCAGAGGCCGATAGAGTGATACCTATGGGGATGCCAGGTTCCTTTACAAGGTCCCATTTCCTTTCATCTTCCTCCCAAAGGGACAAAGTATAGGTGTTGACCGGAGGATAGAGGTTCACTCCCTTGTACCTGACGATGGGACCAGAGAACGTCAGGTTCTCGGATGCCGTGACCCAGTCGCCCTCGGAAAGATTGCCCTGTACCGCGGCACTGACCTTGAGCGCACCGTTAAGCTCTACCTGGTTCATGACGGTCAATATCTCCGGTACGAGCAGCTGGTCCTTGGCCACATTTACCCCGTTGACCCTGACCAACAAGGTCCGGTCCACCTTGTTCCCTTTGGAAGAGAAGTTCCAGTGGAACAGCACCCGGACCTCTACGGTCACAAAGAGGCCGTCCCAAGTAACGGTCGGAACCCCGACCAGCTCGGCATAATCGCCCAGGTCCACCTCGGTCCAGGCATTGTTGCCCAGCTTATCCTCGGTATAATTGTAATGGAGGACATAGGAACCCTTCCTGTGGGAGAAATCCAAGGTTATCCTTGAAAGTTCGTTGGGGCTTGAGACCACCTTGACCTTGGTCCCGAACGTATAAGGCCTTAACATCGCATAGGCCACATCCTTGCCAGCCTCTGGGTCCTTGAAAAACGCGTTCTGGATAGCAAGCCTTCTTGGTATCCCCATCTTCCAGATCCCGGCCTTGGCCCCACCGGCATAGACCCATAGGTCCCTGTTAACGGCGTCGAAGTAATGGGCGTTCCCGTTCATTGTCCCCGGATTGATGTCCGGGTCGTAGTTGTACCATACGTTCTCGAGTATCCTGTACCGCTGGATGATGGAATCGTCCCCTCCGGTGAGCAGAAGTTCCTTGACAAGGGGGTCATAGTCCAGTCTGGGAAAGTTGAGGGGCGAGGTGACGCTCCTTAACTGGGTCCAGCTGTTCTTGCCTATATCGTAGAACCATAGCTCCCTGTACTGTTTGTTGTTAGTAACGTTTGGGTCCTCCCCGCCGAGCATGAAGAAACCGTTCATATCGGGGACCATGGTCAGTCCCGCTGCGTACCTCTTGGTGGGGACCGTTCCGACCGGTGGCATCTTAGTGAAGCTGTTGGTGTTGGGATTGAACCTGAAGAGGTCCCCCTTTGCCTCAAGATCGGAACTCTCCGTAGGGTGGAAGCCCCCTCCGAAGAAGAATATATTGCCGTCATTGGGGGAGAACACCATATCGAAACCCTGCTGTTTTCCTGGCCCTGCGGTATCGAAGAGCTTGGTCCAGACCTGTGTCCTAAGGTCTACCTTCCAGAGGTCGGCCCTGTCATAGTACCTGGTATTGGGCCACTGGCCTTGAGTGAACCCACCACCGAACATATAGACGGTCAGGTTCTTCTCATCGAAGGCGAACCCAGCGCTCGATCTTGAACCCGGTTGTTCCGTCCCCTTGTTGTAGAAGAGGCCCTTCCAGTTCCTATCAAGTATGTCCCAGTAATAGGTGTAGGCACTGCCGTTCTGTGCTGTGTTCGGTCCGACGTACCAGAGTCTCTGTCGGGTCTTATCGAGCGCAAAGATCCCATTGGTTACGCTGGAATAGCTGACATTGTTCGGAAAGGCGGTCCATATCATGGTCGAGAGATCTAGAAAGTTCAGGTCCCTGTATTGGGTCGCGGTGGCCTGTCCGCCCCAACCAGTATAATAGTATCTTCCCGCTGATACAACGAACCTGTCCGCCGAATTGGAATAATGGTTGCCGAAAAGCAGCCTTCCATTGATCCGATTCATGGTCCCCTTCAAGGACCAAGTGTTAGACTCGGTGCTGTAACCGAAGAGGAAGTTCGAGACCGTAAGACCTGTCGTTGCGTTCCTCCCTCCGTAAAGATAAACGGTCTTATCCCTTGACCTGTAGAAGAGCTTAGCTCCGTACAGAAGAGTCATTGCAGGATCTACGGTCAGCTCCGTCCAGGTGTTGGATACAATTGAATAGGACCAGAACTCCCTAAGGTAGTTCCTTGATTGGTTCATCCCACCCCACAGGTAGATGGTCTTGCTGGACTCGTCTATACACATGCTATGTTCGAACCTGGGCTGCAACCCATCCCTGGCAACATCGTTCCACCCGTCCTCGAGAGGGGAAATGGTATACCCTGGTGAATCCAGGTTAACCTTGTAGAACCCAGTTAGATTGTCCACATAGTAATCGTTGGGATCGTCGTCCTTGCCCATGTGGACGTAGAGCCGACCATATGTACCCTCAGTCATGTCCAGGACCATTGGTGCATCGGACCTCCTGACCGTGAAACCGTTGAACATCGTGCTGCTCCACTGCATGGATGACATATTGAAGAACCAGAGGTCGTTCGCCATGGACCCGTCCTTGAAGCCGCCGTAGATGTAGAACCTCTCATTCCCCTCATCCACCGCATACGAGAAGCTGACCCTGGCCCCTGGGTTCTTCACCCTCTCCAGGGATATCCACTTGTTCGTCCTAAGATCGTAATAGAACAGGTCGTCATAGGCGGAATGGGACCAAACCCCCTGCTGCTGGCTCCAGGAATGGCTGCCGCCACCATAGACGAAGATCCTGTTCCCCTCGGGGTGATAGACTGCAAGACCGCTCTCCCCTCCACGGTGATAATGATACCGTTCCCATGTATCCCACGGTTCGCTCCTTGAAGGCATGTCGGGCACCTCAAGGCCAAGTGCCTGGACCTCTTCATCGCTCATGACCCTCTCCCGGTCCTTCGTCACAACATTTCCATCATCGTTGACCTGAGGGGAACCCGATCCGTCCTCCCATTCCCCCGAGCCGAGCAATGGTAGGGGTACGGACAGCAGAAGGACCAACAGGATGCTCATCAGGACCTTTACAGGTGCACCTATTCGAGATATCATTTGGATCACTCCAACCCAGAGCGGGTCTTACCCGGGTACCAGCAGCGGATTTCCGGACTATGACCCTATCGCACCTAGTAATTATAATATTTTTCTAGTGGCCGTGCACCGGTCAAAGGCCTTGGAGGGCTTTTTTTTCCTTTTTAACCCTGTTCGACCTTATGGCCTCTATCACCCTTTGTGCATGAACTTCAGGTATGGAGCACCTTTCCCTTAGCCCCTCAGTACCGCCTTCAAGGATCGCATCCAGGCTGTCGAACTCCGTCATTATGCGCTTTGACCGGGCGTCCCCTATGCCCGGGACCCCCTTGAGCAGGTCAAGATCAAAGGTCCGTAGCTTCCTTTGATAGGAGACGGCGAACCTGTGGGCCTCGTCCCTGACCCTCTGCAGAAGTCTCAGTGCAGGGTCGCTCCTGACCGATCTGACCGGGGTGTGACTGCCGGGGAGGAACATCTCCTCATCACGTTTTGCAAGGGACACCGCCTCCGGTCTTTCTTTAGGGTCGTAAGCCTCCAGGACCTCAAGGACGGCGTTCAGTTGTCCCTTGCCCCCATCAATGAGCAGAAGGTCCGGTATCGGCTCATTCCTCTCCTTTAGCCCCCTCAACCGCCTGGAGACCGCTTCTGCCATTGAAGCTGTATCATCGTTCTGGTCCGTCCCTATCCTGAACCTCCTATAATTGGACCTGACAGGTCTTCCAAGACGGAACTGGACCATGGAGGCAACTGTGCCTTTACCGGAAAGATGCGAGATATCGAACCCTTCTATGGTTATCGGGACCCGGGCAAGGCCTAGCCTCTCCTTGACCTGAACTAGGACTGGCTCGCCCAACGCTTCCCTCTTCTTTCTGGAAACGAACATATCCGTGTTCCTTTTTGCCATCTCGTGCAGAGCCCTCTGGTCCTTTCCTCTGACCTTGCGGACCACCACCTTGCTCCCTGACCGGGCCATCAAGAACCTTTCAAGGTCAAGAAGGGCCTCATCATCGAGCGGAAACGGTTCGACACCGATCCTTTGAGGGACCTGTCCAGAAACGGAATAGTATCTGGTTATGAAATCCTCGACCCCGCCCCCAAGTGGTTCGTCGGATTCAAGGAAGAAAGAGACAAGGTCCACGACCCTTCCGCCCCGGACCTTCAGGACCGAGGCGGCCTTGACATCATCGTTGACGTGCACGATATCAATGTCACCCCCCTTGACCAAAAGGACCTTCTGCCCTTCCCTCATCCGCTTCAATCCCTGGACAAGGTCCCTCATGAGGGCCGCTCTCTCATAGGCACCATCGGAGCTTGCCTGCCACATCTCCTTCTCAAGGTCGCCGACAAGGTCGCCGCTCCTGCCGGATAGGAACCTCTTCAATCCGTCAACTGCCTTCAAGTACTCGTTCCGGTCCGTTCCGCCGCGGCAGGGGGCCAGACAACGCCCGAGGTGGAACTCGAGACAGGGCCTGGATGGTTTGGCCAGGTCCCTCCTGCAGGACCTTACAGGGAAGTACTTCCTCAACCATCTCAAGGACCTCCTGACCGCCACAGGGTCCCCATGCGGTCCGAAATGTTCCCCGGACCCGGGCCTCAACCCCCGTGTTTGGAGCACCGAGGGGTAATCATCATCGGTCAGAACGATGTACGGATAGGACTTATCATCCTTCAGCCTGACATTGAAACGGGGAAGATATCTCTTTATCAGGGTGTCCTCAAGTACAAGGGCCTCGAGCTCGCTCCCTGTTACCATGATATCTATGGAAACTGTCTCTGAGCAGAGCTTGGCCTCTTTGGGATTGGTCCTATCGTTGAAATGCGACCTCACCCTGGACCTTATATCAATAGCCTTCCCCACATAGAGGACCGTTCCCTGGTCCGACCTGAAGATATAGATCCCACAAGCATCTGGAAGGCTCGAAATGTCCGGGACCATGGATGTGGGAATTGGACTTTCATCTATATTAGAACGTCAGGACCTGTTGTAACAGAGGACCGTAGGGTCAGTCGAACTCTATCTCCGATTGGTCTATGAACCTCTTCTTTACCTTTGGTCCATGTTCCTTAGCTCCAGCACTGGCATCCTCCTCCTCCGCCACAACCTCTTCGCCATCGGCCTCATCTTCGCCGTCAAGCTCAAGCTCGAACTCTACGGTCTCCTCATCCTCGTTCCCTTCCACGTCCGAACCCTGTTCCTCTTCGTCCTCAGACCCTTCCCCCTCGACCTCTTCGTCCGAGACCTCGAAGTCCAGCTCCTCATCCTCCTCGGACGTCTCCCCCTCTTCGCTTTCCGTCTCTTTTTCAGGCCTATCTTTTTTATCATCTTCAGTTAATTCACCATTACTACCATCATCCCCGACCTGCGTCCCTTCATCGTCAGAAGGGGTCTCCTCCTCAAGCTCGAACTCCAGCTCTTCTTCGTCATCATCCCCATCTTCTATGGGTTTTATCTCTTCGGTCTCCCTTTCGTCCGTTCCCTCATCGTTATCGTCAACATCAGGGGCGTTCTCTTCTTCTGCCCCTTCTTCGTCGGGCGCTTCATCATCATCCGAGCCCTCTTCCATTTCCAGTTCGAAATCCATCTCTTCCTCGACCTCATCTTTAACGACCGGTCTGTCCTTACCTGCCTTGGTATGGGTGGCCTTCGGAGGTCCGGGCGGTTTGACAGCTTTGAGCTGGGACGGGTCGTATCTCCTCTCGCATATCCAGCAGAACAGACCGCCTTCGGGGGAGGTCCTCAACGGGATGTCGCAGGTGGGACATTTAGGACGCTCTGACGGTGGAGGCGACGGTCTGGAGACCCTGAACTGGTCAGGTTCCTCCATCCATGAGGCCTTGTGCGTGACCTTGCGCTTTTCCACCAACTGCCCTATACCCCCTGCTCCGTATGGGACCAGGCTCAATATCGGGTATTTGGTATAAATCTTATTCGCGCTCCTTATCCTGGTGCGAGAAAACCATCAGCAGTGGAGAGTTGGCCTATCCAATGCTTCCCTTAAATATCTCCCCGTGTAGCTCTTCTTGGACCTTGAGACCGCTTCGGGCGTTCCTTCCGCCACAACCTCTCCACCCTCATCCCCGCCCTCTGGACCAAGGTCTATTACCCAATCGGAGGTCTTGATAACATCCAGATTGTGCTCTATGACGACCACCGTGTTCCCCTTCTCCCTGAGCCTTTGAAGGACGCTTAGGAGCTTGCTGACATCATCAAAATGGAGACCTGTGGTAGGTTCATCTAGAAGGTAGATGGTCCTGCCTGTCGCCCTCTTTGACAGTTCAGTGGCGAGCTTCACTCTCTGCGCCTCACCCCCGGACAGAGTGGTTGCTGGTTGACCGAGCTTAATGTAACCCAGCCCCACCTCCCATAGGGTCCTGAGCTTCCTCCCTATAACAGGTATGTTCTTGAAGAACTCCATTGCCTCCTCGACGCTCATGTCAAGGACCTCTGCTATGTTCTTGCCCTTGAAGCTGACCTCAAGGGTCTCTTTCGTGTACCTTTTTCCCTGGCAAACCTCGCAAGGTATGTACACGTCCGGAAGGAAGTGCATCTCCAGCTTGATTATACCGTCCCCCTCGCAGTTCTCGCACCTTCCCCCTTTGACATTGAAGGAGAACTGTCCCGCCTTGTAGCCGCGGGCCCTGGCCATGGATGTCCCCGTGAACAGGTCCCGAATGGGAGTGAACGCTCCCGTGTACGTGGCTGGATTGGACCTGGGGGTGCGTCCTATGGGTGACTGGTCTATGACTATGACCTTGTCCAGGTGCTCGAGCCCATCTATACCTTCATGCCGGCCAGGGGGTTCCGTAGAACCGTGAAGGTGCTTCATAAGCGCCTTGTGGAGGACCTCATCTACAAGGGTCGATTTCCCAGAACCTGATACTCCGGTTATGCATGTGAAGGTACCCAAAGGTATCGAGACGTCCATACCCTTGAGGTTGTTCTCTGTCGGGGCCTTTATCGTCAGATGCTTCCCGTTCCCCTTCCTTCTCTTCTTGGGAACCTGAATGGACCTCTTTCCAGAGAGGTAGAGTCCGGTCATAGACCTCTCGGAGGAGCAGATGTCATCAATGGTCCCCTGGGCCACCACCTCACCCCCGTGATGGCCCGCTCCAGGCCCTAGGTCGATTATATGGTCGGAGCTCCTCATGACCATCTCGTCATGTTCCACAACGATGATCGTGTTCCCAAGGTCCCTCAGTTTGATGAGAGTGTCCACAAGCCTTCGGTTGTCCCTCTGATGGAGGCCTATGGAGGGTTCGTCTAGCACGTAGAGGACACCGACCAATGAAGAGCCTATCTGGGTGGCGAGCTGGATCCTCTGTGCCTCACCTCCCGACAAGGTCCCTGTCGGTCTGTCAAGGGTCAGGTAGTCCAATCCGACGTTGCTCAGGAAACCCAATCGGGCCCTGACCTCTTTCAGAATCAGCTTGGAGATGGTCGAATCCCTCTCGGATAACGAGCTCGAAAGCCTCTCGAAGAACATTAGCGAATCCTTGATGGAAAGCTGGGTAAGCTCATGGATGTTCATGTCACCGACGGTGACCGCAAGGGAAGTCGGTTTCAATCTGGCCCCCCCACATGAGGGGCAGGGGTTCGACCTCAGGAACTTCCTGTAGAAGTCCCTGGCCATCTCGGACTGGGTCTGATGGAACCTTCTCTTGATGACGGGGACGACACCCTCGTACTTCACATTATGGCTCCAATCATACCTAGGCGTCGTTATCCTGACATTGTAGGTCGAGTCGGAACCGTGGAGTATGGCATTCCTCGCCTCTGGCGGAAGGTCCTTCCAAGGTACATCCACAGAGAAGTCCATTGACCGTCCTAGGCCTTCTATCAACTTCAGAGAGTAGGAACCATCAGGGTCCGTCCGGAAGAGGGCTATGGCCCCCTGTGAAATGGACAGGGCCTTGTTCGGCACCACCAGTTCCGGGTCAACGTCCAGGGTGAATCCTATACCGGAACATTCTTTGCAGGCACCAAATGGGGTATTGAAGGAGAACATCCTGGGCTCCAGGTCCGGGACGGAGATCCCGTGGACCGGGCATGACATCCTCTCGGAGAAATGCTCCCTCTCCCCCTTCTTCCTTCCCTCCATCTCTTCGATGGCGACGAGCCCTTCGGACAGTCTCAAGGACTGTGAGATGTCCTCGGTCAGCTGGTCCATGTGCTCCTCGTCTACTTGAAGCTCGTCGAGAACTACCATGATGTCGTGCTTTCTGTTCTTGTCCAGTTCGGGAACGCTCGAAAGGTCCGTCTCGACCCCGTCTATCCTGACCTTGAGGTAACCCTGTTTCCTGAGGTCGTCCAGGACCTCTTTCTGTGATCCTTTCTTACCCTGGGCGATGGGAGACAGGACCCTGACCTTTCGCGGACCATATCCCATTATGGTCTGGATGATCCTGTCCTGTGACTGCCTCTCTATCTCCCTGCCGCAAACAGGGCAATGAGGGACCCCTATCCGAGCGAAGAGGAGCCTCAGGTGGTCATGGACCTCGGTCGATGTCCCGACAGTGGACCTGGGGTTCTTCGATGCGGAATGCTGCTCTATGGATATTGCCGGTGAGAGACCTTCAATGGAATCGACGTCCGGTTTGTCCATGACGCCCAGGAAGTTCCTGGCATAGGGTGAGAGCGATTCTATGAACCTCCTCTGACCTTCGGCATATATGGTGTCGAAGGCAAGAGAGGATTTTCCTGATCCGGACAGACCGGTGATGGTGATCAGCTTGTCCCTTGGGATGGTCACGTCTATGTTCTTCAGATTGTGCTGCCTTGCACCCTTGATGACTATGTTCCCGCTGCTCATATCCGAGGTCAGCCGCGGATGGCAGAAGTGATAGATAAGTGATGGGGATGAAAAAACCCCCAATCGATGACGCGGTCATCGCACATCGATGGAATTGACCTTATATTCAATTTTTAATCACTTTTGGTAAACATGCATCAATGATTAAATAATTGGACAGGTTGGAACACTGTGGTGACATCGGTTTGGCCGCAAAGGTTACTGGACATAGTTACTATACCTCCAGACCTGAAATATCATCTAGCTATGAAATTGACCTTGGTGACCCACGAGACGAACAACCTCTAAAGATGGCTATCCCATTATATCCTGAAACGGACAGGGACCATCACCGCAGCTCATACGAGCGGGCAAGAGCTGAGAACGTTCGTGACCCCGGTAGACCGCGGTTGACGGACAAGAGGGCGCAAGAGGTCTTTGGCGGACTGGGTGGCCTCTTCAGAGATAGAGAATCCTCACAGCGAAGGAAAGAGCGGGCGGAATTGGAGAGATATCTCGAGGAGCTCCCGCAGATAATAGAGGACCTGGAAAGGTTCGCTCAGAGGTCCAAGGAGGAAAAGAGAACATCCATTTCAAGAAGGGCGGCCGAAAGGAGGGATCTTTCAGCTCCTGATGTGCACGAACAGAGGAGAGAAGTCCCCCCTATGGCCGGGGTGCAAACGACAGGACCGAAGGTGGCACAGAAGTCTCTTCGGGTCTCAGGAAATGCTCCTTTTCGCAGTATTGTTGCAGAACCGAAAGGTCCCAGTGGTAGGGCCTTCAAGGTCATCCCGCTCGCCTTCCTTCTATTGGCGGTCCTCCTCTATATCTACGTCACCCTAAGGGTGGTCTTCCACGTCCCGTTGATGGGATTGATCGATATCACGGTAATTCCAGAACATTTCTTCATTGCATTCCTTATGGTCATTGGAATTACACTGGTGGTCAATTTCTTCACAAGGGCTGTCACCCTGGTCATGTTGAGGAAACATGGAAAAGATACGACGGAGGTGCGCCATTGATCAAAAGGTGGGTCCTCCTTGGTCTCATGTTACTTACGGGCGTGGTGTTGCTGGTATCGATATCCATGCTCACTCAGAGGGTCTTCTGGCTGTTCAGTATCATGTACCTTATTGGGTCATATTACACGCTTGTAGCGCTCTTCGGCGCGTTCTGGGACAGGCGGAGGGTTTTGCCCGATCCTTCCTACAGACCCCTCGTGTCCGTATTGGTCCCCATGAAGAACGAGAAGGATGTCATCGTCAACACTCTAAACGACCTGGCCGGTCAGGACTACCTGAGGAACAGGATGAGCAGGCTCGAGATCATAGTGATAGACGATGCTTCGACGGATGGCTCTGCATTGAAGGTCATTTCTTTCATAGGGGGCCCCCGAAAGGGGAATGGCCACAGGATCAGACTGGTGCACAATCCTGGACCGGACCGGGGGAAGCCCGCAGCATTGAACTACGGCCTCAGGTACGCCAGAGGAGAGGTCATCTGTGTCTTCGATGCCGATGCCAGGGTGCCTTCGGATTTCATATCCAAGGCAATCTCATATTTCAAAGATCCCTCTGTGTATGGAGTCCAGGGAAAGGTAAGGATCTACAATAGACTTGATAATACATTAACAGAGGTACAGGACGATGAGTTCGCTTCCTTCAATCAGGCAGTTCAGAGGTCAAGGGACTGTATAGGTGGTGCCGTTGCATTGGGAGGCAATGGCCAGCTGACAAGGGCTAACGTACTGAGAAAGGTCGGCGGATGGAAGGTGGGAAGCATAACCGAGGACCTGGAGCTATCGGTCAGATTGTACGAGAAAGGCGGTAGGATCAGATATGCCGAGGAATCAACGGTCTATCAGGAAGGGGTCGTCACCCTGGGCGCGTTGTTCCGCCAACGGATAAGATGGAGCCAGGGGCACATACTTACCTTCCTCCAGATGGCGCCGGGTGTGATAACGAGCAGAAAGCTTTCCCCGTACCTGAAGTTCGATCTGCTCATCTACCTGACCGGGATCATGACGCCCGGTTTCGTGTTCCTGTCCTACCTCCTCGGCTTCCTAACACTGCTATCGCTGAGCGAATTATCCTCGGGTGTTAACGATCTTCTTTGGATATGGGCCTCCGTCGCCTTCATACCGGTCATATTCTGGGGTCTTTTCAGGGAGGTGTCTAAGAACCCGTTCGTCCTGCTGTTCAAGAGTATGAGGATATTCATTTTCTGCTTCCATTGGATACCGGCGTTCATCATGGGCTGGGGCAAGGCCATGATGATCGGTCTTTTCAACTCCAAACCCATGTGGGACAAGACCAGCCATAACGGCGCCAGGATTGTCTTCGAGCTCTTCAAACCTTGAGCCTCAGGACATAAGCGTACTGATTATCCGTTCCGATGCCCATGCGAGCACATCCCGTCCCGTTACGAGCGGTGGGGCGAACCTGATGGTCTGGGCATGGGTGTCCTTCGCCAGGATGCCTTCCTCCTTAAGCCTCATGCAGTATGGTCTTGCCTTCCCAGCAGATAATTGGAGCTCGATCCCAACGAGCAGACCCTTACCCCGAATGTCCTTTATGCGTTCCTTTGGCATGGTCGCTAGGTCGTCCATGAACGCCCTTCCGTTCTCAGCGGCCTTCTGGTCCAGCTTCTCCTCCTCAAGGACCGATAGTGAAGCAATGCCCACGGCCGACGCGAGGGGGTTGCCTCCGAATGTGGAGCCATGCGACCCTGGCGTGAAGACGTCCATGACCGTTCTGTCCGCCAGAATGCCCGATACGGGATAGATCCCACCGCCTAGGGCCTTACCGACCTGCATGATATCTGGCCTTGCGTCCTCATGCATCCAGCAGAACCTCTTCCCCGTCCTGCAGAAACCGGTCTGAACCTCGTCCAACATCAATAGGACATCGTTCTTGGTGCAGATCCTGCGGACCTCCTTGAGATAGCCCTTGTCGGGCACGATCACACCGGCCTCGCCTTGGATGGGTTCCACCATGAAAGCGGCGGTGTTCTCCGTTATGGCCTCCTCAAGTGCTGCTGGATCGTTGAAGGGGATTATCTTGAAACCAGGCGTGAACGGTCCGTAGCCATCATTGGCGTCAGGGTCCGTCGAGAAGCCCACTATGGTCGTTGTCCTGCCGTGGAAGTTCTCGGAACAGACTATGATCTCGGCCTTGTCCTTTTTAACGCCCTTCTTGCGGTATGCCCAGCGCCTGGCCGCCTTTATGCCGGTCTCCACAGCCTCCGCTCCTGTGTTCATGGGCAGGGCTGACGAGAACCCTGTGTAATCGCAGAGCTTCTTCAGGAAAGCGCCCATCATATCGTTGTGGAAGGCCCTGCTGGTGAGGTCGAGCCTGTCAAGCTGGTCCTTGAGGGCCTGGACTATCCTGGGATGCCTGTGGCCCTGGTTGACGGCCGAATAGGCCGAGAGGCAGTCGAGGTAGCGCTTCCCCTCCACATCCCAGACCCATGGACCTTCCGCCTTGGAGAGCACCACTGGTAGAGGATGGTAATTATGCGCTCCATATTTCTCATCGGTCCGGATGAACTCATCGGTCAGGCCCATGTCATCGCCTCCAGGCGGGGTGGGATGCCCGACCTCTGGTAGCATTTGCCCCTAATTATGTTTTGCCGCGTTACATCGGCATATGAAAAAGCAATAGCTGGCTTCTATTTCCGAACCAATAGGTTTATATTATCATCAATCCAGTCCAGCTCATACGATGGAAGTGATGGTCTGTCCAGGTCAGCATTCGTCATTTTCATAACCCTGGCAATATTGATACCGATCGGTCCGATTTTGTCCCAGGATGACAAGGTTACCGGTCTGCCTGGGTTGGGACCCCTCGGACCAAGAGGACCCTCGTTGAGGCTTGACAGCGACCAGGAGCTCATGGATGCTGCCGCTGCGTTCGGCTGGAGCGGGAACGGATCACGAACCTCCCCCTTCATCATTGCTGACTATGTCATGAACGGAAGTTCTGGGGGATCGGGTATCTATCTGGGGAACACAACACTTCATGTGGAGATAGGGAACTGCTCGGTCCTTCGGACCAGTTTCGTCATAAAGAACTATGGCGAGGGGGCGGGGATAACGCTCTTTGGTGTCTCCAATGTCTCCATAAAGGGATGCAATGCCTCTACGAACCTTATTGGGTTCCACATCATAGCCTCGCGCAATGTCTCGATCGAAGGTTCGGACATATCATGGAACTACATGTACGGCATCCATGTGACCGCCTCCGATGACATCTTTATCGAGAGCTCCAATGTGGAGTACAACGATTTCGGTATCTACGTGACAGATTCTAACAATGTGACAGTCACGGGCAGCCACTGCCATGACAACGACGACCACGGTGTGAGATTGGACAATTCCCATAACTGCAACGTCTGGAACTCCACCTTCGAGCACAACGACGACGGGGTCAACCTCGGGGCGGGCTCGAGCCTGAACAATGTCTCATTAAATGTGATGATGGACTGCAGGGAATCTGCCATAGCCATAGGGGAAGCTGAGAACAATTATTTCCACGGGAATATAATGACGAACTGCAGCTTCTATTTCCCTCTGGAGCCCCTGACCGTACGCTACAATGTTATACCGAGGAGCAACAGGATCAATGGAAAAGGTGTACAATTCATTTGGAATGTCAATAAAAATATGCATCAGAGCTACGACCTTAGCGAGATCGGTCAACTGATCATGTTTTCATCCAGTAAAATCATTTTATCAAACATGAGCGCCAACGGTGGATCACAGGCTGTAGTGGTCAAGGACTGTGGCAGGCTGTTCCTTGAAAACATGACCATCTCCAACCAATTGTTCCATGCCATCATCATGTACAACAGCCCTATGATATCAGTGACCAATTGCACCATATCCAATTGCTACAACGGATTGGATGCGAGCTTTTCATATGAATTGACCATGACTGGTGTCATCATCGAGAGCACCGTATCCCCCCTATCACTTACCCTGATGGACCAACTTTTCATGGACCGATGTAAATTGATGGACAATGAGCTCGGCATATCACTTAACAATGTTTACAATTCCTTTATCTCAGAGCTGACATCAATAGGATGTGGGAATGCTGATGTCCGTTCTTTGAGCACCGCTGTTTCGTTCATAGGCTGCAATTTCATCTCAAGGATGACGAGCCTGGACCTGGACCATTCAAGCATTATTTCCTATGCATCTTCTTTTAAAATGACCCTCAATTCTCCCATTATTTCGACCATAAGTGGATCCGTCACCCTGCTGAACAACACATTCACGACTGCAAATATAATCAAGGAGCCGACCTTCCATCCTTTCAAGATAGGGTATAATGTGGATTTTGTAATGGAGGGTAACAACCTTTATTACTTTGGGTTGTTGCCCGATCAGGTTTTTCCTAATTATGGAGATGGTATCGTTGTCGGACCTGGCAACAAGGTCAACGGAAGACCTCTATTATTCCTCCAAGGAAGTGATATGAAAGGGGCCATCCTTACGGAACCTTTCGGTCAGGTCTTTCTCAAGGACGTGTCCAACCTTCATATTTCGAACCAATCGTTCAAAGGCTCCTGTGTGGGTGTTGCGATAAGTGGCTCATTGAATATCACCGTTGCGAACTCGACCTTCTCCGATTGTATATGGGGCATATCGGTCCTGCAGTCTATAAATGTTAATATACGTTTTTCCAACTTTTCATCCAATAATAACGGCATCATTTTTAAAGCAAATCTACACTCGAACAATGCTGTTGAGGGTTCTTTTTTCAACAATAACAAGGTCGGGTGCCTCCTCTACGGACAATCCGTCAATATCAGGAACAATACATTCCTATTGAACACGGGAACAGGGGTCGAAGTTTACGCCGGGTCATATAATGTGATCTATGACAATCTGATAATGGACAACCTTGGACCTGGGGTGATGGTAGAAGATGGCCCGGGCTGGAACCTAATTTATAGAAATGCTTTCATCAGGAACAACGGCTCCGGACCCGAGTTCTCGAAATCGAAGCTTCAAGGATATGATAGGGTGACCAACCATTGGAGCAGGGAGGGTGTTGGGAACTTCTGGTACGATATGTCCGGACCGGACACCGATGGGGACCTGATAGTGGATGACCCTTATCCGCTGTTCGGGGGCAAGGGTTCTGACACGACCCCGATGGCAAGGATACCGACGGCCGTGCTTCCACCTCCCATTGATATCGAAGTGAACAATATGGAGGATACATATCTGATCTCCTGGTCTGCTCCGGGACGACCATTGCTTCCAGTGACCGGATTCAGGGTCCGCTTCAATGGTGCCCTGGTCCAAGACGTCGGACCGGAAGCATCCGATTGTTGGGTGCCCTCTTCTGAACTGGCCATCGGTAACTTCACCATCTCCACGCTCTGCGAGTTCGGAGAGGGAGAGGATTCCCTGCCATCGCCCTCAAGGAACGAGACAGATCCCCCGCTCATAGAAATGATGAACTCGGATAGGACAGAGCTCAATTCGGGTAGTTCCTCCCTCTTGTTCAAGGTCACTGACCTCTCCGGGGTCAGAAAGGCCACATGTCAAATCGACGGGACCCTGTTCTACACGTCAAGCTCTTTTGTGGGTGACCTTTTCATCGTTCCTCTTGCTGGCCTCCCCGAGGGACCCCGTTCTGTTACGGTCAAAGCCATCGATAGATTTGGCAATACCGCCGAGCTCTCCTTCTCGGTCCTAATAGACGATTCTCCGCCTCTCACCCAGGTCACTTTACCCGATGGACGGTCCATTTTCAATACTAGGACCTTGGATGTGTGGTACAACGTCATAGATAACATAGGGACCGTCGATAGGTACGAGATGAGATTGGACGGGGAGAACGTGACAGTGACAGGGCCCGCTGGAACGGTCCTTCTCTCAGGCCTCAGGGAAGGGGAGCACACCCTAGAGCTCTTCGGGACCGACCTGGCGGGGAACGTGGGCTCTTCATCATTGAAGTTCATCATAGACCTTTCACCCCCCAGGGTGCTGTCATATCACCCCCAAGGCGATTCCGTCGGTTTCAACACGACAATTGAGATAGAACTGAGCGAGCCTTTGGTGAGCGATACTGCCCTCACCCTTAACGGAATGGGACCGGCTTTCATTTCAGTAGGGAATAGGATACTATCAGCTGAGCTCCGTCTCCAGCCTTCCACGGACTATCAGGTCACCGTAACCGGAAAGGACGAAGCTGGGAACCAAATGGTCTTTGAATGGTTGTTCCGCACTGGCATCAGTTCGGTCACGCCTGTCAAGGTGACGGGGAGGACCGTTGACGCTGAAGGGAGGCCTCTGTCCGATGTCGAGATAACGGCAGACTGCACTTTCGTGAAAACGACAGGGGCTGACGGCATGTTCGAGCTCCAGCTTCTACCCGGCAACCATACGCTGGAGCTCAGATGCAAAGGTTATAAAGAAAGGAAAATGGAGGTCACGGTCTCACAAGGACCAGTGAATGACCTAGGGGATATTATCCTAGTTAGGATCAATGATATTGATGACCCTGACCGCGGGTTATGGTTACTTGTCCTGGCAGGTTTGGCTTTAATTGCCGTCCTTGGGATATCGGTCCTTGTCTCTGCCGTAAGGAACAGAGGGGGAGGACAGCCCGAGGAATGAGCTCACAGCCTCCTCTTCTTGAGCTCTATCAACCTGTCCCTCAAAAGAGCTGCCTCCTCGAAACGGAGCTCTGAGGCGGCCAGATGCATATCGTTCTCCAGCTGTGATATCAACTCCGCTAGCTCGGGACCGTCCATGGCCCCGACCTCTGCCTTCAGGGCGGCCGCGCGCTCAGGGAGTATTGACCGTATCTCCTTCCTGATGGTCTTGGGGGTTATTCCATGCTCCTTGTTGAAAGCTATCTGGATATCCCTTCTCCGGTTGGTCTCATCTATGGCCCTCCTCATGGAATTGGTGACGTTCTCTGCATACATTATGACCTTTCCGGCTACGTTCCTGGCCGCCCTCCCAATGGTCTGGATGAGCGAGGTCTCGGACCTCAGGAACCCCTCCTTGTCGGCATCCAGTATGGCGACCAAGCTCACCTCGGGCAGGTCCAAACCCTCCCGAAGCAAATTGATCCCTACGACGACGTCATACTTACCGAGCCTCAGGTCCCTTAGGATCTCTATCCGGTCCAGGGTCTTGACGTCAGAGTGGAGATAGTGGACCTTCATCCCCAGTTCCTTGAGGTGGTCCGAGAGCATCTCGGCCATCCTCTTGGTCAGTGTCGTAACAAGGGTCCTCTCACCGCTTGCGGTCCTCTTCCGTATCTCCCCTATCAGGTCCTCAAGCTGCCCAAGGACGGGGCGGACCTCTATCTCAGGGTCCACCAGTCCCGTAGGTCTGATGATCTGTTCTACAACGGTCCGGGATACCTTCTTTTCATAGGGTCCGGGGGTGGCCGAGGTGAAGAGGACCATGGACAGTCCCCTCTCGAACTCCTCGAACTTGAGCGGCCTGTTATCAAGAGCCGCAGGCAGTCTGAAACCGAACTCGACCAGTGTCTCCTTCCTGGACCTGTCACCGTTATACATGCCGTTGAGCTGCGGGACCGTCACATGGGATTCGTCTATGACGAGAAGGTACCTCTCAGGGAAGAAATCTATGAGCGTGTAAGGGGGCTGTCCCTGAGACCTGCCGTCGAAGTATCTCGAGTAGTTCTCTATCCCGTTGCAATACCCGGTCTCCCTGATCATCTCCAGATCGTACCTTGTCCTCTGCTCCAACCTCTCAGCTTCCAGATGCTTCCCCTGTGACCGGAACCAGGCCAGACGCGCATCGAGGTCCTTCTCTATCTGACCCAGGGCCTCCCCCAGCTTTGAGGGTTCGATATTGTAATGAGTTGCGGGGAATATCATGACGGCTGGCAGGTCCGTCGTGACCTCCCCGGTCACCGCATCGATGTACTGGACCTTGGATACCCTATCGCCCTCTATGAAAAGCCTAACCACGGTCTGGTCCACCGAGCAGACCTCTATCGTCTGACCTCTTGCCCTGAAAGTGCCCCGTTCGAGCCCCTCCCCTCTCGAATACTGCATCTCGACCAACCGGGAGTAGAGGTCCCTGCGGAGCATCCTGTCGCCGACCCCTATCGTCAGGGTGCTCTTTCGATACTCCTCGGGAGAGCCAAGACCGAAGATACATGAGACGGAAGCGACTATGACGGAATCGTTCCTGGTCATGAGAGATTGTGTCGCCTTATGCCTCAAACGGTCTATCTCGTCGTTTATCGATGCATCCTTCTCTATGTAGAGGTCCTTCTGCGGGACATAGGCCTCGGGCTGATAGTAGTCGTAATAGGAAACGAAGTATTCCACTGCATTGTCGGGGAAGAACGTCCCGTACTCGGACGCAAGCTGGGCAGCGAGCGTCTTATTGTGGCTTATGACCAGGGTCGGGACCTTCAACCTCTCTATGACGTTGGCCACAGTGAAGGTCTTTCCCGAACCGGTGACACCAAGGAGCGTCACGAAGCGCTCTCCCTTTTCGAAGGCCGAAACGATCCTGTCTATGGCTTCCGGCTGGTCCCCGCCCGGGGAAAAGTCCGATACGACCCTCAGGTCCCTCTGCATACCTTGACCCACCTCCGCTCAACGCTCATGAAGGACCGGCCCCGTCGTAGAACTGGTTCTCCCCTTCTATGATGACCCGCCTCCCGATCCTGCGGACCTTACCGTCAAGGATGGCCTGAATGATGCGGGGGTACCACCGGTGCTCCTCTACAAGCACCCTCCTGGACAATGTCTCCTCCGTATCGTTGTCCAGGACCCTGACCGGCCACTGGAATATGATAGGTCCGTGGTCCACGTCCTCATCGACATAATGGATAGTGAGACCGGTGACCTTGACGCCATGGTCCAGTACGTCCCTGTGGGCGTGGGCCCCGGGGAACGATGGGAGCAAAGCAGGGTGGATGTTCACGATCCTGTCCCTCCAACGGGAGACGAACCATGGGCTCAAAACCCTCATGAAACCAGCAAGGACAACCAGTCCTATGCCATGGCCTACTAGCACAGTATGGAGCTCGCTCTCAAAATCCTCCCTTGCCCTGTTCCTGTGGTCGATGATCAAATGAGGGACCCTATGCTTTTTGGCCCGTTCTATCACAGGTGCTCCTGGGACATTGCATACCAGTAGCGATATCTTAAGGTCAACCTCTCCCCGGTCGGCCGCATCGACCAAAGCCTGGAAGTCAGAGCCCCTACCTGAGGCCAGGACCGCCACCAGGCCTCCCACCATCGGCTCGGGCGGTGACACTCGGGCCATTTCAGAGGTCTCTAAAAAAGATGGATACTCCCCAAGGACCTCACCATCTACCGAGGAGATTGCACTCATCGAGGAACCTTCCAAGCGCAAACGTCGTCACCCCTGACCACATTGGTGTACTGATATGATATAATTGACGGATGGTGGTCCCATCAATGTTTGAACTGCCTAAGTCCGGTGAATACCATGGATATGCCCGCCTGGTCCGCGGCCTCTATGACCTCCTTGTCGCGGATGGAACCGCCAGGCTGTGCAACGGAGGAGATCCCTCCGCCCGCAAGAATATCTATTCCGTCACGGAACGGGAAGAACGCATCGGAGGCAAGGACCGCCCCTTTGGCCCTGGCGCCGGCCTTATTGACGGCTATGAAGCATGAGTCCACCCTGCTCATCTGACCAGCACCTACGCCAACGGTGCATAGGTCCTTGGCAATGACGACGCAGTTGGATTTCACGTGTTTGACCACCTTCATAGCGAAAACAAGGTCCCTGACCTCGTTCTTATCGGGGGTCTTCCTGGTGACGGTCTTCCATGCGGATGGGTCGAAAGGAGGCCATTCCATCGTCTGGATGAGCATACCGCCCTTCAATTTCACGCACCTCATCTCTGGGGGGAAGGAGGGGACCAATGGGACATTGCTCCTGATTATCCTCAGGTTCTTTTTCCTTTCAAGGACCTCCAAAGCGTCAGGTTCGAAAGAGGGGGCGATCACCACCTCGAAGAAGTATTGGCCCATCAACTCCGCGGTCCTTACAGTGCACTCACGGTTCATGCCCACGATACCGCCGTAGGCGGATAGGGGGTCCGCGTTGAAGGCACGCTCGAACGCTCTTGCAATAGGATCCGCTTCCTCGGTCCCGCCCAATGCCACTCCTGACGGATTGTTGTGCTTGATGACAACGCAACATGGCTCTTCAGGGAACTCAAGTAGGATATCCGTCGCTGCATCGGTATCGTAGATGTTGTTGAACGAGAGCTCCTTGCCCCATAGGACCTCTGAATTGGCAACGCTCACTCCTTTGAACGAGGGGTCAGTGAAATATGCTCCCTTCTGATGCGGGTTCTCACCATACCTCGTTTCCATGCATCTCTCGAACCGCATCCTCAACGAGTCGCCCCACCTGTTGGCCGATGGTCCCTTGGAACGCATCCAGTCGTAGATGGCCGAATCATATCCCGAGGTGAGTGCGAAGGCTTTAATTGCCAATCTCGTTCGCTCTGTCAGGTTGAGGTCACCTGCGCTCCTGAGGGAATCGAGGACCCAACCATAGTCCGAAGGGTCAACGACTATGATCACATCCTGATGGTTCTTGGCCGAGGCCCTGATGAGCGAGGGGCCGCCGATGTCTATGTTCTCTATTATCTCCCCGTCCGACACCCCTTCCCTCTCTGCGGTAGTCTCAAAGGGATACAGGTTGACAACGACCAGATCAATAGGACTGAGGGACCTGGAGCTCAGTTCTTCCATATGGGCTCCTACCTCCCTCCTTGCCAGGATCCCGCCGAATATTGCAGGATGGAGGGTCTTTATCCGCCCATCCATTATCTCTGGGAAGCCTGTGACGGAGCTGACGCTCACCGTTACAATGCCCTTTGACTCCAGAAAGGCACGGGTGCCCCCTGATGATATTATTTTAACACCGAGCTCTGTAAGGCCCCTAGCCAGTTCCTCCAGACCGGTCTTGTCGGTGACCGACAGGAGCGCTTGTACGACTTTCGTTCCCATACCGTTTCACAGGTAACGGACCAGGCCTTAAATAACATTCGCATGGGGGCGTCGGACCTACCGCCTCATCCCCTCCATGATGAAGGTTACCTCCCTCAACTTCGATGCCGTCCTGCTCATGTAATGTATGGACTTGATGGTCTTGAAGACCTCGGACGCTTTTATGAGCAGTTCCTTGGCCTTTTCGACATCCATGCATTGGAACCTGATTAGGCCTGCTTGGAAATATGTCAGCGCTAGCTGGAATGGGACCTGGAGCTCCTCTAAGACGAGCATGGACCGCTCCATTTCCATATGGGACACCTCGAAGTCCCGCCTCCTAGCAAGTAAAAGGGCATTGATCCTTGCCTTGATAGCATCGATGAGACGGTCCGACCCTGCTCCTTGGAGCCCGCTTGGTATCATGGATGCTCCGTCCTCTGCACATTCGAGGTCCCCGAACTCTATCATCATCTCTATGTAGCCAATGAGCGCCTTCTCGGAGACATCATCCCCCAGGTTATCCCTCACCAGGGAGTATGCTAGGTCAGAGAACCTGCGGGCCTCATCAAGGTCCCCCACCCTCATAAGGACGTTCGACATCCTGACAAGGGAGAGGGCCGTCTCCTTGGGCAGCTTCTTCTCCTCCCCCGTCCTTATTGAGAGTTTGTAATAGGTCAATGCTTGGTTGAAATCACCGAGTTCGTTGTATATGTCCCCTATCTCCTGAAGGGCCAGGATATATACCGAGGATTTGCCTCCTGTCGGGTTCTCGAGGTACCTCATATAGCAATCAAGGGCCCGATTATAGTCACCTTTGAGGTAATAGGCCCTTCCCAAGCCCTTGAACGTGAGCGCGACCTCTGTCCAGTCATCGGACTTCTTGGACAGGTGAAGGGCGTGTAGATAACTGTCCACCGTCTGGTCCCAATCGAACATACGCAGAAGGGTGTCCCCTATCCTGCGGTAGGCGGAGGAAAGGCCCATTGTGACCGACCTTCTCTCGCAGATAGCCCTGGCCTCATTGTAGCGGTTCATCGCTTTGAAGAGCTCGCCCCTTCGTTGGTTTATGTCACCGAGGGACATGAGGACATTGATGCGCATGACCCAATTATCCCTGGTATCGTCCAGTCGATCCAAACATTTAAGGGCCCGCTCCAGTTCCTTCTCCGCCTGGTCCAGGAGGGACCTTTCGATGTACTCCTCAGAGACCCTCATCGATAGTTCAAGGGAGCTCTTGAACCGCTCACCTATGAAGTAGTGCTCGGCTATCCTTACTAAACGATCAGGGTCGTTCTTGTCCTTCATGGTCTCGAGACGATCGGCGATCCTAAGATGGACCATGGTCCTCTTCTCTGCAGGTATTATCGAATAGATGGTCTCCCTAACCTTGTTATGCTCGAAGACAAAACCATCCTCGGTCTCTCTTAAGAACCTCATCTGCTCCATGGAATCGATAGCGTCCAGTAGGTCCTCCTCGGTCCTCCCTGTCATGGCGATGAGGTCTTCGAGCTTGGTAGCCCCGCCTATCACGGAGAGGAGCTCTAAAACCTCTCTGGCCATGGGACCTAGAGCATTGACCTTCCTTACGACCATGTCCTCTGCAGGGTCGTGCAATGACGATTCCAGCTCAGAGGTCATGGTCCCATCGTCCGATAGGGAACTTTGCCGCTCAATGATATCCCGAGGATTGCCCTCGGTCTCATGGAACACCTTTTCAAGAAGGGTCTGTTCCGGTGAGCGGCCCATCAAGGATTCCATGAGAAGACCGGTCGTTGCCCTATCGAACCTGCCGACCTGTATGACATCGAACAGCCTTTCACGGGATATCCTTCTAAGGGCTTCCCTCAAGGGGGTCCGGGTCGTCTCATTTTCACCATTATTAAGGTCCATCCCTTCTGGTCTATAGGACCCTAGGATCAGGATCCTCTCGTTCCTTGCCGTCCTGGCCAGGTACTGGAGCAGATTAAATGTCGACTTTTCACCCCATTGAAGGTCCTCAATGACGATGAGCAAGGGGTCCTTCCTGGATAGCTCAAGGAACAGATTGGGCACCAGTTCGTACGTCGACATGAGGGCTCTTGCCCCGTCCTTGCTCTCAATGGAGCTTTCGTTATTAGCGACCTCGGGGGAAACTTCATAGGTGTTATATGCATCCAATGGACCGGACAAATGGTCGGTGCCATCCATTCTGACATGGACGCAAACGCCCCCATTACCTAATGCGAGCTGGTCCATGACCTTGAGCATCCTTTCCACCTTATCGGCACCATTGTGATGTTGAAGAGGTCCGAGCGAGCAGTCTATGAGCGCGCAGTGCCTGACCATGGTGAAGAGGTCACGTATCTTCATTGCCAGCCTCTCCAGCCTCTTGGGGCTGATACCCTTGGACTCATCCGGGTCCAGGATTATTCTGTCGGCCAGTTCGAAGCTACCCTGGATACCCTCTATCAGGTCAGTCTCTGCTATCAGTACTGTTCTGAATCCCCTTTTCTTTAGGTCGGATATGACCACCGGGAGGTCTCCTAAGGATGTTCTGAAACTGCCATGGACCTCATCCATCGGTACAAGGAGGTCAAAGAGCGGATGTATCATGTCCTGTAGCCCAATATGCATCTCATTGATGGTCTGTACGAAATCCTCCATGCTCTCCTTTCTGGACCGACCTGGCTGGACCCCGAGGTGCTCCTTTAACATCTCTATAAACGGGAAATTGGGGGTCTTCCTATACTCAAGGCATCTGCCCGCAACATGATGAAAACCCTTGGCCAAGGCCTCCCCGATTATCTCGGTCACGAGCCTGGTCTTACCTATCCCCGCTTCGCCCTCGAGGAGCACCATACCACCCATGCCCGCCCTTGCTGAGTTCAGATGCTCGAAGAGCAGACCCTTCTCACGGACCCTGTCAATGAAAGGAGGGTCCTCTTTGATACGATGCGGTAGCTGTTCGTGGGACATGGATGCGGTAAGATTACCCGTTGTGTTTAAAAACATTATCTGTTATATTATCGGTACGGAGAAGATTATGGACCAGGTCTTTAATCTTTATATACCAAAATCACATAGCCCCCAGAAACACCCATCCCGGCTTGGCTTAGTCTGGCTAGAGCGGGGGACTGTAGTTGGAAACCGGACCTGTGTCCGGAACCCCGCCGATATCCCTAGATCCCCAGTTCAAATCTGGGAGCCGGGACCATTATTTAACTCATCATTTTAAAATCTTGAACAATGTAAGGCTCCCACATCAATCCCTAGTAAAGCATTGACCAGGGAAAAAAAAGAAATTATGCAATGATCATTTTTTTCCTAAGGTGTGGGAGCCGTGACCATTTTCTCTCCCATCATTTTCAAAGCTTGAACAATGTAAGGCTCTCTTTCATATTGAATTAAGATCATCGATCGATCGACAACGACCGTTCATAAGCTTGGTGTTTTTGTTAGCTCGATCTCACCAACGGGGGCTGTGATACCAAAATAAAAGAGCTCGAAGAGGCACCCCTCGGTTATGGTCTGACCCTCCCTGAAGTAGAAAAGGTCGTTCTGTCCCAATCTGGTCAAAGGTATGATATCCACGAATCGGACATCAGAACCTGGAGGGGCTATCAGAAGATCGCTCACATTGCCCTGGGCGATGATCTCCGATGTAGGGGAGCTCAGGACATATGTGAAGTTAGAGATCATCTCAACGGATGTGACGGATACGACCGTCACAATGAAATACGGGTCCAGCGGACTCCCACCGGGGACCTTTCCGTATCTGCACATCATGACAACCCCCGGTGGGGTTTCGTTCATACTTACCATTATTGTAACCCTCGTCGTGGCCTTGTCCCAAAGTTTGCCATCAGATACGTTCAAGGTCACAAGATAGGTAGTAGTCGTCTGCGGAACTGGATAGTAATGTTCGACCATCCCCCCCTTGGTATCCCTATCGTTATCGAACACACCGTCATTGTTGCTATCTATACCGGAATCTATGTCCCAATAATATACGACATCATCACCGTCAGGGTCCGAGGACCCTGTTCCGTTCAGAAGGGCGGGCTCTCCCGGGCGGATTATCTGCGAAGGACCTGCATTTGCCATTGGTACCCGGTTATTATCATCATCGACGTCATCATCATCGGTGTCCCCGGTTTTCTCATCCCTGAAGAAAAGAAGGTATGCTGCCCCCCCGATGACCAACAATAGGACGATCACCACCCCAACTGCTCTTATGACCCCAATGGAGCGACCCATATCTTATCTCCGGGAGAATTCATTAAAAAAAAAGGGGGGGCTCAATAGAACCCCCCCTTAAACCGAGAAAGCATTCGACACTACTTTCTCATTATCTTCATCCAGCCCTTGGACTCGTATATGGCGAGCTTTCTCTCGGAGAGGGACCTCTCGAACTCGTCCCAACCGATGACCTGGAGCCTCTTGTTGTTCCCCTTGGTGAACTGGACTCCCTTCGTCCCAACGACCCTGCCCGGCTTGAGCCTCTTTCCATCGGCTATCTTCTTCGCTTCGTTCACGGCTATCTTTGTCATTGCCATTCGGACCATCCTCCGCAGAGGGAAGCTAACTCCCCTACCCAGGCTGTAGAATGAGCGCTGGATATTTAAAACCTTCTTTCTGGCCTACCTTTTTTACGGATTTTTTAATAACAGATGTATCTTTTCATCATGCTCAGTGACCAAGGGTATGAGCATCATTCAGGGGGAGGCCGGGTCGGCATCTTGAGGCCACCCCCCAGCATCCGTTCCAAAGAAGGGGCGGTACTTGGGGGGTTAAAAACCACTTTTATACTTAATCAGGAAAGATAATGATAGTAATGTTACGCATGGTCTTGCATGGATGGACCGTATCGTTCATATATAGCCCTTTGACGAGAAAGGTTCCAAAAAGGTGAAGTAAGCGAAACGGACTATGCAATATGGGGAATGACCAATGAAAGCATTGATCCTGGCGGCAGGCGAGGGGCAGAGGATGGGGCCCCTAACCGAGAACAGGCCCAAACCCCTCCTCCCAGTGGCCGGTAGACCGTTCCTTGAGCATACGGTCCTTGCTCTGAAGGAAGCGGGCGTAGGGTCGATCATAATCCTGACCGGTTACCTCGGACTGTCCATCAAAGAACACTTCGGGAACGGTTCCCGGTTCGGTCTGGACATAAGCTATATCGTCCAGCCAAAGCAGCTCGGGACCGCCAATGCGGTAGGTATGGTCAGGGACCTGATGGACGGACCCTTCCTTTGTGTGAACGGAGATGTCATTCTCACGGGTCCGCTGGTAAAAGGACTCCTGGACCTCCACAGGAAGGAGGAACGCTCGATCATGACCCTGGCCCAGGTCGAGGATGCATCAAGGTTCGGGTCTGTAAAGGTCGAAGGGGGAAGGGTGAAGTGCATAATCGAGAAATCTGGGAAGGTCGGACCAGGACTTGTCAATAGCGGGATCTATGTCCTCAGGCCCTCCATCTTCGAACAGATCGACAGGACAAAACTATCCCCTCGTGGAGAGTTCGAGCTTACAACATCATTGGAGCTCCTCATGGAGCATGAGGATGTCTTGGCCTATGTACCGGAGGTCAGTTGGCTAGACATCGGTTCTCCCTGGGACCTTCTAAAGGCCCATGAGATATACATGGCCTCCTTTAAGGAGGATATCAAAGGTAAGGTGGAGGAGGGTGTCCATATCCACGGGAACATCATCCTTAAAGAAGGGTCCATTCTCAAGTCTGGATGCTATATTGAGGGCAATGTCATCATCGATGAAGATGCCATCGTAGGTCCCAACAATTACATAAGAGGCAGCACCTACATAGGCAAAGGGTGCAAGATCGGTGCGTTCTGCGAGGTCAAGAACTCTATCGTCATGGACGGGACCCATATCCCACACCACAACTATGTGGGGGATTCCATAATAGGGGAGCGGTGCAATCTTGGTAGCGGGACCAAAGTTGCAAACCTACGATTGGACGATAGACCGGTCCCTGTGACCATCAAGGGAAAGAAGGTAAGCTCCCTAAGGAGGAAGCTCGGGGTCATAATGGGTGACGATGTCAAGACCGGGATCAATGCAACGATCGATGCCGGATGCATGGTCCACAGTGGTGCCCGGATAGGACCTGGTGCCAGAGCAAAGGGGACCGTTCTCAGGGATTCCAGGGTGCTTTGAGGTGACACTTTGTTGGTCCTTCTGGCCTCGGATGGCGATATAGCATCTATGAACATCAAGGCCAGATTGTTGGAGGAGGCCATTTGGGAACCCCTTAGGCCCTGCTGGGGGAGACCAGCGTTCGCCAAGGGCGATCTGGTCCTACTGGAAAGACCCGGTGTCCATCTGGACTTCGAATCCGTCGATACCGAGATCAGGGAATACCTTCTCCAAGAAGAGTTCACCCCTGGAAAAGGGACCGAGGGCAGGGAGTGTACTGGTCCCGATCTCATCGTATTCCTCAGCAAACATCGCTCGGAGAAGGAGGTGGATTCGCTCACCGTCCATCCCCCTGGAAACTATCTTGAAGCTATCTATGGTGGTAAGGAGGGGACTTTGCCGATCGCCGCCCCTCATCATATGACATCTGCGCTCAATGCGCTCTATCAAGAGAAGCGGGCTGCTGGCCTTCCGGACCGTACCTCTTTCGAGGTGACACATCACGGGCCTTTCATTGGAACGCCGAGCTTCTTCATAGAGATAGGTTCTGGACCCCAAAGATGGGGTAGGTCTGACCTAGCTAGGCCTATTGCCAAAGCACTATTGTCCGATCGATTCAAGGACCCTCCTCAGGACGTTCCGACGGCCATAGGGATAGGGGGAGGCCATTACGCACCACGGTTCACGGATAGGGCCTTAAAAGGTGACCTAGCCTTCGGCCATATGGTCCCTGACCATATCCTCGATAGGGCCCCGGACCGGGTCCGGACATTGGAACTGGCTTTGAGGTCCACCCCCGGTGCGACCGTTGCCTGCTTCCATAGGACCAAGAACAACGAGAGGTCCCTTAGCCCCCTGATCTCGGCCGCTGAGACCCTCGGTCTAAGGGTAATGATCGGGTGAGGACAATACCATTTCAGAGCTCTTTGGACATGTAAGGTCCAAATCGGTCATATCCAAGTTTCCGATAGTATTCCCTGGCCCCTATTCCCGAGGTTACCAGCAAACGTTCCCGACCCAAGACCGAGGCTGCGGTCCTCTCGGCCTCTTCGAGAAGCTTCTTGCCAAAACCACGGTGCTGCCATTCCTTCTCGGCCATGGCGCCTATGGGGACCAACGGGCCGAAGACCTTCAGCTCCCTGAGGGAGGCCGCTCCGGCCATCTCAGGTCTATGTGAGTCCTTTGAAGGCCCTCTGAGCCTGGCATATCCAACAAGAGCGTCAAGGTGGGGGACCTCGAAAGAGATGAAATGCTCATCCCCGCCCGAGGCCCGATAGGTCCTTGTCACCAGCTCGATATCGTCCGGTCCTGGCAATGGTGTGTCCTGTCCCAGTCTGTGCCCGACCTCCCGACAGCGGACACATCGACATCTGGTGCCTCGCTCCTCCATGAGCCTCACCGACAGCTGTCGTAGGTTGCTTTTGGTCACTCCTGCCTCTACCAAGGGGGAAGGTATGTCCCTCTGGACCCTCTGGATCCTGACCCAGGGAGGTGTCATCTCCTTGATGGCCGCCACGATCGATGCGGCTTCCTCGGTCGTAAGCTCTCTGTAGCTGCCGGCCATCCAGTCCCTGTACAGGTCGGTCCCCTCTATCACCAGGGTAGGATAGATCTTTATCATATCGGGCATGAAGCTCTCATCCGTGAGCATCTTCCGAGCACTTAGGATGTCCATCTCCGTGTCAGAACCTGGCATCCCCGGCATTAGGTGGTAGCCCACCTTGAGACCTGAGTCCTTGGCGGTCAATGTAGCCTCGATCGTATCCTCCACACAGTGGCCTCTACGGCTCACCTCAAGGGGACGGTCGAAGGCCGATTGCACCCCCAGTTCGACCCTCGTCCCTCCAAGGGAGAGGGCCATGTCCGCTTCCTCGGTCCCGAACCAATCAGGCCTTGTCTCCAGGGTCATTCCGATGCATCTATGGTCTGCGGTCTCGTTCATTATGGATGCGTCCTCGAACGTGGGGGAGACCTTCCCGTTCATAGCATCCAGGCAGCCCTTGACGAACCATAGCTGGTAATCAAGGGGCCTGGCGGTCATGGTCCCCCCCATAATGACAAGGTCCACTTTGTCCGTCGGATGTCCGATATCCGATAGCTGCTCCAGCCTTTTCTTGACCTGCTGGTGGGGATCGAAGAAGTTCTGGGCGGCCCTCATGGCGGCCGGTTCCCTCCCTGTATATGATTGAGGGGTTGCGATCTCTCCATCAGGTCCTCCAGGGCAGAAGGAGCACCGCCCATGGGGGCAGGGGTAAGGCGAGGTCATGGCCGCCACCACAGCAACGCCTGAGAGGGTACGGGATGGTCTCTTCCTCAAGAGCCAGATATGGTCCTCCAAAGCTTCCGGGTCCGACCGAACGATATTGGCTATGATCATGGCATTGGTGGGGATCGTAGGGGCCTTGTGGTCCCTCATCACCCTGACCTTGGCATCCTGGAGGGCCGTCTTCGAAGTGATCTCACCATCGAGGACCATCCTCGACAGTTTCTCAACCGCTTCGGTCAGCCCAGGCCCAAGCTGATGAGGTCCAGGGAACCTCCTGGTCGGGACAGGATGGGGGTCGATCTCCGGGCCCATGGCCCCTGGGAAGGTGATACCTCTCGTAATAACCTTCCCTGCCATCCTGCCCAATCGCATTTCTGCTTGGACCTTAGGAAACGTTAATGTGTGACCTTGGTTTTTCCCCCCGAGGTGCTGATATGACCCTCCCCCTCCCAGACGATGCTGATGTGAAGTTCATCTACGAGAACATAGACAAGCACACGGATTGGTTCCATGACTGTCTCTGTCTCATTGCCTCAGAGAACCTGGTATCACCTCTGGCAAGGCAGCTTCAGGTCAGCGACCTGACCGACCGCTATGCCGAAGGTCTTCCGGGAAAGCGCTATTACCAGGGGAACATCTATGTCGATGAGGTCGAGAGAAGGGTCGAGGAGCTGGCCAAGAAGCTCTTCAAGGCCCCGCAGGCCGACGTTAGGCCGATATCGGGTACAACCTCTAACATCTCCGCCTTCTTTGCACTTACCCAAGTAGGGGACCTGTACGCTTCTACACACCTTAACGATGGGGCACATATCTCCTCGGCGGCCTTTGGGGCCGGAGGGCTAAGGGGATTGAACCAGATAACCTATCTATGGGACAAGGAGAACATGAACATAGATGTGGACGCTACCAGGAAGCTCCTTCTCGAGAGGAGGCCCAAGCTCTGCCTCTTCGGAAGGTCGGTCTTCCTCTTCCCGACTCCATTGAAGGAGCTCGCTGATACCCTCCAGGAGATCGACTGCCACGTTTGGTACGATGGGGCCCATGTCCTGGGCCTAATAGCGGGAGGGAAGTTCCAGGACCCTCTAAGGGAGGGTGTCCACATCCTTACAGGGTCAACGCACAAGACGCTCCCTGGCCCCCAGGGCGGTGTCATACTCGGGAATCCCAAGAACGAGGACCAGTGGAAGGAGATAAGGAAGAGGGTGTTCCCCGGGACCCATTCATCCCACCATCTGATGACAATGGCCGCAAAGGGCATTGCCTTCGCGGAGCATATCAAGTTCGGCGCGGCCTATGCCGACCAGATAATTAGGAACGCCAGGGCGCTTTCCCAGGCCCTCCACGAGAGGGGGTTCAACGTCCTTGGCGAGAGGCTCGGTTTCACCAGGTCACATGCCATGGTCCTGGATGTCAGGCCTCAGGGCGGTGGCGCCACCTGTGCGCTCGACCTGGAGACTGCCAACATCATCACCAACAAGAACCTCATTCCTGACGATCCCGGGACCTCCATGAGGCCAGCAGGCTTGCGCCTCGGTGCCCAGGAGCTCACAAGGATAGGTATGAAAGAAGCCCATATGAGCGAAGTGGCCGAACTGTTCAAGAGAGTGCTCATCGAAAAGGAGGACCCGCTCAAGGTCCGCGAAGATGTCAAGGCGCTCAAGTCATCTTTCCAGACCATCCATTACTGCTTCGCGCCTGGTACGGCCGCTTACAAGAAATGGCGGATATGCTAGGACAGCGGTCACAATGACCTAAGGCCTGAATACGTACAGAGGAGGTAAGAAAATGGAATACATCATATTGTTCTTGGAAAAGGGGAAGAGCGCCCTGCTGGGCAAGGTCCTGCAGGATGACATCATCAGCAGACAGTCGATTAAGGTCCAGGAACCATCATCCCTTGGATTGAAGGGTGAGGGGACCTACCTCATGATAGAAGGGGCCCCAGATGCACTTAAAAAGGCAATAGAGATAGCCGGACCAGAATGCAGGTCCATCGAGGGTCCTGAGAAGGAGGATATCCGTAAGAGGATCCTTGAAGCGGAGGAGAGCGTTGCCGAGGGGCTTGGATTGATGTTCGGTTGATAGGGTTCTTTACCATCCGGTCCTCTGGCCTACTAAACCCTCAGAGCCGTCCGTTGCAGGAATCGTAACCCATTCTAGCCATTTCATTTCCCGGCTCCAGGTCCAGTATGGTCTTGTATGCCTCCAAGGCGGGACCGTACTCTCCCATCCTTTCCAGTATCACCCCGGTATTGATCAGGGAGACTATCGAACGGTCGTTTATCCTCATTGCCTCATCAAGGCATACGAGCGCTTCTCGCAACCTGCCGAACCGCGAAAGAACGACCGCCTTGTTGTTCCAGGCATCCTCGGAATACGGGTCCTTCTTCACGGCAAGGTCCAGGTACTGCAGGGATTGGTCAAGCTTGCCCATGCTGGACAGGACCTGTGCATAGTTGACCATGGCCTCTACCGAATCCGGGTCCCTGTTAAGCAGGTCACGGTAGGTCTCAAGGGCCTCATCGACCTTCCCCAGGTTGAAAAGTATGAAACCCTTCTCATTTAGGACCGAGGTACTGCCAGGCCCTTTGGAGAACAACCTATTGCTCATGTCCAAGGCCTCTTCGAACCTTTTCTCGTCCATCAAGAGCCTCAAGGACATCATCGAATCCTCCATATCGGAGATGTCCGACCGAGCTTTGCTGTCCACGGCCATTTCCACTTCCGCTTTTAGGTCACCCTTGACAAGCGGTCTTACCACTGAGATGCCCTCCTCATCGAGCATCTCTCGGAGGACCTCGCTCCCCTTGACGACGTTAATGGCCTGGACTGGCGGACCGGACTCCGGGACCTCACCAAGGTCCTCGAACATGTCCCCACCATCGGACGGGGGCCTGGACTCAGGACCAGGGACAGGGGCTACCAAATCCCTTTCGGTTTTTGGTTCTGTGGGGGAAGGAGGCATGGGGATCGACATATCCCTGTCATCATCGAGCCAATCGACCCTAGCTCGATCATGTCCATCCCCTTCAGGGATTATCCCGGCCCTTTCGTCCAGGTCCTTGGGGACGACGAGGCGGCGGACCCTCTTTTTGACCATCATCTGCTGTTCGGAGATCGCATGCTCCGAGGGCGGGGCAGAGATCGGTCCTTCTGTGCCTCTGACCAGTTTCGATGTCCTTTCCGGGAGCGGTATGGGGGTACCTCCAATGTCTGAGCGGGGTTCCGACGGTCCGACCGGTGTCCCGTTCCCATTAAAGGGTGCATCACCATCCTTGAATTCCATGAAAAGCTGTTTGAGCTCCTGTTTCATCTCCTTCTGGGCCTTGTGCAGCTCTTCCTGGGAAACGTTGAGGTCAATGGTATCCCTTTTCCTTAAGGTGTGCACCAGGTGCTCATGTTCTTCCTCACCTATGTCAAGATGTTGACGGATCCGGTAGAGGAGCTCCTCGGTGTTCCTATCCCCTTCCCCGACCTGAACGTACTGCTTCATCAAGGACCCGTAGAATTCCATGTTCTGGGCTTTGGCCTCTGCCTCTGTAAGGCCCTCGTTATCATCGGATGGTGCCCTCTCCCGGATCAATGCTTTAAGGCCTTTTCCCAAAGCCTTCGAGTTCTCCTTCAGGGACATCTAGGGACCACCACTCAGCTCCTATATCCATCTACTGTACAGACCAACAAACCCCAAGATAGGTTCTATCTTTCCTGGCTCTGATGAACCACATCTATACTTATCCATTTTTTGGTCCTGTTCACTTTCGGTCATCCCTTCCCCCTCATCCTTTATGACAGGACCCCCATCTTGGCCTGTATGGAGGAACCTCCATGGACAAAGAAGAAAAGGCTGCGCCAGACGAAGCAACAGAAAGGGCGCTTGGAGAAACGATAGAGGTCATAGATGAGAGCTACGATTATATTAAGAACGAGGTCCACAGACTTTCACGGGAGCTTGGGGTCTCGTTAGAAGAAGCAGCAAGGTCGGTCCATGCGTCTAGGGGCGTCAGTCACCAGACCCCTTCAAGAATTGTCGGGGCTTTGAGAGAGCTCGCACCAGGGACCGTCAACATCTCCATCCGTGCAAGATTGGTCACACTGCATGAGGGGGAGAGGAGCGATGGTGGTGGGAAGTACCATTATGGCATGTTGGGTGATTCCACCACCACAGTACCTTTCAGTGCCTGGACCGATTTCGACTTCAATGTTGGTGATGCCCTGCTCCTTCAGAACGTCAATGTCAGGGAATGGAAGGAGAGGACGGAGGTTGTGATCAATGACCGCTCTCAGATCTCGAGGACGGACGACCTTGATGGGCTGGTCCCATCGCTCGACGAAGGTGTGCCTGGCACCATAGGCGAGCTTACCCCCGAATCTCGAAGGATCGATATCGAATGCCGGGTCCTAGAGGTCCAAAAGGGTGAGGTCATCATCAGGGAGAACCCTAAGGAGATCACAAGGGGTTCCATGGCCGATAGGACTGGAAGGATGGACTTTACGTGCTGGGGACCTATCGAACTCATCAAGGGGAGATGCTACAGGGTCATTGGAGGGTATGTCAAGGACCATAGGGGGACATTGAGGTTCAATTTCGACCCTGGCGCCATCGTTCGGGAGCTACCGGATGATCGGCTCCCACCTCTTGAGGACCTGCAGAGGCCTCTACCTTCCAGGATGACCGAGGTCGGTTCCAGGAGGTCTTTCGGTCCTGTCATGCTCAGGGGCATGGTCCTTGATGTTAGGGGAGGTTCTGGTCTTATTAAGAGATGCTCCGACTGTGGCAGGAGGATGGCGAAGGCACAATGCCCGGTCCATGGAAGGACCAAAGGAGAGGATGGCCTCTCCTTGAGGGCCATATTCGATGATGGCTCCGGTTCGGCCATCATAAGGGCTGAGGGAACTATTGTGGAACAGCTCCTGGGGAAGACGATCTCAGAGGTCTCTGAAGAGGTAAAGGAGTCACTGGACCCAACAGGGGTCATCTCCGAGCTATCTTCCAGGTTGACCGGGAGACCCTGGACCATCATTGGTGACCCCTCTGTCGATGAATACGGGGTTTCTATCTCGATAAAGGAGATGAACGAAGGTTTCGACCCAGAGCTCCTGAACAGCGAGATCACATCCCTCATGGGGGTGTTGATATGAAGAGACGCGAACCAGCTGTGCCGGTGCTGATCCAGGACCTTCTCCAGGGGTCAAAGGAAGGGGGTGATGGGGACGAAGGCGGACCCAAGACCTATGTCATCACACGGTCTGGAGCTAGGGTATACAGGGCGGTCCTATCCGGTGTGTTGATGGAGAAGGAAGATATTGGTTCGTCCGGCAGCCCGCTGTTCAGATTGCGACTGGCAGACCCCACCGGAGGGATCTCGTTCACCGTTGGGAGATATGGACAGACCCATCTCGACACTATCTCCAAATTGAGCGTTCCGACCTTTGCTACCATCGTAGGCAAGGTCTCCTTCTTCACCTCTAAGAGGGGTGAGGAAGTGATGACGATAAACGCAGAGCTGATAGTCCCTACTACAAAGACGGTCAGGGACGGATGGCATAAGATCGCTGCCAGGGACGCGCTTGCAAGGCTTTGGAGGATGACAATGGACGAACCTATCCCATGCAGCGGTTTTGAAGGTCCTGGCCCAGAAGTTCCGAGGGGGGGGGAGGAATCCGTGGAAGCTACCAGGGAGATGGTCAAGCAGTGCCTTCTCTCGATAGATAGGCCTTTCTTCAGCAGGGCTGTCGATGAGCACAGGAACTCGGCCATAGATGGGAAGGGAAGGAACGAGGGACCATCCTTCGAGGAGTACGAAGAGGAAGTGGTCCAGATGATCGTCTCCCTGGATAAGGGGGATGGAGCAAGATGGGACGATCTAGTTGATCATATCCAGAAGAAGAAGCTCTCAAGGGACATCATCGAAGAGGTGGTCTCAAGCCTTCTCGACAAGGGGCTCCTTTACGAACCGATCTTGGGATACCTCAAAGCTATCTGAAAGGACCAGGAACGGGCATATTTCAAATATGTGTACCCGTTTTGCCTGAACATGGAAAAACGGGACCGCATCTTCATCGGTGCCGCCTGGCCGTATTCCAACGGTTCGTTGCATCTCGGCCATGTTGCAGGATGCCTTCTACCCGCGGATATATTCGCGAGGTACTGTCGGCTCAAGGGTTACGAAACTCTCTTCGTATCGGGCTCTGACATGCATGGGACCCCCATTACTGTGACAGCGGACAAGGAGGGGACCACACCCGAGGTTGTGGCAGAGAGGAACCACCGGTCCATCCTTGACACCATCGGGTCGCTCGGAATGAGCTATGACCTCTATACCAAAACCCACACCGAACAGCATTTCAGTGTGGTCCAGGACATCTTCCTGAAGCTCATGGCAAAGGGTCTGATAGAGAAGAGGAGCGAGAAAGCGTTATACTGCCCTTCCTGTTCAAGGTTCCTCCCTGACAGGTATGTGGAAGGGACATGTCCTCACTGCGAGTTCGAGGAAGCGCGCGGCGACCAGTGCGACAAGTGTGGTAAGGTGCTCGATCCGAAGGACCTTAAGAGGCCCTTATGCAAGATCTGCAAGGGTTCCCCTGAGCCGAGGGATACCGAACATTTCTACCTTCTGCTTTCCAAGCTGGAACCTAAGATCCGCGAACATGTCGCATCATGCAGTGATAGATGGAGGCCCAATACAAGGAACAATACCGAGAACTTCCTCAGGGACGGCCTCAAGGACCGGCCCATAACAAGGGACCTAACCTGGGGTGTACCGATCCCGTTAGATGGCTTTGAGGACAAGCGCATCTATGTTTGGTTCGAGGCAGTTTGTGGATATCTCAGCGCTTCAATGCTGCATTCCACGAACATCGGTAGGCCCGATCAATGGGAGACGTTCTGGAAAGATGGGCGCTGCAGGCATTACTATTTCCTTGCTAAGGACAACATCCCGTTCCATACCATAATCTGGCCTGCCATTCTCATCGGTCATGGTGGTCTGGTCCTTCCATACGATGTCCCATCTAACGAATACCTTCAGTGGGACGGGGCCCAGTTCTCGAAATCAAGAGGACATGGAGTGACCGTGAACGGGTTCTTGAAGGACTACCCCGTCGATCCTCTAAGGTTCTACCTTTCAATGAACATGCCCGAGAGGGGAGATGCGAACTTCGATCTCAACGAGTTCATCCAGAAGAACAATACTGAGCTCTTGGGGGCCTTGGGGAACTACCTCCATAGGGTCGTCACCTTCATCCACAACAATTTCGGTGAAACGACTCAAAGAGGCGAGCTTAAGGATGCTGACCTGAACATCCTATCATCCACAGAGGACGCATATAGAAGGACCTTGGACTGCATGGAGAAGGTCCGTTTGAAGGAGGGCATCTCCATCATGATGTCTATGGTCAACGACGCGAACAGATACTTCAATAGCATGGCCCCGTGGAAGCTGGTCAAGGAGGACAGAGTACGGTGCATGACCGTCCTAAATGTATCGCTCCAGATCGGCAAGGTAATTGCATATGGAATGTACCCATACATCCCCCACTCCATGAGGAAATGGTGTTCACTAGTGGGGTTAAAGGACCCGGAAGTTTCCGATTGGCAGGAGGCCTTGAGGCCTATAGAAGCAGGTCAGAGGATAGGGGCCCCACCCCCTCTCTTCCAGAAGCTGGAGGTTAAAAAGGAGGAGGAGAAGGAAGTGATTGCTGATGATAAGGAGGGACCCGTTCATAACAAGGAACAGATCACAATAGAGCAGTTCGGAGCCCTTGACCTTAGGGTCGGTAAGGTGCTTGAGGCCCTGGACCACTCGAAGGCCGACAAGCTCTATGTGCTCAAGGTCGATGTCGGTGAGGCAGAACCAAGACAGATCATTACGGGTCTGAAGGGACATTATACAAAGGATGAACTTGTGGGCCGCACGATAATCGTCCTATGCAATCTCAGACCGGCCAACATGAGGGGAATGTCCTCAAACGGCATGCTCCTTGCCTCTGAGTCCGATAGCGAGGTGGTCCTGCTGACGACCGAAAAAGGAACACGCCCCGGGGCTATGGTCCATTGACTCATGCGAACATCGAATACCCTTCACGAGCGGAGGGTTTTGACCTAAGCTGAAGGAGGCCAGTATCGCCCCTTGTTTCCTTGAGCTTCTTCAAGGCATGCCTCATGTCATCCATGGAAACGCTGGTCCTCCCCTCACGTATTGCGAACATCCCGGCCTCCGTGCATACGGCCTTGAGCTGAGACCCGTTCAATCCATCCGTGATGGAGGCCAGCTCATCGAGCGAGACCTCTTCCCTGAGGTTCATCCTCCTGGTGTGTACCTTCAGGACCTCAAGTCGGGCCTTGCTGTCGGGCATGGGTATGTTGATGATCCTGTCAAGCCTGCCAGGACGCAGAATCGCCGGGTCTAGGATGTCGGGCCTATTGGTCGCTGCGATTATCCTTACATCACCAAGAGGGTCAAAACCATCAAGTTCTGCAAGAAGCTGGATGAGGGTCCTTTGGACCTCCCGGTCAGCTGAGGTCGATGCGTCGGTCCTGCTGCCAGCAATGGCATCCAGTTCGTCCAAGAAGAGAATGCTGGGGGACCTCTCCCGTGCAAGCTGGAACAGCTCCCTTACCATCCTGCTACCCTCACCGATGTACTTCTGGACCAGCTCCGATCCAACTATCCTCAGGAACGTGGCCCTGGTCTCGTTCGCAATGGCCTTTGCTAGCAGGGTCTTCCCGCAACCGGGAGGACCGATGAGAAGAACTCCCTTCGGAGGGTCTATTCCCACCTGCCTGAAAAGCTCTGGCCTCAATAGCGGGAGCTCAACGACCTCCTTCAGCTCACGGACCTGTTCCTCAAGGCCGCCTATCTCCTTGAAGCTCACATCCGGCCTCTCTTCGAGCTCGGTGGAACCGACAAGGGGGTCCTTCGAAGAGGGCAGGATGGATGTAATGCACATAGAATCCTTGTTCAGAGCGACCCTTGACCCTATCTCGAGGTGATCCCGATCTATGCTCGAAAGGATAGAGACCACGAAGGAAGGACCCCCGGTAGTGGATACCACTACCTGGTCTTCGTTCTGAAGGTCCATTACCGTTCCCACGATAAGGGGTGGGGACCTCATCCTGTTCATTTCTCCTGTTAGGGACATGACCTTGTTCTGGAGCCTCAGGACCTCGCTCTCGAGGTACCTCTTGTCCTCGCTCGACCGTATGGCCTCCCTCTTCCAGGGATTGCTATCGCTATCCCATTGCACCTTGGTAAGCTCGTCCAGGTATCTCTCCCTCGAGCCATCGCTCCGGTCAGGCTCCCAGACGGTCCTTCGCTGGTCCGAAAGGTTCCCACCGTCCATCATCAGGTCCTCGGGATACTGGTCAAAGAGCCCTTCTTCACCAATCTCGAGGAGATCGGCCCTCCTCTTCCTTCTGAGGGTCTGTTTTCCCTGGTCCATGGCACTTACCGTTCTTCCTATTAATTTTATCGGATAATAATACTTTCGATTGAAAGATCCCCAGTCGGATAAGACATTGAAGTATTGTCGGACCTATGACAAGGCTTTAATGGTGAGATACGATTGCACGGGGGGGTATAGCATGTACGAGTCGGTCATCTCAGTCAACCTGAACGAGAGCTGGGTAAGCCTCATCTCCCGACTACTTCCGGTACACATCAACATTTTGGACTCCCTCCCCTATAGCGAAGATGGTGTCCAGGACCTTGCAGAAATCAAGCTAAATGGGACCCAACCAGATATTCTTGAGAGCACCATAAAGGACCTTCCGACCGTAGAATTCGTCAAGGTCACCCAAACGGACATTGACAAGGCGATAACGATCGTTGGGACAAAAGGATGCGGGGGCTGCAAGGCGATAGTGGACTCAGGCTGCTTCCTCGTCTCGGCAAGGTCCATCGAGGATGGTTGGGTGGAATGGAAGATCATAATCAACGAAAAGCTCCAGCTCCAGAAGCTGATGGATGAGCTTAAAAAAAGGAAAATTGGCTCCAAGCTGATCCTGATCCAACCCATTGATGACCGGGAGTCTCTGACCCCCAGGCAGGAGAAGATCATAAAGACGGCCCTGGACAGAGGATACTATGATTTCCCAAAGAGGATCGGTATAAGGGAACTCGCAAGGATGTTCGATATATCCACTGCATCGGTCTCCGAGACCCTGAGAAGAGGGCAGAAGAAGATAATCGAACAGCACTTCAAGGACAGCACGGATTGAAATATACGGGTAGAACATTTTATACAGGTACTTGATTCTTAGTTCACATCAAGGCCGGTGCGAACGCATGAACCGTGTATATATGGATTCGACCACTGCCATGCCAGTAAGGCCAGAGGTCATAGGGGCTATGCTACCTTTTTTCAGCGTCCATTATGGGAACCCCTCATCCATCCATGAGGACGGAAAACGTCCAAGGATCGCTATGGACGAGGCACGAGGCCATGTCGCATCTCTCATAGGAGCATCCCCAGAGGAGATCGTTTTCACATCAGGGGCGACCGAATCCATAAACCTCGCCATCAAAGGGGCCATAAACGCCGCCAATGATGGTAGGAAGGGATTGGTCATCTCGGCTATCGACCATAGGTCGGTAACGGCCACGGCCGCGTCTATGGAGAGGAAGGGGTCAATCGTCAGGGAACTGCCGGTCGACCATTATGGTAGGGTCCGGTTGGACGCAGCCAATGACCTTTTGAGAAAGGACACCTCAATTGTATCCATCCCATTCGCCAGTGGTGAGGTCGGAACACACCAACCTGTCAAGGAGATCACCTCTTTGGCCCATGAGGTGGGTGCTCTCGCCCATGTTGACCTCACCATGTCCGCTTTGATGGAACCGTTCGATGTGAGGACATATGAAGTTGACCTAGCCACTCTCTCCTCACCAGACCTCATGGGTCCTCGCGGGGTCGGTGCCCTCTATGTAAGGAAGGGGGTCAGGATAGAGCCTCTGATGAGCGGAGGAGGACACGAAAGAGGTCTGAGGAGCGGGTCCGAGAACGTACCGGGACTGGTGGGTATGGGCGAAGCCAGCAGGATAGCTAAAGAACGCATTGGATCGGACCCACCCAGGGTACTCTCGCTCCGGGACGGATTGATATCGGGCCTGAAAAAGATCGAAGGTTCCCACCTGAACGGGCACCCTACGGATAGGCTCCCCCATAATGCGAACGTAAGGTTCCAGTACATTGAGGGGGAATCGATGCTCCTCCTCCTTGACCTTAACGGGATTAGCGTCGCATCAGGGTCGGCCTGTGCCCAGAAGAACCTTGAACCATCAAAGACCTTGATATCCATGGGCCTCAAGCACGAAGAGGCACATGGCAGCCTTCAGTTCTCACTGAGCCCCTTGACGACCAAAGCCGATACAGAAAGGGTCATAGAAGTGATGCCTGGTATAGTGGAGGAACTTAGGAAACTTTCGCCCCTGACCGTTAGGTAGGTGATGGAATGGCAAGACTTGAATACTCCAAGAAGGTGCTAGAACATTTCACGAACCCGAGGAACGTCGGGGAGATGAAGGACGCAGATTCGATCGGTACCGTCGGAAACCCCGTCTGTGGGGATATGATGGAACTCTCGATCAAGGTCACAGACGATAGGATATCTGATATCAAGTTCAGAACGTTCGGTTGTGCGTCTGCGATTGCGACGACGTCTATGCTCACGGAGATCGTCAAGGGCAAGACCCTCAAGGAAGCAGAGGAGCTTAAATGGGCCGATGTAGTATCCAATCTGGACGGCCTCCCTCCTGTCAAGGTCCACTGTTCCCTTCTGGCGGTCGAAGGCCTAAGGCTCGCTATTTATAACTACTATAAAAAGAAGGGTATAGACAGACCGGACCTGGCCCCCAAGGAGACGGAGGGCGATCATGCCCACGCCGATGAGGGACCAAGTTGTGGTTGAGCCCTGTCATCATAACATCTATAAATGACGCATGAATGAAAAGACAAATATCCATCGTTCATCTTATGACCTAAAGGACCGGGCCGCGATGAGCAGGGATGTCAAAAAGGTCAGAGCAAAGGAGAAGGGACCTATACTCCTGGTCCTTGGAGGTATTATGTGGGTCCTCTCGCTGATGCTTGCTTTGTTCGGTGGCATCCTGTTCTTCCTTGGCATATCAATGCTCATTATATTCCTTATCGACAGCATGGTCTTCCATCAATCCCAATACATAAACTGGCTGCCCAACGTTTACATCCCTTTGATCGGCTCCATGTTCTGCTTCTTTGTCTTTGCCCTTCTCAACATTGACAGGTTCAAGGTCTTTGGGTCGATCTCCCAAAGGTTCAAGGTCGACCATAGATCAAAAAAGGTCGAAGAGATCGACCTTGATTGACCTACTTTCTATCTTGCGAGGATCGTATGAGACCCGATCCCATCAATGGGATGTCGCGTCTATCATCATGAGCTCTCTATCCTGGGCGCCAGGAGATACCTTGCATGGCCATTGGGTTCAGCGAAATCGAACTCAAGCCTCAATGGGTAGCTGTTGCCCAGATTAAGGATTATGTCCCTGTTGGTACCAACACCCTTCATCAATTGAGAGAAGTAGTCCAAGGAGAACGAGCTCTTGGCCGGCTTCTCGAAGGATACCTCATCGTAGTCCTTTCCTTTGATGAGGTCAAGGGTCATGGACGATAGGTCCTCAGAGGATGTCATGACAAGCTTTTCCTGGCTGCAGTCGAACGTGATATAGTCAGATATGGATGCCGAGACCTTGAGGCCTTTCTGGAGCTCGCCCGAGTTCAGCTTGAGACCGACCGGTAGCTGGAGGTTGGGGACCTTTGGGTCCGAGAACCCTGATGTGTCGACCAAAGGCATCTTTAGGGTCAGGTTGGACATTGATACTACCAACCTGTTGTCCGGATCGAGCTTCATGAGGACGGTATCGTCCCCCTTGGCGCTCTTGAGGTGCTCCAGCAGCCTCTCCACGTTCAGGCCGAGCTCCATCGGATCGACCTCATACCTCTCGAAGGCGCTTTTCAACAGGCCAAGGTCCACCATGGCCACATGGGCAGGGTCAACGGCCCTGATTTTCCAGCCCTCCTTGTCAGCCGATAGCTTGACCTCCCCGACTATGGGCGTCAATATCGAGAACACTGTCCTGAGCGATTCGACCTTGATTTCCACCTCGAACATAGGTCTCCCCTGTCCTGGCCATTTCTGGATGTGCCCCAATCATGGAAGCGAATAATAAACCTTATGGGGAGTCTTACGAAGGATTCCCATCGGTTCATTCCTCTGCCATCCGATCGTTCCTTGGGAACTTACCATTGATCGATCGCTTGAGAAAAAGCTCTATAAGGGCGCTTAAAGCGATGGCCAGTGTGACAGAGCCGAGCAATGGCACCACATCGTTCCTGTACCAGGGGACCCGGTCATAGGACCGGGTAGGTTCGAACGGTTCTACCTTGAACCTAAGGATGTGTGCCCACCTATCCCCGGAGCGAAGATAGAGGTCAAGCTCATTGGGTTCTGAGATATCCAGGTCTGGAAGGATGAGGCTGGCCAAATGAGCGCTTCCATTTTCTGTGGTGACAGCTGACCCGCCTGCTTTCGATGGTCCATCCAGGTCCCATTCGGAAGAGGGTAAGAGGACCAGCTCTGAACCGGTCCCCGGTATCCAACCTTCATTGAACGTTACCTCGACCTTCACTCCCTTGGTCCGGCTCGTCCCAACAGGCCCGTAATGAACTGACCGGACAGGGTCCTCCCCAAGGAGCGTACCTCCCCAATCGAACATGAACACCGACCTGAAAAGCCCCGATACCTTCTCGGAGGTCACGAGGACCCCTACCTCCCTGTTCTTGAGAGCGGATGTAGGGCCGATATTGAACGAGGAGGTCCATACCATCTTGGAATCAATGATGATCCCCTTGTTGTGAACGAGGTCGATCTTCCTTTCCAGATCGGTCCTCTCAGCGGGATGGAGCCTGACAGAGAAATTACCAGAAAGGTCCATGGAGCCTGCGGCCTCAAGGAGCTTTTCGGCGCAATATTGGTTATCTGGGATAGAGTCACCGTTGAAATCAGACCCGTCAAGAAGGACCTTGACATCCACCCCCCTCTTGGCAGCCTCGAGCAGAGCGGTGACATAAGGGTTCGGCCAATCGGCCCCTTGGATGGCGATACCATGGTATGCCCGGACCTTGCTCGCATTGGCCCCCATTACCAGATAATCAATATCCATTGACAAGGCCTCAACAAGGACCTCCCTCTCAGCCCGGTCTATGGCTTGAAGGAGCGGGTTCCCTTCAAGGGATATGTGGTCCGGTGATATCATTAGGGTCGCCTTGGCACTTTCATCTACGGTCGATCCTCTGAAGATATGAAGTCCCTCTCCCCGAAGGTTCGCAGAGGGGACCGATCCTCCCTCGGGTACCGTCATCTCACCCACCACCATCCGACCGTCCACCATGTCGGGTCCGTTCCAATCCTCTTCGAAGACCTTGGCCAGCTGCTCCGAGAGCGGAACGCTTTCAAGAAGCATCACCCACCCACGGGTCCCCGAACAGTCACCGTTGAGTATGGGTGGGGGAAAGGATGAGTCCTTGAAATTGTCGGAGGAGATCAGCACGGTCCTACCGTCGGAGATCATATACTTGGCATGGTTGAAACTGTAACGGTCACGTAAACCCTTGGATACGTCCGTGACCATATAGCGGACCTGGGCGCCAGCAAGGAGAAGTTCGTTGGTCCTAAGGTCTGAACCATAGGTCCGGCCGCCAACGGGGCTCCCCTCGATCGTTATTCGGACCTCCACTCCACGGGCGACAGCCCCGACAAGTGCGGTTGTGACCCATTCCGAGGTCAGCTCATAGACGTTAACGTCCAGGGACCGGCCTGTACCTGCTATCAACGAGCTCAGCAGGTCGGAACCGGAATCAGGGCAGTACCCAGTAGAGATGCTTTTCACCTCACTTTCGGGAAAGGGTCCGAACCTTGATTGACCCGGGCCCCTGGGGCGAAGGCCCATCCAATCTTCCCTGGTCCCTGTATCGGATGATGGTCGTCCATATGTCCTCTGCTCCCGGTGCAGGACGTTCCCCCAACCGGAAAGAGGGGCCGGACCTCCGCTCCAGCATCCTAAAGGATAGAACCCCCCGCCGTTGGGTAGGGGGTCAGATGCTCCATAGAGCACTGAATCCACAACGGACCCTGATGTGTCCCTAAGGACAAGGGAATCCCCCTTGTTCGAGAGCCTCATGTCACCCTGGCATACAAGGACCATGGAGGAAATGGAGCAGTTCGACATAGAAAGGTCTGGTCGATGGCCGTTCTGCTGGATGAAGCATTGGTGGTCCCTAGCTATGAAGAACATACCACCCGGCTTTACAATGGACCCTTTTGGGACCATTACTGTGCCGTCAGAGTCCAGACCTACCCCTTCATCATCGGAGAGGGTCCATCCCGAGATATCCACTGCTAACGCTCCAGAATTGAAAAGCGCCACATATTCATCCGGATCATCGACTAGATAAGTGTCAGGGTAGACCTCCTGGATCCTTACTGCTGGGCCGGGGATGTCAAGGACCTTCTTGGGAGCTCCCCAACCCATTTCCAACGGAAGCGGATGACATCCCACCCATAACATGCCCATGACCTCGTCCCAAACGGACAGTCCGGGTCCTGAGAGCCTTAATGCGACCCGATGACCCATTCCTGCAGATGGCAGCTCTATCTGGACCGTACCGGAACTGACCTGTATACCGGACCAATGGAGGAACCCGCTTCCGACGGGCAGGACCCTGATATCCAGGTCCATGCCCTGTTCCGATGCTAATTTTACAGCCCGAATGGAATCTTCGAGAACGAACCGTTCCAGCTCATCGAGGTCCAACCGGGGAAATGAGCTGTCCACATTTAGGTCCATCCCGTTCTCGGTCTCTGGTGTTGAAGGGCGTACCTCACGGGGATTGATTAGCAATTTCACGGACGACCCATTCTTCGCTAGGTCCAGGAGGGCAACCATGTCCAGTGGACCCCCGTTATGCAGGACCCACACTTCCTTTCCCTCACCACCCTCGATCGTATCAAGTGCGTTCCTAAGGGAGCAGTTCATCTCATCGAAATAGGTCGACGGGGCAGCAAAGAACGGACCAATATCATTGGGACGAGGACCGGACATGGGGACGTTCATCGATGAAAGGATGGATGTGATGTCCACCATCTCAACGGAGGGTGTCATCCGACAGAGCGTGGATAGTGAGGGGATGCCATCGATAGGACCTAACTTAACAGGCGGGATATGGGGAACATCGTTCATTTCCGGTCCCAAACCATACCCATAGAGGACAATTGTTCTGTCCCCTGATACAATGAATGGTGTGAACTGGTCCGATCCTGATATGGTTCCCGGAGCATAGATCCTGCCCCCAGAGCTGGAGACCGCTGCGCAGGCTTTTAACCCGGAGGTGACATCAAAGCCTTGGTATCCGGACGATACCGCTCCTTCCCACGGTTGGCAGCCAAGGTATACCTCGATCTCACAATAGGTTTCCAGAATTCCCATAGCAAGGTCCAAAAGAGCACCCTCCTGTAAGAAAGGTGTGTAGAGCTTGACATTTGACTCATTATCAAAAGTATGGAAAATATCATCGGTTCCCGGGTTCAGACCGATATCATGAGCGACACTTTCGATCCCAAGCAGACTGTAGGCGGTCTCTGTGCTGCTGCAGAGGGCTTTCCAGGTCCCTTTTTCCCCGTCATCTTGGAATGACCGATGTATCACCGTACCATAGGGGATATCAAGTATCGGACCTATACCATCCGACCCATAGATCACCCTGTCCAATACTCTGTTCCCTCTGTCTAGAAGTAAAAGTTCAGCGCCATCGTTAGGAAGCAACAGCTCCTCATACCCCGATACCCTGCAACCAGGTATGGTCACTGTTCCGGTCGTAAGGTCCCATCCTGTTGTTAGGTCAGGGTAGACCCCCTGTACCGCTAGGAACCTATCAGGGTCATTTGAGACCGATATCAGACCATCCTTTCCCGTCCTTGTCCCATTAGGTAGTACAGCGACCCTGCCCCGGCACACCAGGCATGCCCCTGATAGATCGAAATCGTTCCCCATCCCCTCGATGACCATCAGCTCACCGGACCCGCTCGGCTCCGGCGATACCAGAAGGGCGCTCAATCCTGCCTTAATGGGCTCCACCATCCAATCAAGGGTGGAATTGGTATCTATCAACGACCCGTCCATTGTTCTGGCTCGTTTCAGGACAGTGCCAAAGGTCGTCTCTACAGGGCCGTTGAACAAGGGTATACAACCATCTGTACCCCTCCCTCCTACGTGCAGGAGGACCTCATCCACAGGGACCCTCCACCTGGTTGAAAGCCTTATGGAGCCGGCCTCCTCAGGGTCAGGGAGGCCGGATGATAAGGTCATCCTGTCAGACACCAGCCCTTTTCCGTCCATCCTGAACATCTTACTGCCAGGAGGTATTCTGCTCTCTGCTGGGACCCCCCATAGGACATAGGCCGAACCCTCGGGACCCAACCAGCAGTCAGTGGGGAACGAGGCCTCCGTCCCGTCCGAACCTAGGAAGAAACGGGATAGCTCGGCCGGGACCGAAGCAATGTTATCGATCCGTACGTAACGACCAGAGGTCGTCGTGTTCCAAAGGACCTCAGAGAACCTTAGTGACCCCTGGCCCTGGAACGATGGTGCCGGGAACACAATTATCTCCCATATCATCCCATTGTTCGATTCATCGGATTCCTCTATCGAGTCAAATGGGTCTACCTCGAGCAAGATGGAGGTCCCCTCCAAGAAGCCGAAAGTATCTATCGTGAAGGCGAAATTCCTCTTTGAAAAGATCGTCAGGTCCTTGAAGGATATGGACTGGGACCTGATATTAGGGTCGTAAGGACCGGAACTGGAATTGTATATGGACACTGAAAGTACAGCATCGGAGGAGGGGACCTCACCCCCCCCACAGAACTTTCCACCAACATCAATGATGGCACCCTCTGGGACCATACATGCAGGAATCCCCTCGAAAGTGCAGAAAAGGTCGCTCAGGTAAAGCTCGGGCGAGGGTATGAGGAAGTCGATGTTGAGACAGAACGTCAGGAATTCCCAGAAGGTCCAGACCGCCTTAACCACCAAAGTGCATGAATGGCCCAAGGCCAGGTCCTTTGGGGCTTCCGGTGATAGGACCACCTCCAAGGTCTCCCCCGGGCCTAACTGGGATAATGTCCCGTTCGGTCCGCCCAGCTTCCAATTGTCATTGGAGAGGCCCAGGTCCACCTTTAAGACCCCTGACATATTGCAGGAAGCTGAGAGCTGGACCTTAAGAAGGGACGTTCCACCCTTTTCGAATGTCATGACCTTCGGTACCGTTCCGTACTGTACCGTAGGATCGATGTGGTTCTCCCATCCGGGACTAGAACCCAGTAGGCCAATATGTGGTATTAGGTCCATGGTCCTGTCCGTGTCCCTACCATCAGGGGACCTGGAGAGCGATCTGTTCGTTAACACTGGGGGATTGGGGAGGCCCTCGGTGGACATGGAACCCGAGATAGGGTCCCATATCATCCCATCCCATGAATGGGCACTGAAAAGGCCTTTTGGCCCTTCGATATGTTTGGATGACCCCCAAGCGAGATAGTCGAGAGAAGAGCCGTCCCTGTCCTTGAGCTCAAGGTCATCACCAGAGGAAAAAAGGGTCTCGGTAAGGGATGCCTCCAGGACCCTGGTCGAGTTCGAGTACAGGGGGAGTGCATCGCTTTTCCCCAATGCGATTAGGGCCCTTTCACCTTGGGCGATCTCGAACTGGGGCAGGATGTAGCTAATGGCCTCATTATTTGTCAGCACCATGTCCTTCAGCTCCTCGGGCTTACCTTTATTGAGCAGTTCCACCCACTGCTTGCCTGTATTCGAACCCGCGGGATCGGGCATGACCTCGTTCAGAACAAGAACGGGCACAGGATTGGGGGCCCCTGGCGTGGGACTACGCCCGGTCCTGGTCCGTTCGCTCCCGTCAGGCGACCTTTGGAAGGTCCATCCTCTCCTCAAGAAGGGATAGTCCAATACATCCAGAACGGTCCCGTTGGGATATCGGAGCGTCACTACCTCATCGTTCGATAGGACCAATCCCGTTGTTCCCCTGAAGAGGGCCAACATCTCACCCGGTCCAAGGAGGATCGGACCCAAACTGAAAAGGTCCTGGTTATCTGAGACCGAATGGTCTGAAAGGTTCACAGTGACAGCCGAGGGATTGTAGAGCTCAATGAACTCGTCCATCTGGTCTATGACCGCATCGCCGTTTTGGTCACTATCAGGGTCTGGATAGACCTCGTTCAGGCAAAGCTTGCTCGGCCCCTCGCGTGATGTTGAGTGGGCACCAGTCCTGAAAGGATAGACCCCCCAAGGGGAGATCTGGGTGTGGTCCTCGGAAATGGACTGGGCACCGGGTCCTACCGAAATCACGGTTGTCAGATCTAGCAATACCGTTAAGGCAATGATGACCAGCAGGCACCTACGTTCTCTATGCCTGTACGGTTCCCTACCATACAAACGCAGCTCAACCCGTTTAGGCCATCGTTAACGTCATAAAAAAACATTTTCCATGGGGCCTCCCTGGGATGATGATGATACTGCTTAAATGGATGCATTCCTTGTGAAGCGATGTTCGATGAACGGAAAGAGACTTAAAGACCCATATCGGAGCTGTATAGATGTTCGGTAGGCAGAAGGAACGTATGAAAAACGTTAATGGAGCTTTTAGGAATTTAAATCATAATATATTTATATATAATATCAGGGTCTTGGAATATCTGAATGGGATCGAGGTCCCGTTGAGGACGGTACTTTGTACCCGTTCGATCACATGGATAGGCCCGCTATGGACCAACAAGAAGGTGTAAAGATGGATGTACAAGGCAAGGAAGGGATGAAAAGGACAATGGTCCTTATTACGGCTGCATCGTTCCTGACGTTCTCGCTCATAGGACTATTGCTCGCCGTCGATGAACCTGCGGCAGGGGCCTCCATAGGAGCGATAACCGTAACGGGAGGGAACAAAAAGACCTACGATGGGGTGAACTACCTTCTCGATGGTTCCATAACTGTCTCGGGGTCGGGGTCGGCGCTCACGTTCATCAACTCGACCATAGCACTGTCCCAGGACGTTGGGAGCAATGGGAGGCTGGGCGGAGGGGACGACCACATCTATACGATATTGGTCACCTCAGGAGCGACGCTGGAGTTCAGGAGCTCTATCCTCACTACTCAGACAGACCAGCTGAACCCTTACTTCAAGATAGATATCACGGTCGATGGTTCTGGTTCCAAACTGGTCCTCAAGGACAGCACCATAGAGGGGCCCGGGAACCTTATCCTCACCAACAGCGCTTATCTCAGGATGGACGGATCTGCCTTTGTCGAGCTTTCCAACCAGAAGAACCTGGACAAGGACATAGATGGCGATGGTTCGAGCGAGGACGATAGGGATTACAACGATGACGGCCTGCTCCTGACCATGAGGTCCGCTTCCAAGGGCCTTATAACCGACTCCGAGCTCAGGGATACCCTATCCTTCAATGTTCCCCAGAGGGACGGGGTCCAGGCAGGCAACGTATCCCTTACAGGCTCTGGAACCAACCTAACAGTCATCAATTCGTTCCTTGACATAGACCTGGAGACCTCCCTATCGACCGGAAGCCACAATATGCTCAAGATAGAGAACGGTGCCGTTGCACATCTGGTCGGTGTCGCCATCAACAACACCCCCCAGGCCAGGTCAGGTGCCATAAATGTCGCTACGACCTCGGGACAGGCCATCTACTATCGTTGGATCGGCACAAGGGTCGTAGACGGTATGGGCATCCAGGTCGAGGACAGGGGCGTTCAACTGACAAGGGTCGAAGGGACTATCAATAGGTTACTGACCAGCGCATATCTCACCCAGGAGATGCTCGATTACATGGGAAGGACCACTTCGACCTGGGATAGGACGGACCAGGACGGTTTTGCCATCGTACCGGTGGTCACTGACCTTTTCACCTACGGATCCATGCCCAACTCCGATGTGACCCCGGATTTCAAGGTTTCCCTGACAATAGGTTCAGAGACGCTTAGCGCGTCCACGAGCTTCCCCTCATATCCGACCCTCCCTGGCCAAGGTGACGAGAAGGACCTCTTCGTTAACATCAAGGAGGGAAAGAGCTTGCCGACCTCTATTGCCACGGACCTCAAGGGACCTCTGAAGTTCTCAGAATATGTGGTCGATCCCTCAGGTTCATCGTTCTTCAACGAACTTGATCCAGACATGACCGTTGCATCCAATATTTATATCAAAGGGACCTCTTCAATGGTCAATGGGAAGTTCTATCCATCCTACTATGCTTTCGACGGACACCTGCTGGTCCAGTCCACTGGGACCCTGACAATAAACGATACGACTGTCAACTTCCTCACCGATGAGGGGAATGCGTTCATACTCGTTGAGAACGGTGGGAAGGTGTTCCTCAACAACGTCACATTGGGAAAGACCGGAAAGAGCTCGCTCTACCTCTACATGCTCGGTAGCTCTACCCCCACCTTCAAATTGTCCAAGGGGAAGATCGACGTAGAGAACATAGTCCTAAGGGACTCCTCCCGCCTTGATATTGAGGGGACCAGGTTCAACGGCTCGGTCAACACCTACGGCCAATCCGTGATCGCAAGCATAAGTGCCAATGAGGTCCACATGAAGTCCCTCTTTGCCAGATCGTCAACGATGTCAATCGGTGGTGGGAAGGTGAACATCGGCAGACTCGATTGGAAGGGTGTGGCGTTCAGCTCGTCAGATGCTGTCTTCGACCTCCCACTGGACATAGACAGGTCGGGCGATCTGGTGAACGTATCGTTCAAGGGCAATCTCCCTTCCGGCAGGTCCAATTGGGTAGAGGCCACGGGCTCGGGAATGGTCTCCATCTCCTATTGGACGAAGGCCAGGGTCGTGGATTCCGTTTCGAACTCTCTCGGCGGAGCGACCGTGATCGTTGACAGAGTCGAAGGATCGGCCACCACTCAGGTCGGGACCTATCAGACGGATACCTTTGGTATCAGCAAGTTCTCCCTTCTCCAGGAGGAGCTCAGGGAGACAGGGAGGACGTTCATGGGCAACTACCGGTTGAAAGGGACCCATAGGGGTTTCAGCTCGACCTCTTATTCCACAACACTTCAGGGTAATGACGTTGATGCAGTTGTCGTAATACCGGGCGGTCCAAACCTCAAACCGAACAATTTGATGGCCGAAGGGGCACTTGTGAGCGGGAACCCTGTCATCGTCGAGGCGAACATCACCAACATCGGTCAGTTCGATGCCGGTATGTTCCAGGTCCAGCTGATCGTGGCCGAACAGGTCGTCGGCGAGTCGGATGTCCAAGGACTATCAGCAGGTAGCTCTGTAACTGTACCGTTCCCATGGGTTTCTCAGAACGGCCAGATGCAGTTCATTCTCAGAGCCGACCCGTACAATGTCCTAAAAGAGACGGACGAAACGGACAATACGTTCACACAGACTAACTACATAGGTTTGGGCCCTGACTATGAAATAAGCCTCAAACCATCCACCACTGAATGGGTCTTCGGGGTGCAGGGAGCGATAGATGTGACGGTCACTAACGTCGGGGAGGAAGACCCCTCTGCGACACCATTCTTAGTGGACCTGACCTATGATGGTTCTATCAGCTCAGGTACCGTACAATCATCCATACCTATCCCCTATATTGCCCCTGGTGACAGTTATACCACTACGGTCACCTGGGTCCCGGACACTTACGGTCCCGTCGCTCTGAAGGGGGTCATAATCGCTGTCTTCGACAGGGTGCCCCTGAACTCCATGGACACTGAACAGATAGTGGTCAGGACCCTGCCGGACCTAAAGGTCCAGGACGGATCGTTCACTCTCTCCACCCCCTCTCCGGTCACCGTTAACACAACGGTAACTGTCTCGTTCGTGATCGTCAACACTGGAGAGATCGCTGCTATGGGTTTCAAAGTGGCCGTCTACGACGGGGCGGTCGAACCCGACAATATCCTGGACTCCCCCATAACGGTCATAATGATCCCTCCAGGGGGCAATGCAAGGTTGGACATCCCATTCTTCGCCGGCCTTCCGCTGGGGGCCCATGACCTCACTGCGGTCATCGACACCGATGATGATGTGGCAGAGCAGAACGAGACCAACAACATAGCGGTCTTCCCCGTATCGGTGGACACACCTCCCGACCTGACCTTCACCCAGGCCTATGGAGCGACCCCCAGGACCGTCACGGACGGCAAGAACGTGACCTTCTGGGCCACCGTCAAGAACGAGGGAAGGACCATAGCCAGGAACGCCGAGGTCCAGTTCTCCATAGATTCGGAAGTCACCATGATCTCGACCAAGGTCATAACCCTCCTCCCAGGCCAGTCGATTAACGTTTCGGTCACCTGGATGGCGGAGGGTCTTGGCCTTCATGATCTCCTGATAGACGTGGACCCGAAGGATAGGATAATCGAGCCACGTGAGACCAACAACCAGGTCACTATAGAGTTCAGGGTGGCATCCAAGCCCGACATCTTCATGGAGGTCACCGACCTCAGACAGCTGACCGATGGCAGTCTTGAGATAGGTAAACCAGCAAGGTTCAATCTGACCGTTAGGAACGGGGGCGAGACCGAGGCACGCAATGTCTTCATCAGGTTCTATGATGGGGACCCTGAGCTCGGAGGGAAGATAATACAATGGTCCGACACCCAACCTTCGGCATCCTTCGATATGATAGGCCCGGGGAAGGTGAGATATACTGAGCTGACCTGGGTACCGTCCACAGGAGGATCTCACAACCTCTTCGTTCTAATGGACCTTTCCAATTATGTGGTTGAGAGCAACGAAGAGAACAACAAGGTATCCTGGTCTCTCTATGTCCTGACCCTTCCGGACATAGCCATTACCGATGTTTCCATCATGCAGGAGCCGTTTTCGGTCTCATCGGCCGGTGTCGGTTCCCAGGTCAACATCAACATCACCATAGAGAACTTCGGGGACAGTTCATCCCCCTCGTTCAAGCTCTCCGTGCTGAACGGGGAGTATTCCAACGACCCCCTTGCCGTCAGGATAGGCGTTGTCATGAATTACCTACCCGGTAGGATCAAGGGCCATTCGCGGACCTATGCGGAGGTCAGCTGGACCGTAGCCTACCCGAAGGGGCTGAGGACCATCTTCGCGAATGCTGAGTCCCAGGGGGTCGCAGAGCAGGGCTACTCCAATAATATTAGGTCAATTCCTTTCGAGATATTCGATATCAAGGATGTGCCCGAACTGACCTATGATGTCGGTAGCCTGAGATTGAGCTCCAAGTATTCCGGCATGTCCCCCGACATGAAAGGTGTGGGGTTCTTCGGCACCAACATCACCGTCTCGTTCAATATGACGAACATCGGTGGCAAAGGGGCCACCAACTGCACCGTGCATTTCCTAGTCTCGAACTCCTCCTCGTCCTGGTTGGTCCATTCGACCCAGGTCGGGTTCATGGAGGACAATTCAACGGACCCAGTGATCGGATATTGGGTTTTAAATACCCTTGGTAGGACCACCCTTTCGGTACTTATTGACCCTGAGAACGGGATAAAGGAATTCGATGAGGGTAACAACCTGCTAACTAGAACAATCAATATCCAACCGGCCCCGGACCTTACTGTGACCCTGTTCAGAGAGAGCGATGGATATGATATGGAAACAGGCCGGTTAAAGATGACCAAGGGCAGTTCCTATATCGTGACATATAGGTTGACGAACACGGGTAACTTCTCCTACAGCCGTGTCCAGGTTGACTTTTCAGGCGATGCGAAGGAGAACAGGAAGTTCGTAGACATAGGTCCCTTCGGCACGATCGCGGTAGAGTTCGAGGTACAACCCCGGACCGTCCACTCGGACCCGGTCCTCTGGGGATGCACCGTCAACAAGAACGGGGCGGTCTACGAATCCGATACGAGGAACAATCAGGTCAACACCGAGGTGACGGTCAAGGAGCAGCCTAAAGAGGTCAATATCCTCATACCCATAATGATAGGATTGGTCATATTGATAATAGTGATAATCGCCCTTGCCTTCTTCGTCTACAAGAGGTATCAGGAAGCTGGTAAGGCGAAGTGCTCCAACTGTGGCGGTCTCGTTGACCTTGAGGCGACCGTCTGTTCCCATTGTGGTATAGAGTTCTCCGAAGAGCTCGAATGCGACTGCGGGACAGTGATCCCTTCAGGTGCGACCGAATGCCCGAACTGCCACAAGCCCATACTCGGGGCCCTGGTCGGACCCAGGGAGGGTGAGGGTCCATCCAAGGAAGAGCCCGAGGAGCTCGAGGAGATAACCGAGGATACCGAGGGAGAGGGAGCTTCTGCGGAGGGGGTCTCGAAGGACGACCTCGAAGCCCCTGAACCACAAATGACCGACGGACCCAAGGCCAAAGAAGCTGATGACAGCAAGGAAAAGAAGGCTCCCGAGGAAGAGCTGGCAGAATGTTTCGAGTGCGGGGCGCTCATACCGGTCTCTGCCCCGATCTGCCCTCAATGCGGTGCCGTCTTCGAATGATTCGATGGACCCCGAAAAGGTAATAAGAGGACTATGGGTTCCCCCGATATGGAACCCTTTGATCTGAACAAGGTGCTGGAGGGTTATGACACAAGCAAGCTGACCCTTGCGACCGTCTGCTCCCATACAAGTCTCCAGATATTCGATGGTGCCAAAAAAGAGGGTTTCAGGACCCTGGGCATAGCGGTCGGGAGACCACCCAAGCTCTATGATGCTTTTCCCCGAGGAAAGCCTGATGAGTTCATGATACTCAAGAGCTACGATGAGATCTTCGACCATGTGGACGACCTGCTCGAGAGGAACTGTATCGTTATACCTCACGGTTCGTTCGTCGAATACCTGGGCCCGGAACGTTTCAGGAAACTGCCCGTTCCGACCTTCGGGAACCGAAGGGTCCTCGAATGGGAATCGGATAGGAACATGGAGAGGATCTGGCTCGAGAAGGCGGGCCTCAGAATGCCCATGGAGATCAAGGACCCGAAGAAGATAGACATACCCGTCATGGTGAAGTACCAGGGGGCCAAGGGCGGGAGGGGTTTCTTCATAGCCAGGGACTACAATGAGTTCAAGATAGGGATAGACCCCGGCCAAAGGTACAACATCCAGGAGTACATACTAGGGACGAGGTACTACCTTCATTTCTTCCATTCCCCGCTCAGGACCGAGGGTTACAGAGTCGAGGGCGGAAAGGGTATAGTCGAGCTCATGTCCATGGACCGAAGGGACGAGAGCAACATAGATGAGATGTACAAGCTGGGCGGCCAGAAGGAGCTCAAGGAGGACGGCATCTTTCCAACCTTCGTCGTTACGGGGAACATCCCACTGGTCATAAGGGAATCGTTGCTCCCGAAGGCGTTCTCTATGGCAGAGGAGGTGGTCAAGGTCTCCTACAATCTCTTCGGAGGGATGATCGGGCCCTTCTGTCTGGAAACGGTCGTGACCGACAAGTTGGAGTTCGTCGTCTTCGAGATCTCCGCTAGGATCGTGGCCGGGACCAATCCGTTCATATCCGGGTCACCATATTCGGACCTGATAGAACCAGGTCTCTCAACTGGTAGGCGGATAGCACAGGAGGTCCGATTGGGGATCGAGAAGGACGCCCTTGGAGAGATCCTGACCTAGGCCCTCGAATGGGGCCCATCAAGGTAGATGTTCACTATGGACAGGCTGTTCCTCTTCGATTTCGATGATACGCTCGCCAACTTCTCCATCTACAACAGCTGGGTCCTCAAACAACCGGTACGGATATTCCCCCCTTTGGGAGGCACCATAGATGGTGCGACGGAGGTGCTCGATTTCCTTAAGGGCAAGGGTGACGAAATGGCCATGGTCACGATGAACATGATATTGGACGAGGGTGTGAAGTGGGAGAAGCTCGAGAGGGTCGGGATGGGGCGCTGGTTCGAGAGGGAGAACATACACATGGTCAAGGCCAAGACACCGGACCTGTTCAGGAGGCTCACGACCGGAAGGGTTCCCTCCAGGTGCTTCATGGTCGGTAACTCCCTAAAGCATGACATCCTGCCTGCCCTAGGAGCTGGTATCAAGGCCGTTTACATCCCGAGGCCTCTCATCAAGAGGTTCATCCCGGCCAGGCTGCCGAGGTCCAAGGACCTGAGGGTTCTCAGTGATATCAGACAGCTCATAGAGGTCTATGACGGATTATAGGTCCGTTGACTACGGCTCTGGACCACTGTCACCCGCTCTGGAACAACGGTTAAATACACAACCTCGCTCTAGTCGGCTCCGGACCGGTGTGCGGATGAAGCTCATTATCTGCGAGAAGGACAACGCAGCCAAGAGGATATCATCTATCCTCTCAGATGACGATATGACCGTCGAGAAGGTCGGCAGGGTGCCGGTCTACAGGTTCATGTGGGATGGGGAGGAAACATGTGTGATGGGTCTCAGAGGCCACATTATCGAACTTGACTTCCCAAAGGGGATGAGCAGTTGGGAGGGGACCGACCCAAGGAGCCTCATAGATGCCCAACCTGTCAAGAACGTTTCCGAGCATTCGATCGCCTCGAAGCTTCGAGCCCTCAGCGGAGGGGCCTCGTCCATACTGATCGCCACCGATTTTGACAGGGAGGGGGAGCTGATCGGTTCTGAGGCCGTGGAAATGGCCATAGGAGACCTGGATGACAAGAGGGTTTGGAGAGTCCGGTTCTCCTCCCTGACGACTGAGGAGGTAAGGACCGCTTTCAAAAAGCTTACCAGATTGGACCGCGCCCTGGCGAACGCAGCTGAGACAAGACAGGTGATAGACCTGGTCTGGGGCGCCACCCTGACACGTTTCATATCCCTTGCCTCGGGCAGGCTTGGACATGGTTTCCTGTCCGTAGGACGGGTCCAGAGCCCGACCCTTGCCCTTCTTGTCGATAGGGAGAAGGAGGTCAGGGCCTTTAACCCAGTCCCTTATTGGAGGGTCGAGGCGAGGTTCGAAAAGGATGGTATATCCTTCGACGGGACCCACATCGATGGCGATATCTACGATAAGGCCCGGGCCGCCTTGCTCTTCTTCAGGGTAAAGGGGGCCGAAGAGGGCATGGTCACCTCTGTTACCAAGAGGAACAGGACCGAGAAACCCCCAGTTCCGTTCAATACGACCCAGTTCATAAGAGCTGCCAACTCGTCCGGCTACTCGGCGGCTAGGATCATGTCCATTGCAGAGGACCTGTACACCAGGGGTTTCATCTCCTACCCAAGGACCGACAATACGGTCTATCCCAAAGGTCTTGACCTAAGGAAGACCCTTGAAACCCTTTCCCGTGACCCCTACAGGGGTCATTGCGAACAGCTATTGTCCCGAGAGGTCCTGGTCCCCTCAAAGGGTGAGAAAGAGACCACCGATCATCCCCCTATCTACCCCACGGCCTACGCATCCAAGGATGAGCTTGGGCCGGAAAGGTTCAAGATCTACGATCTGGTCGTCAGGAGGTTCCTTGCTACCCTTAACGACCCGGCAAGGATAGAGATAACCTCCCTCAAGATAGATATCAAGGGCGAACCTTTCTCCTCCTCCGGTTCGGTCCTTATCTATCCAGGTTGGAGGTCCGTTTACGACCCAGGCGAAAAGGACGAGCCTCCATTGCCAAAGATCGTGGACGGTGACATACTTAACGTCACTGACATCTCCTTGACGGATAAGGAGACAAAACCTCCCAAGAGGTACAGCCAGGGAAGTCTCATCCAGGAGATGGAGAGGCTTGGGCTCGGTACAAAGTCAACTAGGCACGAGATAATCCACAAGTTGATCCAGAGACGGTTCGTTGAGGACAATCCGACCAGGCCCACGCTCTCGGGAGAGGCTTTGATCGGTTCTCTCGAAAGGCATGCAAAGCATATCACCGAACCTGATATGACCTCCCGACTCGAACAGGACATGGAGAGGATAGCAGGGGGAGAACTTGAACAATCCTCGGTCCTCATGGAGTCCAGGGAGATGCTCCATTCCGTCATGGACGTCCTTGAGGAGCATAAGGCGGCCATAGGTTCCGAGATAAACGGAGCGCTCAGGTCCCAGGATGTTGTGGGGAAGTGCCCCAGGTGCGGGAACGACCTCCTTGTGATCAGGTCGATGAGGGGTAAGAGGTACGTAAGGTGCTCCAAACACCCTAATTGCTCCAGGTCGTACCCCCTCCCTCAGAAGGGGAAGTTATCGTTCACAACGGACCAGTGCCCTCACTGCAGGTCACCCATGATGTTGCTCTTCAGACGCAGGGGTGCGCCATTCGCCACCTGCATGAACATGGACTGCCCTTCCAGGAAGCAGAAGGATGTCGGAGGGGCATCAGGCGGGCCTCCGGATGCATGAGAGGGTAGATATCAGCGTATCACCGGCCATCAAGGCCGGAAGGCGGATCGTGGGGTCTAGGTTCAAGGACCTCAGACCACCGCTCATAATGGGTGTCTTGAACACAACTCCCGATTCTTTCTCTGATGGCGGGTCCTTCCTGGACCCTGAAAAGGCGGTGGACCATGGTCTGAGGATGGTGGAGGATGGTGCCGACATCATTGACATAGGCGGCGAGTCCACCAGACCTTTCGCTCCACCAGTGCCTCCTGGGTCCGAGCTTGAAAGGGTCCTTCCCGTTGTCAAGGAGCTCGCAAGGAGCACTGATGTACCCTTGAGCATAGATACCAGGCATTCATTGGTCGCCAGGGCATGTCTGGATGAAGGATGCTCCATCATCAATGATATCAGTGCCTTCACCGATCCTGAGATGGAGGGTTTGCTGATAGGGACCGATGCGACCGGCGTTATTATGCACATGAAGGGGGACCCGACAACGATGCAGGTTTCGCCCACCTACCAAGATGTCATTAATGAGGTACATGGTTTTCTAGGGTCCAGGGTTGAGCATCTGGTCTCCCAGGGTATTCGTCGGGACCAACTCTTCATCGATCCTGGCATCGGTTTCGGAAAGACGGTCGATGGCAATATTATGCTATTGAGGCACCTTGACAGGTTCAAGGACATCGGGTGTCACATACTTGTCGGGACATCAAGGAAATCGTTCTTGGGCAAGATCATTGGTAACAACGGTCCCAAGGATAGACTGGAAGGGTCCATCGTTTCGATGCTGATAAGCATACGGAACGGTGCATCCATCGTCAGGGTCCATGATGTCAAAGAGACAAAGAGAGCGATCATGGTGCAAGAATCCATCATGGATAAATAAAAAAAAAGGGCGTTCCGTTGAGGAACGCCCCATCATGTTCCTTTCTATCCGATCATATGGCCTTCTTCTCTCCGCAGAGCGGACACTCGACCGTCCCTGCCGCTCCCGCAGGTACCACTATGCTCGAACCGCATAGATCGCACGTAACCTTACCCGCCTCTGCTGCCTTCTCTCCAGGCAACGCCTGCGTCGACATCAACTTCTCCGCAGTCGGGACCTCTCCAGGGGACGCCGCACCTTCCTCGCCCCTCCGCCTCACCCTCCGTCTCGGACCAGGCTCCTTGCTCGGTGGGACAGGTCTCGGCTCAGGGGCCGGCGATGGAACGGGTTCCTTCCTCGGCTCAGGCGCTGGAACTGGCCTCGGCTCCGACACCGGCGCCTCCCTCTTCATCGGTAGGTTCGGCGTCTCTCCCAACTTGGCCGCTCGCCTCACTGGCGCTACCTGCTGCGCCGCTACAGGCGGCAAGCTCAATCCCATCTCCTTCACCTGTGGCAACAACGGTGCCTCTATCCCCGTCAACGCCTCATACCGCGTCACTATCCTCCCCTCCTGAGCCACTGACCGGACTATCCTGTTACGCTCCATCGTCGAACGACGCTTCAAAACCACCATCGCTCCAATGCCTATGACCAGTGTGGAAAGGAGGATGACCAGAAGCAATACTTCCCAGTAACTGTACTCCTGTTCACCTTCCTTCGACGTCACTTCATTGTTAAGGGGCTCGGCATCCAGCTTGTCACTGACACCATCCCCATCCGTATCCCATAACCGAGGATTCGTGCCCTTCAATACCTCCATCAAATCATCCAATAGGTCATTGTCATCATCCTCGTCAATACCATCTACTAAACCATCCCGGTCCGTATCTACCTCGGACGGGTCCTTCCGGATATAGATCGATATCGAATCCGTCACCGTATACCTTCCATCGGTCACATACATCGTCACTACATGGACCCCAGACCCCAACCACGACGCCTTGACCTCGAACTGGTCCGCTCGCGATAACACCGTCTTATTCGCCAACACCCACTCAAAGCTCAACGCATCTCCATCGGGATCGCTCGAATCGCTCCCATCGAACACTATCGCCTCTACATCCGTCGTCATATGGACCTGGTTCATCACTGGCCTCGTTATCACTGCCTCCGGTGCCCCGTTCGTCAACCTCGGCCGGACTACGATCATATAATCGTCCGATACCGTGTATCCGTTACCAGCTATGTCCTTCCCCCTCCACCTCACATAGTTCACTGAACCCGGCTCGAACAACAACGCCGACCCTGTCCGCCCCTCCACCGTCTCCCCGTCCTTCACTCCAGTCACCGTCGTCCAACCACCATAATTCCCCAATCCGTTCCTCGAGACCGAATACTGAACCGAGGACGCATCCACTCCGCTACCCTTCAGGTCCCTCACACGTATGGACGCCACGACCAAACTCTCATCCAACGGACCCGCATCCGGGTCCGGCTGCGCATCCGTAAAGGTCACGGTCCTCAGATCTACCCACACATTCGACGGATTCGTCCGGTTCGCCTCCTCTCGAAGCGCATCGGTCCAACCCCCATCCCCGGTCACTATTCCCGTCCGTCCACTGTTCCCTGCCGAATCATTGACCCGGAACCAGAGATAGTTGCTCTGACCCTCCATGACCTCCACGGGCACTGACACCGTCGTCAAAACATGACCGCCCTGCTCCTTCCGAACCTCAACTACACGATAGCTCACCGGCCGGACCCACTTCGCACCATCTCGCGCAGATAGGCTCATCTCTCCGGTCAACGCATACTCCAACGTCGTTAGATCTATACCGGGACCAACGGACGAAGGTACCACATCATCCACCGTCACCAACACCTCCATCCCACTGTCCTTATACCATACACCACCATGATAGCTCGGATACGCATCCAACAACCTTATCTCTGACATATCCACAACTATCCGCGCACTCCCGGGCAGACCTATGTTCCCAGACTCATCCTCACCCCTCACCATTACCACATACGTTCCTGCCTCCGGGAACGTCAGGTTCATGCTCAACCCGTCCGTATAGAACTCTCCCTTATACGCAGGTCCGCTTACCTCTACATGATACCCTACAACCCCCTGCTGCGTATCGAACGACGGGTCCCACGTCACCCAAACCCCAAGATCATTGTCCCACCTACCCTCGGGGTCCACCAAACTGTCCGAATGGAACCTGACGTTATTTGGTCGCTCTGGACCCATGAAGTCAAGCTGAAGGTAGAAGGCAGGGACCACTGCCGTCACGGTCATGTACTGGGCCGCATACTCCGACAGTATCACGTCCATGAAGAACTTGTAGATGCCCGAATCCACCGACATAGGTATCTCCGTCATGATCTGACGCCCGGATGAGCTCCGGTCCTCGAATATCCTGCTGTATGAATCGAATACCCTCACAAAGAACTTGTCATCTCCAGGTGAAACTATCGTCCCAGCATGGACTATCCTCATACCGGTCACATGCAGAGGTCCTCCAACCGCAAGATAATCACCACGATGGACCTCGGCCCCGTCCCTGGTAACATAGAAATCGGTCCCTTCGAGCACCAGGTCCTTCTCGAGATGAAGCCTCTCCTCCAACCTGATCTCGGTTATCCCGCTCTTCCTCACAGCTTGATAGATCACATCGAACGGCTCCTGGTTCAGGAACGTCAAATGGAACTTGACCGACAGATTGAACTCCGCCGACTGGAAACCCAGGTACTGGAAGTTGCTCTGCTCCTTAACAAGGCTCATACCCTTGGCCGGATTGTTGATGGTGAAGAAGGTCCCATTCGCCAGACCATAGCCGAAACTGTACTGGACACCCATTTGGACACCACGAAGCGAAATGATTACACGGAGCTCCTGGACCTCGTTCACGGTCCAGCTGTCGGTCAGATTGCCGTTGAACGTATAGACACCGTCCCCGGTCAGGTTCGTGGCCTTCTCCGACGTCGGTGCGCCACCGGTCTCTGGCAGGACCGTTTTTTTATCGAAACCGTCAGCATCAACTATGTCAAACTTGCCCAGCTTGAGCTCGGGAGGCGAGGGCAGCAGCATGTAGCACGCCCCGAAGTAGGACCCCCCCTGCATAGGCGATCCGAGCAGGAGGTCGGCCACACCGTTGTTATCGAAATCACCGCTGCCGAGTGTCTGATAGTAATAGTATCCCAAATATGCATATTGGCCCTCACCCTCAGCGACCCAATCAGAGTCTCCGAACCCCCACTGGAACTTCGACTTCCACTGAGCGGTGGTCTTACCATAGAAGAGATACACCTTGCCTGCGTAATAGAAGCTCCCGACATTGGTCCCTCCGGCCCCTATCAGCAGGTCATCCTTGCCGTCCCCGTCGAAATCATCGGCCCAGGCCTGGGCACCGTACGAATAGGTCTGGTCACCTTGGAACTTGAAATCGGCCACATTGTTGTAATAGTTGTAATAACCGCCGGTAGGCCATGAACCTTGCATCGTCTTCATAAGTGTGTTCAACCTCGTTGTATCGTTTGTGCCAAATATGACCCAGACCACACCCTCATAGCTTCCAGATCCGTAATAGGAACATGTTATCAGGTCATCGAACCCATCACCATTAAGGTCACCGAACCTTGGATTGTAACCTGTATAGGTGTAGGATTGCGCATTGGTGAAGAACATGTACTCCCCTTGTCTCGCTAGAAGGTCGTATTCTCCACCCCACTTGAACCAGTTCGTCCTGTTCATGCCGAAGATCACAGTCGTGGCCCCGGCGTAGGGATAGCTGGAACCCGCATAGGTCTGGTAGCCACCTATGGCAAGGTCATTTATGCGGTCCCCATTGAAATCACCGGTGCCGAGCGCTTGACCTGCATAATACCCGATATAGGCCCTTCTGCTGCCCGAAGAGTAAGGCGCCCATCCCTTGATCCTGACCGTATTGGTGGGAAGTCCGGAGTTCAGGTCATATGTGACCCCCTTCGCACCCCACTCGGTCCGGGACCTCCCGAAGAATATGAAACAGAGGCCCGTATAGTTGTTAAGGTAATAGGATGAACCCTTCCACCTCTCCTGAACATACCCTTGATTGTAATTGGGTTCGACTGCTATGACATCGGAAACGCCATCTCCATCCATATCCTCGACCCAGACGTCCATGCCGAAATAGACCGAGGAAGATGAACCCGCTTGTCCCTTGAAGATGACATCGGGGGATGCGACCGTCGTTCCCTTCTTCCATGCTCTGCTCCCGAAATGGATGTATGCTTCTCCCCTGTTGCTCGAGCCGTACATGGAACCTGATATGATATCCTCTATGCCGTCACCGTCCACATCTCCCACGCCTATGCTCTCCCCGTAATAACGGGCCCCGGATGGAGCATTTATCTTAACGTCTGCCTGGGTATCCGTCATGTCTGGGGCTGTAGATATCATACCGAAATAGATCAATATCTCCCCCGTATAGGAGCTTGCACCCCTAGCCCCTATGATTATATCATCAGCCCCGTCGCCGTTCACATCACCAGATACGACCGCACTGCCCATATAGGCATAGTTCGACGTATGCCTGAACTTCTGGGTCGCACCCTGGTCCTTCAGGCTAAGGGTCCCTGAGAGCCTTGTTGGTCCAGTCGGCTGGTCGTTGAGCTCCATGTCGCCGCTCTCACCGGTCGCACCGGTCGATACCAGGACCAGTAGCGATGAGACCGTGAACAGTCCCACCAGGAATATTGCCAAGAACGTTGCCTTTCCGTAGTTACCTTTTAATCCGGCCATTGGTTTCACCTCTAATGGGGGAGCACCCATTTCCGATGAATGCTCCATCGAACACTGATACTTCACCCCGGAATAACTATATTTAAAGGCATTGTTACAAAATATTCATAGAATATAAAACTACCCTAGTGTTCGTTTTTACATTCTCCTCCAATGACTTTTTAAAAAAAAACCCTTAAAGGACCCGGCAATGAAGCTCGAAAGTTATTAGTAATCTCCAGGTATAGACCGTCCACCCCGCTCCGAGCGGGGAATGAACAGGGGGAACCGTTTGGAAAGGCCGAGTTTAAGCGTTGTCATCCCTGTCTTCAACGAGCAGGGGAACGTGAAAGAGCTCCACCGGAAGGTCACGAAGGAACTGAAGACCCTGACGGACGACCATGAGATCATATTCGTCGATGATGGTTCGAAGGATGCGACCCTCTCCAGGCTAAGGTCCATAATGAGGAACGACAAGGATACGAACGTCATCACGTTCTATCGCAACTTCGGCAAGGCCAATGCTCTTTCTGTCGGCTTTGAGCATGCCAATGGGGACATCATCTTCACCATGGACGGCGATCTCCAGGACGACCCCAATGAGCTCAAGAACTTCCTTAGGAAGCTGGACGAGGGGTACGATATCGTGAGCGGATGGAAGCTCAACAGGCAGGACCCTATTGGAAAGCGTCTCCCATCGCTCCTCTTCAACTTCCTGGTCAGGAAGATGAGCGGGGTCAACGTCCACGACTCGAACTGCGGTTTCAAAGCCTACAGAAGGGAGGTGGTCAAGATGGTGGACGTCTATGGGGAGTTCCACCGGTACCTTCCCATCATATCCCATTGGAGGGGTTTCAGGGTCGCAGAGATCAGGGTCAAGCACCATAGGCGGAAGAGCGGGAGGTCCAAGTACGGCTTGGAAAGGCTCTTCAAAGGCATGATAGACCTTTTTACCATAACCTTCCTCACAAAGAGAGGGAGGTCTCCGTTCTACCTCTTCGCAGGATGCTCCGCTCTCTTGATGTCCATTGTCCCGCTCGGTATAGCCTTCACCGTTGCAGATGGACTGCTCGACCTCACGGGGTTCTATTGGGCCTTCGGGCTTGCTACGTACCTGACCTTCCTTTCGTCCCTGGTCATCTTTATGATGGGGTTCGGCTCTGAGCTGATGTTGGCCTCGACTGGGCATAGGAACGTCACGAAGAACCATTACAGGGTCCTCTCTGGGGAAGAGCGATATTGAGGGTCAATCACAAGGCCGGTATCGTACATCTTGCGGGACCTGTCACGCGCTGGATGTATTCAAGTTCGTTTAGGACCAGCCCAATTTCTACCATGAAGACCAGATGTACTGTGACGTTCTCTCCCGGACCAAGTGCAGGATAGCTGAAATCCTCACTGTTATGGACCCAGATCCGTTCTCCGCCTTCGGCCTTGGCGAAGAAGTGTGGGACCGATACCTGGATCGATGAAACCTTGTTCTGGTTCCTCATATCCACATCCAAGTACTGCCAGACCTTCCCATGTATTGGGGACATGCCCTCAGGTCCCTTGGAAGAGGTCCATGTTCGTCGGACCTCAATGCCTATCTCTGGGTCCGCCATCTCAGCCCCTCCCGGGAAAAGCGCGGTTGATAGTGAAATGGTCAACAGTAGTAGGAGGGCGGCGACTGGTATAGGCCACTTCAGAGACAATATGCCCGACACATGGCTTGAACCGTTCATCACCGATATCAATCTTGCTTCATTGGTCCCAGATCATGGCAGCCCGTTACATGGGACAATCTCATAAAGCGGTCATGCGTTGAGGTGACGATGGCTGCCCTGTCAACGCCCGCTCCCTTATCCAAAGTCGGGACCAGGGAGGGCTATGACCCAGTAACTTGCCAGAAGCTGCTTTCCACAGCTCTTCTGGTCTACCTGCTGTTACTGATATCGCTTTCCATTTTCGGAAGGGACTGGTATGCCTTCAAGTTCCTGCACGGGGCCTGGTTCATATCATATGTCGTCCTGTTCTATCTTCTGGTCAGTTCATCGCTCATAGAACGATTGGACAGGCTCGAACCATGGAAGGCCATGCTCATCTTGGCATTTGTCACCATCTTTTTACAGCTTCCGTTCCTTCTTGGTCCGACCTCCATGTCGCAGGACATCCTTCGCATGGAGCGGAGAGGGGAGCTTTTCCTGGGCGGGAACTTCCCCTATCGCGATTTCACCGTCAACAAACCGCCGTTATACATCTGGATGGTCGGCCTCCTTTCCCTTCCGTTCGGTCCTGACGACAGGGTGTTCAGGACGTTCTTCGTCCTTGCGAACGCCCTTGTACCGGTCGTTATGTTCGCAATACACAGAAGCATCAAGGCCTCTGCGGAAAGCGACCTCAAAGGGCCTCTGGGGACTGTCATCCCATCTCTTTCATGGGGCGCTGCAGCGGCCGCTTACGCCCTTTGTCCCATTATCATCCTCGAGACCGCCCTAGCGGGCCATTATGACCCCCTGGTAGTGCTCACCACGCTTATGGCCTACCTCTGCTTGGTCAGGGACCGCCCTTATCTGACAGGGCTATTCCTGGGTTTGGGATTCGCCCTGAAGCTCTATCCCATGTTCATAGCTCCCCTCTTCTTCCTGGCCTTCAGGTCTTGGAAGCACAGGATGCTTGTTCTGTTCGGGTTCTTCTCTGCACCCGTCGCCGCTACCTTACCCGTCCTCCTAGTGGACCCGGCCCTAGTACCGGTTTATCTCAAGTACCAGTTCGTCAACTGGTACACAGGCTATTCGTTGAGATATGCCCTTGAATGGCTTTTCGATACGCTCTCGGTCCCCTTGAAAGCAGCCTATTACATGGTCACATCCATGCTTGCCTTAGGCACCATCTACTATGTCCTAAAGGGATCGTTCGGAAAGCCTGCCCGTTCGGACGCGTTCCCACTTGTCATTTCAATGTTCATCCTCGCTTCCATGGGTATCGGACTATCGTCGCTGTTCCTCTCAGCAGGTGCCAAAACCCCGATCGAATGGGCTCTCGGGGGTATTGGTATCTTTATGACGATCTCGTTCCTCGTCCTTGGGACCTTCATCTACCTGCATGGGAACGACAGGGTCCGTCCTCTGTTCCCCGGGATCAGCGTAAGGAGGTTGTTCATCGGTACCGTTCCAAAGGTCCATGTACCTTTCCTAGTTTCATGCATACTGCTCCTGGTCATTCTTGCATCAGCGCAGTTCCACCCCTGGTACCTATCATGGGTATTGCCCTTCGCCCTTGCGTCCGGGGTCCCTCAATGGGGCTGGACCGTCCTTCTCTTCTTCTCGACGCTCCAATCCAACTCCTATCCCCCGTGGGAGCTCTGACCGTCTTCAGTCCCTTTTTGGACCTTATGCTTTCTGAACCTCAGCAGGACGAGCGATAGGGCACCTGAGGGTATGGATATCCAGATCGATGTAGTTGCCATGATCAGGGATGCGGCCGCTGCAAGCGGACCATCCCTTGTGAGTAGCTCAAGGACCGATGTGCTCCCTACAACGTTCCCGGAACCAACTGGAAGGACGAAACCAAGGATGTTCGCTACCGATGTTGCCGCGATGGCGCCCAGCAAGGTGACTGGATTGTCGCCAGGAAGGGCACCAAGGATTATGTACATTCTCAAGGCCTCGTTCATCCAGATAGCTACTGTTAGGATAACGGCCCCTGTCCCTGTCCAAGGGTCCCTCCTGATCCTTGTTATGGACATGTGGAATCGTTCCATGAAACCAGCTAATTTCAAACTGAGGACATGAACCTTGGAGGAACTGTCCCCTTTGGAGAGCCTCAATGTCAAGGAACTGATGAGACCAGTGGTCCAGGACACAAAACCTCTGGTCAGGACCAATAGGATCATGGTCACGATGATCGATGCTCCTACGATAATTAGACCGGCCATACCCAATACGGCCTTAGCCCCTAGAAGGAACATCATATAGGCCATCCCTATGAACGCAAAGGCAAGGATGGTTATCATATCAAGCGATTTCTCGGCGAATATGGTGGCTACACCCAATGACATCCTGTTGCCAGTATGCTCTTTCAGCATGAGGGCCCTCACCGGGTCCCCGCCAACCTTTCCTGGGGTCGAATTGTTGATCGCGAGCGAAGAGAGGAAGATGGGCATTATGATAGGGCCGAGGTCCCTGGCACCCATACCTTTGAGCAGGGCGTACCATCTGAGGGCCTTGGAAATGGTGTTCAGAAAATATAGACCGAGGACCAAAAGGAGCATCTTTAGGTCTATCCCCGATATGACATCCAATGTATCGGTGACATCTGCCCTGAGAAGCAGGAACCCTATGATGAACGCACCAAGCGCCAGATAAATGGCATCCTTCCAGTGCCTCCTGATAAAGTTCCTCATCAAGGGCCACATAGGATGCAACTCCAGTGTTCAGGGAAGGGGAGAGCCCAAAGACCAGTACTTAATCCTGCCTAGAGAGGATGGGTCCACCGTCCTCCGGCCGTCAATAACCGCTCTTACGTGTTTATAGCGCTTCCAATCCATCCTCTTGTACTCTTCCCATTCTGTCATGAGGATGACCGCATCGGCCCATCCCACTGCGGAAGACGCATCATCGAAGAAGGTCATCTTGGGTGCCATTACCTTGAAGTTCTCTGTTGCCTTGGGGTCATGGCCCGAGACCTTGGCCCCCTTTCTTATTAATGCCTTGATGACCGGAAGGGACCTTGTTTCCCGGACGTCATCTGTCTCCGGCTTGAAGGCCAGTCCCAAAACGGCCACCTTCATACCTTTCATATCGCCCACCATCTCCTCCAGGACCTCGACAAGATGCTTGGGCTGAATCTCGTTGGTAAGCATGACGGCATCCATGACAGGGGTAGGCTCCTTGAGGTCTCCGCCAAGATGTATAAGGGCCGAAACGTCCTTGGGGAAACATGAGCCTCCGAACCCGACACCAGCCCTGAGGAAATGGGGTGAGATCCTCTTGTCCAACCCCACGCCCTCCATGACATCATAGACGTCCACTCCGACCTTCTCACAGATCCTGGACATCTCGTTCACATAGGATATCTTGGTGGCAAGGAACGTATTTGAGGCATACTTTATCATCTCCGCCGCAGTGGGTGAGGTGCGCAGGATAACGGACCCCAGTGGAGAGAAGAGCCTTGACAGAACATCAAATGACCTGTCGTCAATGGACCCAACGACGACCCTGTCAGGGTGGAGGGAATCCTGCATAGCAGAACCTTCACGAAGGAATTCGGGGCACATAGCCAGTCCAAAACCTTTCCCTGCCCTTTTTCCCGATGCTCTCTCCAGGGTGCGTCTTATCAAACCCGCTGTCGTACCGGGTACCACCGTTGATTTGACCACAACCGTTCTGAACCCACTTATCGCCTTTAGCGACCTCCCTATCTGGCGGGCCACATCCCTGATGTAGCGGTCCTCCATGGACCCATCCTTACGGGATGGGGTCCCTACCGCCATGAACACCACCTCGGCCCACCTGGACGCTTCGAGCGTGTCATCCATCGCTCTGAGCGTGCCAGCTTTGAAGTGCCTCTTGAGAAGCGTGTCAACACCAGGTTCATAGAAGGGGGACCGGCCCTCCTTGACCGCAGATAGTTTCCTTTTGTCCGTATCGACCAGTACTACCTCGTTCCCCAGTTCGGCCAGTGTCAGACCAGTCGTGAGCCCGACATATCCGCATCCAATTACAGCTGTCCTCATACGAACGACCCGTGCCGATTATGGTCATCAGCTATTTTAATCAAAGGGTCCAAAGCATCGTGGTTATCGGATCACATCAAGGCGATGGAAGCATAACCGACCGCACTATGATGAGGCATCACATCATAGCTGGTCGTATACTCAAGCAGCTTTGCCTCGACAGCCCCTAGTTCCTTGGAAGCCAGGACCACTGCGGCTACCGGACCCAGGCCGCAAGCCGTCGAACCAGTGGCATCTCGGGCGCGATAGGCCCCTTCGACATCCATCTTTAGAAGGCTCTCGACCACGGGCAGGTCCATGGACCTGGCGGTCTCCCCTGCGGTCCTTCCATGTGGGACATGAACCCCGTAGTTCGGGCCGCAATGAGTGAAGTCGGAGGATGCTATGAGCGCGACCCTTCTCCCGGAGGCAAGGACGGCAGAGGATACCTTCCTGGATAATGCCTTTGCAGCGCCCAACGTCTGGTCCATCATGGAGATGCAGACCTGATGTATGTCGGGGTCCAGGTACTGAAGGAACGGTACCTGGACCTCCATGGAGTGCTCATGAGCGTGGGATGTCCTATCCGCTCGGACCTCCAAAGCCTTGGCTAGGTCCTTGTCCAGCTGGGCGGTCCCAAGAGGGGTCCTTAGATCATCGTTCAAAAGTCCAATATCCTCGCCAAGGCCTGTATGGTTTGGCCCTATGATGATCACGCTCTCAGGGAGCCCTCCATCGGCAAGTGAAAGATAGCCATGGGCCGCAGTAGGCCCCGAATAGGTGTAACCTGCATGAGGTGAGATAAGACCTATCACCCTCCTTCCTGGCTTGGGGGCCTCCCTTCCTGGTCCCTTCTTGAAGCAAGCGGAAAGCTCCTTCCTCAATGCCTTATCCGATGCTGGATAGAACATCCCTGCTACAGCGGGTTCCCTCATAGGGGGTATATCTCACCATAGGACTATCAAGGTTTTCTATAGGGTCGCTTCGAAGTCCTTGATCTCGTCCTTGAAGTCGGTATTGGACGAAAGCTCGCCTCGGGCCTTGAGCACTTCGCGAGTGAGCAACCAGTAGATCACAGCGAGCGACCTTCTTCCTTTATTGTTCCCTGGGATTATCAGGTCAACGTACTTCGTTTCGTTGTTGGCATCGCAAAGACCGATGACCGGTATCCTGGATTTGACGGCCTCCCTGAGCGCCTGCTGGTCGGCCGCAGGGTCCGTGACCATGATCAATTTGGGTTCGACATAGACGTCGAGCATGGGGTTGGTAAGTGTTCCAGGAACGAACCTCCCGGGAAAGGCGTTGCAGCCGATCTTATTGGAGAAGACCCTGACCGGCTTCTGTCCGTACTGCCTTGCAGAAACGACGAGCACCTCGTCTGGTTTGAAGCCTGCGAGCATCTTAGCAGCGAGCCTCAACCTCGAATCGGTCTTCTTGATATCAAGGACGTAGAGCCCATCGGTCCTGACCTTGAATATGAAATCCAACATATCAGCGCTCTTCTGCTGGGTGCCTATGTGGACACCGGAAGTGAGGTAAACATCCTCCTCTATCAAAAGGTCCTGGGCGTTCTGGTTCTCAGACATGGGTTCAGACCCCCTTACCGTACTTCACCGTTAGTGGTATTATGCCCTTGTCCATCTCCTTCTGGGCTATCCTCAGAGGGTCGACCTCATTGGCCTTGACCAGGGGCGGTGCCCCTAGACTTAGCTGCAGTGCCCTCGAACCAAGGATCCTAGCCCTTTCGAACCTGGTAACCATGTATCTCACCTGTTGACCGATATCTGGAGCGGGTCGGCTCGAATGGGGAAAAGGGGTTTCTCATATAAACCTTGTGGAGGGTCTATGCCCCACAGTATGTTTTAAATATGGTCTGCTTTCTGAAGAGGCCATGGACGAAGCAGGTGTTGTCTATACTTATTGCGATAGCTGTGCTGAAGAGACCCCCCACAGGGTCATCAGGGGGAGGATGAGCCCACCTCCTAACACAGGGTTCGATGGTAGCGTACAGTGCATCATATGTCGATCCATTCACAGCACACATATACCATTGGAAAGGCCCCTTAGCGTCCAGGTGATAATCTCGGACCACAACAGATCGACAAGGACACGGATGGAGGTCCCTCCCGATGAGGTCCTTACAGTGGATGAGGAGCTTTTCCACGATGGGCACAACCTTCTTATAACCTCCCTTGAGTCAAAAGGAAGAAGGGTCATGTCCTCGGCATCAAAGGACCTGGACTGCATCTGGTTCAAGGTCTTCGATAAGGTCAAGGTCAAGGTGGCGATAGTCAAGGGCGCGGTCACAAGGTCCTATACCCTAGAAGCAAGTCCAGATGAGGAGTTCTGTGTGGGTGATATCCTGGACGTGGGCAGTTCCAAGGTCATGATCGACAAGATCAAGATAGAGAGGGGTACGATCTATTCCAGCGATAGGCCGATCGAGGCTCGCGATATTAAGAGGGTCTTTACCAAACAGGTACGGGACAGGTCCTACTGAGGGCTAAGGCCCGGACGCGGGCGGCAGCGCAGGCGGAGGAGGGATATAGGATAGGTTCTGGACCATCCCACCCGGGGGTTGGGAAAGCATCATCTGCTGTTGGGGCATGAAATATTGAGGTACGGGTGGAACCGGTGCCGGTCTCATGGCCTCCCTAACCAATAGCGTTCCTGCGACGATGAAAATGATTATCGAGATGACCAGGAATATTAAGGCCAGGAGCGGGAACTGTTCTTCCTTGATATTGGACCCAGGGTAATCCCCTTTGTCGATAGGGTCGGTACCCGCGTAGTATTCCTTTAGATTGGACCATTTGTCCCCGTCAAGGTCCAATTCCGCATCGTCCTTCAGTGGGTCCAGTCCATGGTCCGATTCGTACTTATCGTTCATACCGTCCATATCACTGTCCCTGTTCTCGGGGTTCTCGGACTCGAAGGGTCTGACAACAAGGACGAAGGTCCTCTCAACCTCATGGACACCATCGGACACGATCACGGTTATCGTATGTGACCCAACGTTCATCTTGGATGAGAAGGACAATTGGTTCCCGAAGATGCCATCAATGCTCGAGATCCAGCTCACCGAGATGTCAGAACCGCCGTCGGGGTCTGACACGGTCACCCTAAAGGGTATGGAAACGTTGTTCAGGTATGTCCTACCAGGAGGCGGTGAAACGACCTCGAAGGAGGGTGTCATATCGACACGTACCCTGAACTGGCTGGTGGTCAACCTTCCAACGTTGTCGGTGGTCTCGACGATGATTATGTTCCCATCACCTTCGGCCCAGTTCTTCCGGACGATGAAACTGTACTCCAAATAGCCCAGGGAATTGTTGTACCCCTCCCCTTCAAGGACCATATCCGAGGAGAACGTAGTCCCATTGTCGATGGAATAACGGTAGGAGATGTTACCGGCCCCTATACCCGAACCCAAGTGATCGTGGACCAGCACCTTCACGGGTTCGTTCCTGGACCCGACCCATTCAATTGTCGTGCCGTTCTGATCGACAACTGGTTCGACGACCTTTATGAAGGGAGCGCGGGAATCGACCCATACAGGGAACTCATCGGAGACGACCTCCTGGGATGAGGCGACATCGGTCCCCTTGATCTGGACCATATTATCCTTCCCCTCAATGAGGGACGGTCTTACAGTGACATTGAGGACCATATCCTTCCGACCGAAAGCGCTGCATGTAATCCATGACCCATAGTTCCTACCGCCGTCCCGGGAGAACCTGTAGAGCAATGAACCACCCTCGACCCCGGTCAGTCCATCCTTGGCATTGAAGGTCACCTCCGGGTCATTCCTTACGGCCCAGGTGCCGACCTGAGGGTTTGTGATGGAGAAGCTAGGCCCGGTCAGGTCTATCTTGACCGTCTTCCCCTCGGACCTTGCCTGGTTCCCGACGATGTCGAACGCAATGACATTGATCGTCAGGATGCCTTCTGGTAGAGGTTTGTTGTGGTCGGTCCCAATGAGAACCGATCGAGCGGTCGGACCTACGCTCTTCCTTACAACGGTAGCTCCGTCCGTCGCTTCGATGGTGTACCCACCGACCCCGGAACTGCCATCGTCAGCCTCTCTCCAGCTGACGTAGATGCTCTGGTCGTTGTCGATGTCCGAAGGTTCATCGTCCATACTGTCCGGTCTTAGGGTTATGTCCTCCACTTTCAGTTTGATAGGAGGGTCCGCATCCACCGTCAGGGTGAACTTGAAGTTCTCCGAGAGCAATTTCTGCCTTGGTATTCCGAAAACGTTGAATGTCCAGGACATGGCTGTAGTGAAGCTCGGCAAGCTCCAGGTCACATCGAGCGAGGAACCGGGCTGTATGAACGTGACCTTCTTCAGACCGAAGTTATCAGTGACATTGAACTGGACCAGTCCGGACCTTGGTTGGACGGAAGAGCCTTCATAGAATATCTTGACGTTCGTGAACTGGATGGTCTGCTCTGCTGCCGCAAAGTCCCCATCATGAAGGAGCTTGGTCTCTCCCGAGACCTTCCACACGGCGAGGTCTTCCCCGTTCCATTCCAGTTCCGTCTCTACCCAGTAAACATTTCCCACGTCCAAAAATCCCGGTACTGCGGCCTTGCCGCTCGCTTTGGCGCTTACGTTCCTCAGGTCCTGAGAGGGATAGGCCACTTTGAAATCGACTGCGAACTGGACCTTCAAATACTTCGTATCATGGACGGCGGCATTCGATAGGGAGGGAACTATGACGGCATTGAGATCGCCTGTTAGCTGAACGAAGGTCTCGTTCTTATGAAAGTATATCATCCTTATGTTCTCCTGGGACCCGTAGGAGCCCAGAGTGAGGAGCACCGATAGAATGTCGCCTCCCGCCCTGGTATGGAAGACATCGACCGAGAACAAATAGTCGGTGGCACCGGCATATACCGTCTTCCCCTCCCTGCCGTGACCGTTCTCGAGCTTTATCTCGGTCACGGTCACGGTCTCCTTCGTGAAAGCAATGGCGAATGGGAGGCTGAACAGGTCTGTGGAGGAATATTTCCAGTTCTGGTAAGAGGTCCCCTTGGTGCTGTCGGGGCTCTCGATCCCTATTACGCAGTACGAACCAACCGGGTACCACGTTTGGACCGACTGATAGAGGAACATTATCATCCCGCTCTCATAGAGGATCGCCTCGTACTGTCCCCCGTTGTTGCAGTTCCATTCGACGATCAAGACCTTCTCGCCATCCAGTTGGGTCTGAAGGACGTATAGACGGTCCTTAGCCGTTGTCTGGCAACCGTCCCAGTTCCAGTAGACGGCCATGAGACCAAGGGGCCTCTCGGTGGATGGAATGGAATAATCCCAGTAGTTCTCGTAGGAATTTGCGGACGATTCAATGAAGGACATTGCCCCATAATCGCACACATATATCTTGCTGAATGTCTGTCCATAGTATTCGAAATTGAACCCCAGATTTACGCTGAAGACCTCCGCCCCCCAGTTCGAAGTGTCCAATCCCACCGCTTTGGGATGGCTCTTGATAGGCATGTACTGGGCTTTGATAGTGGGTTCGGGTTTAATACCGTCAGTGTACCTGTAACCTCCGCCGTCAGGGTTCGATTGTTTGGCTATGACCTCGTTATCGTTTCCCAAGTGGCCGGGAACGAGGGTAAGGGCCAGAAGTAGGGCGGTCAAGAAAAGTACAGACTTCTTCATTGGGGACATTCCTGTATCCTCCGGGGAACGAGCTGAGCAGGGACCTATGGTCATCCATTAAACATATCAATAAGTTTTTGGTGCGTTACTAGACAAGTATATAAAAATGACTATTCCTCCTTGAAGAACTCATCCTGAAGTCGTTTCGTCTCCATCCTGTTCCTCTGGACCATGGCGAACACAAGTAGCCCTATGACAACAAGGAAGAACAATCCGACGATGATGAAGAGCCAGGTGGAGGCCTTCTCATCATCCGGGGTCCTGTCGGGCGATGTCCCGTCCTTGTACTCCTGGAGATTGGACCTGCCATCCGAGTCAAGGTCACCATCCGCATCCTTAGGGTTCTTGGGGTCAAGGTCATACTTGACCTCCCAAATATCGGGCATCCCGTCATTGTCATCATCAAGGTCCCTATAATCCCCTATTCCGTCCAGGTCTGTGTCCTCGCTCTCCGTCGGATCGTCAATGAACATATCCAGATCGTCAGGTATCAAGTCACCGTCGGTGTCGATGGACATGTCCGGTGCCCCGGTTATGAACGTCCAATTGAAGTCCGACTGAAGCTTTGCTCCCTTCGATGATGTGATGTCATGTGAGACCATAATGGAATAGGTCGTATTGCCGATCAGAGGGTGCATGCAACTGGCAGTGACGGCAGGCCCTTCTACGTCATAGCCAACGGTCAGAGGGACCTTGATCCCAGACGGACCCATCAAAGTGACGGTCGTAATATCGATAGTGGAGGGGGCCAGGGGAAGATCGAAGGTCACCCTTATGCTCGGCCTCATCTTCACCCCTTTTCCCTGGGGGGCCCACGTCCTTATCTCCGGGACGCCATCCTCGGACCTTGTAATGAACTGGTAGCTGTAACTGGAGGGTCCACCGATGTTCTGGCCGTCCAGCAGGTTCCCTTCCGAATCGAGGGCTTGAGGGGTAATGATGAAGATGAACTTGGTCCCTAAAGAGAGCTTTGAGCGCGGCCTCCATTCCATGGATGAAGTGGATGTCACCGTTAACGAACCTTCCCTTCGAAGGAACGAACTGCCGTCTATGACATAAACGGTCCCCTCGTCAAGGGTCGTTGGGGTCATTTCCTTTGTGAAGACCACCCTTATGACAGGGTCCATGTAGGCGCTTTCCCTCCCACCATCGACGGAACAGCTAAGAACGCTTGGATGGTCTATCAGTACCGAGCTGTGTTGCACGATTATGGCCGGTGAATATATCGTCACGGGGGGGTTCACATGGTCATCTATGGTCGCGTTTATCGTATAACCACCTGGGGACAGGGCAGTCGTGTTGAAGAACAGCTCCCCCTCTCCATTGTTGGTCGATGTGTTCCCACGGAACAGGAATATCTGGTCAGAAGGGTCGAGATCATTATCATAATGCAGCATATAATCAGCGAAGTCCTCATAATCGCGAGCGGTCCAGCTGATATAAGTACCCATGTCCGAGCTATCATCGATCCCGTCCGGTTCGTTGAAGATGAAAAGAGGGGGCATATTGATCAAGGTCCTGAACTGGATGGGTTGGCTATAGGCCTTCCTTCCCATCTCGTCCTTGACCATGAGCCTGACCTGATATATCGTATCCGGGTCAAGGCCATCGAAGCTGGTCGATCCCATCAATCTATCGCTCGTCGTGTGGTCGTTCTGGAACTCGTTCGGTTCCTCTGTCACGCCCTTACCTATCTTGACATAGAGGTACTTCCATCCCAGGTCCAAAGGTGTGGACCACTCAAGGACGAAGGACCCCCAGCTGATGTTCCTTGCCCTCATAGTGATCGGTGAAGGGACGAGCGGCATCCCTTGAGCGGGGAATGCTGTGGCAGTATAAGGGTCAAGGTCCTCTGCTACCGGATTGGTTGGGACTGGATCGGTCCTGCAATCTAACCAGAAAACTTGGGTCCTGTCCCCGAAACAATGAACGGAAACGGTCTCCTTGTGCATCTGGGCGATATAGATCTGGGGGTCCTTTACGAACTTGCCGAGCGAAATTGTGTCATCGACTATATGCTCCCCGGAAACAATCTCGCCGTCCCGTGATATGTAACCTGCCCTAATCAGCACGAAATCCCGCAGGTCCTTCTCCGTCCAAGCGATAGAGAAAGACCCCGAACCCCAACTGACCCTAGGCGAATACTGTTCGACCCTGGTAAGGTTCTCGTCTGTAGCTTGGTGATCTGTAGGCATCCGTCCATCCCACCGTTCAGAGCCCGACCAACCCATTGAATACCTGATCCTCCAACCGTTCAATCCGAACTCCTGGAAGACTACCATACAATCGTTCCTTGATGAGAAGGCGATGTCCGGGTTCGACTGCCTTTCGAGCTCTTCATCGGACCCTACGAGCTGGTTCGGACCGAATGACACCCCATCCCTTGTGGTGGCCATCTGAATATCGAGGTTGGACCCGGTGCCGTCATCGTTCCTTGTATCTTCCCAAACGATGCCTACTGTACCATCCTCGGCCACCGCCATCCTGGGGTTCATCTGATCGACCGCCATGTTGTCATCATTGACCACAAGAGGGTCGGAGAAGGTCTCCCCTTCGTCAAGGGACCGTGTGAACATGATATCGGTATGGACGACCCCACCCTGGTCCCTAGCCTCGATGTAGACAAGGCAGAGCCCCGCAATGCTCGACCATCTGAGGACCGGAGAGGATATCGTCCCGGTCACCTCTTCAACCCTCCTCCCGGGGGTCCAGATGCCGCCGGAATTATTGGACATGGATATCCTGAGATGTCCCTGAGGTTCCCTCATATCCAGCCAAACAACGAATAACCTACCCTTGGCGTCCACTGCTATGGACGGGTCAAGGTGGTCATAACCGACCTCTGAGTCATCGTTGACTATCTTATCGTTGTTGGCTACGCCATCCCCCCATGAGGAACCATCGAGCGATTTCGTGAACCTGATATCTGCGTCCAGGAGCCTTGCGTCCGCCCATACGGCGAAAAGGTTGCCTTTGTCGTTGATCGCCGTGTCCATATCCCATTGCTCGTCCGCGCTGGGCTCGTAATCATGGAGGAGTGTATTGTTAGGGTATGAGGTCTGGTCTGCGCTCGTCCCAATTGGGACCACCATTAACAACAATGCGACCAATGATATGACCGATGAGAGACGAACCCAACGTGACCTATACATCATCTGCACCTTCTGACGGAATCCAAATCAACTTACATCCGTTAAAACCTTATGCCTCATATGTGCCGTTGAGGACCTTCAGAGGGCAGTAGGTCCATCGGTCGATGGTCCTTACCTCATTGGTCCAAGGATATATGGTCGAAGACCCAATTGGGAGCCCCTTCTAGCCGTGACATGAGCTCCTGGCGGTCCTTTGGCGGGTCTCTGAAGAGGGATGCGGCCCTCTTCATCCCAATTCCGGGGACGGACTGGAGGTCCCTATATGATGCTGACCTTAGAAGGAAGGGTGTCCTGAACCCGGTTATCGACCTGCTAGAAACTTTCGATACTGCTATGTCCTGGTATGTCCCAACCTCTGCTGTGTGCTCTATGCCGACAAGGACCGGATAGCTCCCAATCTGTCTCCCGAAATGTACCCTCCCGAGCTGTGCCTCCACCAGAACCCCTTTGAGGATGGAACCGTCTGGAAGCAATCTCCCTAGGAAGACCGGGTCCAGTTCCGACCTCACCTTCTCCTTGAAAGCGCGGAAGGACACTTCGATCCCCAGATCGGCCATTATGTCCAATGTACCTCCTTTGCCATCATCGAACCTTGCAGCCCTGATATTGATCCTCCTCAGAGGGAGACCCTTGTCCAGGATATCCTTCAGGAACTTGATATCGCCGTCAAAGCTCTCCCTTGTCTGACCCGGCAGTCCTCCAAGGAAGTTGATGCCTGGCAGCAGCAAGGGCATCCCATTAGGCCCCTTTTTTCCTCCCACCCCTGCGGTCACCTCCATTGCAGCAATGGTCTGTCCCGGAGTGGAGTTCAAGTTGTTCCTGGACCTTACCTCGGGATCGGTCGACTCCAGTCCGAACGCAAGGACAGATCCCGAGGTCACGTTCTCCGCTATGGCCTCAAGGACCTTTCTTGCTGTGTCGGGATGTTCGGCAATAACAGCGGGATTGGCGTTGTCCGTATGCAGGATACCAGTTTCGATACCCAGCCTGCGACCCGTCGACAATGCCCTCTTGATACCCTCACCGCTATAGAGGGCCTGACGGATACCGGTCATGAGCTCCCTGACCATTTCTGGGTCAGGTGTCGGGACATCTGTCCTTCCAATATCCCCCGAACCGTAGGATATTAGATCGGACTGGCCACCGACCCTCGCATTCTCCAGACCGTAGGAGGATAAAAGAGCGACCTCCCTTTCGAGGGCCTCAGGGACCCTGAAGGTCATAGGACCTTTCCTGGGTTCATAACAGAAAGAGCACCCTCCCGAAATGTATCGAGGGCAGCCGTTGGTCGTCTCAAGCTCCGCTATCAAGGGGCTGGGGAAGTCTGGATGGCGGGTTATAAGGAAGGCCCCTTTTTCGAGGTGGAGGTCCCATTCCTCTGCTGTCCTCTTCCTTGAGACCGACCTGCCCTCGGAGGCTAAGTTCTCCCCAAGGACACCAGGGTCCTCTGTCACTATGGTAGCGCCAGTGGTTCGGAACTGCTCAGCTGCGGGTCCACAGACGACCATCTCAAGGCCGCTCAGGGAACTGAACAGCTCTGTCCCCTCTCGGATTGATACAGGAGTGCCACGCAAGTATCTTCCAGGGACCACACAGCCAGCCATCAGAACGACCATATCGATATCGGATGACGATCGGACCGACCATCCATTGCCACGGAGGTCCCTCCACTGGTCGATGGTCATGTAACCGATGCTCTCCTCCGTTGCCCCCCCAGCAACGAAACCTCCGGCGAGAGAGCGAACGTGAGGGGAGATGTAGGGCGGTACGCCCAGTGCCGCAGGCTCATCCACATAACCATCCAAGATCAGGTACCTCCATCCCTTCAGGATGGACGGGGCTCTCTGTCTGGCCCTTGGCCTAATCATGAACGGGTATCGGTCTACCCTATCAAAACGTTTACTGGTAGGTTTATCCCTTCACAAGGGCTTTTCGATGCAACTTTTAATTGTATGTATCCCGTTCATGTAAGGAGGAGGTAATAATATGGAGATAGCAAGGGAGGTGTCCACAATGAAAGTGAACACGGCAACTGCCGAAGTGGTGAAGGCCTACCTGGAATATACCAGCAGGATAGTGACCTCGGTCATAGAGAGCAAATCATATTCGACACCGTTCAAGGATATAAGTGATGATCTTATCCTCAAACCGGACGAGCTCATTGACCTCATCAACAAGGTCCAAAAAGCCTTTGTATCGACCAAGGATTGACAAAATGGAACAATTCACCCGGTCGGACAATGATAGGTCCTCATAAGGGGCGGGCCTGAACGATGTCTAAGAAAAGTGTTTCCACAGGGTCATTGGTGACGATGTTCACAGTGCTCTTTGAACATTTTGGCGACCCTCATTGGTGGCCTGGTAGGTCACCATTTGAAATCTGTATCGGGGCCATATTGACACAGAACACCTCTTGGTCCAATGTGGAGACGGCAATTTCGAGGATGAGAGAGCGAGGGCTCTTGGACCCGTTCGCCCTCCTCTCTGTCCCACAGGATGAACTGGCCATGGTGATAAGACCTGCAGGCCACTTCAATCGGAAGGCAATCTACCTTAGGTCTTTCTCATCTTACGTTGTGGAGAGGTATGGCGGGGACATCGCATCAATGGACAAGGTCCAAACCCTAAAGCTTAGGGATGAGCTCCTGAACTTGAAAGGGATGGGAGAGGAAACGGCCGATTCCATCCTTTGCTATGCAATGAACAGACCGGTTCTTGTCACAGACGCTTACACCCAAAGGGTCCTGGAACGGAACTTTAAGCCTTTATGGGACCTAAAGGGACCGAATAACAAAGGTTCATACGGTTCCGTTCAGGACCACTTGATGGAGAGGCTTCATGGGGATGCGTTGTTCTACAACAGGTTCCACGCCCTCATCGTCCTCCTGGCCAAGGAACTATGCAAGAGGTGTCCCCTTTGCTCCGTTTGCCCCTTGAGAGGGTTATGCACAACCGGGACCCGCTCCATCTTCTTGGACCAGCCTTGAGATCGGCATCAAAACTTGACAAAACAACATATAATATAACGGTGCTATGTGGTGATAGATCGGCAGGAGATATCGATGCCAGTAAGCAAAACGGAACTTCTGGGAGTTGAGGCGAAGAGGGCTGGACAGATAGCCAACAAGATGAACATAAGGATAGATGTCAACTCGAACGTCTCCCAGATCTATCTGACTGACCCAGATACCGCTAGGGTAGATTTCCGGTTCATGGCCACCTATACCGGTATAGGGACCATTACTGTCGAGGGAAGGATAACATATTCGGGGGGGGCAAAAGAGCTCTATGACAGTTGGACAGAATCTGGCCAGATGCCGGACGAAGCGGCCCAGGATATACATACGAACATCATGAAAGCCTGTATGCCGGTGGCAGTTATACTCAGCCGTGAGGTCAACCTACCCCCGCCCATGCCGATGCCTCCGGTCAATATCAAAGGTCAGAAGAAGCAAAAATCGCCCCCATCGTCCGGTATGGAAGTGGTCTGAAAAGGTTCTCCTGACCTAGGCCTCTAGGCCCGAATTGACATATACGATGACAAATAAGCCGTTGATTTTATAATCCAGTGAACTCTATTTCATATTATGGGGCGCTTTTGGACCTCTGCAGTCATGATCCTGTTCCTTGCCCAGGTCCTGTTCATATCCGTCCAAGGCCCAGAGAGGGCAGAGGGGTTACCTGTCGATGCTCAACGATTTAACGCAGCCGTCTCCTATGCTCTGGAAAGGGTATCCACCATCAACTATCCGGGTCCCGGTCCAGCCCCGCCAATGGGTGCCTCCTCTTTCATCAGGCAGTTCCTGGAGTCGGGCGGTGGAACTGGCCCTTCAAGGGCCAATCCTATCCCCTCCGATTGGGACCTTAGAGCGACCACGACCCATTCTAACATCTTTGTTGCCACTGGCCAGTTCGTCCCTCAGTCGGATATCGACGCCATTGCAGTGACCTTCGAATCCCCAATATATGGCAACGTAACGGATTGGTTCCATCCTATCTCCCCCCCAGCCACGGTCAATATCAAGATCTACGACATGGGGGACGGTGCCGGGGGTGTGGGGGGTTTCTTCATACCCTCACCATTGACAAGGTCCGACCTTTATGTGGACTCGCAGGACCTAAGATACTCCCAGACCTGGGCCTTCGAGATAGTCGCCCATGAGTTCCAGCATATGCTCCATTATGACCTGGATCCTAACGAGGATATCTGGCTCAATGAGGGGATGGCCGACCTGGCAGTGAGGGTCTCATTGGGACCCGGCACTTCAGGGATACAGAGCCATATAGACGTCTATGAGAGCCTTCCCGAGAACGACCTGCTCACATGGGACGAGGGGCAATCCCCCGATTATCTGGGTACCATCGCTGATTACGGGAGGGCTTATGCGTTCGTTGCATACCTCATCGACCATTTCGGCGGTAAGGACCTTGTCCGGTCCATAATGACCGATGGCAGGAACTCCGTCGACTCCATTGACAGACAATTGGAGGCCAGGGGCTACACTGAGAGGACCTGGGATGTGGTCTCCATGGAAAAGGGTGCTAATATGGTCGATGACCCTACCTACGGCGGTAGGGTCTATCATCAGGGCTTGATAAACATCAAGATCTCGACCATGTTCGCAACAAAGAGCAGCTATCCCTACGAGGGGACGATTACACCCACCGTCAGGTACTCTGGTTATTACCTGCGGTTCACCAATGGAGATCCGAGGTTAGGTGTCATAGTCAATTCCACCCATGCATACCACGCTGCCATCCTTGGCACATTGGGAGGAACAACAATGTGGTCCACCAACCTCACGGGGCCGCCTTCGGTCCCCGCCTTCGTCCAGCTCTCTAGGTTCGGTGAGCTCTACGACACGCTCTATGTCATCCCACATACTAACGTTAAGGATGCATCGATGACCATCACCGTTGAGCGTCAGGAGCTTTCGCCACCCGTGACCACCGTACAGGTCTCCCCTGAGACACCCGATGGAGAGAACGGTTACTACCTCGTTATACCCGGGGTACTACTGACCACCAGGGAAGGTTCGGATGTGCTATATGCCTGGAACGACGGTCCCTTCCAGCAGGTCACCGGGACCATCTCCGCCCCCGAGGGGACGAACATTCTACGGTTCTACTCGATCGGGCCTTTGACCCTTACCGAGGAGGAGAGGAACATCACTTTCAAGGTCGATACCATAGACCCAGTCACAACATCCGCCTTGGACCCCCCTTCCCCTGATGGTATGGACAATTTTTACATCACACCCCCTACCGTTCATTTCTCCACCATCGACCCTGGTGACAGGGTCCTTTATGATATAGGGAATGGCATCACCAGATATGATGGTCCTTTCGACCTTACGGGTGGGGTATGGACAGTAAAATATTGGGGTGAGGACGATGCGGGCAGGAAGGAGAAAGAGAGGTCCTTCGATGTCAAGGTGGACGTATCCGACCCCAAGGTAGGATTGAGCATATATCCAACGGAACCGACGGGCAAGCTCGGGTACTATGTCGAAAGACCCATACTCACCCTTACGACCGAGAACGGGAATTCCATCTTCTATTCGCTGTCGGGCGAGAGCTACCGGCTCTATACCGGTCCTATAGAGCTCGATGATGGGGTCTGGGACCTCCGTTACTACGGTGAATCACCTTCAGGGAGGACCGGCAGCATCGGGGTCGAGACCTTCAGGGTGGATTCGACGCCTCCGGACATAGATGTGGAGTTCGACCCTCCCCTATCAGGTGGTTGGAACAATGAGAACATATACATGACGATAACGCTCGCTAAAGAAGGTGACCTGGCCTACTTCAAGTTTGGCGATCAGGGACCTTTCACTTATAACGCACCTTATCTGCTCACGGACGGGATGTACGAGATAACTTACTGGGCCGAGGACGATGCGGGCAATCTGGCCCCCGAGGGGGCGATAAGCGTAATGGTCGATATCACCACACCTGTCACGAGGATGGTCTTCGACAGGGACCCTGACAACAATATCTGGTTCTACGACAGACCCCCCTCGGTCGATTTCATACCGAGCTTCACACCAGTTTCAGAGGAGACCACCTACTATTCGATAGAGGGCGGTCCCTTCATCGAGTTCTCGGGAGGAAATGTTGATCTTAGGCCAGGCATAAGTACGATCGAATATTACTCCATTGACCTAGCTGGGAACAGGGAATCGACAAGGAGATGGGAGATCGGGATCGACATATCGAGACCGGAACCTGCTTTGAAGGTCAACCGTACGCTCGTCCCAGTTAGAGGTCCTGTACGCTTCGACCTATCGGGTTCATCTGACGATAACGGCATCTACAGGTACAATATCGATTTCGGTGACGGTTCCGAATCCGGTTGGACCTATGAGGACAAGGTGGTCCACGATTACGATAGGCTCGGGAAGTTCAAAGCACAGCTGACCGTCGAGGACAAATCCGGGAGGAGGAGCGCCAGGACGGCCTCTGTGACGGTGGAGGTCCTCTCTCAAAAGGAGTACGATGAGAGGGTCGATACGGATATCACTGGAACCCTTTTAGCGATAGGGGCATCGCTCATCATCCTACTTGCGGTCCTGGGTACTGGAGCATTGGTGTTCGTGAGGTCCAGGGCACATAGGGAAAAGGGGACCGCTGAGGTAGTGTTCGAGCTGGACGAGGAAATGACCTGATGTCAAGATTTGGTCCCTTTCACCCTTCGGTCCTCATCATCTTGAAAGCCAACTGGCCCTTTTGACAGCCCTCCTCAAGAGGACCCTTTGTACGATATGAAAGGCCAGGTTCAGAGTTGAACCGACCGACCCCAGTAGTAAGGAGAGCAGCAGACCTGGCAGACCAAGGTCCCTGCCAATAATGAGCGCAAGCATGAAGGCCTCGATGAAAGAGATCGAGCAGCCTTTAAGGACCCCTTTCCAGTGAAGCTCTACTGTCAGGCCGCCCTCCCGATCGGTCCTGCGAACGCAGACCATTAGAGCTCTGTCCATACCCAATGCGACGAGAAGTGTCGATGTCTTCCTTGCGGTCAAACATCCAGCTCTTTTATCGTAGTTCTCAACGGTGAAGGAGCGGGACCCTAGGAACTCCTTGAGCGAGACCAGGACGGTATCGACATCGGCATGACCCGACCTCGAAAATATGATATCCTTCATCCCTTCACTGCTCCCTCCACCAAAGGTGTCCATCCTACCATCTGCCGAGGCCTTCGAGGACCGACAGGGTCTTATCCCTATAGTCCATAGCGGCCTCCCTTGCACATTCCTCGATACCTCTGTCCTGGTTCTGGGGCAATTGGAAGGCAAACATGATGTCCCTGGAGACATTGATGAGGACACCGGACCCTTTCTCGTTTGTCCCTACTTCGAGGACCTTACCCAGGTCCCCTCCCTGGGCACCTACGCCCGGAACGAGAACGAGCATCTCTGGACCGATCTCGGCCCTCACCGCCCTGAGCTCGTCGGGGAATGTCGCGCCGACCACAAGACCGAGATTGCCGTTTAAGTTCCATGACCGGACGAGCTTTGCCATGGTCATATAGACGGGTTCTCCTGGTGCGCCCCGGTCCTGCAGCTGACCAGCGGTCTTATTGGACGTCCGGCATAGAACGAACGATAGTCGGTCCTTATAGGCGGAGAACGGACACACGGCATCTGACCCCATATAACCGTTGAGGGTGACGGAATGGGCGTTCAATGTCAAGAAAGCAGCCCTGGCATAGGCCTCCGAAGTGTTCCCGATATCACCCTTCTTCCCATCCAGTATGACTATGCAGTCCGGAGCTTTCTCCCGGATATATGCTACCGTGCTTGACATAGCCTTGAAACCCCTCTCCCCCTCCGACTCGTAGAATGCCATATTGAGCTTGTAGGCCGCTGCAAGGTCCCTAGTACCATCTATGACCTCCTTGTTGATCAGGAACTGTGAATCGGAACCTTGTTCCCGGTCCGACCGGAACCTGGTCATATCCGTGTCCAATCCCACACAGAGCAAGGTCCTTCTCCTGCTTGCGGAGCGCTCCACCATTCCCATAGCGTCCATGATGATGCCTAGGCCTTAACGGATATATCATATTATTTCATGGACAGAGGCCTGATCAAGGGTTCGGAACCGTTTTAATCCGCTGGACCGATACGGTCGGAGATGCCGACGGGTATGGACGAAGCAGGTAGGGGGCCTGTGATGGGCCCCATGGTCGTTGCCGCTCACTGGACAATGGATGAGGATGGATTGCGAATGCAGGGCGTTAGGGATTCGAAGGTCCTATCACCTTTGAGGAGGGAACAGCTCCACTCATTGCTTGTGGCCAAGGGGGCCCATTCGGTCCTGGTGGTCCCTGCGGCATCTATAGACTCGGCAAGGGCGCATATGACCATGAACGAGCTCGAGGTGAAGTGCTTCTCCTCTGCCGGGGCCTCACTGCTGACGGGCAGGTCCCTCCTTGCAAGAGGACTACCTGATGGAATAACGATCTCCGTAAATGGAAAGGCCCAGGGAGATCCGCTCGTCAAGGTGGATGCGGCGGATGTGATCGAGGGACGGTTCGGGGAAGGTATCAGAACGGGCATCCTGGAGCTCGTGGGGGAAATGGACCTTAGGGTGCTATCCTTCCACAAGGCTGACAGGGACCACCCATGCGTCGGGGCAGCATCCATCATTGCCAAGGTGGTGAGGGACCGTGCTATAAGGGCCATATCCGGGGTATTGGGCTCGGACATAGGTAGCGGATATCCTAGCGATCCTATCACTAGGCGGTTCCTCGAAAGGTGGGTCCGCAGGACCGGTTCCCTCCCGCCACATTGCAGGCATACATGGGAGACGGCGAGAAGGCTCGTTCCAATTGCGCTCCAATCCAAGCTCGAGGGGTATTGAACGACCTATCTCTAGCCCCTGGCCCTCAGGATGAGAGGGGCCAGGTCGCATCTGGTGGTCAATCCTAATCTACCGTGGGTCGTAACGCCCCAATCCGTTGAAAAAGGCCTCAAGACCTTGATGGAGAGCTCATCCCTGTTGGTCACTGCCCACAGGTCAGTGGCGGGACCAAGCTTTGGAACGATGGATGAAAGGACCTCCTGGGCATCTTTCCGGTCACCCAACCATACGATCACTATCCTGAAACCTTTCATGTCCATGGTCGCTAGATCATCCTGCAAAGGTCCTGCGGTCAGGGACCCTGCTGGTAGGACCTTATCTATCCATTCCAGGAAATCGGATGGGGCACCTATGATGAGGACCTTCCTTCCGGTGTCGAACCATAGGGTCCTCAGAACCTCCGTCCTTGAACAAAGGAACCTAAGGCCCATGCTAGGGTTATGCGCATCGAAGATAATTAGGTTGGTGTACCAAGCGGGACCGAGGAGGGGATCATCCGCCCCTGCTCTCCTTGGCCTTCATACGGAGGCCCTTATATCCGCACTTCCTGCACTGGGTGGCCTTGATAGGGTTCCTTGCGCAGCAGGCCATACAGATCTTCTTGATAAGTCTCCTGCGCTCGACTATCTCCTTGATTGAGGGGTCAAGGCTCTTTCCCATTCACATCACCAGAGTGACGCGCTATATATCGGATATATTTAAACCCTTTGCAGCAGCGATGCCATCTAATCAGAAATGTTGGTCTGGCCGTTCGAAGAACCTTACCTTCGGTATGTCTATGAGCGATAGCAGGACGTTCGCCCATGTGAGCTTGCGGAACTTTCGTGCGAACGATAGATCATCTATGGTCTCCCTATGCCCTCCGTCCCTAAGCTTCATTGCCGGTCCTGTGAGGTCGAACCCGAGGAGAGTGATGGAGGAGCAACCGAAATGATCTGCTATGAAGGCCGCCCTGTCACCATCGGTAAATCCTCCGAAATTGAACACTTTACCCTCACTGTCCGGCTCGGTCTGGACGGTCCCAATGACCAGTCCTTTCAGGACCGGAACGACCCTATTGATGACCGGGATATTGTCCCCGTGCGCATGGACGAACATGATCGACCCACGGCCCAAGCAGTTCAGCTGGTCCTCTATACCACCATCAAGGTCGGTCACTATCATATGGGGGACATAACCTCTGGATAAGGCCACGGAGGTCGCACCATCAGCGGCGATTATGACATCCTTACCGGTCCCTTCCTTTCCCCATCTTCCACTGGCGGTCATCATTGAGATGAGGCGGTCCATCTCTTGCTCGAGAAGAGGTCCTCCCCCTAATACGAAGACATCCTTTCCCTGAACGGTCCTATGCACCGAAAGCCATGTCTCATCTACGTCAGAAAGACCGGGGTTCTCATTGAGGAGGGTCGAAAGAACGGCCCCTGACCTCCTATCCATCTCACTATCGAGCGACAGGTCCTTGGAGATGGTGTCGTAATAGGGCTTCCATTCCGTCCAATCCACGAGACCACCAGCCTACCTGATCAGCCCTGAACCTTTACCGGTAAGCTTGCTCCTGTTGTAGATATGGATCATACCGGAGACGAGGAGAATGATGATACCGGTAGAGAGGAAACCTATGGTCCACTTCCAATCTATGGAGGTTTTCATATCGGTGAAATTCCCGACCATACTGAAGAGAGAATGTATGACCAGCCCCGAACCTATTATGATGAGGAGCACCGTTCCCGAGGAGTTCGTGAAGCTTCCGGTCCTTATGTAGGTTTCGAGCGAGTTCGTGATGGTGTAGATGAACACACCGGACAGCAGGAATATCCAGACGTTCTCAAGGAACCTGAATATGAACTCGTCCAGAACGACCTCTTCCCTTGCCCGGATGAAGCTAAAGACTATCCCCCCGATTATGATGGCCAGGGAAAGGAACACGCCTACGAACAGGAGATATCTGCCCTTCCTCAATGCCTCTCTTGTGTCGCTGAAGAAGCTGGTCAGTTGGTCCTCGACGCTCAAGGCCTTGATTATCAGGAAAAGAGCGAAGAACGTGACCATCATCCCTATGGCCTCCTCGACAAGGCCCATGATCATCAGTATGCCCCAGATCATGAGCATGAGAGAGATGGGGACGATTATCTTCTTCCCGATCTTAGGGCTCTTGAAGGCCGACATGATGATGTAATAGGTGGACTCAAGGTTCTGCTGCTGCTTGATGACCACCCTGGCGATATGCTCGACCTGGACCCTCTGGGATATGAGCGGTAGTATCACCTCGTCCTCGGCACCGTCCGATACGAGAACAAGCGTGTCCGGTGTGAACTTCTCTAAGACCATATAGAACTGCTTGACAAGGTTAGCATCGGACTCAATGCCTACGTTCTTGTGGCCGCAGATGGAGGCCATCTCCACCTCCCGACCCATGGCCTTGTAGCGCTTGTAGAGCTTCAATCCCATGAAGATGACGTTCGTATCAGAGTCCTCTGGGTCCTCGACACCGAGAGCCAGAGCTGCCCTAAGGTTGTCCTTCCTGCCCATGACAGGACTGGAAACCTTTGCCTTCACGCCCAGGTCATCGTCCCGGTCCACGCACAATATCAGTGTTTTCATCTTCTGTTCCGAATGGGCCTAACGATATTTAATCGTATTCAAGGCGACCATAGGTCCTTGATGTTTTTCTGAATAAAAATGATAAAAAATTGAGAATTAGCGTTGGCGTGGCGTGTCGACCGACCATTGAAAGGGCGCCCCTTGGGACATCCCTCGTTCGACATTATATCCCAGGGAAAAGGATGGGAGACAGTATGAACCCCCGTTCGATAGTAATATTCCGGACCTACCAGATGTCGACACATAGGACATTAGGGTTCTTCACGGGCGACGACGATGCCGTCCTCTCCTTCTGCCACCTTAAGTTCGATATCGAACTGGACGATATCGCCCTTGAGAGGGTCCCAGTGAGAAGGGTCACTAGGTCTGAGGCCCTCTGTTTCGGAGAGATCATGGACCAGCTTAAGGCCCACAGGGAAAGGTTGCGGGAGAGCGATCCGGTCCCTATCGCGACCCCCCTAGGTGAGCCCTTATTACTTGAGGACGACATCAATTAGGACCAGTCAATTGACGCCCAACGGCCCGGGACAGATGCTCCATCAGCTTTTCCATAGCCTTGATCCTGTGACTGATAGAGTTCTTCTCATCTGTCGACATCTGAGCGAAGGTCCGATGATGGCCATCGGGGACGAATATCGGATCGAAACCGAAACCGTTCCGTCCTGCCTCGACGAGCGTTATGGTGCCCCTGCATTCACCGGTAAGTACGGTCATCCCCCTTCCAGGTTCGTTCAGGCCTATGACGGTCCTGAACACCGCTCTGCGATCCTCCAACCCATCCATCAGGCGGAGCAGACCTTGACAGGAAATGGTCCTGTTGATATAGGCCGAATAGACCCCCGGGAACCCACCAAGGGCTTTTATGAACAGTCCGGAATCGTCCTTCATGAACATCATATCGGACAGACCCTCGGACAAGAGCCTTTCCATCCCGTATCTGACCACATCCTCCAATGTGTCGGCTTGGACCTCCACAAAGGGCGTCCCGAGGAGGATGACCTCGATATCCAGCGGTGACAGGTAGCGTTGTATCTCACGCAACTTTCCCATGTTCGTCGTGGCTATGTGGAGGGTCCTTTTGTTATCCTTGCCCATCAGGTCCACCTCTCCGCCGAGTATCTTCCCCTTGAAGTGATCTCATTATGTCTCTTGGACACCTCTTCCCACCCCTCATAACGGTCCGAGTACCCCTTCCAGAACGAGGCCCCCATCTCCCCGAGCCCCGCATGGGTGGAGGAGAAGACCTCGAAGAAAAGCCTCAGGTCAACGCCCATCTTCTCGATCTCGTCGGTCCTCTCTGACAGGGAGCAATCTACCACACCCAGTTCAGGTCTTTCCCCGACCGTTGATAGGAGGATGAAGTTCGATGTGGTAAGGTCCCCGTGGACCAAGCCTTGGGAATGCATGGTTCCAACAAGCCTTCCCATCTCTTCGAGGGCCAACCGTTGTCCTTCATGGTCCATCGAATTTAGACAGCTTGCTAGCCTTGGCCCCTTTAAAAGCTCCATGACGATGGTCCCGCTCCTCTCGTCCAGGTCCAGGACAACTGGAGTCCTGACACCCGCCTCCCGCATCGCACGGAGCATCTTCACCTCTCTCCTAACCCGGACCATCGTCAGCCTCTCATCAAGTGACCTGGTCCTGTAACCTTTGGACACCCTTCGCTTGATTGCAGATGAGAAACCAGCGAAGGACGATGTTGTTATCGTAGCTTCCGCTCCCCTTCCGATGACCAAGCCCTCTCCGGGAACCGTACCCATCTCTATTTGGACCGTCCCCGAGGTCCCCAAATAAGCCAGGTCCCTGTCCCTCTTCCAGGTCACATCGACCTGGTCGGTCCTGAACCTCTGGTCTATGACAGTGTCGCTAAGTTCATGGGCGGTCCCATTCTCATACATGACCTCACCGAGGTATGCTATCATGGCCCCGTTGTCAACGAGGAGGGACCTCTCAGGTACGAAGCTCCTCCCCCCCCTCTCACTGGCCATGGTCTCGGCCATCTGCTGCAACCTCCTGTTGCAGGCCACGCCCCCACCCAGGAGGAGCTCATCGGCCCCTACGTGGGCCATGGCCCGCTCCGCCACCTCGCACAGCATCGCGAAGGCCGTCTCCTGGACCGAACAGCAGATGGATGGGAGCCCTTCCCCGTTCACGGAATGCGATAGCGCAGCTGTCATCATGCCAGAGAACGAGACATCCATGCCTTTGACCGAATATGGTATGTCAAGAAGTTTAGGCTCTTTGGTCCCATCCCCCTCGAAGATCCCTGGAATGTCCTCTCCCCGTGCCAACCTCTCGATCACGGGGCCGGCAGGGAAGGGGATGCCCAACTCCCTTCCCAGTTTGTCCAGCATATTTCCGATACCTATATCGAGCGTCTCTCCCAGAACACGGTACCTGCCTTTCAGGTGGGCGATGATCTGGGTATTACCTCCGGACGCGTAAAGGAGGACCGGGTCCCTCACTCCAAGCATTCCACCTATCTCGAGATGGGCGACACAATGATTGGCAGCGATAAGAGGTATGCCGTACCTCTGGGAGAGCACCCTCGCAACGGTCGCTCCCACTCTCAGGCAAGGTCCAAGACCTGGTCCTTTGGAGAAGGCCACTACACCAAGGTCGGACCCTCGGACGCTGGCCGTCTCAAGGGCCTTCTCTATGACCGTGTCGCAAACCCTGACGTGATGGTCGGCCGCTTCCCTGGGATGGATACCCCCTTCGTCAGGGACGTACATGTCCCTTACGTTAGAAAGGACCTTTCGGTCCTCAACGACACCCGCACCGAAGGTATGTGCCGTAGACTCTATCCCAAGGACCAGCATCAGCGCTCCATGGAGGTCCCTCTATTTTATCTTCCTCCCCTGAGGGAGCGAACCTTCATCTTGGCCTTGGCCCAGATCATCAGAAGGACCGGCAGGACGATGACCGAGGAGAGGAACGAATATAGTATGGAAAGGGCGGTTATCGAACCGAACTGCTGCAAGGGGGGCATAAGGGAGAATACCAGGAGCCCGAAACCGGCTATCGTGGTACCTGCCGCCCCCATCAGAGCGCCCCCGGTGTTCAGGAGCGTCCTCCTTGTCGCTTCCTGAACGTCAGAGGTGTCCCTCAGGTCCTCTATGAACCTGTGGGTGATGTGGATCCCGTAGGTGATGCCCAATCCGACGGTCAAGGACCCTATTGTAATGGTCATAGCGTTCAATGGAATGTGAAGGAGATACATGGTACCCACTATCCAGATGAGGCAGAAGACCATCGGGAGCGTGGCCACAAGCCCTATCATGGGAGAGCGCTCCTCTATGGTGAATACCACCATTAGGACCACTAATGAGACCGTGAGCGTTATGATTATGGAACCGATCTGAGAGGAGGTCAACGAATCCACAACGACCGCTGTAAGTATCATGGTCCCAGAGATGCTGACATCATTGATGAGGCCTCCCTCCATATCCCTCAGCACGGAGGTGTACCTCCTCAGTTCGCGATCCAGTTCCCTACCATCGCCATCGTCCTGTGTAGCGACCGTGAAGGTTATGGCGCAAGCCGTGAACGAACCTTCCTCGAATAGGAGGACCCTTCTTGCCAGAGATGGATAGCTATCATAGTAGGCCATAAGGACCTTCTCCACTTGGTCGGGACCGGTCCCGTTCAGGGGAAGGCCCGACGATGTATCGAATACCCCATCATAGGCCTGGACGAAGGGGTCACTAGGGTTCAGTGCCCCAATATTGTTCGCCATGGTCTGCATGGAATAGAGCAGGAACTCGGCCTTCGGCCTTGGACCACCTGTAGTGGTCTCCAGAGCAAAGAGGTCCGAACGGTCCTCTACCACCCTATCCATCATCCTGTCCATCGCCAGGAGCACCTCCGGTTCCGTGACCTTACCCTCCACTATAACGATCCCGAGCTCCCCGGAACCCCCGAGGTTGAAGTGGTCAAGGACGTAAGAAAGGTCATCGGCCTCCTGGAGCTTGTCGGGTAGGAAGTCCCTTATTGAGAAGGTCACCTTGCTGAAGGATGCCAGGTACCCCATACCCCCTGTTAGGAGCAGTATGACCAGGATGATCACGACAGGCCTCCTCTCTGCTCCCAAGGCCAGCCTGGCTATGGACCTGTTGACCAAACGTTTCGATGGATCCGTCCTGCCGTTGTTGTTCGAAACGCAGGTCCCCTCCTTCACCCCCTGGAACAGGTTCCAGCATCGTTTCGCCTTGTAACCGTCAACGAGCGATTTAACTGCTGGGACGAAGGTTACCATGATAACGAACGATGCGATGACCCCAACTGCGGATAGTACACTGAACTGTATCAGGATGCTTACCGGGGAGAAAAGGTTCGATAGAAAGGCAAGGACCGTAGTGAACGTTGCAAGAAGGAGCGCCACCCCGACCGAGCCGCTCATAGAGCTGATGGCATCCATCACCTTCTTGCCCTTCAATATCTCCTCCCTGTACCTCAGGGTAAGGTGGATGCCGTAGTCTATGCCAAGACCAACGACAAGGACCGGAACGGCACTTATCATGGGGTTGTTATAATAACCAAGTAGGGACCCGAGACCGAACATCCAAAGTATGGCCATGGTCAGTCCGATCAAGTTAACGACAACATCAGAGACACTTCTATAGACGATACCAAGGATCACGATTATCATCAGGAACGCAAGCGGCAGGAGTATCTTCATGGAATCGTTCGATGCATCGTTTATCCTCTTGTTCACCAATGCGTTTCCCAGGGGATGGACGGAGAGAGAAAGACCATTGTCTATCCTTCCGACAGCATCCTTGATGCTGCCTTCTATATCAATGACCAGGGATTCGTTCGTCACTGAAAGTTCGGTCAGGGTGTAGTTGAGACTTACTATCATCAGGGCCCCTTTTGCCTTGAAAGACCCTTTTTCCGGGTCGAAATCCTTGGTAAGGAAGTTCGTCAGTGTGAAGAGCGAGGTGCCAAAGGATTGCTGGATAAAACCATAACGTAGAAGGCTGCCCAGGCCAAAGGCCGCTGATGAGGCGTTCGTAATGGAACCTTTCGCGCCCTCAATATCGTCCAAGAGCTCCTGGAGCTCCTGCTTCGAGCCTGCCGATAGGTCCTTGTTCTCGGTGAAGACCCTTACCACGTTCACCGCTCTATCCAGAGAGGTATGGACGTTTTGGGTCGCACCGAGGAAGTACTGTGATCTGACCGACCCGTTGAGCACTGAGGGATCACCTGAAGGGTAGGATATCAGAGCCGCGATCTCATCCTTCAGGTCCTGGTCGCTCCCAAAGGATGAAATATAATCCATCTGCCCTCGTTGGCCTCCGATCGGTGCTGGAACCCCGGAAGCATAGTTCTCTCTGAGGTCGTCAAGGATATTCCTGAGGTCCTGGAGCGATGAGCTGACGGCCCCCGCATCGGTTGGGTCCGTGAGATTGAGCCTGTCATCGATGCTCTCTGCCTGTTCAGAAAGCTCCACTGAGAGAGGTATCAAAGGTCCTATCCATTCCCCCAGGGCTTTGAGGTCCTCCGCCTGGTCCACTGCATCCCGGAGGGATGACAGCGAACCGGCCGGGGATGAGGGGTTCTGGAGGACGGACCCGGAGTCCTGCCATGTCCTGAAGCTATCCGATCTCGATATGTTCTCGGAGAGGGTCAGCATCTCCTTAAACCCCTGGACGGTTACCACGTCGCCATGAGGGGACTTGAGCAGGATGGTCATCATGTAGGACGATGTGAACTTCTCCTCGTAGAGCGTCCAGGTCCTTGCCGCCTCTATGTCCGGGAGGAAGTCCTCGTTGTCGAACCTCTGCTCCATGGGCTTCAGGACCATCCCCGCGATAGCACCAAGGGTGATCAGGACCAGGACACCTATCACGATCCTTGGATGCTTCGATGCCAAACGCCCGACCTTTTCGGTTATCGCAGGGACCACCCGGACCCCTCGATTGACTGGATTTATAAATAATTAACCACTAATGTTAGAAAAGTTGTAATGGTCCATGGGACATCCCTACCCATGGTCTATCGGACCTTACCGGACCTGCTCCAGTATCTCGACATCGCAGGGGCATAGTTTTTTGAAGAGTTCCGCATCGGCCCTCCCGCCAACTATGTCCCCCCAGTGCATAGGTATGGCCTTCTTGGGCCTTATGACCTTTACAGCCTCGACGGCCTCCTTTGCGGTCATTGTGTATGTGCCACCCACCGGAAGGAGGGCGACATCTATGTCCTTTATATACTCCATCTCTGGAATGACATCGGTGTCCCCCGAATGAAATATCCTGTAGCCACCAAGGTCAATCACCAACCCCAGCCAGCCGTTCTCCATCGGGTGGTACCTCTTCTTGGGGTTGTAGGCATTGTACCCCTCGACCCTGATGGGGCCCGCCCTCCCTCTGACCGGGAACTCGAGGTACATCCTGGGCCTCAGCTCGTAAGATCTCTTTATCTTGGATGCGACATCGACCGGACCGACCACCCTTGTTTCCGGACCGCTCAACCGGACGATGTCGTCTATGCTCATATGGTCATGGTGGGAATGTGTGACCAATATCAGGTCCGCCTTGGGCCCAGCTGTGACCTTCCATGGATCGATGTAAACTGTGCCCCGGTCCGCGATTATCCTGAACGATGCGTGCCCCAACCACTCTATCTTAGGGACCATGAAGCTTCACCTCTATGATGTGTATAGTCCTCAAAGGTCTTTGCCTTTACCTAAAAAGACCGATGTTATCGATGTTCTCATGGCCTTATGACCTTGCCACATTTGTTGCATTCTGCCTTGCCCTGGGAGAACCTCATCCCCTTTGAACCGCATTTGGGACAGTCAACCTTCCTGAAAAGGTCCTCCAACCATGCATCCCTCACCTCCGGTTCGTCCGCCTCCATCACCCTTTTTAGGGCCTTCTTCTGTTCTTTGGTCTTGGCCAGGGGTTCTAGGTCATCGACCTTTGCCTTCTTCAATTTGGTTTTCTCCTCATCGGGTTTGGGGCGAACGAGAGCGGCTATGGGGAACGCCCCGACGAACCCGGCGAAATGGGCTATGTGGCTCACATTGCTGTCCGTGTTCAGGATGATGAACAGTGCCGTTATGCCGATATAGACCGCAACGATCAGGGATACGGGCCATTTCTTGATGATTATCAGTGGGAACACAATCTGGTCCCTTGGATAGAGGAACCAGTACGCTCCCAGAATACCATATATGCATCCGGAGGCGCCTATGGAAACGGTGTCCATGGACTGACCCAATATCTCGAACGGGGATACGAGCAGTACAACTGCACCTGCAATGACCCCCGAGCCGAAGTAGAGCACCAAGAACCTCTGCCACCCCACCTTCCTCTCCAGCTGGGTCCCAAGTAGGAAAAGACCTATGAAGTTCATAATGAGGTGGAAGCCATCGGCATGTAGCATGGTGGATGTCATGAACCTATGGTACGCATAGTCATTGACTATCGCCCTAGGAGAGAAGCCCAGGGCATCTATCAATCCCCACCTGCCCTGGTATTCCCACCCGGACAGTATGGGGAGCTTGTAGAGGGCCTCTATTGAAAAAAGCATCTGTAAAAGGAATATCAAGGAAATGCCCAATGCAATTACAGATGTGGCATTTGCCCTCTTCTTCCAAGGAAGGAGGATGGAAAGTACTAAGAACAGGACCATGGTGCAAAGGACCAAGATGGCCTGGGGTTCGGTCGGCAATGGAGAGCCCATCAGACAGCACCCCCCGAGCCATCCCTAGGCGACCTGCCGGACGCATCCACCGCACCGTTCTGGACCCTGGTGGAGGAGAGCACATTCCCCATATCGTCCAACACCATTTCCACCACGAACCTTCGAAGAGGGGGGAGACCCTTCTTCGCTCTCTCAACATCGATCATCTCAACGTATCTCTCCGTTTCCTTTGAGACGACTATTGCCTCTATACGAGGTTCATGGGCGAAACCGATCCTGTCCATGATAGGGTCTATCGTAAAAGGGACCCCATGAGCCTTTGACAGCTTTTCCAGGTGGGCCCGAAGCTCCCTCTCACGCACCTCATAGGGGGCGACCTTCCTCTTCCGGCCACTGGATGCGAGATGGTCCGAGGTCAGTCCCACCCTTACCACCTTCCCTAAAGAGAATGCCTTCTCAAAGAGCCTCAGGTGTCCCTTGTGCAAGGGGGAGAAGGTTCCTCCTAGGCATATTTCCCAACGGTCCATTTACCTACCTCTTTTCGCTCTAACGATCGGTCGGGACGATGTTCATCCCATGTTCAGGATGATATAAAGGAGTATCAGGAACACCACGCCCAGGAGCGGGAGGTAGGTCCAGTACTTCTTCCTCTTCACCATCCGGTCCCAATCGACCTGGCACTTATCGGAGCAAAGGTCCCTGTCAGGGGACACCGAAACACCGCAGTTGAAACAATGTTTGTGCCTGGGAACGACCTGGACTGGCATTTTTTCGACCGGAGCTTCCTTCACGGCCCCTGGGATGGACCTCTTCTTCCTATGACCTGGCCCCTTGGGGGATTTCTTGACCTTTTCGACCATCTTCATACCTCCTTTCCTTCGGGGACGACCGTTGTTCCTTTGAACGGTCTCCCTGACAACAACCCATTGAACGAGCGTAGGTCCCTGCCGTCTATGATGAAGGTGAGGAGACCCGACCTTGATATCACCTTTACGGCTATGGGGTCCATCACAGAGTGGGACCCTGCTTCGGACCTGACATTAGACACCAGCCTTAAAAGCTCGGACGAGGTCATTTTAGGTATCTTCCTGGCCTTTGGGTCCTTGAGGGGGTCTGAGGTGAAGGCGCCGGGAACGGCCGTCATGTTAACGAAGACATCGGCCCTCCACCTCTCTGCAATTATGGCGGAAACGGCATCCGTGGTCTGACCCGGGTGAGTACCGCCTCCAACGACGAACCTATGGACCGATGCCTGTTCAAGAGCATCATCTATGCATCTGAAGGGGACGGGATTGCAGTCATTTCCGAGGGCGCTCAGGAGGAGCCATGCATTGAGCCTGGTGGCCTCTATTCCAACTTCGTCCAGAGAGGACTCGTCCGCACCAAGCTCCCGTCCCATACGAATGTAATCCCTTGCAAGCCTGCCCCCCCCGGTCACTATGATGAAACGCGTCTCCTTCGAACTGGAACGAAGCTCCTTCACAAGGGCTTTTAAGTATTGCACATCCTCCTCGCCCCTGACCATCACAGAGCCGCCAAGCGAGAGCACTACCTTTCTCAAGCCATCACCGAACCTATGGGTGTCTCGGAAGGGGGCGGTCCCTAATTAAAGGATTGCCCTTCAATGGGCCCTATCCGTTCATCAACCTAACAGATCGGTCAGGTCCGTGGGCCTGGCTGCTGCTGGCTGGCCCGGTTGGGAAGGTGCCTGCGGCGGAGCTGCAGATGGAGGTGGGACCGGCTGCGAGGCCGGTGGCAGACCAGGGACCGAAGGGGCCGGTGGTGGTTGCAATCCCGGGAGCGTACCTGCCCCACCGAACACATCGTCCAGTGAACCGGACTCAGGGGGCGGGGGCAAGGCTGGCTGCTGGGGAACGGCCACCATCTGGGGAGCTTGTTCTGGAGCGGGCAGATTGCCGTATAGGTCCTGTCCCTCGTAAACGCTCTTCTGCATGAGCTCGGCCTGCTTCCTTCTCTCCTCCTCCTCCCTTGACCTCTTCCTGCTCCGGATGAGAAGGAAAACGATGAGGGCAATGAGGAGCAAGACCACAACGAGTATGATTACTATCAGTAGTAGTATGTTCAGGGGATCATCGGTCCATTTCTCCTTTGGTACCGGTTTCTCCCAAATGGCCTTGTCAAGGGGGGCATAGTCCTCTTTATCATTGAAACCATCGCCGTCAGTATCCCTTTTCTTGGGGTCCGTTCCGTTCAGATATTCATCGATGTTGCTCAGCTCATCCCCGTCCGAGTCCATAGTAGCGTCGGCCGGGTCGTACTTGTTGAAGCTGTAGGTGTCCTCCCACTCGTTGGGGAGACCGTCGTTGTCGTAGTCGTCATCGTCCCTGACACCGTCCACAACGATGTAGGTGGTGTTGGATACATAGGCCCCGCTGGAGTCAACTGCCCGGATGGTGATCGTGTAATTACCGGCCCTTGGGAAGTTCCAATAACCGGTCTCACCTACCCGATCGACCTGCCATCCGTCGGACGCATCGAAATCCCACTGGTACTCGATGGTATCGTTGTAAAGCATATCAGGGTCTATCGCCGAACCGGCCGAGTACCTAATATTGTATAGGATGGGCGAAAATGCCCCTTTGGCGGGCGTATCTATGGAGACGAAGATAGGTGGGTCGTTCACATTAAGGATGGTGATCCTGATCTTGAGCTCGGCAAAGACGTCCTGGTTGTACTGGTCCAGGACGATGATCTCATCCTCAATGGGCGGATAGTCCAATCCATGGGCCGCAAGATAGCCGTACTTCCCTTCCGCGAAGAAATGGAGGTATGCTTTGAACGGGTCTTTGGGGTCTATGTCGAGGTATGTGTTGTTCCGCAGGGTAAGGTCGCTTTGGAAGAGGACCATGTCCTGAAGGCCTATCTCTTGGTCCAGGTCACTGACCTCTATGGTCAGGTTGAATTCCTCGTGCTCGTAGACAACGAAATCATAGACCTTCTTGAGGTCGGGGTTCTTGAACTCCTTGGTCTGGTTAGCGATCCTCTTGATAATGGGAGCATCGATGACGTTGGAGACGTTGAAAAAGAGCACCTGGGATATGTTCGCCTTGCCATCCGAGACCCAGGCGGTGACCTTGTGACTCCCGTAATGCTTGTTCAGGGGTTTCCAGGCTATGCGCCCAAGCTCATCGCAGGTCAACCAGCTCCTGTCAGCATCATCTTCATGATCGAAGTAGAACCTGAGCAGGCTTCCTGCAGGATCACCATCGTTGGCGTCCGATGCTTTGAAGATAGTCGAGCCGAAATCATCCTGCTTGAGCTGGTAGGTGAAGTCGTTCTTAGGAACGCCCTGCAACGGGATGGTGGGGATGTCGTTCACGGACAGTATCTTGACCGTAAGGGCAAGGTTCTCGGAGTACAACCCACCGTCGGATGCCCTCATTATTATCTTGTCGGGCTCGCCTGCCACCATCTTATTATATAGGTTCTTTTTAGGCGTAACAAGCAGGGTCCAATTGTACGGGTCGGCATCAGAGCCGTTGGCAAGCTCGGCCCTGAACAGGTCATTGTCATCGAAATTGGGCCATGAGTCGGCGCTCATAGAGTTCCTCAGGTCTATCTCCATAAGGTCATAGGCCAGACCATCCTCTATATCCTGGTCTATGAACCAGTCATAGACGTTCGTGAAATAGGTAGGGGTATCCTCCATGATGATAAGGGTCCTGTTCTCAAGGGCGATCTGCGGCTTCCGGTTGTACTGTTTGACCCTGAACAGGAAGGAGTCGGAAGCCTTCACCTTCTCCCTAGGGGATGCCATATCGTACATATTGAAGGTGATGGTATAGTCCCCCTGCTTCACTGTATCCGGGACTATCACCTCGAACTCATAATAACCGACGAACTTGTTCCCGGGGTCCACCCTTGGTGCCTCCAGATAGACGTAAGGGAGGCCTGCGGATGAGAAGTCAACCTCGAGCTTGGACAGGTCCCATGAACCATCCATGTCCTCCACCGTGATATTGAACTTCGCTATGTTGTTCTTGTTCTCGACAGGCTGAGGACTGATGACGGCCCTTACCTTATAGGGGATATTGTTAGGTGGGAAGCTAGTGAGCCCGACAGTGATCTTACCGCCGACATATACGATATCATCGTAGCCTTCTGGGTCGTTGTCGAAATTACCGATGGATATACCCTTTATGACCTGCATCGGAAGTGACCCATCCACTGTTAGGAGCACCTTGAGAGCGGTCATCCTGTAGGGGAAAAGGGACCTTCCAGATAGGAAAGTGAGACCGTAATCGTCGATGCTGTTGTAGGAGCTGGGAACGGGGGTCGTATCCATCTTGGTGAAACCGAACAGGTCCTGATTGGTCGCATTGTCGAGCCTTCCCACAGCAAGGTCCCTGAACATGAAATGCTGGTCCTCGGAGTAGGCGATATCGGGGTCCTCGAACTGGCCGGCAGTCGATTTCTGTTTGATGATGAACACACCGGTCGCACCGAAGGCCGGGTTCTCGCCCATGTTGAGGTTCGTTCCGACGGCTATGTCCCTCAATGAGCCGCCTACGAAGTCCCCTATGGCTAGAGCAAAGGGAAGAGATAGGCTCCCTCCGGTCCCCCCGCCCTGGACCAACATGGAGTTGGGATCGAGGTCAACAGGGGTAGAGAAGGACGAGCCTTGGTTGAACCGGACATAGGCCTTGACGGTCCTTAGTGCGTTCCCACCGCTGTAAAGACCGCCGTAGGAATAGACCAGATCAAGGTCCCCATCACCGTCCAGGTCCCCCAGTTCCACCAGCGTTGTCCATTCTGCTATCACAGCGAACGTCAGGTTTAGCAGTTCGGTCCTCACAAGTCCACTGGACGAGTAAGTGAGCTGCTCTATGACAACGCTCTCACCTCCATTGGTTGTGACCCCGTCATGGTCCTGCTGATAGGCGAAGACCGTATCGATATCATTGTCCCCATCCAGATCGCCAGAGGTGATATCGAACTTGCAATCCGAATAATAGAAGAGGCTCGCATATTGATAAGAGTCCTTGATATGGTGGTACGTCTCGATCGAGAACGAACCTGCGGTATTCTCGATATAATAGACCCTGGCGTTGCCCCTCGATGGTCCGCCAGTGGTGGTCTCGTCGGCCATGATGTATATCTCCTGTCCAAGGGCAATGATGTCATCATCACCATCATTGTCATAATCGGCCACATCGATCCTTGTGATATAATAGCCAGGAAGGGAGATCGTCCTTGAGAGGGTCATACCGAAAGTGTCTCCAGACAATCCATTGTTCGTGAAGACCTGGATGGAACCGAAAAGGCCTACGGCCAGGTCGTCGTTCCTCGCACCATCGAAGTCACCGGTAGCGACACATATCGCCTCGGATGCAGGGGTCGAAATGACCTTTATTTCCGGTGTGTAGCCATACCTTGAGGGGGGTTCCTCCCCACCACGAACATCTTCTGTTCCTTCGGTCCCTAGCGCGAGAACGGTCAGTCCCGAGGTCACGAGCAGTATCAATGCTAGAATGGATAGGGTCCTGGACATATCCTTCACCCGTTCGAACGGTTCGCCCTAAGACCTGTTGGACAGGTAGTCGGGCAATCGAGTTCAAAGTGCATCATAGTATAATACCATTTCCCACCGTTGTTAACGGGCCAGGACGGGTTCGGAGGACCGACTGTGCAATCTTTAAATACGAAGAACCGATGATTCGACCAAACCATTGAACCGAGGGTTCGGGAAAGGTGCACCGATGGTCAAGATGACACCCCTCCAGAGGTACGATTTCAAGAGGACCATAGAGGAGCTGGAGGGCTATAAAGGGAGGGCTACCGAGCTCGTGACCCTCCTGATCCCACCCGCGAAGCAGATCTCCGATGTGAGCAATTACCTCCGGAACGAGCTCTCACAATCCTCCAATATCAAATCGAAATCGACCAAGAAGAACGTGAGCGCAGCAATTGAGTCCATCCTATCAAGGCTGAGAGGCATAAGACAACCTCCTGAGAACGGGCTCGCTTTCTTCGTGGGACACATCCCGATCGGGGCCGACAGGACAAGGATGGTCGTTAAGGTGGTCGAGCCTCCGGCTCCACTCCCGACCTTCCTCTACCGCTGTGACAGCTACTTCTACATTGATTATCTAAAGGACATGATGATGGACGAGGATATCTTCGGCCTCATCGTGATGGACAGGGCCGAGGCGACCATAGGTTTCCTCAAGGGGAAGAGGGTCGAGACGGTCAAGAACTACCAATCATTGGTACCGTCCAAGCACGGTAGGGGCGGACAGTCCGCACAACGGTTCGAGCGGCTCATCGAGATCGCTGCCCATGAGTTCTTCAAGAAGATAGGTGACACCTGTACCGAGGTGTTCCTGAACGCAGAGGGGCTGAAAGGGATACTCATAGGCGGCCCAGGGGCGACCAAGGACTTCTTCCTAAGGAACGAGTTCCTCCATCATGAACTTCAGAAGAAGGTCATAGACACCTTCGATACGGGCTATACGGACGAATCTGGATTGAGCGAGCTCATAGAGAAGGCAAGACCGACGCTCCAGCATCTGGAGGTATCCAGGGAGAAGGAGCTCATGGTCCGCCTCTTCGAGGAGATCAGGAAGGAGAACGGTGGCCTTGCCGCTTACGGTGAGGCAGATGTCAAACAGGCCCTTCAGGCCGGTGCGGTGGATGTCCTGCTCCTATCCGAAGGTATCCGGATGATGCATCGGACCTTCAAATGCCCCAAATGTACGAAAGAGTTCACTGTTTTCCAGAAGGCTGGTACCGATCCCTTGCTGAAATGTCAGGAGGATGGTTCGGAGTGCGACCTTGAGAAGGAGGAGGACATGGTAGAGGAGCTGGCCAAGGTCTGTGAATCCTACTCGACGACGTTCGAGCTCATCTCCACCGACTCGTCAGAGGGCTCAATGCTGCTAAAGGCCTTCGGTGGCCTTGCGGCGCTGCTACGATACAGAATGAGGTGATGGCCGACCTTCAAGGTCTATCTTAGACCCATGATCGTTCATTCGGCCGCGCCGGACTCAAGGAGCTCTTTGACGGTCCTGAGGCTCATCTTGCCCGGTCTGACCTTCTTGTCCTTGATGAGTTCCATCAATTTATCATCAAAGCTCATATCGGACACTTCGGTCTCGGACCTCTTGGCCTTGTCCGTATTGTTCTGGTTGGTCATCCAATCCACCATTGCCTGCCTGATTATCTCTGAGGGGTTGAACCCTTTTATCCTGCAGTAGGTAAAGAAACGGTTGGCATCGTCCACAAAGTCCTGGGTGACCACGATGTGGATGGGGTCCCCTGCTTTGTAGCTCTTGTAACCGTCTCCTTTACGGGCCATTTACAACCACATCTATCCCTTTTCAGCCCGGTTCCGATTATACATACTTTTTGTTCTTTTTCTAAAAAATCCTCAATCTGGGCTGATGATGTCCTTTACAAGATGCTCCCGTTGGGACCGCTTCTCCTTGATATCTTTGAGGAACGTTACTAGATGGGACACGGCCTCTTTCTTGCATTGGCCGCAAAGACGGGCCCCTGTCCGGCATTCCTGTTCTATCCTGGATATCTCCTTGGTGTCATCCACCGTATGGAATAGCATTGTCTCGAACACAGCGCATTTATGTGGGTTCCCGCCAAGCTTCCTTTGCTCCTCGGCGGTGTCCCTACCGCCGGTCAATGCCTTTTTTAGCTTGGACGAGGCCTCAGCTATCTCATCGTCCAGGAAGATGGCCGTCTCCGGCTTGGAGGAGCTCATCTTCTCCCCCGTAAGTCCCCTGATGAAATAATGGTATGTTGACGCTGGTGCCATCAACCCCATGTACCCGAGCCTGCGTTCGAGCTCGGCCAGGGCCGAATCCATGGCCGGTAGGTCCCCGGGCGTGGCAGCATCTATGTATATGGCCTTATAGTCCGGGATGGACCGAAGGTCCAGGAATCCTATCCCTCTCAGAACCTCCTCAGCCCTGGATATCAGGTCCCGAACGTTCTCGTCCACTTTGACGAAGACACCTACCTTTCCATCCGAGGTGATGGTTGGATTGAAGATACGCGTTGATGCTGACAGGTCCCGGCACAACCTGATATGCGGGTCCTGGTCCACTCCCACAGGGACGACGACGGGCATGGGTCCGAGCTTAAGTTGAGGGTGCAGAATGTCCCCTGCTTGGATGAGCGGGGCATGGACATGGGCAAGGTTCGTCTGGTCCCCGAACCCATAGATGGACCGCATGGTGGAGAGATTGACCTTCCTTCCTAGAGTGAAGGCAAGGTCCTTCACTAGCGTCCTGGTGGATTGGAAATAGACCTCGAGCCCATCAAGACCTAAACCAAGGGCAAGATAGTTCTTGATATAGCTTTCTACAGCGATCTCCCTTGCTTTTGCTAGGGGCATGTTCCTTGTGGCATAGGACTCAAGGTCCGCGACCCCTATGAAAACCTTTGCACCGAACCGCTGGAAGTAATTTATCTGGTCTATGACCATCTTATGGCCAAGGTGCATCCTACCGGATGGCATCAGACCTGACATGATCCCGAACGGTTGGCCCGTTCTCATCCTTGAGAGGACCGGCCCGAACCCCCTGTGCCCGAAGACTATGCCCTCCTTGAAGAGCCTTGGGACCTCAACGGTCGCTGGCAGCTCCAATGGAAGGAACCTCTCTATCCCGAACTCCTCCATCAACCTGCCGTAGTCCTCGATCTCCGCATAGGTCCATGGGTCCAGCAATCTGCATCAGCCCTTTGTCGATACAAGGTCAACGTCTGGAGGTTTGAACCGGCAGGCTATATAAAACATTTCCTTGGACCTTATGAAAGGCGACGGTCCTTCGACCGACGAACATTATTTATCCTGGGGGACCAATGCCTGGGGAGCAGGGAGCCAGGGGGTCCCAGCCTTGGAGGATAATACCGTTTTCATAGGCAAGAAGCCGGCGATGAACTATGTTCTAGCTGTGGTCACTCAGTTCAACACTGGGACTAGTAAGGTCTTCATCAAGGCCAGGGGAAGGGCGATCAGCAAGGCGGTCGATGTCGCCGAGATCGTCAAGAACAGGTTCGTCCAGGCTAGTCAGATCGGCCATATAAAGATCGGGACCGAGAATGTGGAGGATGAGGAAAGGGAAGAGGGCATCAATGTATCCTGGATAGAGATCACCCTTGTAAAAACACCCCCAGTTCAGACACCTTGAACCGGTCCATAGGACCGTACATCCTATCAACCAATTAATTATTAATAGTGGTTCCAGAATAAGGCCCCCCTGCACCGTACATGGACCTATTGACAAGGTGAACCGATATGAAGATGCCCAGGACCATAAAGAGGCACTGTCCCCACTGTAAGAAGCATACCATCCAGGAAGTGGACAGGGTGAAGAAGAGGAAGGCCAGTGAACTGGCATGGGGACAGCGGAGGTTCAGAAGGGTCACCTCAGGGTACGGAGGTTTCCCCAGGCCTAAACCAGAGGGAAGGGAGAAGCCGACAAAGAGGATACACATCAAGTTCAAATGCAAAGGGTGCGGCAAGACCCACCAAACGCAGGGCTGGAGGGCCAAGCGTTTCGAGTTCAAGGAATCATGAAGGGGGACAAGCTCGATGAAGGAGACTACGAACACCATGTTCCTGAAGGTCAAATGTGCCGACTGCGGTAACTCCCAGACGGTCTTTGACCGTACCAACCTCAAGATCGGCTGCTCTGTCTGTGGCGCAACCCTTGCCATTCCGAAGGGTGGGAAAGCCGTGATCAAGGGAGAGGTCGTGGGCAGAATGGACAACGATCTTGAACAGAAATAGACCAGTAGGGAGAAATTGATAGCATGGGAATATCTGACCTGCCCGACGAGGGAGACCTTGTAGTCGCCACAGTGAAACAGGTCAAGAACTTCGGCGTCGTCGTGGACCTAGATGAGTTCCCGGGCAAGGAAGGTTTCATCCATATCGCTGAGGTCGCCTCGGGCTGGGTCAAATACATTCGTGACCACGTCCGCGAGGGACAGAAGGTCGTCTGCAAGGTTCTGTCCGTCGATGAGAAGAAGAGGAACAAGTTCGTAGACCTATCCCTAAAGTCCGTTAACGAGCATCAGAAGAGGGAGAAGATACAGCAGTGGAAGAGCGAACAGAAGGCTATGAAGCTCTTCGAGCTCGTCTGTACCTCATCTGGCCTGTCCCGCGAGCAGGGTATGGAACAGTTCGGTCAAGCCCTCCTGGTGGAATATGGCTCCCTCTATGGGGCGTTCGAAGCGGTCGCCATCAAGGAGGACCTGCTCTCTGCCTTTGGCCCCGATGGCGATTGGAGGACGAATTTTGTAAGGATCGCAAGGGAGAACATCACACCGCCTTACGTTGAGATCAGCGGTCTTCTGGACCTCTCATCGCATGAGCCAAATGGTATGGACACGATAAAGGAAGCGCTTACCATTGCCGCAGCCGTCCCTGAGAAGGAACCTGAGGTCAAGGTCCGTATACTCTATGTCAGCGCACCACGGTACAGGGTGGTCATATCGGCACCCAATTATAAGCTCGCAGAGGAACTGATGAGGGAAGGGGCCGAACAGGCCATAACCTTCATCGAAAACAATAATGGGACCGGAAAGTTCATCCGGAAGGCCTGACCATCCATGCGAAGGTGTTCCTTTGAGGAGCCGTATAAAGAGATGCAGCAACTGCATGACCTATACCCTAAAGGACCAATGTCCAAAATGCTCATCGGTGGTAATGAACACATTCCCTCCAAGGTACTCCCCCGAGGACAAGTATGGGAAGTACAGGAGAATGGCCCTCTACGGAAAGGGCAGGGAGACCGTAGGTAACGGTGGGGTGGAACAATGATGGACGAGGTCATCGTCAGGTATATTGAAAGGCCCCAGCTGGACCGACCTGTACTGATCGAGGGCCTACCAGGCGTGGGGAACGTTGGGAAGCTCGCTGCAGAGCATATTGTGGAGGAGCTCAAGCTCAAGAAGTTCGCCGAGCTCTTTTCGAAGTACCTGCCGCCCCAGGTCATGGTAATGGATGACGGGACGATTAGACTGGTCCGTCATGAGCTGTTCTATGGCAAGGGTATCGGTAAAGGGAAGGACCTTGTGGTCCTGGCAGGCGATTTCCAGGGGTTGACCCCAGAGGGTCAGTACGAGCTTGCAAACGCTGCCATAAAAATAGCCAAGGACCTGGCCATCGAACGGATATTCACCCTCGGTGGCTACGGAGTCATCAAGCTGATGGACGAACCTGGTGTCCTTGGTGCGGTCACTGAACCGGCCTTAAGGACGGAAATGGAGGGGGTGGGGGTCATCTTCAGGAAAGGGGAGCCAAGCTCAGGGATAATCGGAGCCTCTGGCATATTGCTGGGCCTTGGTGAGCTCGAAGGTATCCCAGGCATCTGTTTGATGGGCGAGACATCCGGTTACTTCGTTGACCCCAGGTCCGCAAGGAGCGTTCTCAAGGTACTTGCGGCCTACCTAGGACTTGAACTGGACTATTCCAAGCTCGATGACAAGGCAAAACAGATAGATGAGATAACGTCCCGTATCAAGGAGAACATAGAGGACGAGGTCGAGCAGGGCAAGGACGACCTCCGGTACTTCGGATGATCTCTCTACCCTCAATCTACGGTATCTACGAAGACCAGGTTCATGCTGTCCTCTATCGTCGAATGCTCGATCTCAGCAGTTATTGTATTCCCCATAGATCCGAAGACCACCACAACGATGATCATGTAGGTGGAATAATGGCTACCTATGAAGGAGAGCCTGATCTCGGTGTTGTCCCTGGATAGGAGGGACCCCCCCTCAATGCCACCCCTTGTCATCTCGGTGCCATTGGCCTCGACCACATTGACGCTACAATCGAGCCCGGTCAACCCCCTGTTGCCTCTGTTGGTCAACAGGATATTGACGTTTATCACACCTCCAGTACCGCCTCCACCGGGTGACTCATGGTAGACGGTCCTGACCTCAAGCTCTGTCCTAGGTATCACATATGAGTAGGCGGCGAAAGCGACCAGCACCACCAAAAGGACCACTAGGGGAGCGATCCATTTCAGGGCAGACCTGTCAGGTGGGACCTAACCACCCCCCATGACCTGGTCAAATGCCCAGTACCAGAAGGTGAAAAGTGGAGCTGGGACTATGACCTGTCCCGAGCTCTCCTCCATGTTCAGGGCGGATGTGTCCTTGTCTATGGACAGACCCGAGATCAGGTCGAGCCCAAGGACCTCTCTGGTCCTCAGACTGATGAAGAACAGGTCGGGCGAAAGGTCCTTCCCATTGAACCGTATCGTACCTGCTACCTTGATCTGGATGCTGCCCCCAATACACTCGGACAAGGTGAAGACGGGAAAAATCCCATAGACCATCTCCGAGGATATCCTGACATGCTCCAGGTCCCTGCCGAGCAGGGTCAGGGATGACAGTGTGAAGCTCTCCATGTACGGCAACCTGTCAAGCTGGAGCGATATGAAACCGATCCCTTCGCTGTCGATAATGTAGTCATCCCCGCTATAGTAGGTGCTGGTCCGTCCGATGTCCTCGGCGAAGACCTGATACCTGCCTCTCTGCCCGAACCCGGTCCCATCATACTCTATGAAGACATCCAGTTCCTTGCCCTCGGTCCAAAGGTCCAGAGTGGGAAGGCCCTGGAGCGGGAGCGGCTTCCTGAGAGTGAACTCCATATTGGACCTAAGATCGACACTGAACGACGTCGGAAGGTCATGGAATATGGAATATATCTGGGACCATCTGCCGTCCAAGACCTTTGATATCTTGAAATAGAGGTATTCCAAGGACCTTGATGCCGAGTAGTTGGCCCTCACACCGTTCTCCAGCACCGCATCCAGCGAGAAGGTCCCGGGCACCTCGGGCAGGTACATCTGCCTGACGGACAGGATCGGGGCCGCCTTCCTAAGGGATGCCATCATAGCACCCAGGTCAAAAGGGCGTCCCGATGCATCCTTGACTGATATGTCCATCTTGACGACCATGCTCCCGCCTATGCTCAGATCGGTGTACACCATCAGGTCCAGAGAGATGTCCAAACCCTTTGCGAGCCCTGTCGCATAGAGGGATATGTCACGGTCCTGGACCCCTGATGTCCTTATTAGCATCCAATCGAAGTCCGGGCTGTAGCCCTTGAGGTCCAATTTTGTGCTGATCACAAGCTCGGAGAACGATATGTTGACCTCGCCCCTCATGGGCATGCCCTGAAGGTATATCCTGCCGTTCACAGCACTGCCCTCGCCAAGGCCAGATTGTTCCATCCATATCCCATGCGTCCAGCGGGCCTCTTTCAGTTCCTGCTCCCCCTCTTTCTCGAGGGAAACGACAAGGTCGAGGGTGGTGGCCTCACCAGAAAGCTCCCAGGACATGGACAGTCCTGTGGCATAGGTACCTATCGCCTTGATCAATCCATCAGCCAGTGATGCTGCGATGGATAGTGGGGCCGAGCCCAACATCCCGAGGGAGATAATGACATCACTGTACTCGGTGATGGTCCGGACAGATGTGATATCAGGCACTTCCAGGTCCGTTCTATCTATGACCGAGGGGAAGTCAAGATGGAGATCGGATGGCAGGGGTGCCAAAACGGCCTGTATCGAGAGACCCGAGGTCACGTCATCTATTATGGCGTAGAGGTTCGAACCGGCCTTGCTACCTATCTCCAAATACCCAGCGCTCTCGTTGCTGTAGACCAACCGGTCCAGGTCGTTCATCCTCAGGCCAAGGGACGATGACCCCTCGGTCCTTATGACCGATAGGAAGTTCTGTCCCGTGAGGTCCATAGGTGGCTCCATCGTGCCATTGGAGACGAAGAGCTCAACGCTCCCTATCATTTCATTGCCTGTAGAGACCTCAAGGACCCCACCCTGCCTTATTACCTCGAGCTTCGAGGGTATCCCTTTGATATCCGCGTCGAAATAAAGGTCGTCCGCCCTGTACCTATAGTTGAGGAAAGGAAGTCCAGCTGGCCCATCATCGTCCCCACCCTCGTAAGTGATGAGGCTCTCCGACATCCTCAACCTTACGGTCCCCGGGAGCTTTCCAAGCTCTATCCAGGCATCCACCCCAGGAGAGGAGGCGAGGACCTTGAGGCCGTTCTGCCCCCTAATCCTAACGGTGATATCTGTCCCGCTATCGGAAAATGAGCCCTTATAGTACTTGATGCCCTGGAGCCGGGCTGATATTGACGAGTGGCCTTCGACTTCACCATGGAAGGTGATCGTATCGACGGGACCGTCAAGGTAGGACCCCGATGTCGATATGAACTCCAAGTAAGAAAGCTCGTTCCCAGACATGTCGACCATCGAGGACCCTTTACGGCTTGGAAGTTCGGCCAAGCTCCTTGGTATCTCACGAAGGACGTTCCCTATCCGATAGAACCGACCAGCAAGTTGTCTCATGAAGGCATCCAGGATATTGAGGTTCGCTGCACCATCATCCACTTCGAAGGGGATGTAGGCCACAGTTTCCACATGGACGGACCTTGGTATGCCCCTTAACCTCACCTCGGTAGCGTTCCATGGACCTGCATCTCCCCCTGGTTCCCATTCGGGGTAGAGCACTTCAATGAACCTCAAGGATTGGAAACCATTGGGGGTGTTCAGGTCCAGGACGGTCAGGTTCCTGCCGTTATCCTGCTTGGTCCCCAATTCGAGCTTAAGTTTGTGAGGCAGGACAGGGACCTCCAGATGGGCATCTATAAGGTCCTTTGAGAATTCCGTGTACCTGATGCTTAAGGAGATCGTATCCTCCGCGGAGGACCCTGCCCCCGCGATCCATTCGAGCCCATCTATAGGGGACCCCAGGTCCTTGACGGATAGAACGAGCTTTCCCTCTGGGACCAGTCTCTCATGGAACGAGTCCCTTTCAAGTCCCAGTTCCACATAGGCCATGTCGCGAAGGGCCCTATCCTCGAGCCTCATAACCGATAGAAGGACACCCATCCCCTCTGGCGGGGTATCGAACAGATAGGAAACGGTGAAGGGGCCAAGGATCTGCAGCATCTTCAAGTCCCTTAGATCGATACCGCCCGGTTGGAAGAGCTGCTGTATAAGCTCGAGACTGGGGCTGAAGACCCACTGCTTTGCCTGGACCCTTAGAACCAACCTGTCCATGAAATTGTCCAGGTCCACCCCTATGCTCCAAAGGTAGTTCTTACCTTGATAGGAGATGCCCTTGACCACGTACAGCTTCCCACCTTGAGCGGACCTGCCATTGACCGTTTCCAATGCCTCTATCTCTAGCCTTATCCCGGCATTGTTGAACTTGAGCTTGGGCGGGAGCGGTAGAAGGCTCGCTTCCCAGTCCCTCTCTAGGAGGTCTCTGGAGAACGTCACTCTGACCCGGATATCGTTCCCGTCCGCATCTCCTGTGGACGGGTCGTTGTCGCAATCGGCAAGGATCCATTTGTCGATGGAGGAATCGATAAGCAACCCCACCTTCGGGACGATGGAGCCCAGCTTCCAGGTCGAGACCTTACCAGAGCGGATGAATAGGATATAGTTCAAGGCACCCTGGTCCCCGGGGCCAAGGGGGGGAAATATCCAATCGAACACCCTTGTATTGTTCACCACGGGGTTCTGCATAAGAGCATCGTATATGACCGGTGAGCGGGTCAGGGCTGATGGTACCTCTAGCTGCCGTTCAGTGAACTGGCCTGGGCCAGACAGGTCGAACTGGTAGTCCGTAGGGGCAATTGGCCCAAGTATGGCCTGGACCCTTGATACCACACCAGGGTCGTCCGCTCTGGTCATCTCCTCATCGTCCAGTCCCGATATCCTCTGGAACACACCATAATCGGCGCTCTTAGTACCCATCTCAACTGTGCTTTCGTTCCCATAGATGGACGGACCTACCAGCTGGACCGATATAAGGAGGAGGGCTAGGACAAGGACGACCGTCCCGGATGGACGGTCATGCCCCAACCAAACCCCAGGACCATCAGCTGGCCTGGATGGCGTTCGACGGGGTCTGAACTGGTCGAGCCCTCTGGCCCGCTTTCCGGTCGTACCGACCTTCCCGTCCGTTCGGCCTTCCATCCGCTGCATCCGCCTGGCACCTATGTGTCCTGCCTCCATATTATTCGTTTCGGAGTATAGATTAGTTTTGGACAAACCCATAATAATACCATAGGTCCTTTGCTGTCCTCGATGGTAAGAGCCTCCTCTCCGGCAAAGGCCATCCTCTTCGGGGAGCATGCCGTGGTCTTCGGAAGGCCCGCCCTAGCTGTCTCACTGGACAGGAGGCTAGAGATGACAATAACTCCTTCCGAGCGTCATATGGTGGACGGAGCTCCGCTCGAGGCAAGGAAGCACCGCTATATCAGATGGGGAGTGGAGAACCTATGGGAGGGACCACCATTGTCCATAAGCACTCGGTCGTCCATACCAAGTGCTTCAGGGCTTGGTTCATCGGCCGCTCTTTGCTGCTCACTGGTCTCTTGCCTCCTTGAGATGAAGGGGGCGATGGACCCCGAGGAACTGGCCAGGAGGGCGTTCGAGATAGAGTTCAATGTTCAGGGCAGGGCCTCCCCAACGGACACTTCATGCTGCACGCATGGTTCGGCGGTCCTTGTCTCCCCGGACCGAACGGATGGTCACCTTTGGTCCATTTCGAAGGACCGGAACACATGGCACGTCCATCATGTCCCGCTTCCGCCCATGGAGCTGGTGATCGGTTACACCAAAACCCCCTCGGTCACGACCGCTATGGTCACAAAGGTGAGGGATTACTATCAGAGGTCAGGGTTCGCAAGGGAGACCATAGATGAGATCGGCCAGCTCACCATGGAAGGTCTTAGTGCCTTAAAAAGGGGGGACCTGGTGGAGGTTGGTTCCCTTATGGACCGTAACCAAGCCCTTCTCTCCATCCTAGGCATCAGCACCAAGGAGCTGAAGAAGCTCCTGGACGCTGCCGCGCCCCATTCCTTCGGCGTCAAGATCACTGGAGCTGGCGGAGGGGGGTCTATGATAGCGCTGACGGACCGACCTGAATTGGTCGAAAAGGCCATCTCTAGGATGGGGGGCGTTCCCTATCGTATGAGGCCCTCCACAACCGGGACCACTGTTGTCATCTGATAATCCCTTCTATGTCTAGCGGTTCTTACCGATACAAAAAAAAATCATAATAACACTTATATAACAATGCCCTGTATTACTTTTTCAAAAGCCACATATAGTTCGAGCATGGGAAGTTAGATCCTTATGAAGCACGGGGACAGGGACGGCTACAAGGTCGTGTACGACAATAATGGCCAGCCCATACTCCATCCCAACGAAAGGAAGCTGGTTGTGGAGGAGAACGTAATACCCAGCTTGAAATCGACCTGGAGGTACTATGGTGGGGAATACCTCCTTGAACCCTCGAAAGGGACCATTCTCCTCACCAACGAGAGGCTCATCTTCATTAATACCCCTGAGAGGATGTTCGCTATAGGGGGCGGCGAGGAGGCACGGGCCATGGCGACCGCCTCTGATAAGACCTTCGAGATAGGAGAGGGCGGTCAAGGGGGTTCCGTGCGCGAATACTTCGAGATACCTAACATAGAGATCATGGCATCCGAAAGGAAGGAGGGTGCCGTATCGGTCGGGGAGATGGTAAACATCTTCATCCTTTCGACCGGGAACCAGTACCACCTTTCCATGGTCCTTCCGAAGGAATCGGGCCTGCTCTCGAGGCTGATGAACAAGAAGGTACAGTCGCTCGATGAGCTCGTCAACAACCTCAAGGACCTGTTCAAGCAGACCGAATGGATGTACACCGAACATGAAAAGCGAATGATCGGAACGGGGACGACCGCACCGGTCCCGAGCGGGACCCAGGTGGTACAAAAACAACCGCCACAATCGGTCCCTACCATCCCTGGTGTCAGGGCACCTCCGATCAGCCCAAAGCCCATTTCCGCCGCTCCGAACTCACCCACAGGACCTGCTTCCAGACCGCCATCGGAAGATAAGGGCGGTAAACAATCGCTCGTTTACTTCGAGAACCTCTACAAGAAGGGGTTCATCAAGGAGGATATTTACAGGAAGCTCGTGAGCCAGTACAATGAAAAAGGACCGCCTCGCCCCTCGATCGATAGGCGACCACCGGTCCCCCCGCCCGTTCCTTCCGATCCGAAACCGGTACCGAATGGCGAGGCTCCGGTAAGGTCGTCCTCTGGTCATGAACTTGCAGACCTTGAGGTCCCCATGGACGGAGAGCTAGAGGTGCTCTCACCGGAAGAGGGGGCAGAACCTCATGACAAGAGCGATGAAGAGCTGTTGAGCATCCTCAACAGCACCCTGAACGAATTGGGGGATGAACCGGTAGAGAACCACCCCAAAACTACCCAGGGGACCAGGCCAGTGCCTAAAAGGGTGCTAAGAGGACCCGTTGCTTGATATCGGGTCCAATGGATACTTTTCCAGAAAGGCCTTGAAACCTTTAACGGCCATTGAGATGTCCACCTTTGCGGATACTTCGAGCGGGGAATGCATGGACAGAAGAGGGATCCCCACATCGAGCACGTCCATGTTCCTTTCCGCAACGAACTTCGCGACCGTTCCACCGCCACCCATATCAACCTTACCGGTCTCCTGCATCTGCCAGATGATACCCTCTCCGTTGAAGAGCCTTCTAATGCCCGAGACCATCTCGGCCGATGCATCGTTCGCTCCCGACTTCCCACCCCTTCCAGTGTACTTGGTGATGGTGAGCCCGGCCCCGAGCCTTGCGGAGTTGGTGGGGTCCTGGACGCCCTTGAAAACGGGGTTGACACCGGATTTTACGTCCGCGGACAGAGCGAACGATGAACGAAGTGAACCGCTCAGGTCCCTCCGCCTTCCTCTCCGGCCCGCAAGCTCCAGAAGCCTGTAGTAAGTGAGCTCCAGGAACATTGACCTGGCCGAAGTGTTGCCCTCCGAACCTATCTCCTCCTTGTCAAAGCACATTACGCCCCCCCACCTTTTGGGCTTTGCTTCCTGCCTCTTGAGGTCAATGAGCGCTCTCATCGCGCTGAAGCTGGATACCCTATTGTCCTGGCCATAGGCCCCTATCAAGCCTCTGTCCAATCCGACCTCCCTAGGGGGCCAGGAAGGGACAAGGCATAGTTCGGACGAGATCAGGTCCTCTTCCACCATCCCGTACTCTTTGTTCAGATGTTCAAGGACCTGCCCCACGACCGAGGGTCTACCCTCCTCTTTATCCATTTCAGCGATACCCATGGCCGATAGGGCCAGGAGCTCCTCCCCTTTGATCCCCTCAAATAGTTTCCTGTTATCCTGGACCTTCCTGGAAAGATGAGGGGCCAGGTCAGGTATGACGAACACTGGCTCATTGGGACCGTCACCGAGCTTGATGTCCTTGAACGAGCCGTCGGACCTGACCACCCTACCGTGCAGGGAAAGGGGGATGTTGACCCACTGGTACTTCTTGATCCCTCCATAGTAATGTGTCTTGAGGAACGATAGCCCAGTTTCCTTATCTCCATCTATGGGGAGCGGTTTGAGGTCGAGACGGGGAGAGTCCATATGGGTGACTATCAGGTTGACCCCCTCTTCAGGACCATTGTCACCGGTCAAGAACGCGGCTATCTCCTTGCCCTTGTTCGTGAAGAAAACACCCTCTCCTTTGGCTAGCGCCCCTACCTTATTTCCATCCCCATCGATGAACCCAGCCTCAAGAAGCGCTTCCTTCCAGTATACCACGGCCTCCCTCTCCGTCCTTGAGGAGGAAAGGTGGTCCATGTACTCACGGGCAAGGTCCTCTACGCCCTCCCCAACCTTCATCGTCGGAGCTGACCAGCGTCTTTCCCATGAGTACCGGTCCTTCCTGGCCCTCCTCACCGCTTTCTTTGCCACCTTTCCGGTCATCGTTACCCCCAGCCACGTGGAGGGACAAATACCTTTTCAGGTCCAAATATCAGAGGCGGCCAGATGTTCGCTTGAGGTATTATCCTGGATGTGAAATATCGACAAAACACATTTATATCCACACGGGGGATGGTCAGCATATAAGTGCATCCCCCTCAAGGAGGGCAGAGCTTGGTAAAGAAGGATACAAAGGTCTACAGACCCGGTGACCAGATACATATTGCGGTCACCCAGAACTTCGAAACGACCGCTACGGCGTTCTTCGATTTCTGTAACACGAACCATTACAATCCATCCGAGGTCATCAGGTCATGCATGGAGCAATGGTTAGAGCGCCAGCAGAGGCTCAGGGATATGATGGATAGCCCTGTGGAGAGAGAGCCCAGGGACCTAATAGAGAGGGAAAGGCGTATCCTCCAGAGGCTCAGGGAAGAGGGTCTGTCCTGATATTCCTGATGGTCCTTTCGTTCGGTCAACCCTATGCAAACCATTTATTAACCAGGGGTAGATTGGCCTGTGACAGGGCGAAAACGAGGTGATTACCTGCCCGACCTTTCCCAGGACTTCGGCATAGAGGCTTTGGACCGACTACTGAACGGCGGTGTTCAGGTCGGATCGGTCCTCTCTTTGACGGGACCAGGTGGAGAGGGAGCAGCTGGCATCGCCCTGCGTTTTCTGGCCCACGGGTTCGAAAGGGGCCAACCTGGCCTGTTCATTTCGTTCACTTCGATCCCCTTGGGCTCGATAGTGAGGGAGATATCGTCAAAGAGGTCCCTTAAACCCCTCGTTGACTCCGAGGAGCCCTTGCTACTATCCACACATGACCTTTCAGGTCTCGAGCTCGTTATGGGCGTTCTCAAGGAAGGTTCGATCTCAAGGTTGGTCCTTGACAGGCCTGAAGTGCTCGGGATGAGGGGTTACGAAAAATGGTTCAAGAAGCTCGAGGAGCTCCTCTCCAAGGCACGTGAGATGAAGGTTGCGACCCTGGTCATACTGGGTGAGAGGTCGGAAGGGATAGGTGGATATCTAACGGAGGGGACCCTCAATATATCCAGGAAGGGTGGCAGGATGAGGGCCGAGCTCACGAGATGGCCCTATGCCCCTGCAGGCTCCGTCGAGGAGAGGGGTGAGGGCGAGTGGATCCCCTGATAGGCAACCTTACAAGGGTCCGTGGGGTCAAAGGTCTCGGTGAGACAAGACTGGGAGCACTGCTCTCCAGCCTCGGCCCAGCTGGCCTTGAGGCCGCCCTGGTCAGGGGGGACATCACTGGTCTTGTCCAGGCCGCCAATATCCCCGAGAAGCTCGCCATCGATATGGTCCTTGCATACCGTGAGGACGATACAAGGAGGCTCAGGACATCTGAGAACGCAGAGGACATTCTCATAGGGATCAGGTCCATGCTGATGGACCGCATGCGGACAGACCACGCCAGGAACCAGGTTTCGCTCATGGTACCTTCCTGGGACCCTGTCCAGAACGTCAAGCTCTCATCGGAAAGGTACCTTTTCAGGTCCCTCCTTGAGGGCAAGGACAGGGACCGGGTGGACCGGCTCCTCTCAAGGGTTGGGGCCAGACCTAAGGTGAGACGAGCTCTGGACGTTACAGACCATGTGATATTAGCAGAGTCAGAGAAGGTACGTCTTGCCTTGGTCGAAAGGGGTCTCGACAAGGTCGCGAAGGTCATCACCCCTGAGGAAATCGATGACCTCCACCCTGAGGGGGTCGTCCTCGTTTTCGATGATAGGGGGCTTGACGAGGAGAGGCTCCCCTTGATCGCTGCTGTCCCGGTCACTGCACAGGACCATGAGATAGCTCCCGAGATCGTTCTTTCAAGATTATTGCCCTCTCGGGACCGACTTGCCGCCGTCTCCGAGCTGGAATCTATCTTCGGTAGGCCGGGTAAGGCAGGGGAAGCGGTCTTGCTCATGGACGAGCTATCATCGTTGAGCTTGCCTCCACCGGATGAGGACAGGGTCCTGGGTATACTTGAGGCTATACGGGAAGAGCTGCGCTCATCAATGAAGGATAGGATCGCGGCCTTGAGCTTTTCAGGAGAGGATGCGATCGCACTGCTCCTGCGGGAAGAACCTACGGCCTTGAAGGATATATACAGGGACCATGCCAAGATGGCCTCCGAACTGGTGAGGGAAAGGCTCGGTGTCCGAAAGGACCTCTTCACGATGACCTACCCTCCGACCCTAGATATGGAGGCCGTCTCCTCCATGATGGAAGAATGGAGGTCAACGGCGGCGACGTCCAGGTTCTCCTCCAGGGTCAGAGCGGCGGCTTCTTTGACGCGCATAGGGCCTGAGCTGGAGGTGGAATCGCATTGGGCCGAGGAGCTCGATCTGAGGTGGGGTCTGGGATCATTCGTATATGACCATGACCTCCACCCGTTCTCTCTCTCGGACGACCTGTTCGAGATCAAGGATGCGGCCACGCTCGAACTGCGAAGGACAGGCACCTTCCAACCGGTAAGCTATAACCTGGGGGGGAACGAGGGGCAAAGGACCGCCCTGCTGACAGGGGCGAACTCCGGTGGGAAGACGACCCTCTTGGAGACCCTTGCCCAGACGGTGGTCCTAGCGGCCATGGGCATGCCGGTCCCTGCATCTCAGGCGCTCGTCCCGCCACTGGAGAGGTTGGTCATCTACAGACCCAAGAGGAGGCTTGATGCCGGTGGGCTGGAGGGTTTCCTCAAGGAGCTACTTCCATTATCGCTCGATGTGGACGGCAGGACCCTGGTCCTGGCCGATGAACTAGAGGCGATGACAGAGCTCGATGCGGCATCGAAGATAATAGGGGTCTTCCTTGACGAACTTGTCTCAAGGAAGGCCTACGGAGTGGTAGTAACACATCTTGCTGATGAGATCTGTCGTTTCACCTCGTGCAGGGTCGATGGCATAGAGGCAACTGGTCTTGACGATAGGAACGAGCTCATAGTTGACAGGTCTCCTCACATAGGTAGGAAGGCCAACTCGACACCGGAGCTCATCTTGAGGAAGCTAGAATCGACCTCAGAAGGAAGGGAAAGAGCGCTCTATACAAGGGTGCTGTCGCGGTTCGGCCGAACTATTCCTCCCACACCTCGACCGGCAGGGTCCTGACCCTCCGTCCCAGGAAAAGGAGCATCAGTACCATCAGGACGAGCAGCACGAACGCGGTTATGAGCGCTGCGGGCAGGATCGTGTCTATAGGGTCATCGTCATCGTCGCTGTCATCGACCATTGGAGGTTCTGGTCTGTCCGGTGCTTCGAAGGTGACCTTTGAAACGCCCTCCTCCAGGACGGCGAACTCGGCCATCTCCGATCTGTCCGAACCCTCCGGGAAGAGGTTGTGAACGGCGACAATGAGGAACTCAACATCGGTCCACGGTACAAAAAAGCTCCCATTACCGGCATCCGGAGCGAATTCGTATAAGATCATGTTCGTCCAATTGCCGTCAATTTTGCGGTTTGTGACCACTTTCAGGTCATAGGCCCCCACCGGCGGGGTCCAGGAGACATTGACCACGAAGCCATTCTCTCCGTCCCCGTGGTAAGACGTTATCCTTGCATCCTTCACATGGTCCCTCTCCCTGGGGACGACCACTGCATGATATGTCGGGCCCACCACGACCTTCGACCTGTCAGGAATGGCCTTCCAGGTGATATTGAACTCACCGACCCTGCCTGTCGTGTTCCAGAGGAATACAGCGTTAGAGCTCCTATCTACAGGGTCAGTAACATGCGCAACGGTCCTGGTCCCGGAATTGAAGGATAGCTCCATCAGGTCTCCAGGGGTCAGGTTGATCAGTGAACAGGAGAGCTCGATGGACTCACCCTCGAGCACCCATTCGGTGACATTCTCCGACCATAGCTCTTCGTGGTCCCGGTTGTATGCACGGGTAGATAGGAAAAAGGGTTCGGGCCTCCTCAGATCGAGCTTCAGGTCATTATCCGGGAGCAATCCGTCAGGGTCAACATTTCCGAACCTGTCGAAAAGTCTGACCTCGAGATGGTAATGTCCGTACCCATCCATCTCGTTCGAGGATAGCGTCCCGAAGAACTGGCCCTGCTCCAGGGTCAGGTTGGTCGTTCCCCCGATGCTCTTGCCCACGACGACCCAATCCACAGCACAACTCATCCCTTTCTCCCATATGTGGGGACGGACGTTAACGGAGGCGTTATCGGTGGAGTTTATGGTCATGGGACCGGTGACCTCGACACCATTGACCTCCAGACCAAGGACCTCTGGCGGTGTCAGGTCCAGCATATCGAATGAGAGGTCATACCCATTTTGGGCCCCATCGGGGAGGAAGTTCCCTATCGCATCGAAGAGCCTACCCTCCGCGTGATATGTCCCTGTGGGGACATTGTAAGAGTCCCATCGCAACACATAGGTATTGTTCACCGTGTCCAGGACCGTATCGTTCAGTTCCATATCGAGGTCCGGGCCAATGACCCTGACCGATGCGTTAAGGTCGGGCTCCATGACTAGGGGTCTTATGACGAATTCCATCATCGTCCCGGACTTATAGGCCCCTGTCTGGTAGTTGCCCAGGTACATGATGAAAACGGGTCCGGTCGTATCGGTAAGCTTGAAGCCCATCGGAGCGGTGGTCATATTGTTCCCGAACCTGTCGGTCGCATCAACTGTCAAGCTGTAATTGCCAAGAGGCAGGCCTGATGTTGGTATGACAACATGGTACCGGTCCGTCACCGGCTGCCAATCCAGATCTAAGGTTTGGAGGGTTCCGACCGGTCCGATGAGAGTTGCATTTATAATTATACCTGTCTCCCAGGTTGCCCCTCCTGTAACATTCACAGATAGGCTCAGATCGGTTCCTTGCTCGTAACTGCCGTCATCGTTCAATGTCCCCTCCAGGTCCATTTCATATATGTTGGGAGGAAGGGTGTCGTTCAGGTAGAAGAACAGATCGAGAGTATGCGGGTCCGAACCGTCAATGTCCCAGTTATCCGAACCATCCTTGAGCCTAGCTTCTAAGGCATAGACCTTCTGAGGTTCGAAACCGGTCGTATCCCAAAACGCCTCATAGATCGTCCCGTTCTCTTTGAGGTCGAGAAGGACAAGGGGTCCGGTCCATCCGGGATCGAAGACCTCCAGCGTTCCGGTCAGACCGGACTCGTTGAACCTCTCCTTGACCCTTATCGTGACATTGTTACCGCATTCGACCTCTGTCGTGGGCACCCCTTCTACAAGTAACATTACGCTCTCGACCACTGGCGGCACAATGTCCCTCATGAGGTAGGTCTCGTCCGAATATACGTCAGCGATGACCACGCTCTTGGTCGAGTTCAAGAATTGCCCCTTGACTATGGTGATATTGTATGTTCCAGGTTCTAAACTTACCCGAAAGGTCCCGTTAAGCTCGGTGGTGAGGTTAATGTCCCTCCTCATACCATTGAGATTGACGGACGCATCCTGCACCGGCCTGCCCTTGGTATCCATCACCGTTCCGTTTATACCCGAACCGAAGATCAAATAAGGGTCATGCGAAAGTTCGGCCATCAGCGTGCAGACCTCCCTGTTGAGGTGACAGTCCTCGGACACCTTTGAGAGCTCTGGAATGAACCTGCTGTTCCTGTGGTTGACCTCGACTGTGAAGGCTGGTATCCTGAAGGTCCCGTAGACGTAATCGACGAAATCCCCGCTCGTCGCGTAAAGAGATGAGCTGGGTATTGGTAAGTAACCGTTTTGCTGGGTCATACCCTGAGCTATCCTGGACAGCAGGGTGACGTCAAGGGCGGGATCTGTCGTGTAGCCATATGGATAGAGGTTCAACCCGGAGAAGGAATGGAACGATACAGCCATGGTGAAGTTGATCCTCTCGAAGAGCTCCCTAATGATCTGGGTCTCGGGCTCCGAGAAGGCGGTGGACCCCCTGTAGGTCGGATAGTTGGGATTCGTAGAGGAACCTGGATATCCCCATTTGTACCCGAAGTTACGGTTAAGGTCGGTACCGTCCCCCTGGGCCGATCCATAGTTCTGGAAACCCGGGCTGCCGTTGGTCTCGTTGGTGTTCTTCCTCCAGCCGTAGTAACCGTAGGAGTTGTTGAAGTCGTCCTTGTCTATGGACTCCTGGAAGCCGTCGGGATTGACAATCGGTATGAACCAGAGCTGTGTGGAGTTCACCATGGTCGAGATCGAAGAGTTATATGCATAGTTGCGAAGTACGTAGTTTATGAAGTACATAAGGACCTCGTTCGAGATCCATTCCCTGGCATGGGTCATTGCGCAGTAGAAGACCTCGGGCTCATCCGTCTCATTAAGGTCCGGGGCGTCCGATATCTTGAGCCCCCAGATGGTCCTGTTCTCTATTGTGTAGCGAGGTGATCCATTCGGATTGGGGAACATCGCGGAGAGGTTATAGAGCCTGCAGATGTCGGGATTGGTAACTGAAAGCACCCTTAGCTCGTTCTCGGTATCGTCAAGGTCCCTGTACCTTGTCCATACCGTCTGGTCCCAGGGGCCTGTTGGTGATGAGGGCAAAGCGAGGTCATGAGCTGCCGTTGTACCTGCCCCGGTTAAGAGGAGGAACGCCGAGGGGACCAGAAGGACCAGAGCTATCACTGATGAAAGCTGATATCGACGTCGGTCCATGTTAATCCAGGACAATTACCAGGACCTTATTATAAATCTTTACTGGATAAATATCATTATCATGAAAAGTCCATAGGAACTAAGACCCATGGAAAACATATTTCTATCCAAGGATTAATAGCACTTGCGGTCAGAAAGGTGATACGGGGTGGCAGATAGGAACGTCTTCAAGGCAAAGAGCTGGACAGACCTCATTGAGCAGCTCTATGTCGGCTCCTGGGACCCCAATATTAACAGATTCCGCTCCAACTATGCCTTCAGGGGATTGTCCAGCTCGGACTATGAACTTGCCACTGCCCTCATGAGGCTCGGCGGCAGGTACTGGGACCTGGAGTTCCATCTAATGAGGAACTTCATAAAGTACGCCAGGGTCGAGAACACACAGGGTTATACTGCCTGGAACTGGCTTGTGCTGGCCCAGCACCATGGTTTGCCTACAAGATTGCTCGACTGGACCTTCTCCCCTTTCGTCGCGATGCACTTTGCGACCAACGACCTGACCAAATACGACAGGGATGGGGTGATCTGGTGCGTAGATTATGTCAAGCTCCATGAACGGATCCCCGTTGTGCTCAGGAAGGAGTTGCAGAAGGAGGGGGCCAACGGTTTCACGGTCGAGATGCTCTCAAAGGTAGCCTCATCCCTGCAGGAGTTCGATGGGCTGTCAAAAGAGACCTTCGCATTGTTCTTCGACCCACCTTCTATGGACGAGAGGATAGTGAACCAGTATGCCATGCATTCCGTGATATCGGACCCTAAGATGTCCATGGACCGCATCCTTGAGAAGAACCCGGACATATTCAGAAAGGTGATAGTCCCGTATGAGCTAAAATGGGAAGTGAGGGACAAGCTAGACCAGGCCAACATCAACGAGAGGATGTTATTTCCGGGGCTCGACGGGCTCTCCATCTGGTTGACCAGGCATTACAGCCCAAGGTCCTAAGGGTCAATAATATCTCCCGCAGCGAGGGCAATGGTACCTGCCGAAATCGCTCCTGAAGGCCAGCTCGTTTTTGCATTGAGGGCAGACCATCGGGAGCTCCAGTACTTCCTCCACGGGTCCCTCCGTCTTACCCGACGACCTGGACCAGGCGATGACTGCCACAGCGACGATGACGATGAGCACCAGTAATACACCTAGGACAATTACCGTTACAAGGGCCGAACCGCTTTCGTCCTCAGGTGCGTCATCGTCGTCCGTGGGTATCGCCGACCCGGTAACATGCACCGTGACCCTATCCGGTGCTGATCTTGCTCCGCCATCGTCCGTTACGACCAGCTCGAAGGTAATGTCCCCGATCTCGTCCGGAACGAACGAGGGTGAGGGTCCGTCCCCGTTCTGCAGCGTCACGGAATGGGTCGTACAGGTCCATTCATAAGCGGAAATGGAACCGTCAGGGTCGCTGCTTTGAGAACCGTCGAGCGAGACCGTCGTGCCTACCTGTCCTGTCCTGTCCTGCCCGGCGTCCGCCAGCGGGGGAAGGTTCACATCCTTCCCTATCACCGTGACCTTGACAGTGTCATATGAGGACCAAAGTCCCTTGTCATCGTTTACGCGGAGAGAGAAAAGATAGGTGACTTCCTCGGTCGGAGTGAACCTGGGTTTGCCCGATGAAGGGCCTGTCAATACAAGGCTCGGGTGGCTGGTACACTGCCATTCATAGCTCTGGACCGTACCATCAGGGTCATAGCTCGATGACCCGTCTAGGACGACCTCTTCGTCAACGTACGATATCATATCGCTCCCTGCATCGGCGACAGGAGGGCGGTTCTCGTCCACTGCAGTGGTCGTAACGGACCAGGCATCTGCCCCGTCCTCCCATGAACATGCGGCAATGTCCACCTGACCGTTGGCGTCCCAATCCCCGAAGTTCGCCCCGTAGGAATCGCCCCCGACCTCGAGGGCCTGGGGGCCAGTGAAGACCTCCGTCCAGCCTTCTGGAAGGTCGTTCAGGTATAGATGGGTCAATGGGCCGCTGTTGCTACCTGCAACGAGGTCCGGTCTTCCGTCGCCATTCACATCCCCAAGCTCCAGTTGGTCGTACTGGCCTTCCGTCGGGAGCCCAGCGGAAGCTTCGGTGCAAGGGAACCCGGTCAAGGGGGTCGAACCCTGTCCTAACCATGCCTTCATGCCTTGGGATACGGTGCCATAGATGACATCTTCATTGCCGTCGCCGTCAAGGTCTGAGATCTTTATACCGAACCCACCTGAGACCTCCTTGAACGGTATGTCGCGCCAGGTCCTCCTTGCACCGAGCGTGTACATCTCGATATCCTGGGAGTACTGGTAGGGGGTCCCCACTACGTCTAAGAGCCCGTCCTTGTTCAGGTCCCCTATGCCTATGCCCGATATCTCGGTCCGCTTGGCATGGGGCGGGGACGATTCGAACCAGTTCGTCCCAGAGCCGTCGCCGAAGAAAACCTTGATACCGATATAGGTCGAGACGACGATATCGGAAAAGCCGTCGTTGTCAAGGTCCGCGACCTCTGCCTCGTTCGATGAGCCCGGGTTCCCGGACTCCAGAAGTATGTTGTGCAGCAGAGTGAAGCTGCCCGAGCTGGACCCTGCGAATATATCGAGCCCGTTGGTCTCTATTTCGTACCATCTGCTTGGTTTGGGACCTACTATGTCCATATATCCGTCCCCGTTGATGTCCCCCAGGCCAAGGGCCCCATAGTATTCCCCTGACCCCTTGCCGGGAAGTCCCGATCCGAAGGGGAGCCACATCTTCCCGCCCGTCGAGTATTCGTAGGCATGGATGCCTTCGGTCCTCGTCTCCATGTCAAGGAACCCGCACCCCCCAAGGTAGAGCTCGTCCTTGCCGTCGTTGTCTGAATCGAAGACCTCGACAGAGCTGAAGGAATACGGAGCTTGAGGGAGGCCTGATGAAAGCTGTTCCCTGCCAGAGATGAAAACCTCGCCCATGGAGGGACCGATCAGCATCAACGATGGAATTAAAACCATGATCAGAAACAAAGCCATAACACATCTCTGTCCCATATTGGACCACACACCTTCGGGTCAAACCCAATCGGTTATATTATGATTGGTCAGAACCGTCCTAAGTGATCAAGAAAGAATTAAATAATGAATATATATTCATAACTAACCGGTGCTCACGCTCATCGTTTGGCGGATGGTGGATAAAAGATGGCCCGACCCAGGCTCTGCAGGTGGATAGGTAAGGAGCCTGGAGCGACCTGCTTCAAACCCTTGAACGGGGACCCTTCGGCCGATGATGAGGTGATCATGGGTTACGACGAGCTCGAAGCTCTGAGGCTGAAGGATGTGTTGGGGCTTGAGCAGGATGGGGCTGCTTCAAAGATGGGTATCTCCCAACCCACCTTCTGTAGACTGATTGCCTCCGCAAGGAGGAAGGTAGCTACATCGGTGGTCGAGGGAAGGGTTCTCAAGGTGTCAGGCGGGGACTATAGGATCAGCACTGAAATAGAAGTGAAAGCTGGTGAGAAGATGAAGATAGCAGTGGCAAGTGATGACGGAACGACTATATCCCACCATTTCGGAAGGGCATTGGGCTTCGTTGTCTTCGATTTGGAAGGGAACGAATTGTCGGGCAGAGAGCACAGACAGAACAAAGGAAAACACTCCGGCGACTGCGGGAGCTGCGACCATGCGACCATGATAGGCAACATCTCGGACTGTAAGTATGTGATCTGCTACGGGATGGGGAGGCGTATCTACGACGACCTGCTGCAGGCAAAGATAACTCCCATAGTGACCGAGGAGGAACTGGTGGACAAGGCTGTCGAAAGGTTCCTATCGGGAGCTCTGGAGGACAGACCAGAGAAGTTGCACGAGCATCATGGATGACCTAAGGTTTTCTCATCAGGTAGAACTCGTAACCAGAGCAGTCGGAGTATCGATTGTAAATATCGATCTCCTTCTCCATCGTATCAATGATCTTCAACGCCTTCGGGACCAAGAGGTATTTTGGTCTGACCTCCCTGAGCCTTGACTTCATGGGCTCGTAGAAATGTACGAACCAGTCCTTCTTGGGGACCCTGAAATGTGATAATGGTTCGAACCCCGCATCCCTGATCCTGCCCAGACATCCAGCAATATCGGTCATGTCCGGGTATTCGTTCTCCCAGAACCTTAG
>CAZLVP010000001.1:34929-58169 GCA_964563055.1 uncultured Thermoplasmatales archaeon | reverse complement strand
ATTTTCTCATAGCTTCCTTCCTCATCTCTTCTGGCATGAGCTCTATAGCATACCTGAGAGCTGTCCTCGGCATCCTTTCTTTATTGTTCAGAACGAATTCGAAGACCTCCCTCTGGTGCTTCCTGGACGCTTCCTTGAGCATCCACCCGTACCCCTTCTGCACCATGTCGTCCTGGTCCTCTAGAAGAGCATCCGCTATCTCAAATATATCATCAATGAATTCCCCTCTCCTCGCAGGGAGAATAAGAGAGACCGCGGAAGCCCGTCTCATCCACCTGTTCTTGGAGCCGGTCCATCCCTTCAATTCCTGAACGGTCAGGGGATATTGACCGATGTAATCGCCCATGGTATGGTTGCAGAAGGTGTCCACCTTCGCCCAGGTGTTCAGATTGTCATCGATCCATCTCCTGAACCTCGGCAGGTCCTCCTTAGAGAACTGCTTCTTAAGCCTCGGGACCCAGTTGCAGACGATGAAAGCCTCCTCGGAATAGTCCGATGATAATAGCTCCTCGCAGAGTTCGAATATCCGTTCCTTTCCAAGAGGTTTCACTTCTTTCCAATATTCTGAGGCCATCTTGTTGACAATAGGGTTCTTGACCCCGTAGAAGAGAGCTTTCTCCCTGAAGTAGCGCTCGGCCCCCTCCTTATGTTTTGGATCGGCCTTTGCCTTCAGATCAGTTCTGATCCTAGTTAATATGTCCTCGACCATACGATCACTGGTCCCATCTCTGCAATTCGATTATATTACCCTCCGGGTCACGGACATATACGAAAGTGACAGTGCCTGCTCCTTTGATCTCTTTCGAGACCATTTCACCTATTCGTTCACCTCCGTTGTCAAGGACCTTCTGCAAGGAGCCTTTTACATCATCCACCCTGAATGCGATATGGGAGAGGCCAGGACCATTGACGGCTTTGCCAGTTCCTGCCTCTTCTGGATTGAATTGCAGTATCTCCAATGTCACTTTGGGCTCACACTCTCCCCTAAGCATCAGATGGATGCCGTCTGCGGAGGCTTTACCTAGACCGGTTGCCTTTTCGAACCATTCACCCTTCAAGTATCGCTCAGGAGGGACCGGTCCAAGACCGAAGACCTTCTGATAGAACCGTGATAGCTCCTTCCAGTCCCTGGCTACCAGACATATGTGGACGAAAACCTGCAGATGACCTGTCATGGGGTTCAGCTCTTCTTAGGTTATATAATTCAAAGTCAACGGTTCATTTCATACCCAGATCCTTTCCCTCTGAGAACTTCCGTCTTGCCTCCGTAAGCCTTCTCTGACGGGTCTCATCCTTCTTGGCATCCATGATCCATCCCACAATCATCCTTTTATGGGACGGCGGATATCTTTCAAAGAACTCCCATGCCTTGTTATCAGCCTTGAGATATCTCTCAATGAAAGGTGGAATATCGACCTCTTTGGACCTAACGGATACTTTTTCCGGAAATTCCGTAACAGGAACATCAAGGACCGAAAGACCTGCATCTGTCATGCGTCCCTCATTGATCAATCTCCTCATCCTTACAAGGTTGTTCCCGGACCAGACCGAACCTTTCCTCCTTGGACTGAACCTAAGTACGTAGTGGTCCTCATCAATGCTCTTCATAACGCTGTCGATCCAGCCGAAGCAGAGGGCCTCTTCAACCGCTTCGTTCAATCTTATCCCAACCTCTTTGGAACCGACCTTGAATATCTTCAACCATTCCCCCTCGGAGGTCCTGCCGTTCCTGTAAAGCCATTCCCTCCATTCGGAGGGTACACGGAAGTATAGAGGTCTGACCCCTTGTAGGTCCTATGAACTTCAACCCCGTCATCCTTCAGGCCTTAATGTACCGGCGAAGACCTGCCATGCCAGTAGTGACTTGGCGACCAGCGAAAGCCCTATGTAAACCCATTCTCCGAAGAGATAGTTCCTCCACTTCCAGAACTTCTTGTATTGTAGGACCATGTTTATGGCGAAGATGTTGAAGAACACGGCGATCGAGATGTAGATATAATAAACGAACGTGGGAGGGCCACCGTCCCCTCCGCCTGCGCCAAGCAAGTGTATACCTATCGCTATCCATGGTATGAGCCCCGCAAGGCTCCCGAAGACGAAGGGGGACCAGTCCAATTTCTTGGCGAGCTGGTTCATCTTCTCCATTATGAGACCGAAGAGTATCATCATCATGTTCATGAAGAATATGAGGATGAGCGTGCCTATATCGTAGATACCGGTCAGCATCGCTATGCCGACGATCATCACAGAAGCGCTGAGCGAATATTCATACCATCTGTACTTGTTTATGTTCTTCTCGAGCCCTGCGATGTACTTCTTGAAGAGCACGGTAGCGATAAGGAAGTGTGCTATAGAGGACATGAACAGGAAGGAAGCTATCAATGGGCCCAATGGGACCTCTATGACATCGGCGGTTGCGGGGAATAATGTCCTTGTGGTCTCGTTGAAATCCAGAAAGCCCCTTGTTATCTGGATTTTGAAGTCCTTTGAGAGGACCACCATCAATATTCCCTGCAGGAGATGCAGAGTACCTGCGACCAGGTTTACGGTCCTTAGCCGCTTAACTGTCCTTTCGGGTATGGCCACCTTTCTCACCTCAGCCTAACGATGACCATGGTATATTATTACAGTTTGCCTCATATGTAAGGGATTCCTAGTTCGGTGATGGACCGGTCTATGTGCGTTCGATATCAAGATATACGTTCCTGCATCTATACACCACAAAGGGATGTGGTCCAAAATGGTACCGGTAAAGAAGATTCTCATGAAACATGTCTGGAGGCTCCAGCAGGTAGGCGGGTTGCTTAGCGTGATGATGCTAAGCATCACTAACACGTTATTGATCCGGAACTACCTCGATTACATCTTCATCGATGTTCTCGAGGGCCTTGGTGTGCCCTCCGCGATAGATTATGATTATATCATAACCGGGATACTGGCCTTTATGATATTCGGCGGAGCCCTGTTCATAGGATATCTCTATGATAGGACATTCCAGATGTGGAGGGCCCAGAACGAGGTCGCAGTTGAAAGGAACCCGTATTCCAAGGTCCTGTTAAGCCCAAAGGAAATCGTGGCCTGGCAGAAGAACTCCATCCCCATGTTGAAGAGCATGGGCAATAAAAAAGAGGCGCAGTTCTTGCAGTCCTGGGTCGACAGGTGCTTGAAGGAGAACCCATCGCTCATCAAGGAAGTGCAAGACGTAGAAAAATGGGTAACGGGTAACTGAAGGGGATCAAAACAACACTCTAGAAAAAATTGTATAAAAAAAATGGGGGCCCCTTTCCCCACCTACGTGGAGAAAAAGACCCCCAACGGGATGATTTCCCGGATCAGAACATCCAATTAAAAAAAAATATAATATGGATATGCCCGATCAAAAAGGACTTCTTATTTAGAACCTTGCAGGTTTCTTCTTCTGGTAGCATTCCCTGCAATAGACGGGCCTATCACCGGAGGGCTTGAAAGGGACCTGGGTCTTCTGTTTGCATTCTGCACATACCGCATCGAACATTTCTCGAGGAGCGCTGTTATAGCCCCCTCCACGCCTGTCGTCATACATATCTGATATTTCCTTGTGCCATCTTTTATGGCTAAAAACAACCCATACCGAACTAGTATTAATACATACCTATAAATCCAACCATCTCTGAAGGAAAAAATGAGCATTTTTAAAAAAAAGTTAGAACTAACAGGGTATTATAATGGTCGTGGAAGGTCAGACCCACCATTCACCTATGAAAAAGACCTTGGTGTCATCGCTGGAGAAGATGGCGGAATGTATCAGGAATTCCGGGGGAAAATACGATGGAGTGATGTCCTTGTTGTCGCTACCGTCGGGATTGACCGAGTATAGGTCGAATTTGCCTTCGGACCCTATCGCGGAAACTATATAGATCATCCGGTCCCCGGAGTGTGACCAGGAAACGAGCCCCTGGCTGTAACCAGTTTCTGTCAATGCATTCTCTCCGGTCCCGTCCGAGTTGACAACGTAGATATCGTAGTTGCCATGGGCGCTGTCGTCGTCCTCCAGCCTCTCGAAGACGACCTTGCTCCCGTCGGGTGAGATTCTCGGATCATAGTCCCCGAATGGAAGGTTTACGGACCCCCACTCCCCCGCCCTTGGCGGGGAGGTCAGGCGGGTCGGACCTGTGCCATCGGAGTTCATCAACCAGATACTGCTGTTTGCGGTGAAGGCGATCTTACCTCCGACCCAGTCGATATCGGCATCATGGGATCCGGAGTCGTAGAGGAGGTTCGTAGATGATTCGCCCAGAAGACTCATCTCGTAGATGTCCATGGTATCGCGAAAGCTGAGATAGGCGAGGCTGTTGTCGTCCGGGGACCAAGCAGGATAGGTGTCTATGATATCGTTGTCCGTGAGCTGTCTGTAACCTGACCCGTCCAAGTTCAAGATCGCTATCTCTTCATCCTGCTGGTCGGACCCCCCGACGAATCTGGAGAAGGCGAACTTCTTCCCGTCGTTCGAGAGTGTCAGAGATGATAGATGGTCCGGACAGTCGAAGATGAGCGTAGACTTTTCCGAAGATAGATCCAATGAGTATATCCCCCACCTCTCTCCGTGGGGAACGGTGTCTTTTTCCTCATTATCCAAGCATCCACTGAAAGAGATGGTCCCAAGAAGGATAAGACAGAGGATGGCGATGCGAGATCTCATAAAAAGATTGAGTCCCATGAAGTTATTTCTCCTTTTGGGCTCTACTTCTTTTGGTAATACTTATCGATCCCGCCATATCCGATCATCTTGTTCTGCCTCGTCTTCTCGATGAAGTTCTTGAGCCTCTTCCTGAACTCGTCGGGGCGATCCCTGGCGTCGTCGATGTAGGCGATCCGGATCCGCTTATATGGCTCGGAGAACGCTTTATAGTTCTTCCAGACGATGGGATCCTTCCTTAATTCGCCCAAGATGTCAGAGGGGAAGACGAACTCCCTTCCTATGAGGTCCTTCACGCTTTCCCTGACGGTCGGATGGAGCGATCCATGCTGGTCCAACCAATTCAATCTCTCTATGTTCGTCTGCGCCCAATTGCTCTTCTTCCTTCTTCGTGAGAACCTTTGGATCGTATGATGCTCGTCATAAGGTCTCTGGACCGAGTCGATCCACCCGAAGCAGAGCGCTTCCTCCACCGTATCGTTGTATGGGATCTTCTTTTCATTGGAGAATCGCTTGGGAATAATGAGCCAGATCTCGTCTTTCTTGTCGAAGTTCTCGGAGAGCCATTTTCTCCAACCTTTCCTATCGGGAAAGTAGACCGTCTCGACCATGCCTGATCGCACCACCTATCTCCATTTATATCCACAGGAAAGACAATTATCCCGATGAACGGAGATGATCCCCCCACAACCTTTACAGATCCACCGCTTCTTCTCTTTTTCAATGAAGCGATCTAACCCCTCGTCCCTGATCGTTGCGAGGTTCTCGAGCATGCTCATGGAATATTTGGTCCGGTATCGCTTGTCCAGATCCTTTAACCTCCTGCAGGGGAAGGAGTTGCATGTTAAGCAGAACTGACCATCGCGGCCTTCGGCGTTCCGGCTGCAGACCACCATCTTGCATTGGACGCAATACTTCGGTTTACCCTCGTCAGGCCTCCTGCATCCGGGACATTGGTCCTTTTTCCGGGAGATCGCCATGCAGAGGGCGCAATCCATCCCGCAGGGGGCGATCTTGTCTCGAGTGATGAGATGGGGCGATCTTGAGGGTAGCTGGTCCATAGATCGAAGGATGGGTGATCGTATATGTATTCTCTTTGGGTATCGGGAAGGAAATGATCCCTTTCTCAAAGACATTTTCCCTAAATATAAAATACACATTACATTGGAGCTCGGATCACATCTTGTTCGTTTTTATGATAACCAATGATTTCTCATTATGGACCCTTAGGGTCAGCCAGGTCGGTTAGGTATGCGTCTTTCCCCGAAGGCGTGGATGGTTCTTGTTCCTGCGATGCACCTTCCCCACTGCTTTGTCCCCTTCGGAATGTAGAGCTCATCTCCTGGACCAAGGACATGCTCTTTTCCATCCAGGTATGCTGTATAACGTCCTGAGATAACGATCATATACTCATCGAATTCGTGAACATGCTTTCTTGATGTCCTGTCTTTGAGTGCCGTCCAGAACGCCATCTGGCTTCCATCCCTGGCGGTATAGAAATACCCCTCAACATCATCTGTGTTCTGGTCAGAAGCCGCTATCCTGTTCGGAACCCGCTTCATGAACCCTGGGAAATCGTCCACTGGAACCCACCTCATTTTTTACCCGTGTTCTCCTTCACCCTGAACCTGACGATCCTGCGTATAAGGTCCTCTGGTAAGGGTTCGTTCAGGGGGAACTGAACTGCACCTTTTGAATATTTGAATTTTCCGAACTCATCCTTGAATGCCTCTATTCCGCTCGGTGTTGGATAGAACCCTATATGGTTGGAGAAAGCGGCAAAATGAACGAGGTTCCCTTTAAGATAGAACGTGGGCATCTGGTAGCTTATCTTCTCAGTAGCATCTGAAGCTTCGCTCCGGATGATCTCCCTCATCTCTTTGAGCTTCTTTCCGACCTCTGAAGGGAAGGACCCAATATATTCGTCGATATTATTCGCCTTGACCGCCTGCATATGACCACCTTATTATTGTTTTAAGTCCCGACAATAATCATCTTTCTCCCTAACATGGAAGGAAGACCATCTGATAACCTTCTGCTCAAACCTGGCCAAGGATGACAACATAGTTCTTGCCGAATTTCTTCGAACATTTGGGGCAGGTGGTGTACCACATGTACCACTTTTTAATTTCCAGCCCTTTGCCCTTGGTATATCTGGAGAAATCCTCGCACCATTTACCGGTATCCTTGAACGGACCCTCATATACTTTGGATAGGAACTTGCCGCTCAATCTGACATTCTCCGCTCCAGGGACCACTTTATCAACCGCAAGGTAAACATCCATATTCCACTTGGAGGTGTGGTCGGACAGGCAGAGCCAGTCCGGCATCTTTGCGTTTGCCCCCTCCACCCTCTCATTGAGCCTCTTCATCACAGACCCGAAATTTACAGGGATATTGAACACCGTTCTGACCTTGTCCTTTATGAACCTCTTATTGCTCCATTCGACCATCTTCCCATCCCAGGGCCCGGGTTCGAACCTGGGGCAGCAGATCTCCTCTGTCAATTTAGACCCCCTGTTTGGATTACACGAATGGTATCTCACACCCCGCGTATTAACCATGTACGGTAGGGAGGGAGGTCCGAAAGTGCATACCTTCGGAAATCACTTCTTCAGAGAAGCTACGTATTCGACGGACCGCTTGAATATCTCGAAGTCACCAAGATAGTCCTCCGAACTCTCTCTCGTTATCTGTATCCATTCCCTCATCTTCTTCCTACCCAGAGGAACGAAATGATCGATACCTTCCTTGCCTATGAGCTCCTTTGCAAGGGTTTCGGGAACTTTCAATCCAACTCCGTTCTCGTAGAGGCATGCGAACAGCTTGCCATTGACATAATAGCCGGGGTACCCGAACATCTTCCCCGCCTCTACCCCCTGGATAGGAAGCAGCATCGTGTCGATGACCTCTTTCTGTTCCTCTTTGAAGGTTGTTCTTACCAATTCTTCCACCCATTCGGTTCGTTCTTTCTTCCGGATATCTCCAAAATATCGATCCTTCCGACGAGGGTTCCTCTTCCAAGCTCCTCCTTGTCTATCGAGTCCGGGTCCGATCCCAGATGAGATAGTATCGATATCATTCCGTTCTTGATCTCTTTAGGATCGGTAAGGAACCTGACCCTCCCCCTGAACTGGACCAGTCTGAAGGAGTGGTCGCAGGCCTGCTTCACGAACCCTCGATCCTCCTGGACCTGACCGAAGATAATAGGGTTCTTCCTCAGAATGGAGACCTTCCTCCCGTTAGCAGAGGTATGGAAATAGAAGCAGGGACCGCTCTCGTCGAATCCAAAATCCAAGGTTGCAAGATATGGTTCATCATCCTGGCTCATCGCGATCGTAAGGAGTTTTTGGGACCTTATGATATCAAAGAGCTCATCCTTGGATCGGATCTCCTCCTCCATGGTCCTGCTCCGGATGCACTCCATGTCTGGTAATCGTCCAGGATACGTATAAAACATACCATTTAGAGCCGACGTATCTCCCTTGAAAGGTCATCGGGCATCTCCTCAGCAACGAAGTGACCGGCATCAGGATATCTCACCACCTTCGCGTCGGTGAACACCCCGATCCACCTATCCAGTTCCTTCTTCCTGAACGCTATATCTTTCATACCCCATGCGATGAGGACCTTCTTGTCCTTCAATACCCCAATTCTATCCCAAAGTGTTCCCAACCACTCTGAGGAACCCACGATCTGCTTAGGGAAGGTCCAGTTCCCCTTTCTTTCCTTAGGGTTTGCCAGATGCATGTAATAGTGCCTGTGGGTCTCTTTGGTCAGCTTTTTCTTGTCACCGAAAACCATGGGTAAGAACCCTTTGGCGAAGAAATTGAACCTTTTGATCAGGAACCTGCCCAGGGGACCTCCCATGAACCCACTGAATGCTTGATAGTACCAATCGTTCCTGACAGACCAACACCAGGTGTTGTTTATCACCAGGTTCTTGATCCTTTTCGGATGGTTGATGGCAAAGGATAGTCCGATAGGACCACCCCAATCGCCGACGATGAGGGTGATGTCCCTCAGATCGAGGGAAAGGAGCAGGTCTTCCATAAGCCTAGCATGCTCTATAGGGAGGTAGGACCAGTCCAAGGGTTTATCGGACAGACCGAACCCTATCATATCCGGCGCTATGCATCTGTTCGTCTTTGAAAGCTCTTTGATCATGTTCCGAAACTCATAGGACCATGAAGGGTTGCCATGAACGAAGACCACCGGGTCCCCTTTTCCCTCGTCGACATAATGCATCCTCCCGATGGGTGTAGGATGATAATTCGATTTGAAAGGGTAATCATCCCTGTTCAACCAGCTGGTCATGTGCTACCTGATTTTAATGCTTGGATATGACACTATCCCTTGGCATATGATAATATCAAATGGACCTTTTCGTTCATGGCATGGATGATGTCCACCCCTCTCAAAGGGATGGCACCCTTCGTCAATACCTTCTTCCAGCGCAGGATGCACTTGTCCCCCATTCCCGTTAGGGCCTCTATCTCTACTATAATATCAGGGTATTCTTTGAAGATTTTTTCCCAATGCTGTAATATCTCTTGCTTTCCTCTGTAAAAAGACCCACCTGGAGGTGGATTGTGGTCCTCATGGACGCAATCGTCTGATAACAAACGGGACAAGCCTTCAATATCATGATCGTTGAAAGATCTGTTGAGCTCGAGCGCGAGCCTGCTCGCCAACTCTACTTTGACCATTCGGATAGGGCTCATTGGTGGAACACCTCGATAATACCAATATGGTTACCGAATTTTTCTGTTCGGCTTATCCTTTGACCTTTCTTTATTCAGGATTAGAAGAGAGACCAGATACAATGTACCGAAGACTAAGGCAATCGCAAGTGGCATCATCGCCTGGATGAAACTTATGTCGAAGAAAAGGATGTTTATCAAACAGAAAGCCGAAAGGACCGAGCCTTCCATTAGGCCGAGGACCCCCATGACGAAATGTAACTCCGGTTTGAAAGAGCTCCATATCCTACCGATACCGAATGTCAACGCTGCTATTCCTCACCCTCCAGCAATGAACACTAACTCTTTGGTATAGTCCGAGTAACCTGGGAGGGGAAGGTCTAATATTGGGAAGAATAGCGCTATGGCGGCCAACAGGTCAGCGATACCGTTGGTCAAGAGAACCCATCTCACCATTCCAGGTTTTTCAGTGTTTGCCATAGAGATCCTCCGTTCATGTCAGCTGATGTCTTCTCCTCTATAAGCTAGACCTTCTCCTTGTGCTTCATGTCCTATGATAATATAACCTTGATAATGTCAGCCATATCTGTCCTCTCCGTCACTATTGTCCTGCCATTGTTTCGATGAGCTTCGAACATCCGCCATTCCTGATATATTCTGTATGTTCATCGATCGAATCGAAGGTCTGTCCGCATATCTCCCTGCATAGAAACTTGGAACCCGTGGCATCGTCGAAGGTGAAGATGAGGTTCGATGCGTAAGGATTATTGTAGGAACTCTTGTCTGGGTTCTCCTTGCACCACTCAATGGATCTAAGCCAGATCGCAGCGCCTAGTGCGCCGCAGGCTTCACCGGATAGTCCGATACCCCCGGCCAACCCGGAGACGATGATCGTCTCCTCCTCGGTCGCTCCCATTCTCTTCGCGACCTCGCAGGCACAGCTCATCGGCTTCGTGCGTAGATCCTTCGGTACGTTTGACAATCCTTCCTTTGCCGATCGGATCGCGTTCTGGGTCCAGAGGTCTGCGAGATTGAAACAAGCCCTGGCTTTGAAGATCAAGAATTTCGCGAATTGTATCTTTTTGGAGAAATCGGTGTCGGTGATCTCCTTGCAGTTGACGTTTCCTGCGCTCTTTCCGAAGGCATCCGAGACTTCCTTCGATGTAAGTATCGCCATGGCGATGGCCTTGTCTCGGTCCTCGAACCTTCGGTAGGATTCCTTACCCACCGCCAAGGCGGACCCGAACAATAATCCGCATTGGTAGCCGAGCTGCATTATCCCGCCAGCGAGGGGATCCGATGCCCGCTCCTGGAGCTCGTTATTGTTCCCGAACTCGCGATTGAGGATGTAGAAGAAGGTCTGGGAGCATGTCCCCTTCTTCCGAAAAAGCTTTTTTGTGTCCTGTTTGACCGCGGGCATTGTTCACCTCATTTCATTATGGTTACAACGACATTTCCACGTTTGTGACCTTGTTCCACGTACCTGTGAGCTTCCGGGACCTGTTCCAGGGTGAACCTTCTGTCAATCACCGCTCTTAGATCTCCCCGTTCCGCAAGTTCCCTTATGAGGAGCAGGTTATCAATGGTCTCGCTCGTGGGAGTACGGATGGACCTGAACTTCCCCCCTTTCTTCAGCGATTTTCGCGGTTCCTTCATTTTCCCCACCGCATCGAAGATCCCATCATACAAGCCGGTCACCTTTCCCTTGGTATAATCCATGACATGGTCGGCTCCCAGGGACCTGACCAGGTCGAGATTCTTGGTCGAGCATACCCCGGTGACCTCGGCCCCGAAATGCCTGGCGATCTGGACGGCATAGGACCCGACAGAACCCGATGCACCATACACAAGGAATTGTTGACCAGCTTTGATGTCCATCTTCTGGAGGTTGTGCAGGGCCGTCATGGCACCTACCGGGAGCGGGGCAGATTCTTCGAAGGAAAGGTTCCCGGGCTTCAAAGCGACAACACCTATCTTCGATACTTCAGGGACGCAAACATACTCGGCGTTCGCACCATACACCAGACCCGTCGTTGTTCCGAAGACCTCATCCCCAGCTTTGAAGAGGTTCACCTTGCTTCCTGTTTGCTCGACGATCCCCGAGAACTCGATCCCGGTTATCTTCATCTTCTTGAAGCCAAAGATCAAACCCATCGGAACGAGGATGATGGTCGGTATCTTCCTCAGGTTGATGTCCCCTCTGGTGACCGTTGCCGCCATGACCCTGACGAGGAGCTCATTATCCTTCGGTTCAGGTTTGGGGACCTCCTCGAGCATGAGGGTCCGTCGGTTCATTATTGCCTTCATGGATATCCTGCCCGATCCTATTGTGTCCACATTATTCTACTTCATCTCTGTAATTCCATTATTTATTGTCGGTTCAGGTATGATGCGGCCTTAACTAGGCGTTTTACATCCCTCAGCCCTATCTTCCCTTTGAAGAACCTGCCGCCCGAATTGACCCTTTCCAGTTCTATGCACAATCGGTCCGGGTCCGCCTCAGAGAGGATCATTGCATTTGAATATCCGGCCTCAAGAAGCATCATGGCTGCCGTCGGATTGGTCCACTGGACCCTGGTGAGGTCAGTGAGCGAGATCAGAATGTCTACTGTTCTTTCGTCGACCCCCGCACTTGTCAGGTCCTTCCTCTCCGGAGAGTTCAGGACATAGTAGAGCATCCGGGTGTCCTTCAGACCCATCTCTGTGAGAATTCTAAGGTCATTCTTATCCAATGATCCGAACGCTGAGAGAGGGAATGGTTTGGGGAAGTAGCTCTCGATCTCCCGCCGGAGCAGGTTAAGGTGATCCTCTTCAATACCGGTTACTTTCGATACGGAAGGTATCTTCTTTGCATTCTTCAGCGCCTTTCTCAGATCGGACAATGTCTCATACCCGTTCTCTTCAAGCCGAACGAATATGTTTTCTATATCGTCCAGAAGGGATGCTCTGCTGGGGACCAGGTCGGTCTCGAGCATCCTTTTCTTGAGGTCCTTCAAAGTGACCTTCTCATCGTCGATGTGGTACAACTGGTCCTATCCCCCCTTCGCAAAGCCTGTAGAATGGCTGCCTACACCTCTCCGTGAAGCCAAGCTTCAAAGCCAATCTGTAGGACCCGGTGTTCTCCAGACGGCAGGACCATACCGGGTCTAGACCGTTGTCCAGGCTATGTTCGATGAAACGTACCGATACCATCTCGGCGAAGCCCTTTCCTCTGTAATTGGGGTCGGTCTCGATCCCGATCTCGAAGACCTTCCCGTGGACCCAGGCCGTGTAGGACCAGGAGACGATATCCTTGTCTTTCAAGATACAGAAACCCTTCCCTCTATCTATGAAGTCCTTCGGGGTGTCCCAGAAAGATTTTGGGACCACCGTCCCTTCGATGGAATCGAAAAGGCCATCTTCGATCTCGACCATCCTGTATCCTGAAGGTGGAGTGGGCCTCTTACCGTCACAGTATCCTTTGAAACGGTCCTTATTGAATTCGAAGTTCACCCTTGTATGCAATTCCACCTTGGTCCCATCATAAGGCTCCTTAGGAGAAACCAGGTCCTCGCCCAGGAAGGATCGGACCCTGTCGTTCCAGATATCAGGATGGACCTGCAACCATTCGTGAGTGCTCTTCGTATCCCTGTTCCCGAGCATATGTGTCTTGAGCCAACTTTCGAACCTTTTACTAGGTTCCCCTAAAAGGAGGGAGAGTCCGTAAGGATGGAGGATGTAACATGTATCCGGTTGTTCTATAGAATCGACGTAAACCCTGCCTTTCAGATGGTTTTCAAGTACGGACCTAGCGAAAAACGTGTCGAATGGGACCTTATCGAGATGTTGAAGAACCCTTTTGTATTCCTCAGATGGGAGTAGGTCCATATCGACCCCGGGAGGTCGCATCCGAACATTAAATGTTCGGTCAGTCACCGTTCTCCCTGACAAGAGCATGGGCGAACCTTTCGGCATCATTGAGGTCTTCCTCGTTCGGATGGCCGCGGTTCAAGCCTCCGAAGTACTTGAGGAAGTGGTTGGTGTTCCATCCACGGCACGAGAACTCGCCAACGACCACGTAACCTTTCGATTCGAGTACGTCCCTGAGCTTCTTGTGGTTATTCGCAATGAACTCGTCGTTAACGGCGATCTTCGGGGCACCCGTCGTTGTGAAGAGGAATGCCTTATTACCCTGGGACCTCGGCAGTTTCTCCGCCAGAGAGATGGTCGAAGGATGATGCTGGGCGCTGTAGACCCCCGATCCGAAGCCGACGAGGTCATAATCTTTGAGCGAAGATGGATCGATCTCCGAGGGTTTCCTGATATCAGCCTTCAGGGCCTTCGCCATCGCTTTTGCTATCTTCTCGGTGTTCTTGTGATGGTAGGAGACAAGGATTAGCAAGGACTTCATAATGGCATCTCCAATCCATAGTCCTATTTATTTCAACCCGTAACCCTCTTCCATCATCTTGGTCAACTTGGACAATGCTCTCACGGCAGGGGCTCCATCGATGACATCATGATCCACCGATACGGTCATCCGCAAGTACTCCCGGACCTCGATCTTTCCATCCACTATCCCCGGTTTCTCAATTATAGATCCCACCGCGACGGAAAGAGGGTGAACGCTGAAGGGGAGGATCCATCCATCCACCTTTCCGATCATCCCGATGGATGTTATCATGACAGTGCCCATATTACGCTTGGTTAGGAACGGATCGTTCACGATCCTCCTCCATACCATCCCGCGGATCCAACCGGGTAATCGATAGTAAAACTTCATCAGATTCGCATTCTTCTTCTTCCCAAGAACGTTGTTCCCCTCATCGGATATCGATTGTGTCTGTGCCCTTCGGATCTCTTGGGAGATCTCGGCGATGCTTTTATTATTGGTCTTTCGAAGGACATAGGGAAGAGGGACCTTCTTTCCATGGACCTCTCTCTCGATCATGACCGAGATGTCCACATCTTCGAATATGATCTTCTTTGTCTTTCCCTTGCGGATAGCATGGATGTCGGGAGTCTTGTCCACAGCGGTGCTGACGCATTTGATCACCCATGAATTGATTGATATATTGTTCCCATTGCGTTTCTAGTCAGCGATGAACCTTCTTACATTGGTTACATCCACTTCGATCAAGGCATGGATGTAATGTTTCATCTTGCTGGCTTCGCCGATGTCGATCGTGGCGATCCTGCTGGTCAGATAGCTTTCGACTCGGAACTTGCCTATATCATCCATGACGCTTCCTTCCTTGTTCAACGATCGTCACAACGACGTTGCCTCTTTTGTGACCTTGATCGACGTAGCGATGGGCTTCCACGATCTTTTCCAAAGGATAGGTCCTGTCTATGAACGGACGGATCTTTCTGGAGGAGACGATCCCGGTCAACTCGTCTAGTAAAGGTCCGATGTTGTTCTTCTTGATCTTGTTGGAGGAGGTGTCGGAGTTGAGGTGGATGCCTCCTTCCTTCAGGGCTATTTTTGCTCTGTTCTTTGGTATCTTTCCCACCGCATCGAAGACCACGTCGTATCGCTTGGGGTTCGTGGTGAAGTCCTCCTTCTGGTAGTCAATGATCTGGTCAGCTCCTAGCGATCGGACCATCTCAATGTTCTTTCTGGAGCAGACCGCGGTGACGATCGCTCCCTCGGCTTTTGCCAGCTGGATCGAGATGGATCCGAGACTCCCCGATGCCCCGTAGATGAGGATCTCCTGCCCTTTCTTTAGATAGGCCTGTTTTAGGATCCCCAAGGCTGTGACCCCTCCCGAAGGGAGGACCGCAGCCTCTTCAAATGAGAGTATTTTTGGTTTCTTTGTAACAGGACCGTTCTGGGGCATGGTCTTGTACTCGGCGTATCCTCCGAATCCGTTGAAAACGGTTGTTGCCATGACCTCGTCCCCGGCCTGGAACCTGGTCACTTTTTCTCCAGTGGATTCGACGACCCCGGAGAGTTCCATACCAAGGACCTTCTTCCTGGGTCTGGTTAATCCAAGGTATAGCCTCGCCAGGACCTTTGTGATCCAGGGGCCTGGAATATCCAGGCCCCGCATACGGGAATCTCCCCTGTGGACGGATGTCGCTTTTACCTTGATGAGGATCTCATCGTCCTTTGGCAATGGTTTTGGCATCTGCTCCATCCGGAGGACCTCGGGAGGTCCGTAGGATGAGCATACTATCGCTTTCATCCTTTCTCACCATCGTCCAAGAAACAATCGTCACATTCCCAGTATTCTCCCTCATGATAGCTTCCTGTCCATTCAACAACAGGGACATTATCGAGTGTCTTGGAAGTACCTATCCGAACATATTCTCCCTCACCGCATGGGGACCGTAAACGTCCGAAATAGTGACCTCCGGAGTATTCACCATTTTCCTTTACGTGAATTATGATCCTTTTTCCGCATATCGAGCAATTCATATTGATCGTTCTTTCCATGGTCAGACCCCAGAAATGTGCTATTACGATTTGATAATGGATGGATGGAACGACCATTCATACTACATCTATATATGCTGGTCGATAAGGATCGGATTGCCGTCGGGATCGCTCAGTATAATGCTCGCAGGTCCCTTGGTGTTTTCATCCGCCTCGGAGTCAAGGTGGACCCCCTTTGATCGGAGAATCTTTTGGACCTCCCTCACATCGGTGAAGGGTCCGATCGGTCCTGCATCCTGGTCCCAGCCGGGATTGAAGGTCATGATGTTCTTTTCGAACATCCCCTGGAAAAGACCAATGTTCGTTTTTTCGTTCTTCATGATGATCCAGTTCTGGGCGATGTTCCCAGCATATCCGATGAACCCGAGCTTCTCATAGAACTCCTTCGATGCGTGGATGTCCTTGACGTTAAGACTTATTGAGAAACAGCCTAGTTCCATTAACACACCCCCTTATCGGCAATATTGCCCATTTTTTGGTCCTATTTCCTCCCAGATTCATATATCCAGATCCATTCCGAGGGGGTTATCTTCCTCGATAGACCCCCAAGGAGTTCATAGGGGATCTTCTCGATCCTCTTGAAACGGACGCAGCTCTTCCCCATGTCAAGTTTCGAACCGAGCTTCGAGTACTCTTTAGTGAACCACTCCAGCAGGTCCTGCTTTGCGTATAGGCCCATGTGATAGAAGGAGATGTAATTCTTCTGGGAGGCGATCGATATGAACGGAAGAGGCGTCTTCGGATCGCCCAGATATCCTTCCGGAAATAATGAGAGAGGAACGACGTAGCTTATCATCCCGTACTGGATTACTTCTGAGAAACCCTCGGGAAGGTTCTTCTTGATCGTGTTCCTCAGTTTGATCATAGCTTCTTTTCGATCCTCCGGGAGCTGATCCAGGTACTCTTCGGGAGTTTTGAAATCCTTCTTCATTTTAATCCTAATATCCATTGGTAGATCTCTATTTAGCTTTTTGACCTTAAAGGTCTAGCGTATCCACTGAAGGAATAAAATGGAAAAAAAATACCCCGCTTGGAGCAATTCAAACCAGTCCGGCGAGGTGACGAGCAGTGTTGACGTTCCTAATAGTCATGAACTGATATACCTTCTGACCGATGATCTTGTTGATATGGCTCTTATTGTAATCTTTTCTGGAGACGTTCCAGATGATCGCTCCTTTGACGTAACGGATGTCGATGTACTCCCTTTTTATCGGTAGAGATCCCAAAGTGCTTTCGGAGTCGATCTCGGGGAAGAGGAATGCGACGTCGGTCTTGTGGGTGTCATCATTGCACCATTCCTCCGGAATGGCGTCAGCAATCGTCCTCATCTCCTCCTCCGTTCTAACAATGGTTGGGACGTTGAACCCAAACTCATTTTTCATTAGGTTCTGGATCCTCATCCTTGCATTCTCTGTCGTCTCTTCCGAATTGAAAATTACGTTGCCAGAGTTAAGGTAGGTCGATACACCAGTATACCCCGAAGACTCGAAGAGCGTTCTCAGTCTCTTCATATTGATGCTCTTGTTCCCACCAACGTTGATCCCGCGAAGAAGTGCGATGTGTTTCATCAGTATCCTCCTGTGCCGAGATATCTCACATCCACTGGGCGCCATCTTCCACGACCTGTTTCCTCCGCGTGGAGGCAATCCTCTGGATCAGGTCCCTTGGGAGAGGCTTATCAAAGGTGATCTTGATCGTTTCTTTTCCGGTCTCATCCGGACTCAATTACTACTTCAATTTATCCATCAACTTGTTGTACTGCCCCTTTGTGAGGAAGATCCTCACGAAATTCGGATCTGAATTGTCCTTGGTCAGATTCACTCTCTGGTCTTTTCTCCAGGATACGATCCTTTTCGATCCAATATCTATGTCAATGATATATCTGAGCTCACTGTCGGGACCCATTTTATCACCTTCCTATGAAAGCGTCATCAACGATGAGGACAACCGGCCCAGCAACATGGCCGTCGCTTACCTTCTAAAAGCTCATCGCGTGTTCGCTGGATACGATGGTTCCTTGTTTCAGGTTTTTTCGCTTCCTCTACCCAGCAGATGAATTCATTCCGGGCGATCGGAGTGATATCCTCCCATGCTGCCAGTACCTCCGGAGATGAAGTTAAGGCATTTCGCATATCCTCTGGCACCTTATGTACTACTCCCTGTGAGATTTCGTTTTTCATTTCTTTCCATCCTATCATATTCAAGGTCACGAACAAAGCGAGGAATAATGGTTTGTAACGATCTGCAACCATTCCATTCTCAAGGGTCCATGGATTCCAGTGTTTCTAGAGCGCCTTTCTTTATCGGCCTCGCTTCGCCATGCCTCACGAACAAAACCGCTGCAAAGGCTATGGCGGTCATTACACTCGCATAAAGGAAGAGATACTTCTCCCCCAGAAGGTCTTTGAGGAACCCATAGAGTATTGGGCTTGCGATGGATGCGAGCATCGAGAAGAAATAGTAATAACCGGTGTATTTCCCGATCCCAACGTTGGATGTCATCTCCACGACCATAGGATAGGAGTTAATGTTGATCAGAGCCCATCCTATCCCTCCCAGGGCTAATAGTATGTACATGATAGCTATGGACCTCATCGGTATGATGCAGATGAAAATGAGCATGATGATGGTCAATCCCAAGACTATCGTCCTCTTCCGACCGATCCTGCTGGCGATCAGTCCTGAGGGGATACAGAAGAGAAGGAAAAAAGCCGAGAACACCGTTAACATCAATGAGGTCTGGTCCTTTCCAATATCAAGGACCTTCTCCCCGTAGGTCGAGACGAACGTCTCGATGGCGTTGAACCCCGCATACCAGAAGAAGATCGCTATCAATAGGAATACGAGGCTTGCTTTCCTGCCCCGGCTGAGCTTTCCAGGAAGGGATTGTTTTTGTATTTCCGGGGCTTCGTCATCGGTCAATTCCTTCTTTTCATGGATCGACATCTTCATTACAATGACCGTGACGACCATGGTCAATGATATGACTATGAATGGAAGGGGCTCTCCTATCGAGAAGAGCATACCCCCGATCAGGAACGCAACAACTGCGCCCAAACCCCCCATGAAGTTGATGATCCCGTTCGCCTTGCTCCTTAACTGTCTAGGAGTGAAATCAGGCATTAGACCGACGGTTGGGGCCCTGTAAATGCTCATGAAGAAGTTCAGAGCAATGACCAGCCCCATGAGAAGGATCAGCGAATTGATGCTGAAGGGAATGAGAATGAATGCCAAAGCCGACAGGGGGATCCCGACTAGTATGAAGGGCATCCTCCTTCCGAAGCGGTTCCAGGTCCTATCGCTTAACGATCCGAAGAATGGCAGAAAGAGGACGGCGAAGATATTATCAAAGGTCATCACGACCCCCACAAGAAGGCCGGACAATCCAAGATCGTTTAGGTATAAGGGAACTGCGACGTTGTAAATGGCCCATACAAGGCTCACCGTAAAGAAGCCCAGACCGATGATGAAGGTCATTTTGTAGTTCAACTTCATCTAAAATCACCGGTATTGCAATATCGATAATATTGGGTCTAGGTCTTCGATCTAAAATTGATATTATAATAGTAATATGTGAGTTAATTAAAGAAGTAAGTAATTTGGGCCGAGCGATCTACCTTCGTAAACCCCATAGTTGTTCGTTTGGCGAGTATGAGCCTCGAAGAGATGTTATTGAAATGTCCCCTTGAGTTAAAAATTACCGATTATAATTTCTTAACTGTTTCGATCTTTTCAACTGGAAGCCAATCATCCATATTTCCATAATTGCTTTTGTCTATTGCAAAAGATTTTACTTCTTCAGTTTTCTTCAATTCAATTAAAACTATATACCTTTTACCAGCCCATTTTGTAAATTGGTTTTCTGATAAATTAAGTTTATCTTGATGCTTTTTTACCAAAGCAACTGATACTTCTGGAGAGATTTTTTCTGAATTAAAAACCCTATCAACAATAGCTTTTGCTTTAACAATACCTTCCGCATTATTGTTGATAAAGTATAAGATGTCGCCTTTGTTGACTCTACCATATGGCATTTTTCTTCCTGTCGCACCACGAATGATCATGGTTTTACTTCCGTCTATTAATTTTTCCAGCTCTTTGGCTTTAGCATCGAGATATACAATATGATCCATTTTTACATCTCCTTTTTTTGTATTAATAGATTAATATTCTAAAATCTTTAGAAATATGGTAGTTGAAGATTTTGACTAATGATTAATTATTTAGAAGTTGCCGAAGACAATTTACCCGAAGACCGTAACGACCACCAGGGAGTGGAGTGATAATCTGTGTTATATATCGATAATCCCGCTAGTTAACCTCATCACGGATTCTAGTGGGGCTTTGATATTTTCTTCCCAATATAAAATACATACCCATAATAATCTTTATATTTATTATAAAGTCGGGCATGATGTTTTTCGTAATTTATGAATTCTTCGGCTGATTTATTACCTTTGTATTTATCTAAAAATTTTTTTTGTACTATTATTCCTGGTTTAAAGAAATTTTCAGTCCAGCAAACCTCAGGTAATATGAACGATGCCTTCACAACATAGCCTGCTTTTTGCATTTGAGAAATTTTATTTGGAATGGTGTCAATTTCTGGATATGCGTTATTCCAAAAATCAAATATTTCCTTTGGCCGTTCTTCTGTGAACCACGATGCATCAGTAACAGCAACATAACCACCCTTTTTCAAAAACTTATTCCAATAATTCATGCCTTTTTCAAAACCAATATTATATATTGCTCCTTCACTCCAAATAAGGTCTAATTCATTTAATTTAAAATCAAGTTTATCCATTGAACCAATAACACCTTTAACTCTGTTTTGAAGATTCAATTTTTTTACATTGTCATTTAGTTTGTCGATAAAACCTGGGAATAGATCAATGCCTATAATATATCCTAGAGTGTTTTGAGCCAATACTATTGTCTGACCTCCAGTACCACAACCAATATCAACAATGTTTGATTTTTCGTTTATATTATCAATGAAGCTCAATGCTTTTATTGTTGCTTCCTGGCTTCCTGGGCCTTGACGATCCATACCGGAAAAATATTCATGAATTAATCCAATATCAAAATCGTAAATATTATGGTCTTCATTGCTCATTTTGTATTCCTCCAAGATCTTATTGGTGTTAAGGTTAATTTTTTTTTACAATATTTTTTTTTGCGGTGACATGGATGTCGCCGTTAAAAATCTCTATTAAATATTATTAATTAATGGCATATAATGGACGCGACTATGCGAAGTTGAGAAACGAAGTGGGACAATTTGGGTCGAGCAAACTCTGTTTGCGAGCCGCATAGCCGCGTGTTATGCAACCGAACGACGTGAGGCAAGGAGCGAAGCGACGACGAGTTCACAATAACCAACTTCATTATAATATAATTATTTTATTAACCCCATGCATCTAATGTGCATTTGTATACAATAGGTTCTTTTTCGAAGATTTCAATGTATTCTTTTTCTTTTCCTTCAGGAACATGTATTATTATAATATAAAACGAGTAATTAGGATCATCTGCTAATATTTGATGGATTGAACAATTGTATTTATTTATTAATAATGTCGCATTTTCAATAGGTACATTCTTTTCGAAATAGACTAATATTCTTCCTTTTGGATAATCATTGTTTTTAAAAGAAAAACAACCAGAAGTGGTTATAGATATTATAACGATTAGGATTATAATTGAGTGAATAATTTTCATAAGATTATCTCCATTAAATTTGGTTATTGTGAATTTTGCATAACGGACGCGGGTATGCGAAGTTCCGAGCGAAGCGAGGAATTTGGGTCGAGCGAACTCCTGTTCGCGAGCCGTATGAGCGCGAGTTATGTGACCCGACCCGAGGGAGGGCAAGGAGCCGAAGGCGACGATGAGTTATTGACCATTTCTCTATTAGTCCGACATGCCAATACGAAAAGTATATATGTGATTGATTACAATCACAGTTCATGGCTCAAATGGTCTCTGTCCAGATACGTTTTCCACAAGAGGAACTCAAACGAATCGATACCTATGTGACGAAGGGTGAGTATCCTTCACGTTCTGAATATATTCGTGATGCAGTTCGAAAAGCAGAAATGTTAGATGCATTCCAACGTCTTAGTCGGATCATGAATGAAGAAGGTATTTCCGAAAAGGATCTCTTGGAAGGTGGAAAAAAGATTAGAGAAAAATTATTTCAAGAGATGTTTGGAGATACCAAATGAAGATACTAATCGACACTTCAACACTATACTCTGCAATGACATATGAAGGTAGAGTACATGACCTTCTTCATTTAATAATCGAGAGACACGACGTTGTTTTATCTGATTTTATTGTTGAAGAACTTAAACGAAATATTCAATTGAAACTATCTGGACCGAAAAGAGAAGGTGCCTTGCTGGACTTTGAAATATTTATATCGCATTGTAGCATAATAACTAGAGACAAATACATCCACAATTTGCCTGCAGCAATAGAATTGATCAGTTTAAAGGATTCACCAGTATTGGCATGTGGAATGTTAGATGAAATCGATTATCTCTTGACAAGTGATAAAGAATTTCTCAACCTAAAACTGAAAAAGATCATTTCGCCTAAGGATGCCTGGGATATTTTGATATGATCGTTTGCTTGCTCGAATAGGTAGAGAGAAATGGTCAATAATTTCACATAACGGCCGCGGGTATGCGAAGTCGACCCGAAGAGTCGATTTGGGTCGAGCAAACTTGTTTGCGAGCCGCATAGCCGCGTGTTAGGCGGGTGCTTTGCACCGAGGAGCGAAGCGACGAGAGTTGTTTTGTGTGATCGAACTCGCCCTTAATTAAGGAAATTAATATATATACAATGTATCTATATAGTATGGGTGTTCGAGTGAAACTCCATACCCTTCCGATCAAGATGACAAAACACGCAGCTATGAGGTTGATCAATAGGTTCGATATGAGCATGGAAGAACTGCATCATCTATTTAAAACCGGAAAATTCACTAAACGCCCAAAGAAAAATGGAGACATTGGTATCGTCGAAAGGAAAATTGGGAAAAGGGACATTAAAATAATTTTCAAGGTCTATGATGATACTATCTGGATCATCACAGTTGAAGGAGGTGTAGAAAAATGAGCAAATGTCCAGAATGTGGAAAAGCCCTCAAAATGGAAAAGAGGGAAATCTCTCCAGGTGTGTATTCAAACGTTGAGGTCTGTCCCACTTGTGAGGAAGAATGGCTCGATGAAAAGGAGTACGAAGAACTAAGAGCCCTTTTCAAGCGAAAGGTCTTCCGCGTTGGAGGTAGCCTAGCGGTGAGATTACCCAAGGAGATTGCTGATGTAGTTGGAATAAATGACGGTGACAACCTGAAAATCTCTGCTAAGGACCATAAGATAATAATCGAAACGACTCAATAGATTCAAGACCACACAAAACAATTCCGCCTAAC
>CAZLVP010000001.1:0-34829 GCA_964563055.1 uncultured Thermoplasmatales archaeon | reverse complement strand
CTAACTATGCTTATGCGAGGTAGTCATTCGGCTTGCACCACTTTCGGATAGGTATTGCGAAGGTTTTTATTTCGCCTCCTTCGTGGTTATATGGGTGCGTTTGTTTATGAAGGTTTCTGAACGGGGGGCAGAGAGGTTGCTCCTGCGGTTGGATGAGGAACTGTTGTTGCGGGGGTACTCTCCCCGGACCCGCAAGAGCTATGGTGGGGTTTGCAGGAGGTTCCTCCTTTCCGGTGAGGATGCCCGGACATTCTTGCTGCGGTTCACCGAACGGAGCAGGTCCACCATGAGGACCGTCTATTTCGCCCTCCGCTTCCTCCATGTTCATGTGCTCAAGAGCGGGTTCGATGAGGAGATCCCTCTTGCCCGCAGGGAGGCTCGGCTTCCTTCCGTTCTCAGCAGGGAAGAGGTCCGCTCCATGCTAGATGGTACGATGAACCTCAAGCACCGCGTGCTGCTCTCTCTGCTCTACTACGGAGGATTACGATTGTCGGAGGTCACCTCCCTTAGATGGGAGGACATTGATACCGATAGGGGGACTGTTCATATAAAGCGGGGGAAGGGGGCTAAGGATCGCATCGTTTTCCTTCACCCGAGAGTGTGGTCGCTCCTTTCGGAGCTCGGAAGGAATGAGGGGGGTTTGGTTGTCGCCCCTGGGAACGGTCAGAGGCCTTACGCGCCAAGGTCTGTGCAACTGCTCGTTTCAAATGCGGCCTTGAAGGCCGGTGTGAGAAGGAGGGTGACCCCGCATACACTACGGCATAGCTTCGCGACGCATCTGATAGAGGCGGGTGCGGATGTCTTCAGGGTCCAAGCCCTGATGGGCCACAAGAACCCCTCGACGACCAGAATCTATACGCACCTTGCGGGGGACCGATTGAGGGAGCTTTCGGGTCTGCTATAGGGTTAAAAAAGCTTATGCTGGACCGCGCCTGACCCGACCATCACTGCCTGGATGTGCTCTGTTAAGGACTGGCGGTGAGGGGCTGTCGAATGATAGCCCTCTCTGTCCAACTGGAGGTCAATATGGTCGATCCGCTCTGGGCCTATACCTCCTCTGCGGAGCATTGCATCCAGAAGGTAATAATATTTGCCTAAGTGGCTTGAACGATACGAACGGTTTATATCCGTTCTGCCCTTTCGCTGGCAGCATGGCACAGGACGTCTTTTCAAAGATGGAACCTTTCAGGATCAAGATGGTGGAGCCTATCCATCTACCATCGAAAGAGGACAGGGAGCGGTTCCTAGAAGAGGCTGGATTGAACGTTTTCCTCATCAAGGGCGAGAACATACTCATTGACCTCCTGACCGACTCAGGGACCGGGGCCATGTCCGACAGGCAGTGGGCAGGATTGATGATGGGGGACGAGACCTATGCGGGATGCCGCAACTTCTACAATCTCGAATCCTCTGTCAGGGATATCTTCGGTTTCAAGTACGTCCTTCCGTGCCACCAGGGACGGGGTGCCGAGAACGTCCTCCATTCTGCATTCATCAAGGCCGGGGATGTCATACCGGGCAATACCCACTTCGATACCACCAAGGCCCATATCGAGCACAATAGAGGAAGGGCCGTCGACTGCACGGTAGATGAGGCATCCGACCCCTACCTGGACCACCCTTTCAAGGGGAACGTGGACCTAAAGAAGCTCGAGGCCATCTACAAGGAGTTCGGCAAGGAGAAGATACCGTTCACAGTGGTGACCGCTACATGCAACTCGGGTGGGGGGCAGCCGGTCTCCCTCGAGAACATGAGGGCTGTCAAAGCATTATCGGTCAAGTACGGGATACCTGTCTGCTTAGATGGGGCAAGATATGCCGAGAACTGTTATTTCATCAAGACCAGGGAGAAGGGTATGGGCACCCATACTATCAAGGAGATCGCAAGGATGCAGGCGGACTGCTTCGACATGATGACCATGTCCGCAAAGAAGGATGCCATTGTGAACATAGGCGGGTTCATCGCCACCGGCGACCCTGCCATCTACGACAGGATCAAGAACTTCGGCATCCTCTTCGAGGGGTTCGTTACCTATGGCGGTCTTGCTGGCAGGGACCTGGAAGCGATGGCAATAGGGCTCTATGAGGGGATAGACGAGGACTACCTTGGTTACAGGATCGGACATGTCAGATATTTGGGGGAGAGGTTGAAGGAGGCAGGACTGCCAGTACTCTGGCCTCCAGGGGGGCATGCGATCTACCTGGACATGAAGAGGTTCCTGCCCCGGGTCCCTCCGGAGCAGTTCCCGGGAATGGCCTTCTGTGCCCACCTCTATCTGGAGTCCGGAGTAAGGGGGGTTGAGATCGGGACGCTCCTCAACGGCAGAGACCCGGATACTGGAAAGAACAGACCTGCCAAGTTAGAGCTCGTCAGATTGACTATACCTAGGAGGGTCTATACCTACCGTCATCTGGACTATGTCGTTGAGGCTGTAAAGAAGGTCTGGGAGAAGAGACATCAGATAAAGGGGTTCGAACTGACGCATGAGCCGCCTGTATTGAGACATTTCACTGCTAGGTTCAAATGGGCCGAGTGAGCTCCTTTAACCTGACCTTAAGCTCCGTATCCAATTCCCGAACCCTTTCTTTGTTCCCGGTAAGCCTTATGATGACCCTCATAGGGCCCTGAGGATAGGAGCCTATCTCCACATCAGGGTTTACTTCCTGCATCTCCTTCAGGAGTTCTGCCAGCTGGGATTCCCTGCCGGTGAACTCGATCTCTGCCATATGGATACCCTCACCTCGTGGCAGAAGTACATCCATCTCCTTTGTTTGAAGGATGGCCTTGTATTCCCTGGGGACCCCTGGGAGGATGACCATCAATTGACCATGGCTTCCAACCTTTCCCCAAAGACCTTCTGCCATCCCGGCATCGTTCGGGACCGTCACGAATCCCTCAGGGACAGTTGACATCTTCATTATTCCTTCGATCGAGGCAGTAGGTAGCTCCTTTCCGGGATTGAGCCTGTGCCATCTATCCAGCATCCTTCTCTCTGATGCAGGGTCCTGGAACAGAGGAAGGGAAAGCGCCTGAGCTATGGCCTTGACCGTGATATCATCATGTGTTGGCCCCATCCCACCGCTGACGAAAATCGGGTCGAACCCCTCAATGATCAGACGCGTCAGCTCTGCCCTGATCGAAATGGCCTCATCAGGGACCGCCACCCACCTTCTCAAACTGATCCCACGCTCCAAAAGGGTCTCTATTAACAGCTGGGTGTTGGTGTCCTTGGTCCTGCCAGAAAGGATCTCGCTGCCGACCACGAGTGCTGCCGCTTCCGGACGACCGGACCTGATATGGGCTTCCATGGACAACGGATTCGATCTACGATGAGAAATAATTTTTGGGGAGTGGGGCGGTTTGGACCGAGGAGCTCCTCAACCTTCACTATGCCTCTCGACCCTTACGATGTCCATATCTCCCGCCGGGAGGACGGAGAGCACCTGGTCGAGCTCGCATCCTAGCGAAGCCGAGATGACCTTTGCAGCATCGTTCTTTTCCGTCCTGCCAGGGGTGAGCCTGTAATAGCTACCGGAGCATCTCGAGGCAACGGACCTCTCCGGTCCGAACATGGCCTTGGGAACCCCCTCGATATAGACCGTTCCTATCGCACCGACCAATGGGAGCTTCACCATCAGGTTCTTCCTGCCCCTGATGATGAAGGACCCTTTGGCGACGAACTCGCCGGATTGAGGGGTCCGGCTCACCTGATGGGACTGGACCCAATATGCGCCAGCGGAGCCCACCTTCGAATGCCATGCCTTTGATTGGAGGACGGACAGGTGGCAACCCTCTTCCTTAGAGGTCTCTGGGACCTCCATGTCCTTTTCCGCCCTGATCACGACGCTCGCCGCCCCGGAGATATCCGCATGGGCGTAGAGGTCCGTTTCCCTCATGTACTTCTTGACGAGCTTCTCATTGGACCTTGCGTCCCTCCCGGCAAGGAGCAGGATATTGTCCGTGGTGAAGCACCAGCGGAAGGATTCGAACCAGAAGGACCTGAGCCTCCTCCCCTTCTGCTTGCCCACCATTCCCGTTGGAAGGTCACCATCCTCCTCTTCGTTCGCTGCCTCCACAAGAGCGCTCAATTTTTCCTGGGTGGCATTTATCCCCTGGTCCAATCCCTCTGCTCTGCGTTTCTCCTTCTTGGAAAGCTCGTAGATGGCGTTGGCATTTCCTATTACATCGGATGAGAGGTCCAGCTCGAACTCCATATCGGTGCCATGGACCGGGACCCTTACCCTTACCTTCCCTCTGCTCCCATCCGGGGCAGGTGTATGACCGACGACCATGGGAAAGGATGCGGGGTCAGCTTGGTACCCCTCCGGAACGAAGGTCTCGATGAGCGTTGAAAGCTCAGAATACAGAAGGTACAAGGCATCCCCCAGCTCTTTGAACCTGTCCGAGGCCAGGAGCGATGCTGCCTTCGTAGACCTCTGTTCCTCGAGCTGCTTCCTGAGCCGCTCCATCTCCTTCTCCCTTGAACGGTCCACAGGAGGTCCGTTCGGGGCAGCTCCGGCGATATATCGCTCTATGGCAGAGCTGATCGATGGCTCATGGACGACAGACGTTCCTTTGGCCAAGGGGGCCTCGATCGGCCCCACCAGGTTCCCGTTCCCACCTCTTCCGAGGAAGGACCTAAGCATCACTGGCTCTATGAGCTCCGGTGCCCCATCGTTGAAATGGACGAACGCACCGGTGCCCTTCGAAAGCTCGTCAAGGAGGCCCCCTATGGCGGATGCCATGAGCTCGCCTGCCTCCGGCCCCAAGGTCGAAGGCTGGACCTTTCTGTCCATACCGAGCCTGAAGCATACCTCCTCGGCATGGACCGGGGGGAGTCCGCACCTGCGTATCAGGAAATGGACGAGGTCCTCGTTGGTCGCCGCTAGCATGGCCCTTATGTCCAAGGCTGTAAGTCCTGTAGGGTCCGGACCGGGGGGAGGAGGTTGGAACGGCTCCCCTCTCTTGACCGTCCTTGAGGCCCAGGTCCTTGATGTGAAGGGAGCTTCTATTATATCCCCCCGGACCAGGACCGCATTACCGTCCCCGAAGAGCTCCAGATAGAGCTTGAGGGGGGTTCCGTCGGAACGGTCCCTCTCGAACTCGAGGACCAGCAGCCGGTCCATGGCGACCTGGTATACGTCATCGAGCCTCCTGTTGCCGAGGGCGCTCCTGAGCTTCATGGCGAAAGGGGATGGGTCCTTTGGCATCTCCAGGTCCAGCCTAGGCGTGGCATAGAGGAAATTGCCCATCCTGAAATATAGGAAGACCTTGCAGTAAGCGCTTCCCGGTCCATCCGCCTCGGGGAGCAGCTCATCGGAAAATGGGTCAGGACCCTGGGTCGCTGATAGGACCGATGAGGCAACAGCTGATGTGGCCGAGAGCTTTTCCAGTACCTCCCTTCTCTGGGCGAACCGCATGACCAGTGTCCCGTGGTCCAATTGGTAGGCCTTCTGGAAATGGGCACCTTTTAAGGCACCTAGCTCGGAAATGAGCCTCCTCAAAGCAAGGGATGAGATGCTTTTCTTGAGCAACGGGGGGCCATCCGGGCTGTGATATAAAAACCTACCAATAGGCACATATCCACTTCCAAGGGCATGTTTCTTAAGAAAACAATTAATAATGCGTTCATGTTTCCATTTCGCACCCAAGTTCCCATATCATATGTTCAAGGAAGCATAGGGGGTCCCATCATGGATGAAGAGTATGTCGTGGATGTCGAGCGTAAGCTGATTGGCAGGATACCTTACAGGTACGAACTCTCAAAGGGCACGACGACCCTTGAAGCAGATTCCGGCTTCGGAAGGCTAGGGGCCAAGATGGACCCCCGGACCGGGGCCCTGATGTACGACAGGTTCGAGGACTGGATCACTAAAGAGAGGGTCCACAAGGAAGAGGTAAAGAAGGCCAATATCCGGTTCTCTGCCGAATCCGGGGCAATGGTCCAGCTGGAGGAGGAGGAGAGCGTCCAGATGAGCCTCGATGGCGAGGTAAGGGGGCACGAGACAAGGGGTGTGCTCTCGGTCCTCAACAGGTCCGACAAGGATAGGATCTGGGATGTCGATGTCGGGGTCCAGGAAGGGTCCGGCGCCGCCAAGCTGGATTTCACGAACCTAAGGGCCAAGGAGATAGAGCCCGGAAAGAAGGTCAGCAAGAGCTACCAGATACTCCTGGATGAGCCATCCATAGCTCTGGAAGAGGTCGTGACGACCCATGCGGACCTCAACGAATCGAGGATCATACTCAAAGGCAGGCCGGGCCGGATCATCTACCAGATGGGCATAAAGGACCTGGCGATAATACCATACTCCGATGTGGTCATAACCAAGCCCTTGCCACCTCAGCTCAAGAACATAGCCTTCGGAGGCGAGGCCAGGGAGGATGCTGCTATAGAAGAGGGCAAGCTCGTTTGGAGAGTAAAGCGGATAGAGCCTGGCGAGATGAGGCTCCTGAGGGTCGAGGGTGACCTGGAGCAATTCCCCATCGAGAAGATACCCGCTGGTGATATCACCATCAAGGCCAAGGGCGAGGACATAATCACGGAGATAGTCGTGAACTCCTTCGATGCCATGTGCAGGAACATGTACTTCATTGAGGCGGACGAGACCGACGAACCAGGTGAATGGATATGCCGCTTCGTTGTGGAGAACACATCTCTGTTCGAGGTCGAAGTGATGAGGGTCGAGGTCCAGGACCCGGCCACTGGCCAGGTATATCTGAACCTTGAGAAGACGGGCATCTATGTCCCGCCACAGGGCAGATGGGAATCCGACTCGTGGCTCTTGAGCCGTTCCGAGAAACCGCAGTTCGTCAAGAACCTCATTCTGAACATAGTACCCGGGCTCCAGAAGACGGTGACCTACCAGCTCAGACGGGAAGGCGGCCATTTCTACCCAGCAGGATTGGCCTTCAAGAAGACAATAGACAAGAGCAGGGTCGAGGCCCGCAGGGATACGGAGGTCAACGTCCAGTTGACCATCGAGAACACCGGGGCTGCCGATATCGAGCAGGTGTTCGTAAGGGACACGCTCCCGAAGTACATGCTGCCCCCTGTCCAGGGGGCCATTTCCGTGGAGAGGAACGGTATGCCCCTCCGGGACAATATCGGGACACATCTCGACCCTGGGATGGGGGATGGCTCTACCGTCGAACAGTTCTATGTCAGGATTGACGACCTTTCAAAACATGGTGGGGTCCTCAAACCAGGGGACAAGGTCATCGTGAGGTACAGGTCGGTCGTACATAGACCCGAACCGGGCGAGAAGATCGTAGCACCGTCAGCCGTCGACGCAAGGACCCTGCTCCCCGGACCGGTCATCACCGCCGAGGATGTCGCAGGGGCACCGGTCATTGATACGATGCAGATCCTCAGAAGGTTCTCAGTGGGCAAGTCCATCGAGCAGAGCCTCAAGGTCGGTGAGTACAGGATAGAGCTCCTTTATCGCAACAGGGGCAACAACCCTGTCCTTGACCTAACGCTCAGGGATATCGTCCCACAGAACTTCGTTGGCAAGGATTTCACTCTGACACCAGCCAGGGAGCAGACTCCCGAGGGGATAACCGTGCTGGAATGGAAGATAGACAAGGTCCAACCGGGCCAGTCCCTTGTGATCACCTACCTCCTAGCAGGGGAGGGCGAGTATCGCGTGAGCGATGCCCAGATCTTCTACAACGCCTGATCGGACCTATCATAACGATCTGGTGATGGTGGGGGGATATCGCCTCCATCTCTATCGAGGGCGGGTCACCGCACCTTTCTGGAAAGATCGCTGAAAGGCGGCGGATGTGTCGTCCTGACCTCTTTTTGACGTTCCTTAGCATATAGGTTTCGGGGTCCTGTCCTCTCTCTGGGTGGCAGTCCCTCATCTTCTCCCTTCTTGAGAAGGGAGGATATGCCCTTGTATGCGAACTCGACGATGAACGGAAGTGAGATGATGACGATGAACGCTATCACCAGGTTCCTCATGGAGTTAGAGGGCCATTCCTTGTTCCCCTCAAGGACGAGCTTGATAAGACCGAACCATGGGATCTCGCCAACGGACCTACCTATGACCCAATCCTCCTCAACTGGCTCGAGCCATCGGGTGTCCCCGCCGAAGTCCGTGGTCTGGTCCACTATGTTGTTATCGTCCCCTTTGGTCAGGTAGCCTCCGTGGGGCTCCCTGCCGTACTCGCGGAACTTGTCTATTATGTTCGATAGGTTGATGACCAATGTCCTGGAGCGGAGCTCCTTGGGCCATTCGTAGCTGTCAAGGGCTATGGAGCCTCTTTTATTGATCATACCCAGGGAAGGAATATCGAAGCTGCCCCCGCGTTGGGTCGTACTGTTGTAGGTCGTCCCGTTCCATTCCAGAAAGAGGACGGCCCTGTGGATGATAGCGGTCTTGGAGGAGTTGCCGTTAGGTTTGAAAATTATGACGTCGCCGAAGGACCCGTAGGAACGTTCATGTTGCTTCTTTCCTTCGATGTAGGTCACTATCCTTGATGTGCCATCGACCTTCTTGACGAAGACAAGGTCCCCCGTATCGATGACACCCACCGACGATTCCGAATCGGAGTGCTGCATGGAACCGGATTGTACGACCACCAGAGGAGGCCAGTTCCCTGTATAGGTATAGAGTGTGCCTATCAGCAGAAGAAGGATGATGAGGGCGCCTATGAAGTCGAACAGGAACGAACCGGCCTCCATTCTCGGGAGGGACCTCTTCTCTCTCTCTGCTACGTCCTTCAAATCCCGTTCCCGGTGGCGGGGATGGGGGTCTTTTAAAGTGCCAGACGATCGGCTGGGAGGAACACTGCGAAATGGTTTGGAGGGGGCTGCCCCACGGGAGCTCCTTGCCGCTTCTTGTGAGCGCCCCATGTTGAGCGACCGGTCATAAGGTTCCCTGGACATGAGTGGACCGCCGAGGGGAAGTGTAACGGAGGGAGTTTAATAAGCTTTGCCGGTTGGACATATCCCATGTAACATTTTTCTACGCTGAAGGAGATGGGGTTAGGATGTCCCCGATGGACGGCCTCCTCGTTTGCGGGAACCTGAACGTTGACAGGATCTACACCGTTCCATACCTCCCCGCCGAGGGTCAGTCCTCTCCCGTCCTATCTTCGCGCGAGTCCTTCGGCGGCTGCGGTGGGAACATCTCTCTTGCCGCATCGATGCTGGGTGCAAGGACCTTCCTCTCCACCGTGGTGGGAAAGGACCTCGACCCTGCCTTCAGGGAGCGGCTTTCAAGGGCGGGGGTGGACCTATCGCTCATGATAGAGGACACCGAACTGCCTTCACCCTATTGCATCATCCTATCGACCCCCGAGGGGAGGCAGTCCTATGCGTTCTGCGAAGGGGCGATGTCAAGGCAGAGGGACCTTGCCGTTCCCTTCGAGGATGGAGTTCCCCCCCTGTATGTTCATATCGCAACATCCCACCCTGATTTCGCCCGGAGGACGGCCCGGTCCCTTTCGGAAAGAGGCTGCGAGGTCTCTCTTGACCCGGGACAGGAGCTATTCTTCAGATGGGACAAAGGGTCGCTTTCAAAGGTCCTTCCCAAATGTAAGAGGCTCTTCGGGAACCTGGGAGAATGGACGGAGCTGGGGAGGCTCATGGGGTGGGAGGCAAGGAATGGGACAGCGAACGGCATTGATGTTCCATTGTTCCCTGACGTCCTGGAGCTGCTGACGGAGTGTATCATCACCATAGGAGAGCATGGTTCGTTCCTCTATGATATGACCGGTATCCATCAAAGCCCCCCTTTCCCCGTTACCTTGAAGAACGATGTGACCGGGGCGGGGGATGCTTTCAGGGGTGCTTTCTATGCCGCGCTCAACAAGGGATACCCATCACCGAAAGCCATCAGGTTCGGGGATGCAATGGGGTCCTATGTCGTCAGCGGAAGGACGCAGAGGTCCCCCCATGTGAGCTGGGAAGAGCTGCGGATGAAAATGGAAGGATAGAAGCCCGCTCAGCTCGCCCATCAATCGTCACGTGTCAGCTGGGTCTCTTACATCACAGCGGGATTGATGTGAGCAGGTTGTAAGTATTTAAGGTGAACTAAAAAGGTCAAATTGAAACCTTTAAATACGCTCCTGGCCTAGCAGGTTATTGTGAGCTCCGTCAAAGAGATGATATCCAGGCGGCTCAACGAGAGCCCTGTCCATGTCACGCTCATAGACCCAGATAAGCAATCCCCAAATAAAGCCTCTAAGATGGCGGTCCAAGCCGAGACCGGGGGGACAGATATCCTCCTGATAGGAGGGACCACAGGGGTCGATGCAGGTAAGCTCGGGTCGACCCTGTGCGCGGTAAGGGAGGTCTCCAGCCTCCCTGTGGTGATATTCCCTGCGTCCTCTGGCTCCATATCCTGCCATGCAGATGCGATCTTCTTCATGAGCCTCCTCAACTCAAGGGATGTAAAATATGTCGTCAGGGAGGCAGCCAAAGCCTCACTTGAGCTTGCCCGCTCAGGCTTGGAGATCATTCCGGTGGGATACCTTGTCTTCGAACCAGGGATGGTCGTTGGCAGGATAGGGGAAGTGGACCTGATAGCCCGTGACGATATCAGAACGGCCCAGGAGTACGCCAAGGCCGCTGAGCTTTTCGGGATGGAATACTGCTACCTTGAAGGGGGTTCGGGCGTGAACGAACCGATCCCGTCCAAGATCGTATCGGCTGTGAGGGATGTCGTCGATGTGCCCATCATCATCGGAGGGGGCATCTCCCATCCAGAGAAGGCACGCGAAGCTGTTAAGGCCGGGGCCGATGTCGTTGTGACCGGTACAATGGTAGAGAAGGAACCGAACATAGCTGAGGCCGTTAAGGGCACTATCGAAGGGATGGTGAGAGGATGGAAGGAGCGATAGGACCTTTTGTTTTCTCTTTGACAACTCCCATTGGGAGGTTGGACGCCATCTTCTCAAAGCATGGATTGAAGGAGCTGTCCCTGGGCTCAAAGAAAGTGAGGAGCAAGGATGTACGTCTTCTTAGCGATGTGTCCGACCACAGGGCACTACAACTTAGGGATCACCTTTCCGAATATTTCTCCGGCAGGGACCCGGGTTTGCTCCCTTTACCCATTGACCTCTCAGGACTTACCGACTTCCGGAAGAGGACCTATGCCGAGCTGTCCTTCGTAGGGTTCGGAGTGACCACCACCTATTCAGAGCTGGCTATGAAGCTTGGCTCATCGGGCGGAGCTAGGGCGGTAGGGACAGCTGTCGGAAAGAACCCGTTCCTGCTCGTGATCCCCTGCCATAGGGTACTTGCCATTGGCAGTAGAGGGAGGTTGGCATTGGGCGGTTTCGGTGCAGGGCTCGATGTCAAGAGAAAGCTCCTATCCCTAGAAGGCCACGGAAAGGACATAGCTGGTCTTTGAAAAGGATAATTCGTACCGGAAATTATTAATCCATCCTAACTAATTTAGGTTATACTAAAATCGTTTGAACTAACTAGGTGAGCCAGTTGAACCCCGTCTATGTACCCAGGTCAAGGAAGGCCCTGTCCGATACGGAGAAGGGTATAGAGGTGACCATCTGTGAAATAGACGGCGGCAGGATGCTCAGGGGAAAGCTCGCAGAGCTCGGGCTCTACCCCGGGGAGAGCGTCAAAGTGGTCCATAACAATGGAGGCGGTGTGATAGTCGAGCATCGGCACTGCAAATTCGCCCTTGGCAGAGGCGTTTCATCCAAGGTAAAGGTACGATGAGCCTACAATGCCAAGAGGAGCTCAATGGTCCTGGTCTTGCTTTCCCTTGCCTTCCTGAACCTTAGCTCCCTTCCGGTCGAATTGATAATGGTCCCATCCTTTTCTGCGAAGCATGGGAAGGGAAGCATGATATCTGCTCCCTCCCCGTAACCGAGCACGATAGTGAAACCGGGCAGTCTCCCTTTCAGGTTGCCGACATGGAGATAGCTACCGGCCTTGGGGACATCCTTTATCCCCATCTTTAGAAGGCCCGTGTCGTTGACCCCCTCATGCATGATAAGTGTCGGGACCTCTTCTGGTTGCCCGGGAGCCTCCTTGATGACCAGGTCCGGCATCTCGTTAGTGATCTCGGCCCCGTTCCTCATGGCCTCACGTATGAACACCTTGAGGACCGGATATCTGTCCAGATCGAGCCTGACATCTATCCTCTTCGCACGGGAGATGTCGAACACACCGGCCGTTGAGATGCCCTCTTTGGCGCTGGTGCCTATCTTCAACCTATGCTTCCTGGAAAGCTCCACGAAGGACATAGCCTCCTCCTGGGTGCAGTCCCCTCCCAATACTATGGCCAGGTCCTTCATCCTTTCCTTTAACAGGACAACGGCCTCTTCTATGTCCACCTCGCGGAACCTGTCCCCCTCCCTCACGAGCGCCTTGTCCAACCCCAAGGCCCATGGTCTGTCAAAGCGTCCCGTGTCGCACATATGGCCCCGGCTCCAGCCGACCCACCTTCCCCTGGCCCTGACCATCTCGCCATTGTACATCTCGAGCTCGATCTCACAACCCACTCCACAACCGTTGCAGACATGAGGATGCGGCCTTGTCTCCCACGGCCCGGGCTTGTCGTAGGGGAGACTTTCGGTGAGCGCACCCGTGGGGCACACATCGATCATATCCCCGAGCATGGACCCATTGCAGTCCATCAGCCTTATCCCCAACGAGGGGGCCACCTTCGTCCCGAAACCCCTATGGTTGAAATCAAGGACACCCTCGCCCGTCAGCTCCTGGGTCATGTTCACGCATTGGCCGCAGAGGACGCACTTGTTGTTGTCAAGTACGATGTTGGGATGGGAGTCATCGAGCGGGACCTTCTGGACCTCTCCACCGAAACGGTCCTGGCTCGCACCGTAGAGCATCGAATATTCCCTGAGCTTGCATTCGAAGGTGTCCATGCAACCGCAGGACATGCATCTCATCACCTCTGAGGAGGCCGCCTCCGGACCATAGGTATGCTCCACCTCCTTCCAGTCCTTGACCCGCTCCTTTGCGGGGTGCACCTCGGCCTTTATCCTTTCGATCCTCACCACGTCGAGATAGTCCTTTTCCGTGACGTTCTTCCAATGGTTGTATGGGTGGAGCTCGGAGAAGACCCTCTTCACATCGTTGTCGTTCACGGTCCACTGAAGGCCGCGGAGCGGGTCCCTCACCGCCATTCTGACCATGTCGAGCTTGCCATTCATGTAGAGGTCCATCATCAAGGCCGCCCTGCGTCCCTGTTCTATGGACTCTATGACCGTACTGGGCCCTAGGACCGCATCACCACCTGCGAAAACACCGTCCTGGGTCGTGGAAAGGGTCAGGTCGTTCACATCTATGTTCCCCGACCTTGACCCTACACCCAGTTTGTAGATGGCGTTGTCATCGTTCATCTGCCCTATCGCAAGGACAAGGCTATCGGCCTCTAGCTTGAACTCCGAGCACTCTTTGGGCACAGGCCTCCGTCTGCCGCTCTCATCAGGCTCGCCGAGCTCCATGGCTATCAGCTCAAGGGACTCTACCTTCTTATCCCCATGCACCTTTACTGGGCTGCACAGGAGCATGAACCTGACACCCTCCTCCTTGGCCTCCTCTATCTCAAGGGAGGAGGCGGGCATCTCGCTCTCGGACCTCCTGTAGGTCAGGGTGACATCGCATCCAAGCCTCCGGCAGACCCTGACCACGTCCATGGCCGTATTACCACCTCCCACGACCACGACCTTCCTTCCGAGGTCCACCTTCTCACCCTTATTGACCTTGGTCAGGAGGTCTATGCCCTGTATCACCCCGGGAAGGTTCTCACCCGGGACCTTCAGCTTCCTTCCGCCCCAGGCCCCCACTCCCAGGAAGACCGCATCATACTCCTTCCGTAGTTTCTCCATGGGAACGTCCTTCCCCACCCGGACCCCGGTCCTGACCTCCACACCGGTCCCTATGACTGTTGCTATGTCCTTGGCCAGAATGTCCTTGGGCAGCCTGTACTCGGGAATTCCATATCTGGTCCAACCTCCGAGTTCGGGCATGGCCTCGAAAAGGGTCACCGCATGGCCCATGGTCCTTAGATAGAAAGCACATGACAGGCCGGCCGGGCCCCCGCCCACGACCGCGACCTTCATTCCGGTCTCTGGCGGGATGGTCGGCATCCAGGGCTCTTCAAGGTCCTTGTCCGCGGCGAACCTCTTCAGCTGCCTGATGGCAACGGGGCCTTCCACCAGGTTCCTCCTGCACTCTTTCTCGCAGAAGGCCGGGCAGACCCGCCCGAGCACCGAGGGAAGGATGTAACGCGCTTTCATCAGTTCCACAGCCTCATGGTACTTCCCCTCAGCAGTGAGAGCTAGATATCCCTGGACATCGCTCCTGGCGGGACATCCTTTCTGACATGGACCTATACAGTCACCGTAGTGATCGGAGAGCATTAGTTCAAGTGAGGTCCTCCTTAGCCTGGAGAGCCTCGCGTCCATGGTCACTATGTCCATACCATCGGTGGGCAGTGTGGAACATGCGGTCAGCTGCTTCCCGCCCGATGTTATGAAGCACAGCCTGCACGACCCGTACGGGTCCAGGTCGGGGTTCAGGCACATACCTGGTACATGGAGCCCCCTCTCCCTGAGAGATGTAAGCAGGGTCTGGTCGGAGGGTAGGTCCATCTCGATGCCGTTCACCTTCACTCTAGGCATCCAACTCACCCCCCTTGAGGCCTGTTATCACGACCGCACCGAACTTGCATGCGGTAAGGCACGAACCGCATTTGATGCAGGCGTCCCGATCGATCATGTGCCTCTGCTTGACCGTCCCGGAGATGGCCTTCACCGGGCATACCCTGGCACAGGCCGTGCAGCCAACGCACTTTTCATTGATGCCGTAGACCATGAGCGGTTTACAGACCAGGGACGGGCACCTCTTATCCCTGACATGGGCCATGAATTCGTCCTTGAAATACCGTATCGAGGTGAGGGCGGGATTGGGAGCCGTCTGCCCAAGTCCGCAAAGTGACCCGGTCCTCACCTCTTCGCCTAAGGCGGCAAGGGCCTCTATGTCGGCCTCGGTACCATCGGGACCGGATATCCTGGTAAGAAGTTCCAGCATCCTCTTGGTCCCGAGCCTGCAGAAGGTGCATTTCCCGCAAGATTCCTTGACCGTGAAATCCTGGAAGAACTTGGCCACGTCCACCATGCAGGTGTCGGTGTCCATTACGACCATTCCGCCGCTGCCCACTATGGCCCCGGTCTGGGTCATGTGCTCGTACGTGACAGGTGTGTCGAATAGCCTGCTGGGTATGCATCCGCCCGAAGGACCGCCCATCTGCACAGCCTTGATCTCCTTGCCGGACCGGCTGCCACCGGCAATATCGTACAGTATCTCCTTTAGAGGCATTCCCATGGGGACCTCTACGTTCCCGCCCCTCTTGACCTTGCCCGCCAAGGCGAAGACCTTGGTCCCCTTGCTCTTTCCCAGACCCATGGAGGCATATCTCGACGCCCCGTTCCTTATGATCCATGCCACATTGGCCCAGGTCTCGACATTGTTTATCATGGTGGAGGCACCGAAGAGCCCCTTCATGGACGGGTAAGGTGGCCTAGGTCTAGGCATGCCCCTCTTTCCCTCTATGGAATGGATGAGGGCGGTCTCCTCACCGCAAACGAAGGCGCCCGCCCCTTCCTTGACGTGGATATCGAAGGAGAAGCCACTTCCAAGGATGTCATTCCCCAGATACCCCCTCTCCCTGGCCTGGTCAAGGGCCTTCAAGAGCCTCTTGATGGCTAGAGGATATTCGGCCCTGCAGTAAACGTACCCTTCATCGGAACCGACGGCGAAGGCGCCGATCATCATCCCCTCTATGACCTTGTGAGGGTCCCCTTCAAGGACGTTCCGGTCCATGAACGCTCCCGGGTCGCCCTCGTCACCGTTGCAGATCACGAACTTCTTTTCAGCCCTGACGTTCCTGGTCAGTTTCCATTTCATACCGGTCGGGAAGCCCGCTCCACCCCTGCCCCGAAGACCGGATTGGTCGATCTCGTTTATGATCTCCTCGGGGGCCATGTTGAGCGCTTTCTTTAGGGCTTTATAACCATCGACGGCCAGGTAATCGTCGATGGACTCGGGGTCGATGGTCCCCGAGTTCTCGAGCACTATCTTTACCTGCTTATTGAAATAACCATCCCTATCGAACTCCCGCCCTCCCTCTACCTGAGATCTGCGAACCACCCATTCCTCCACCTCCTTCCCCCCTACGATATGTTCGTCCAGGAGCCTCCCGATCTTGTCCTGGGTCATGTCACCGTAACCTACCCTTACCTTCCCATCCAACACCTCTACGAACGGTTCCCTGTAGCAGTTGCCAGAGCACCCGACCACCTTGACTGGGACATCAAGGCCTCTTGAGGCGAGCCCGTTCCTTATCGCAGCAAGGGTCTCCTTGGCCCCTGAGGCGATGCCGCAGGAGTTCATGCCCACCAAGATACTACTGACCATCGAGCTCACCCCTTGAGAGCTTCGTTATGACATCCTTGACCTTTTCCTTGTCAAGTTTGCCGAAGACGCGGTCATCGACCATAATTACGGGTGAAAGGGAACAGCATCCTAAGCATGCGACCCTCTCCACCGTGACCTCACCGTCCTTGCTGGTCTCACCTTCCTTGGTCCCAATACCCTCGGTGATCGTCTCAGCGACCTGCACCGCACCATTGACATGGCATGCGGTCCCGTGACAGACCTTGACAACATGCTTGCCAAGGGGCTCGAACCTGAACTGGGTATAGAAGGTCGCCACACCATAGATCCTGCTCAGAGGCACGCCCAGCTCCTCCGACAGTTCCTTCAGCCTGCCGGCGGGTAAATAGGAGCATTCCTCCTGCATCGCCTGGAGGAGGGGGATGAGCTTGCTGTTCCTATGGGTTTGGTCGTCCATGTTCCCCGACATCTTCCTCACCTGTCAGAAAGTGCCTGTGCCGGCCGAGGTCCGGGAACGGACCATGGATAGGTATCAGAAACGGACGGCCTAGGGGGCCCAGAGAACGATGAGACCATATTTGAAGTTTCACCCGCGGCCTCTGACAGGTCCACGGGAAATATTATTATTTCAATGGTCCGCTTAGACCCATGGACCAGGACCGCCATGGACCTAACGCCGATGCAGCGGGCGGTCCGACCAGCGGTACACCACATTACAGCGATTTCTACGAGCTCATGCGCTTCAGGGTCAGCAAGATCCTTCTGGTGTCCAGCCCCTATGATGCCTTCATCCTTGAAGAGGATGGGATGTTCTCTGAGCTCTCTTTAGGCCATTACGAGGATATGGCCCTCACTGCACCCCCCAGGATCAACAGGGTATCGACCCCGGAGGACGCCCTCTCCGAGCTCTCAAGGTCCAGGTACGACCTTGTCATAACCATGTCAAGGCTGGGCGATATGGACCCCTATAATTTCGGCAGGCTCGTCAAGGAAATCCAGCCTAACATTGCCGTTATCCTCCTGCTTACAGATGCAGGGGATATCGCCCTTTTCCATCGACCGGGCCGCCATGACGGTATCGAAAAGGTCTTCTTCTGGAACGGCGACCCTGCTCTTTTCATGGCCATAACCAAATACATAGAGGACATGACCAACGTCCAGAGGGACGTTTCCACTGACCTTGTCAGGACCATACTAGTCGTTGAGGATTCTCCCCGGTTCTATAGTGCGTTCCTGCCTATAATCTACTCGGAGGTCATGCAGCAGAACAGGCTGCTTATAACCGAAGGGTTGAACGAACATGAGAAGCTCCTAAGGAAGAGGACGAGACCAAAACTGCTCCTGGTCGAGACCTATGAGGAGGCGATAGACCGGTTCAGCAAGTACAAGGATAGTATCCTCTGCGTCATATCCGATATCTCCTTCCCCCGAGGTGGAGCGTGCGAGGATGAGGTGGGTTTCGCCTTGGCCTCGGATGTGAAGGGGCACTGTCCCATCCTCCTCCAGTCATCCCAGACAGAGCACGGGCAGAGGGCCCAAAGGGAGAACATCCCCTTCCTGGACAAATCGTCCCCCGAACTGCTATCGGGACTCTCCGATTTCTTCAAGACCCACCTTGGCTTCGGTGATTTCATCTTCGAGCTCCCTGATGGCAAGGAGATAGGACGGGCAAGGGACATCAATGAGTTCATAGACCTTGTCCAGAGGATGCCGACCGAATCGTTGGTGCATCACGGTACTGCGAACCAGTTCTCCAATTGGCTGCTGGCAAGGGGCGAGGTCGACCTGGCGCTCAGGCTTAGGCCCAAGAAGGTCTCCGATTTCACCGATGGTGAGGAGATGAGGAAGTACCTCCTTGAATCCATCTTCGAGATGAGGAAGGCACGGCAGCTCGGGGTCATCCTGGACTTCTCCCAGCAGAACTTCGAGTTCGACGGGACATTCACGAAGCTCGGAAAGGGGTCCCTTGGAGGGAAGGGAAGGGGGATAGCCTTCCTTTCCTCTCTCCTGAAAAGAAGCTCGCTCGACAGGAAGTTCAAAGGTATGAGGGTCTCCATACCGGATACCCTGGTCATTGCAACGGACTGGTTCGAAGCGTTCTTGGAGGGGAACGACCTGCGCTCTGGCCTTGAACGGTGCATTGACGATGCAGAGGTCTCCCGACTGTTCCTTGGTTCAAGGCTCCCTCAGGAGCTCGAGCGGATGCTCAGGCGCTTCCTGTCCATAGCCAGATTTCCTCTTGCTGTTAGGTCATCCTCACTATTGGAGGATTCTTTGAACCAGCCGTTCGCCGGCATCTACTCGACCATCATGCTCCCCAACGCCTCCGGTGACGCCCAAGAGAGGTTGGAGGACCTGGAGAACGCCATCAAACTAGTGTATGCCTCGACCTTCCACAGGGCGGCCAGGTCCTACAGGGGGGCCACTGTCCACATTAAAGAGGAGGAGAAGATGGCCGTGGTGGTCCAGAGGCTGGTGGGTACCAGGAAAGGTGACCTGTTCCATCCACTTTTCTCTGGGGTCGCCCAGACGCTTAATTTCTATCCTATCGATCCGCTTACCAGGGAGGACGGGATCGCGGTCGTCGCATACGGGCTGGGGAAGATAGTGATGGAGAGGCAGTCGGTCCTCTCCTTCTCACCCTCCCATCCCGGGATCCTCCTTGGCATGTTCGGCCCCGATGATATCCTGAAGAGGTCTCAGAGGGACCTTTATGCCCTGGACATGAGGTCACGGTTCGATCGGAACATTGCAGGGGAGGACACCACGTTAGTGCTCAGATCGGTATCGGACATGGATGACCAGGAATGCCTGGAACACCTGGTCAGCACCTTCGATCCCGATGACGGCATCCTCAGGGATGGTGGGGGGAGGAGGGGGACGCGGTACATAACCTTCGCAGGGATACTAAAGCACGGAACCATGCCTCTCCCCGAGGTCCTCAGGGAGGTCCTTGACATTGGAAGGAAGGGCATGGGAAGGCCTGTCGAGATGGAGTTCGCTTGTTCCCTTGACAAGGACGGGTGCCCGACCTTGTTCCTGCTCCAGGTCAGGCCTTTGGTCACTTTAAAGGATACGACGAGCACGACCATTTCCAAAGAGGAGATGGCCTCAGCCATGATCCTTTCCGATATGGCCCAGGGCGATGGGGCCTTCGGGCTGTCGGGGGACATACTGGTCGTGCCGCCCGAGCTCTTCGACAATACTATGACCAAGGAGGTCGCCCTCGAGATCGGTTCCTTCAATGGGATGGTCTCCGGGGAGGGATATGTACTGATAGGCCCCGGGAGGTGGGGGACGAGGGACCGTTTCCTAGGGATCCCGGTCAAATGGGACCAGATCTCATCAGCAAGGGCCCTGGTGGAGTACTCGACCGAGGATTTCAGGGTAGACCCGTCGCAAGGGACCCATTTCTTCCACAATATTACAGCCCTTGGGATCCCTTACCTCACGGTGAGGTATGGGACCGGGACCTCAAGGGTGGATTGGGCCTCTTTGATGCGTCTTCCGGAGGTCCGAAAGGGCAAGTACATCGTTCATCTCAGAGCCCCTGACGGACTAACCATAAAGATCGATGGGAAGAAAGGAACGGGCCTGTTGACCCTTGGATAGGGGGCCATATCCCAACATCATGGTCTGGGAAATTGCAGTTAAGATTATTACGACATTGGACCGTCCCCCTTGTCGGTTGGTGTTCCCATACGGTGCTTCTTCTCGTCCGACCTGCACGGCAGGGAGAGCAGGTACTCTGCCCTGTTCGGTCAGATCGAAGAGGAGAGACCTGACGCTGTCTTTCTGGGGGGCGATCTGCTCCCGAGAAGGGGTGATATCAGAGGATTCATGGAGAAATGGTTGATCGAGCGACCGCTCTCGCTCAAGGAGAAGGGCTCTCCGGGAACGGAGCTGTTCGTCATAATGGGCAATGACGACCCCAGGTCCTACGAACCTCTCTTCATCGAGGGCCATAAAAAGGGGGCCTTCAGGTACGTTCATCTGGCCAAGGAACCGCTGGGTGACCTGTTCGTGAGGGGGTATTCCTATGTCCCACCCTCCCCGTTCATGCTCAAGGACTGGGAACGCTATGATGTGTCCCGGTTCACAAGCGTTGGGTGCATACCTCCAGAAGATGGCATCTTCACAACCGAGACCGACAGGAGGGCCCTCCTTTTCGAGACCATCAAGCAGGACCTTGGTCCCCTCGAGGATGACCCGGACATCCACAGGACCCTCTTCCTCTTTCACGCCCCACCCTCAGATACCTGCCTGGACAGGGTGGACAGGGAAGGTGTCCTGGTCGACCACGCGCCTGTGGACGTTCACGTCGGAAGTCTGGCCATAAGGGAATTCATAATGAACGGTCAGCCATTGCTCACAATGCATGGACACATCCATGAATCCACAAGGATCACCGGGGAGTACATGGAGACTCTGGGCAGGACCCCTTGTATGAATGGCGCCAATGATGGGCCCGAGCTTTCCTTGGTCAAGTTCGATACCGATGACCTTTCCTCGATCGAACGGGTCCTGGTCCCCTAGGCTCATTCGCCCTTGAGCTTCAATCTCCTGGCGGGATTGTAGAGGTTGGTTATGTGGGCCGCCCAGGAGGAGCGGTCTATGAGGTCCTGGTCCGTTATTATATGGATATCAAGTAGCTTCTCAGCGGACGCGTTGGTCCTCTCCCTGTTCTCGGCCACAAGCTTCCTGTCCCAGTCCAAGAAGAAGGTCATCATATCGTCCTTCTGCTTCTGAGAACCCTCGAAATGGACGATCAGGTCCACATCCGACATGGGACCGGCCGTCCCCTCTTTCGTGCTCCCAACAAGATAGATGGCCGTGATCCCGAAGTCCCTGGGGTCAAGCTCTGCGAGGATCTCGTCCACCTTGTTCTGCCTCCAGACCGAATGGTCAGGTGGGACCATGTAGGCTATGGCCTCACCGGCCTCACCGTCCATTACCACAGTGAGGTTCCCTCCTGCCGAGAGGTCTGCGACCCTGATCACCCGGACGACATCATCCAGGTCCGAGGCCCACGGGACATACTCCTTGAGATGGTTCTCTGAGATGTTGAGGAGCGCCTCGTTGAAAACCGTGCCGCCATCGTCGGGATACAGCGGCAGGTATTGGATATTGGCCTCCACAAGGTCCTGGAAGAAATGGGTCCCGAAGGAGAGCTCTGGGACGTAACCCCCCTTGCTCCTTGCGACCTCGATGAGCAGGGCTGTGTTGTTGATATCCCTGTACTGGATCGGGACCCCCAATTTGATATCGCCCCTGCTTCCCCATCTGCCAGGGCCTATGAGGATGAACATCCTCTTCCCGAGCGTCATATTGAGCTCGCCAACCACCCTGGCCACATCCAGCATCTGCTCCCTTGTCTTAAGGTTCTCATAACCGTCAGCATCGACATAAACGATGTTCGATATGTTCTGGACAGTCCCTGTCGTGACGTACTTGTTCGCAGTGAAGATTATTCGATCATGAGGGACCGATTGGGGTAATTGGACCTTCTTTGTGAACCTGCCCTGGCTCTGTGGTCTGCACTGCAGGATGTAGAGGTTCCTGCCATCATGGGCGAACTCGATGTCGACCGGTGTCCTGAGCCTCTCCTTGAGGAGGGACATCACAGCCCTCATCTGTCTGATGAAGGGGGTCTTCTCTATCACTCCGTTGAACGTCACCACCATCTCAGTGCTCTCCGGGTCGAGAATGAGCCCTGAGGGTGTCATGAGGTTCCCGTCCCTGAACAAGGAGACGATCCTGTTCAAAAGGGGATAGTCATCTCCGTAGTTCTTCAATACCCCTTCGACAGGAACGGTCTCCAGCTGCCCCTTGTCCATGTTTATGACGTCCATGAACCTCTGTGAATAGGCCAGGGTCTCTTCCACGGTCTTGGCCACCCTCAGCTCGGGTCTGAACGGGGAGATCAGTTCAGGGTAGTCGTTCGAGACCCTGTCAACGGCCCTGGTCCCAAGGCCTACGACCATTCGGAGGATGCCATCCTCCCTCTGGATCCTGGGGGACCATCGGAACTCGTTGTTGGATAGCGCGACCCCCGCGAACGAGGGGAAGAAGAGAGGCCCCACTCGGGTACCGACCACTTCCTGGATGAGGACGCCCATGTTCTCCTGAAGGTCGAGCATCCCCCTCTCCCTGCGGTACTCTATCGGGTTCGGACCGAACGTCGATGCCCATACCTCGGCAATGGCATCCATCAGGTCGTTCAACCTCTTCTCGTCAGAGCCGTTGTTCGCTATGAACAGGCTCTTGTACTTCCCGGAGAAGGCCGCTCCGTAACTATCCTCCAGATGGCTGGATGACCTCACGATCATTGGTCTGTCCCGTACCTCCCTGAGTATCTCCTTGAGGCCAGAGACGATCTCCATAGGGAGTGCGCCATGCTTGAAGACCTGTTCCAGGAACGGCTGCTCGTTCCTTATTTCGTTGGGTTCCAGGTACTTGATCTGGCCCACCTCGTCAAGCGCATTGTAATGGATGAAATCCCTCATGGTGTCAGTGGTCAGGAACCAGCTCCTAGCGAACTTCACATCCTTGAGGTCCGGTTCCCTTTCCTTCTCCCGGGCGATTATTCGCTCGACAAGGAGGACCATTGATGCCTTCCCACCCACCGTGCCGAAGCCCCCGGAAGGGCCGACCATGCTTCCCAGGACCCATTTGAAATCGTCTATGGTGAACTGGTTGGCGGCCTCCGTCAGGAACTCGGGCCTTTCAAGGAGGAAGCGCCTTACCAGATTGGTCCTTATGCTCCTGTCGTCCTCCGGCGAGAGGATCCTCTCCGAGGCCGGTATTGTGTAGAAATGGTCCATTACGTCCCTGAGCTCCTTGAACGAGACCCTCGGCGTATCGGATGCCAGAAGGAGCGGTCTGACCTTGTTCTGCTTCAACCACAGCGTAAGGAGCTCCATTATGGCATCGGCCGACATCCTTTGTCTGGCTATCTCGAAAACGCCCATCTGCACCCTGTCAAGGGCCTTTAGGTCGGCCCTGGGGTTCGGAAAATTGGACTCGATCTGCCCGTCGGATTGTTCCGAGGGTCTGATGAGGTTCATGAGGTTATCTAGGCTCTCGTTCTTTGAATGGGAAAGGTGGTACATCATCTTCCTGCTCATCCTGAAGAGGGTCGATGGATTGGTCTTCTTGAGGATGTCCAACACCATCCTCCACTCCTCTTCCTTGTCCTTCTCGACCTCCACGATATTCGTGAACCCGGTACTGTCCCCGGAAAGCAGTTCCTTCAGCTGCTGCCTGTACTTCACCAGCTCGGCGGACGAATGGTAATGCTCCAGGTACTTGCCGAGCCTTTCGGATATGACCCGGAGGAGCTTCTCCTCCTCCTTGAGGAAGGGGCCTATGTCCTCGACAGGTTTTTTGGAGCGGTAGAAGACCTCTATGGACCCACCGAACCTGTTCTCAACGGTGATGCTCTCCCTGAGGACCCACTCCGTTTCGAGGAAGGCCTCCGATGTCACCTCTTTGCTCTCGACGCGTATCCTTGCGCAGGCATCCTCCGAGTACTTCATGGCCGGCGGTAGGATCTTGACAAGCTGGGCCATTGCCTCATCGAGGTCGTCCTTATTGTTCATGAGTATCTCGGAGGCCTCATAGATGCAGTTCAGCTCCTTCATCCTCTCCCTGAGCTCAATGACCGTATGGCCCATGTTCTGTCCCTTCTCGTTCAGACCGTACGGGTTCCCTCCAGGGTCTTGTACCCCGGTGCGGTCAGGGTTCCTATCCTCCATCTCAAACCACTCCTTTTCTGCCCTGGTCCTTAGAACTGGCCCTATCTGGACTTGGACCTAGCTCCTCTTCGGGACAAGGAACGAGAAGGGTACCCTTCCCCACTCGCCCGTCCAACCGGACCTCCAGAGGTTCTGAGGATTTGAGATGAACGACTGGCCCGTGCTCCGATATGGTGCACCCTCTCATAAGACGCTCCCAATCTGCCCGTCCGTCCTCATCTATGGAGAGCATCATGTACCCCAGTCCCAAGGATGTTATGTTCTGGAAGAAATGTGATCCCTGGGAGGGATCGATGAGCCTGCCGTTAGCGGGGGTCTCCACTATCACCTTCACCCCCGAGATGTCGTTCCATGATACAGGGACTCCGAGCCAGGGATCGCAGCTGCCCCACCTACCAGGGCCGATGAGCACATAATCCCTACCCTCGTTCTGCAAAGTGCGATTGAGCTTGGAGATCTCCTTGCGCACAGCGCTGGTTGGTACATCACCAAGCTCCCTGTCCCTTACCAAAACAACATCATTTGACCTGTATGATCCGTTCCCAAGGCATCTGGAACATTCGAGAACGACCTCGCCTGTACCCGGGCTATAATCCACATTACGTTCCCCTCCCCTAGGCACCATGGAACGCATCTGGAGGAGGTGGAAGACTGGCTTCCCTTCCTCCAGTTCCAGAGCGAACTCTATCTCAACAGGGCTACCCAATACCCTCTGGCCCATCTCCAGGACCCTCGATATCAGTGGGGCGAGCGGGAAGGCCTCCTCCTCAAGTATGGGAGCAAGGTCTATGGTCCGTGGACCCTCCCTCGCGGTCCCGGGATAGAACCTGTCATTGTCCGGGGAATAGGTCGATGATGCTATGGACAAGATCTCCGGGTCGGCGTGGTCGATGTCAAGGAGCGCAAGTTGACTGTCCTCTCCGAACTCGGTCTTCTTGACCCTGGAGAAGGACCTTACGGCAAAGAACCTCCTCTGCGATGTTGCGAGCCTCTCGGAGCAGGAAGCGACGGCCCTGGAACGGGGGTGAACGGGGCAGAACCTGTGGCTCGCGCCACCATCCACGATGGTCTTGCCAAGGCCGACGGCCATGTTTGCGCATCCATCGGATGCGGTGCAGTCCCCCTGAGGCCAGTAATCGAACGACCTTCCAACGCCCGAGAAGGCTGGGTAGAAATGGTCGCCCCTCTTCCTGCCGACCACCTCCTGGACCATAACAGACATTCTTTCTGTGGAGGGGTCGTTTTCGGTAGACCTGATGTAAGCCCTTGCCCTTGAGAGGTAAGTGGAGGCGTATACGTACTTCACGGCCGTACAAAGGTTCTGGAACCTCTGGTCCCTCTCCATCTGACTGTTCGATAGCATAACAGAGGCATAAATGCCTGCGAAGGGTTGGAAGAGGGCATCCTCCAGAAGGCTGGAGGACCGTATCACGACAGGACCATCGAACTCTTCGAGGACCGAGCGAAGGTCACCGAGCAGGATAGGGGGGATGTCCGATGAGAGGAAGGTCTGTACGATCCTCTCGTCAGGAAGGAGTTCGAGCTCCCCGTACGAGAGATGGTTCTCCGAAAGGAACCTCTCGAACATATCGGTACATAGCACGACGGTCCGGGGTATACTGACCCGAATGCCTTGATATCCCTTGCCCTGGAATTCCGTCTCAAGGAGCCTACCCATGAAATGTAGCGACCTGGCCTTGCCTCCCATCGCTCCCCTGCCTATCTTGGAAAATTGGGGCCCTTTCCCAACATCGGTCCGGTCATAGCTCATGATGGAGGTGCCTGAACCCCTGTACCGCCTCCTCCTTACCGCAGAGACCACGACCTCTCTGTCCCTGTCAGTGATGGTCCCCTGCATACACATGGAGAGCATAATGTCTGCCAGATCGACCTCTCCCATGCCCATCAACCATCTCTGGACCTCGCCCTCACGAAGCACTTTATCGATGAGATCGAGAGGAAGGGAGCCCATGATTATCTCCAAAGTCCTCAGGTCCTCTATCTTTATCGGTACCTTATCCTCTCCTTGATCTATGAGGGGGGGGTCCAGGCCCAAGGCCTTATGCAGGAACTGGCCTGTCCTTTCCCGACCGTCCATACCGGCGATCCTATCCTCTATGCAGAGGAGCGGGGTCCCTGCCCGGTCATCAAGGAGGGACAACAGGCCAACATCATTACGGGGAAGTGACGGGGCAAGGATACAAGATATCCTCACCCATTTGGGCAGGCCAGCTTCACGACCCGAACAGGCATCAATCACCATTGGCCTCCTTGATGTCCTCTCAAGCCTCTCCTCCTGGGTCAGGTCCTGTCGCATGTTCCAAAGAGCCGTCTCCCAAACGGCTTTGTGGGCTACCATCAGTGTCCGTGAGAAAGACCTCAGGTCCTTTTCTAGAACGACCACAGCGGACCGTAAGTGAGTCTTTCCGGTCGCAGCCTTTAGGTATGACAGGTCATCTGCTAAGGTAATAAGGGCTTGGAAGATCTCGATATCATCCTCCCACAAGAGGAATATATCACAGTCGTTCCGGGACGGTCCCAACAGCCTATCGTGATCCGTCCCGCCCATAACGATGCAGGCGACCAGTAGGGTGGGGTTCTCGGTCCTTATCCCTGAAAGGAACCGAGAGGTCTCCTGGCCTGGCGCTGGTTTGAAAAGGACCAATAGGTCATATCTGGTGCTCCTGGTCATCTCTAAGGCCTGGCCGAGGTCCGAAGCCATTTCGATGAACGGTACGTAACCCAGGTCCCGGCAGGAATACTCCCTCCGGAGCACATCCTGGAGCCTATGCTCCTCATCGAGGGAGAACAGATCATAGGGCGTCCCTACCAGGAGGATGGTCCGGACAAGGGACCCACTTGAGCTTCCTGGTGGGGCGAATCGGCCTTCAGGAAGCCTAGGGGCTGAAAGAACGTTCGATTCTCCTTCTTCGGGTCCGCTGCTCGCGCTCATCCTTTCCCAGCCGTTGCTGTACGGGGTAAAGGGTCGGTGGATAATTACCTTTTACTTCAGACCCATCCGCGGAGATGGCAGGCCTCGGCCACCCTTGAGATGGCTATCATGTAGGCCGCATCCCTCATCGGGAGGTTCTTCTTCTTCGAGAGGTCGAGGACCGAGTGGAAGGCCATTGTCATCTTCTCGTCAAGCTTCCCCAGAACCTCATCCTTAGGCCAGAAGTAGTTCATGTTGCACTGGACCTGCTCGAAGTATGAGGTCGTGACACCACCGGAGTTCGCAAGGAAATCGGGTATCAACAGGATCTTCCTCGAATTGATGACCTGGTCAGCCTCGGGGGTCGTGGGACCGTTGGCACCCTCGCCAATGAGCCGGACCTTCTTGTCAATGAGGTCCACATTCTCCTTGGTTATGGAGTTCTCAAGGGCCGAAGGGAACAGTATGTCGGCCTTTTGCTTTATCCAGTCCTCCCCGGGAATGACCTCATACCCCAGTTGCTTGGCCTTGGCCTTGTCTATGGAACCGAACCTATCGGTTATGTTCCTGAGCTGTGGCAGGTCAACACCGCTCTCCCTGACGAAGGTGTAGGCCTTCTTGTCGGCCTGGTCCCAGCATGAGACGGATATGGTCTTGCCACCATACTGGTGGTAGAGCTCTATTGTGTACTGGGCTACGTTGCCGAAGCCCTGGACCGCTGCGGTGGTCTTCTTAATGTCGATCTCAAGGTCCTTCAACGCCTCCCTTGTCTGATAGACGACACCGTAACCGGTCGCTTCGGTACGGCCTAGGGATCCGCCCATACCGACCGGTTTCCCGGTTATGAATCCGGGATATTTCATGCCCGTGACCTTCTCATACTCATCGAGCATCCAGAGCATGTGCTGCCCGGTGGTCATCACGTCGGGGGCTGGAACGTCCTGGAAGGAACCTACGTTCCTCCATACCTGCCTGACCCAGCCCCTGCAGATGGCCTCCTGCTCCCTGAGAGAGATGTCGTGTGGGTCGCATATGACACCACCCTTACCGCCTCCTAATGGAATGTCCGCAACCGCGCACTTCCAGGTCATCCACATTGCAAGTGCCCTGACGGTATCTGCTGTCTCCTGGGGGTGGAACCTGATACCTCCCTTGCACGGACCTCTGGCATCGTTGTGCTGCACCCTGAAGCCCCTGAAGACCTTGTAGTTGCCATCGTCCATCCTGACAGGGATGGAGAAGTGGTATTCCCTGAGCGGTTCCCTGAGCAGTCCCCTGGTGGCATCATCGAGTCCGAGCTTCTCTGCTATGGCATCGAACTGCGACTGGGCCATCTTGTATGCGTTGAATCCCTTTTCGGCCAAGCGTATCGCCCCGTAATTAGTGGTGCCCTGACGGGCGGGTCTGCTCAATTCATGTATGTATATAAATTTATTCATTTCCTTTTTATTATGGACATAATTAGGTCGATTGTGCGACAGTAAGTGAAAAAAAATTATTTTTTTGAGACAAAATGTTACCGCCCGGTCGATAGGGGCCGGGCGGCCGATACCCTGGGCTTGTTCAGATTACGCCCTGGTCCAGCATCGAATCTGCGACCTTGACGAAACCAGCGATGTTGGCCCCAACGACCAGGTTGCCCTTGGAACCGTACTTCTCCGCGGCATCCCAGCTGTTCTTATGTATGTTCACCATGATCTGATGGAGCTGCCTATCTACCTCCTCGAAGGGCCAGGAGAGGCCGATGTGGTTCTGGCACATCTCAAGACCGGAAGTTGCAACACCACCGGCGTTGGCGGCCTTGGCAGGTCCGAAGAGGACGTTATTGGCTATGAAATGCTCTACCGCTTCGGGTGTGGAGGGCATGTTGGCCCCCTCTGCAACGGCGAAACATCCATTATCGACCAGCTTCTTCGCATCATTGAGGTCAATCTCGTTCTGTGTGGCGCATGGCAATGCGATCTGACATGGAATGGACCAGGGCCTCTGACCGTCATGGTACTCGACCTTGAACATGTCCGCGTACTCCTTGATCCTTCCCCTCTTGACGTTCTTCAGTTCCATTATGAACTTCCACCGGTCGCCTGTTATTCCGTTCGGATCGTAGATGAAACCATCGGAATCGGAAAGGGTGACGACCTTTCCTCCGAGCTGCGTTGCCTTCTGGGCCGCGTACTGGGCCACATTGCCGGAACCGGAGATGACGACCGTCTTGCCCTTGAAAGAATCCTTTCTGGTCTTCAACATCTCCTCAGTGAAATAGACGGCCCCGTATCCTGTCGCCTCGGGCCTTGCCAGGGACCCACCCCAGTTAATGCCCTTCCCCGTTAAAACGGACTCGAACCGGTTGGTGATCTTCTTGTAGGCCCCGTACATGAAGCCTATCTCCCTGCCGCCGACACCGATATCCCCCGCCGGCACATCGGTGTTGGGCCCTATGTGCCTGAAGAGCTCGAACATAAAGGACTGACAGAACCTCATCACCTCGTTATCGCTCTTCCCCTTGGGATTGAAATCGGAACCGCCCTTGCCACCGCCCATGGGAAGCCCCGTGAGCGAGTTCTTGAAGATCTGCTCGAAACCTAGGAACTTAATAATGCCCAGATATACCGACGGGTGGAACCTGAGACCCCCCTTGTAAGGGCCTATGGCGGAGTTGAACTCCACCCTGAAGCCGCGATTGACCTGGACCTCCCCACGGTCATCGACCCAGGGGACCCGGAACATGACCTGCCTCTCGGGCTCGACCATTCGGTCTAGAACCCTGGCCTTGAGGTACTCCGGGTGCTTCCTCAGCACCGGTTCTACCGATTCAGCAACCTCTTTCACGGCCTGATGGAACTCCTTCTCACCGGGGTTCCTGGCCGCCACTCCGTTCATGAACTCATCTACAGAGAATTGACCTGCCATTTCGTTTCCTCCTATGGTAAGACCCTGGCAACGGACCATGAGCATGTTCCTTCAATGCCCAGAACTGGGCTCTGAACGGTGCCCTCCGATTGCCGGCGGGGGAACTGGTTCTAGATATTAAAAGGTATCAATATGACAATCCATTAAAATAAAAATAATTATTAATAAATAATATAAATAGCATTTTTCAAAAAATAATGCTTTCACCCCTCTAATTTTTAAGGGACAATCATTTTGACCTTTGAGACCATCCATTTATACATGCAGGCCACTAAGACGACCCTACAATCTGAACAGGATCCCTGGAAGTCCAAGCTTACACCCGAACAGTATCTGGTCCTGAGGATGAAGGGGACTGAGCAGCCATTCTCCGGAAAACTCCTTCACAATTCGACCGAGGGGACCTACACCTGTGCCGCTTGTGGCAATGTCCTTTTCTCTTCAAAGGACAAATTCGACTCTGGCTCAGGGTGGCCCAGCTTCAAGGATGTGGTCTCATCTGACAACGTCCTCCTGAGGTCCGATACAGGTCATGGGATGGAAAGGACCGAGGTCATGTGCGCAAAATGCAAAGGACACCTTGGGCATGTCTTCGAAGATGGTCCCGGACCAACAGGCCAAAGGTACTGCATCAATTCGGTCTCCTTGGGCTTCAAGCCAGATGTTGATGGGTGACTACGGTCTCGGACCGTTCCTATTCACTATCAAAAATCCAGAATGAACGGGTAAAGGTTAAATATCCTGAGCCCTGATTTGCTTCCAGATGAGTAAGGAAGAGTGGGTGCGATGAAGGTCATCGGGATAAACGGGAGTGCGCGTAGGGATGGGAACACTGCCATCCTAATTGAGGAGGTCCTCAAGGTCCTTCGCTCGAAGGGCATCGAGACCGAACTGATCCAGTTATCTGGAAATGTTATCAGTGGCTGCACAGACTGCGGAAAATGTTTCAAGATGAAGAACGGCAGATGTGCCATAGAGGACGATATTGTGAACGATCTGATCGACCTGTTGGTGGGTGCAGATGGGATCATACTTGGTTCACCGGTCTATATGGCCAATGTCACACCTTCGATCAAAGCAATGATGGACAGGGTCGGGAGGGTCTCCAAGGCCAACGACTTCCTCTTGAAGAGAAAGGTGGGGACTGCTGTCGTTGCGGTAAGGCGGGCGGGCGGAATGACCACATTCAACGCCCTAATGGATTTCCTACTGGTAATGCAGATGATCGTACCGGGCTCTTCATACTGGAACATTGGAATAGGGAGGGACCCCGGGGACGTTCTAAAGGATGACGAGGGGATGGAGACCATGACGGTTTTAGGGGCGAACATGGCCTGGACGCTTAATGTTCTGAGATCATACAAAAGGACCTGTGATTCCCAAGTATCCTCAAGCCCTCCGTAACACCATGTAACTTTAACCCATTACCTATCTAACATTCTTCATAAAATGGGGGACCTCTACCATGGTGCCTATTTAACCCGAACGGTCAGTATTAAATATCGACCTGTCCAATATATGATGGGGTTCCAAATGCCCGAGGAAATTGACAACCCGTTCATGGTGGTCCCAAAGAAAAAAGAGGAACGGCCGGGGAAGGTCGAATCCTTCGGTAGCCATGAGGAGATAAGCTTCATGGCCACACCCGATGAGCTCAAGAGGAACCAGGTGCTCGATATCGATATCCTTAAGAGACCTAACTGGGAAGACGCAGGCACCCCTAGCTGGGAAAAGAAGGCCAAAGGCCTCGGTGAACAAGAGACCGAGGTCATAGAGCATAACTCCTGAGCAACAGTTCCCCCTTGGTCGCTTAAGACCATTGAACCCACGGTCGGTTCTGTACTTTAATCATGATCGCCATCGTCAATGGTCTGATCGTGGGGTTCAATATCCAGGAGCGTTGACAACGCTCGGGCCTTGACCCTACCTATTCCCTCGACCTCCTTCAACTCCTCTTCGGTTGCGGCAATGACCCTTCTCAGCGAACCGAACCGTTCAAGGAGCTTCCTTGCTGTTATAACGGAGATGCCTGGAAGGGAGGAAAGGACATTTACCTGGATATCATAGGTCCTACCACCCTTGGACCTGACCCTTACCCTCTTTTCCCCATTACCGGCCCCTGATCTTTTTAGGATGGCCAGGAGAAGTTCCGAGGTCTCTTTGGGGTCCCTGGTGATCACCACTGGGACATTGAAATCAACGGTGATGGATGCCAGAGCGCCCATCAATGCATTGCGGGCTATGTTCCTCCTGTTGAAGATATCATCGCCCTCCACTATCATCAAAGGCCTCTCAAAACCCTCCCTAGCCCTAGATAACTGCTCGAACAATCTCCCATCAAGGAGCGAATCCGATAGGTCCTGGACAGTTTTCCTTTCGACCACAACACGGTCCGAGAGCTGATAATCTCCCACTTCCAACTGTGCCGACCTGATCTTCACCCCTGAGCGGATGAGCTCCTCAACAACGGTCGAGCCCATCTCCCTGTGGTCAACGGTCATCTCCGGTCCCCCAGGGTCGATCGGTACCGGTTCGGGGAGAGAGAACGATTCGAGAGTGGTGGCGTTCCTCTGATCGAAGAGAGGGGATGGGACCTTACGCTCTCTGGTCGGAAGTGGTATCCTTGAAAGCATCCTCCTGAGGGATAACAGCTGTCGCTCCATCCTTGCCTCTTTATCCCTGGCCGAGAAGGAATATGCAATGTCCCTTGTCTCCTTGCTCACAAGGACTATGACCTTGCCAGCAGAGTGACGGCCTGTCCTGCCCCGCCTCTGGATGGTGCGGATCTCGGAGGGGACCGGCTCGTAGAAGATCACCAGGTCTGCCCCAGGAATGTCCAGACCCTCCTCCGCCACGGATGTTGCAATGAGAACATTAGCATCACCTCCCCTGAAACGGTCAAGGACGGCCTTTTGCTCTTTCTGGGATAGCCCCGCATCATCTTCCCTTGTGGCCTGACCTACGAACCTGACCGCCCTGATGCCCATCCCATCGAATGGCTTGAGCTTGGACAGGACCATGGTAGCTGTATCCCGGTAATGGGTGAACGCGATTATCCTTGATAAGGGGTCCTCACGCAATTGCTGCCTGATGAACCTCACCATAGCATCGAGCTTGGGGTGCGGTTCGCTCCTCATCGCTCCGACCTTATTGAGCACCAGACCGAACATATTGTCAGATACGACAGATCTCGTTGCCTTCGAGCATTTCGGGTCTGATGATTCCTTGAGGAGTCTGTCCAGGTATTGGTAGAGCGCCTCGGTACCCTGCGTCTCTGCTAGCTCCAAAGCATGAGCGACCTTCATGGCCTGGGCCTGGACCGACATTGCCTGGTAGTAAGCACCACCCTCCTTTGGGGCTTTGACTATCATCTCCTGGATCCTGTGGGCGGCCCCTATGAGCTCCTTGACGCTCGTGACCGATCCCTTTCTGAGGACACCCATCCTCTGGAGCTTGGAGATGCGCTCTAGGAACATCCTTTCAAGCATTTGGATTATGGACCGCATCCCCTGGGAGACCTCCACCTTGATCGTTATGACCTCCATATCCTGGACGTAAGGCCTGACATCTGGGTCAGAGTCCACCCTCACCTCTATGTTCTCTATCCCGAGGTTCCGGCAGACCTCGTGGATCCTCGATGGGTCATGTCCAGGCGAAGCGGTGAGGCCGAGCAGGAGGCCGTCGGGATGTTTACCATAGAAGGCCTCGGCGATGAACGGGTAAGGATAGTCCCCCACCGCCCTATGGGCCTCATCAATGACAAGGGTCGAGAACAATGAGATATCGAGCTCTCCTGATATCAGATCGTTCTTGACGACCTGAGGTGTAGTGACGACGATACGGTTCTTCTGGTACCCTTCTTTCCTCCTCTCTGGTGGGACCTCGCCGGTCAACATACAGTTCGTCAGACCCGGGAGCATCTCAGAGAAGAAGGTCCGATGCTGCTCCACCAGAGGTTTGGTGGGGGCCATCATAAGGACCCTGGAACCCTGGTCCTTCAACCTCTCGGCCATTAGAAAAAGGGCGATGACCGTCTTCCCAAGGCCTGTCGGCAGGACCACAAGGGTCGACCTATCCATTGCGGTCCTAGCAATATTGACCTGATAGTCCCTGGCCTTGATGGCACCCTCTTTGATGAGGGGATGGACGATGTTCCCGTCCTTTTGCTCCACGCCACAAGAGACCCGATATGGTATTTATAGGGTGGGAGGTAGGATGGACGAATGTGCCTAACATGATAGGTATCATCGTCTTATTCCCATTGTTTGATTGTGAATCTCCGGTGAGCTGTTTGACGACCGATGAATGCATCTCCAGGGTCCTTTCGTCCCCTGATATGAATTGCCCTCTTTGCGAAAAGCACCTTGAGGTATGGGTCTACGGCGATGTCCCTCTCTATAGGTGTTCGATATGCGGAGGACTTGGGTTCAAGATAGAACATGCACTTACCAAGGATGTAATGAAAAAGGGGCGCAGGACCGCCGAACCGGATGTACCATGTCCGGGATGCGGAGGAGAGCTTATAAGGTCGTCCATTGGCAAGCTTAGGCTCGATTCCTGCGTGGGGTGCGATCTGGTCTTCGTTGAGAACGCTGAGGGGCCACCTGAGGAGGCGGAAGGGGACGAAGATGGGAACTGTTCCCAGTACATGGCGACCCTTAGGATGCTCGGTAAAAGGTACGAGTTCGTATTATCGATAATATAACATCCTCCTCTCTATCTCAACATCGATAGATGAGCTCCGTAACATTTTATAACAACTCTGGGGTATATCGGAACGATGGGGAATGAGTGCGTTGGGTCCCTATCCTCCCAGGCGGACCTCATAGG